>DASTPH010000073.1:0-34115 GCA_035762305.1 Anaeromyxobacteraceae bacterium
GGATCGAGCGCATCGGCTGGTCGAAGTTCTTCAAGCTCACCGGCATCCCCTTCACGAAGTACCACATCGACGACTTCCGCCACGCCGGCGAGAGCTTCCGCCGCTCGGCGCACATCCGGCAGTCGTCCCAGGGCTAGGAGAGGCGCCATGGCCGCCCCCACCGCCGAAGCGGTCGCCGACGCGATGTACGCGCTGCTCAAGGACTACGCCGGGAAGAAGAACCTCAAGGCCATGGACCTCACCAAGGCCATGGCCGAGAAGTTCGGCGAGGAGTGCGACAAGCAGGTCTGCAAGGAGGCCATCCGCCTCCTCATGGACAGCGGCAAGACCGTCTACTCCTACGTCGGCGGCAGCTACGTGGTCCTGAACCCCGACTACCAAGGCGGCTAGCCGCACCCGCCGCCCCCGGAAGGCTTCGCACATGGCCCTGCTCAAGAAGGTCGACAAGGCGGCGAAGCCGCTCAAGATCGTGAGCCGCGGCGGCTCGGGCGGCACCGTCTCGGCGCTGCGCCCGGCGCAGGTGCAGAAGCTCGCGCCCTGCATGGACGAGTGCCCGGCCGGCAACGACGTGCGCGGGTGGCTCAACACCATCTCGCAGCACACCAAGGTGGGCAAGTCGCTCGACGACGCGCTCGACGAGGCCTTCCGCCAACTGGTGGCCAAGAACCCGCTGCCGGCGGTGCTGGGGCGGGTCTGCCCCCATCCCTGCGAGTCGGAATGCAACCGCAAGGACAAGGACAGCGCCGTCGCCATCAACTCGGTGGAACGGTTCCTGGGCGACTGGGGCATCGAGCGCAGGCTCGCGCTCCGCGCCGAGGCCGCCCCAGGGAGCCTCCCGGAGAAGGTGGCGGTGATCGGCTCGGGCCCGGCCGGCCTCTCCTGCGCCTACCACCTGGCGCGCCGGGGCTACCGGGTGACGGTCTTCGAGAGCCTGCCCGAGGCGGGTGGCATGCTGCGCTACGGCATCCCCGACTACCGCCTGCCGCGGGAGGTGCTGGCCGCCGAGGTGGCCCGCATCGCCGCGCTCGGCGTGGAGATCCGCTGCGGTGCTGGGGTGGGCAAGGACGTCCCCTTCGACTCCCTGCAGAAGGACTTCGACGCCATCTTCATCGCCATCGGGGCCCACGCCGGCAAGCAGATCAAGGTGGAGGGCGAGGAGGGGCCGTCCGTCTACACCGGGACCGGGTTCCTGCGGCAAGTGGCCATGGGCCAGCCGCCCCCCATCGGCCGCAAGGTGGCGGTCATCGGCGGCGGCGACACCGCCATCGACGCGGCACGGGTCTGTCTGCGCCTCCCCACCGACGCCGCCGACGTGGCCAAGAAGATGGGCGCCGACGTCACCCTGTTCTACCGCCGCACCCGCACCGAGATGCCGGCCATCGAGGATGAGGTGGTCGGCGCCCTGGAGGAGAACGTCACGATCGAGTTCCTGGCGGCGCCCTCCAAGATCGTCCGCGACGGCTCGGGCAAGGTGACCCGGCTGGTGGTGGAGCGGATGAAGCTCGGCGATCCCGACGCCTCGGGCCGGCGCTCGCCCGTCCCCACCGGCGAGCTCCTCGAGTACGACTGCGACACGGTCATCACCGCGGTGAGCCAGGAGCCCGACTTCCGCTCCCTGGGCGGCTCGCTGGCGGGCATCCGCTGGCTCGAGGCCGACAAGTGGGGGAAGACCGCCCACCCCAAGGTGTGGACCGGCGGCGACAACATCAACCTCGGGCTGGCGACCATCGCCATCGGCCAGGGGCGCACCGCCGCCGACTCCATCCACGCCACCCTGCGCGGCGAGGCGCTGGGCGAGCCGCCGCCGCAACCGAAGATCCCGGTCTCGCGGCTCAAGCTCGACTTCTACGAGGCCAAGCCTCGGACGCAGCGCGGCGCCCTGGCTCCGGCGGAGCGCCTGGCGAACCCCGCCGCCGAGATCGACCTGGGCATCACCAAGGAGCAGGTGCTGGAGGAGGCCTCCCGCTGCATGTCGTGCGGCTTCTGCTTCGGCTGCGAACGCTGCTGGATGTACTGCACGCCCTCCTGCTTCACCAAGGTAGCCGAGAAGGCGCCCGGCACGTACTTCAAGATCAAGCTCGACACCTGCGACGGCTGCAAGAAGTGCGCGGACGAGTGCCCCTGCGGCTTCCTGGACATGGCCTAGGGACGGAACCGGTGGCGCAGCCAGCCCTCCCCAGGATCGTCGTCGCCGGCCTCGCCGGCGACACCGGCAAGACCCTGGTGACCCTGGGCCTGGCCCGCGCCTTCGCCGACCGGGGGCGGCGGGTCGCCCCGTTCAAGGTCGGGCCCGACTTCATCGACGCCGCCTGGCTGGGGGCCGCGGCGCGGGCTCCCGGCCGCAACCTCGACACTTGGCTCATGCCGCGGGCGGCCGTCGCCGCCTCGCTGCAGCGGGCCGCGCGGGAGTCCGACCTGGCGCTGGTGGAGGGCAAGCGGGGTCTCTTCGACGGCATGGACCCGTCCGGCTCCCACTCCACGGCCCAGCTCGCCAAGCTGGCGGGCGCCCCGGTGGTCCTGGTCCTCAACGCCGCCAAGGTGACCCGCACGCTGGCGGCCCTGGTGCTCGGATGCCGGGCGATGGACCCGGAGCTCCCTCTGGCCGGGGTGATCCTGAACCGCGTCGGCCCGGGGCGGCACGAGGACGTCATCCGCCGGGCGCTCCTGGCCTACGCCGGCGTGCCGGTGCTGGGCGCCATCCCGCGCCTCCAGGGCCAGCTGCTCCCGTCCCGCCACCTGGGCCTCCTGTGCGCGCCCGAGCACCCGGAGCGCGAGGCGGTGCTCCAGGCCCTCGGCGAGGCGGTGGCGAGGCACGTGGACCTGGAGGCGGTGTGGACCTGCGCCTCGCGGGCCACCCCCCTGCCCGCGGCGGCGGCGGCCACGCCCGCCCGCGGCCAGGGCCCCAAGGTCCGCATCGGCGTACTGCGCGACGCCGCCTTCTCCTTCTACTACCCGGAAAATCTGGAGGGGCTGGAGGCGGCCGGGGCGGAGCTGGTCGCCGTCTCCCCGCTCGCCGACCGGCGGCTCCCGGAGGTGGATGCGCTCTACGCCGGCGGGGGCTTCCCCGAAGAGCACGCCGAGGCGCTGGCCGCCAACGAGTCCCTGCGGGCCGACCTCTTCCGGGCGCTGGCGGACGGGCTCCCCGCCTGGGCCGAGTGCGGCGGGCTCATGTACCTGGCACGGTCCGTGGCCCGCGACGGGCGCGAGCACCCCATGGTCGGCGCCCTCCCCATCCGCGTCGAGCACACCCCGCGGCCGCAGGGGCACGGTTACACGGCCGCCACCGTGGATCGCGAGAACCCGTTCCTGCCGGTGGGGACTCGCCTGCTGGGCCACGAGTTCCACCACTCGCGCGTGATCGGCCCCGCGAGCGCGGACACCGCCCTGGCCGTCGAGCGCGGCGCCGGCCTGTGGCCGGGTCGCGAGGGCCTCAAGGTAGGCAACGCGGTCGCCACCTACCTGCACCTGCACGCGCTGGGAACGCCGGGCTGGGCCGAGGGCCTGGTCCAGGCGGCTCGCGGCCGCGCCTCCGGCGCGCCCCGGCGCGCCGCCGGAGGCCTTCCATGAGCCCGTGCATGGCCGAGCTGCGGCGCGCCATGGCCCCGAGCACCTCGATCTCCGAGCTCCGGCGCGTCCCGGCGGACGCGCCCGCCGCGGCCATGGGGCACGCTCGCCGGGGCACGGCGCTGCTCAAGGCCGGGGCCGCCCGCGACGCCGAGCGCGAGCTCCGCGCCGCGGTCGAGATCGACCCGGGCTGCGCCGCCGCCTGGGTGAACCTGGGTGGCATCCTGCTCTCGCGCTGGGAATTCGCGGCCGCCGTCGATGCCAACCGCCGGGCCGCCGCCGCCGATCCGGCGCTGGCGCTGGCGCACTTCAACCAGGCCATCGGCCACCTGCACCTCGGCGAGGCCGATCAGGCGGTGGAGTCCCTGGGCCGGGCAGTCGAGCTCGAGCCCGAGAACGGCGCCGCCTATTTCCACCTCGCCATCGCCCTGCACGCGCTGCGGCGCACCCAGGAGGCGCGCCTGTGCGCCGCCTTCGCCGCGGAGCTCCACTACCGCCCGCCCCCCGCCTCGGCGGAGGCGCTGCGGCTGGCCGAGGCTCGAGGGAACGCATCCGCCGTCGAGCAGTGGGAGGGTTCACCGTCGTCAAACGCAGAAGGAGATCGGAATGTCACAACTCAAGGTCGGTGACATGGTCCTCGAACTCGACGAGGACGGTTTCATCCAGCAGCCGGAGAAGTGGGACAAGAACGTGGCGCTGGCGCTCGCCGAGACCGAGGGCCTGAAGGAGCTCGGCGAGAAGCACTGGCAGCTCGTGCACTACCTGCGCGAGCACTACCAGAAGTTCGGCGTGGCGCCGATGATCCGCAAGGTCTGCAAGGACAACAACATGAAGCTGCAGGAGATCTACGATCTCTTTCCGTCCGGCCCGGCCAAGGGCGCCTGCAAGGTGGCGGGCCTGCCCAAGCCGACCGGGTGCGTGTGAGCCGAGGCCTCGGGCCGCGGGCCCCGGGCGTCGGGAACGGCATCGCGCGCTGCTCCTGAAGCCTGAAGGCCCGAAGCCCAGCGCAGGGTGCGAGCATGACTCTCCTGGCGCTCATGGTCGACCGGCGCGCCGCCCTGTTCCGGCGCTGGCTCGACGCCGTCCTCGCCGACTACGGCGCGCAGACGGCGGTCCGCTGGCGGCGCGAAGACCCGTTCGGGAACCCGGTGGGCCACACGCTTTCCACCGGGCTCCCCCAGCTGCTCGAAGCCATCGCCGGCGCGGGCGAGATTCCCGCCGGGACCGCCACCGCGCTCGAGGCCATTCTCCGCATCCGTTCGGTGCAGGAGCTCAGCCCGTCGCGCGCCGTCGGCTTCGTGTACCGGCTGCGCGACGTCATCCGCGACGAGCTGGCCTCCGAGCTGGCCGGCGGAGGGCGCTCCGCCGAGCTGGCAGAGGTCGACGGGCGCATCGAGCGGCTGGCCTGGCTGGCCTTCGACGTCTACGTGCGGCTGCGCGAGCAGATCTTCCGCCTGCGCCAGGAGGAGCTCAAGCGAAGCGTGGCATCTCTCTTGCGCCGCTGGCACGGCGACGCGCCGTCCGAGCCCGACCCCGGGGTGGTGCGGCTCTCGCCGCCCCAGGGGCCCGACTCGCCGAGGTGACTCTCATGGGCGTCCTCGTGTCCCTGCTGGCGGTGGTGGCGCTGTTCCTCGTGGCGCTGCTGGGCGCCTCCGGGCTCGGCCTGCGCTGGCTCTTCGGCGTCGCCGTCCCCTACGCGGCGGCGGCGGTGTTCGTGGTGGGGGTGGTGCTCCGGGTCCTCGACTGGGCGCGGTCGCCGGTGCCCTTCCGCATCCCCACCACCTGCGGCCAGCAGAAGTCGCTCCCCTGGATCCGGCAGTCCAAGGTGGAGAACCCCTCCACCACCGCGGGGGTGGTGGCCCGGATGGCCCTGGAGGTGCTCTGCTTCAGGTCGCTGTTCCGCAACACCAGGGTGGCGCTCGAAGACGGCCGGCTCACCTACGCCTCCAGCAAGTGGCTGTGGGCGGCCGGGCTCGCCTTCCACTGGTCGCTCCTGGTGGTGCTCGTCCGCCACCTGCGCTTCTTCGCCGAGCCGGTGCCCCGCCTGGTGCTGGCGGTGACGACGCTGGACGGCTTCTTCCAGGTGGGCCTGCCGGAGATCTTGGCCACCACCGTGGTCTTCCTGGCCGCGGGCAGCTTCCTGCTCCTGCGCCGGCTCGCCTCTCCGCCGCTGCGCTACCTGTCGCTCCCCGGCGACTGGTTCCCGCTCTTCCTGCTCCTCAGCATCGGCCTCTCCGGCGCCTGGATGCGCCACGTCTCCAAGATCGACGTACCGACCGTGAAGGCCTGGGCCATGGGGCTGCTGCACCTGGCGCCGCCGCCTTCGGGCGTGGCCGACCCGGTCTTCTACGTGCACCTCTTTCTGGTGAGCACGCTCTTCGCCTACTTCCCGTTCAGCAAGCTCATGCATTTCGCCGGGGTCTTCATGTCGCCCACCCGGAACCTCACCGCCAACACCCGGGAGGTGCGGCACGTGAACCCCTGGAACGCCCCGGTCGAGGTCCACACCTACCAGGAGTACGAGGACGAGTTCCGCGAGCGCATGCGCGCCGCCGGTCTGCCGCTGGAGAAGGAGGCTTGATCATGTCCGGCGCCCCCAAGAAGGAGCACGCCCCCAAGCCGGACCAGATCGAGTACTACCGCCAGGACGGCCTGCTCCACATCGACTACCAGCGCACCCCGGAGCAGGGCTGGATGGAGCAGGTGCCCGAGCTCCGGCTCGGCAACTTCATATTCCCCGCCAAGCCCAAGAACCTGGACTACATGGGCTTCCCCAACGCCCACGAGTGGTCGCCGCTGGACGCGGACTGGAAGCTCCCCGAGAACTGGAAGGAGATCGTCATCCACGGGATCCGGGAGCGCCTCGACAAGTACCGCTCCTTCAAGGTGTTCATGGACATCTGCGTCCGCTGCGGCGCCTGCGCGGACAAGTGCCACTTCTACATCGGCGGCGGCGACCCGAAGAACATGCCGGTGCTGCGCGCCGAGCTGTTGCGCTCCATCTACCGGAACGACTTCACCACCGCCGGCAAGATCCTGGGGCGCTGGGCCGGGGCCCGGCCGCTCACGCCCGAGGTCATCAAGGAGTGGTTCTACTACTTCTACCAGTGCACCGAGTGCCGCCGCTGCTCGGTGTTCTGCCCCTACGGCATCGACACCGCCGAGATCACCATGATGGCCCGGGAGCTCATGCTCCTGCTCGGGATCGGCGTGAACTGGATCCAGGAACCGGTGGCCAACTGCTTCCGCACCGGCAACCACCTCGGCATCCAGCCGCACGGCCTCAAGGACACCCTGGAGTTCTTCGCCGAGGACATCGAGGAGGTCACCGGAATCAAGATCGAGGTCCCCCTCAACAAGAAGGGAGCCGAGGTCCTCTTCGTCACCCCCTCCGGCGACTTCCTGGCCGACCCGGGCACCTACACCTGCATGGGCTACATGGCCCTCTTCCACGAGATCGGCCTGGACTACACCTTCAGCACCTACGCCTCCGAGGGCGGCAACTTCGGCCTCTTCAGCTCGGCCGAGGCCATGAAGCGGCTCAACGCCAAGATCTACGCCGAGGCCAGGCGCCTGGGGGTGAAGTGGATCCTGGGCGGCGAGTGCGGCCACATGTGGCGCGTCCTGCACCAGTACATGGACACCCTGAACGGCCCGGCCGATTTCCTGGAAGTGCCGGTTTCGCCCATCACCGGCACACGGTTCGAGCACGCCCGCTCCACCAAGGCGGTCCACATCATGGAGTTCACCGCCGACCTCATCCGGCACGGGAAGCTCAAGCTCGATCCCAGCCGGAACGACGGCCGGCGCGTCACCTTCCACGATTCGTGCAACCCGTCGCGGGCGATGGGGATGTTCGAGGAGCCTCGCTACGTCCTCCGGAGCGTGCTGCGCAACTTCTTCGAGATGCCGGAGAACACCATCCGCGAGCAGACCTTCTGCTGCGGCGGCGGGGCCGGCCTGGGCACCGAGGAGAACATGGAGATCCGCCTCCGCGGGGGCCTGCCGCGCGGCAACGCGGTCCGCTTCGTCCACGACAAGCACGGGGTGAACCAGCTCGCCGCCATGTGCGCCATCGACCGGGCCACCCTCTCGACCGTGACCGAGTTCTGGGCCCCCGAGGTCAAGGTCACCGGCATCACCGAGCTCGTCGCCAACGCGCTGGTGATGAAGGGCGAGAAGGAGCGCGAGCTCAACTTCCGCAAGGAGCCCATGCGCGCCGGCGCGGAGGACAGCCATGCATGACACCGGCAAGGTCCTGGTGGGGCTGGCGGTCTTCGCCGGGGTGGCGACCGGGCCGGCCTGGTACGGCCTCGGGCGCGGCAAGGGGCAGCCGCCGGAGCTGGCGAAGCCCGTCGGCGGGGCCACCCAGTGCATCGAGCCCACCTCGGTGATGCGGGCCCGGCACATGGAGATCCTGAACCAGTGGCGCGACGCGGTGGTGCGCGGCGACCAGCGCATCTACGTGGCCAGCGACGGCCAGCGGCACCGGATGAGCCTCACCGGCACCTGCCTGCGCTGCCACGCCGAGCCGGCCAAGTTCTGCATCAAGTGCCACGAGTACGCCGGCGTGGAGGCCTTCTGCTGGGACTGCCACCAGCAGAAGCCCCGGGTCGTCACCGCGTTCCGCGGCGCGGCGGGAGGCGAGCCATGAGGCGACGCAGCTTCCTCAAGATCGCCGGCCTGTCACTGGCCGGATCGGTGCCGGCGGCCCGGGCCCTCACCGGGAGCCCCAGGACCGAGCCGGCTCCGGAAGCCGTGCGCGGCAAGCGCTGGGCCATGGTGGTCGACCAGGGCAAGTGCCTCACCAAGCCGGGGTGCCAGGTGTGCCTGGAGGCCTGCCACCGCGCCCACAACGTCCCGACCGTGCCGGACCCCAGGCACGAGGTGAAGTGGGTGTGGAAGGAGCGCCTGGCGAACGTGTTCCCGGAGCGGGTCACGCCCTACGTCCCGGCGCAGGTGAAGGACCGGCCCGTGGTGGTGCTGTGCAACCACTGCGACAACCCGCCCTGCGTCCGGGTCTGCCCCACCGAGGCCACCTGGAAGCGCCCCGACGGCATCGTGATGATGGACGAGCACCGCTGCATCGGGTGCCGCTACTGCATCACCGGCTGCCCCTACGGCGCCCGCAGCTTCAACTTCGAGGATCCGCGGCCGCACCTCAAGGGCGAGCCCACCGACTACCCCACCCGCACCAAGGGGGTGGTGGAGAAGTGCACCTTCTGCGCGGAGCGGCTGGCCGAGGGCCGGCCGCCGGCCTGCGTCGAGGCCTGCGACGCCCTGGGCGTCAGGGCCATCACCTTCGGCGACGCCGCCGATCCCGGCTCGGCGGTCTCGGCCCTGCTGCGCACCCAGGACCTGGCGCGGCGCAAGCCGTCGCTGGGGACCTCCCCCCACGTCTTCTACGTCCTCTGAGGTCGCCATGCTCGAGAAGGCACTCAAAGGTGGACGCCGTTACTGGACGCTGATGGCGGTGCTCTCGGCCCTGGTGGCCGTCGGCCTCGCCACCTACATGCAGCAGTTCGCCCAGGGCCTGGGCATCACCGGGCTCTCGCGCGACGTGGCCTGGGGGCTCTACATCTCCCAGTTCACCTTCATGGTGGGCGTGGCCGCCTCGGCGGTGATGGTGGTGCTCCCCTACTACGTGCACCACTACAAGGCCTTCGGGCGGCTCGCCATCCTGGGCGAGTTCCTGGCCATCCCGGCCGTGATCACCTGCCTGCTCTTCGTCTTCGTGGACATGGGCCAGCCGCGCCGGGTGATGAACGTGCTGCTCTACCCCTCGCCGCACTCGGTAATGTTCTGGGACCTCATCTCCCTGAACGGCTACCTGGTCCTGAACGTGCTCATCTCGCGAGCCACCTTCCGCGCCGAGCGCGCCGGCCGGCCTCCGCCGGGGTGGGTGAAGCCGGTGGTCTACCTGTCCATCCCCTGGGCCGTCAGCATCCACACCGTCACCGCCTTCCTCTACGCCGGCCTGGCGGCGCGCCCTTTCTGGCTCACCGCCATCCTGGCGCCGCGCTTCCTGGCCTCGGCCTTCGCCTCCGGCCCGTCGCTGCTCATCCTGCTGGCGCTCCTAGTGCGCCGGGTGAGCCGCTTCGACCCCGGCCGGGAGGCGGTGGCCAAGCTGGGCGAGATCGTGGCCTACGCCATGGCGGTCAACGTGTTCTTCGTCGGCCTGGAGCTCTTCACCGCGCTCTACAGCGACATCCCCGAGCACGTCGAGCACCTGGCCTACCTCTACCTGGGCCTGCACGGGCACGGGGTCCTGGCGCCGTGGATGTGGGCCTCGCTGGCGCTGGCCGTCCTGTCGCTGGTGCTGCTGCTGGTCCCGCGCCTGCGCCGCAACGAGAACCTGCTCATGGTGGCGGCGGTGGCAGTGGTGGGCTCGCTCTGGATCGACAAGGGGCTGGGGATGGTGGTGACCGGCTTCGTGCCCTCTCCGCTCGGCCACGTCACCGAGTACTGGCCCACCGGGCGGGAGACCCTCATCGCCCTGGGCGTCTACGCGGTGGGCGCGCTGATGCTGACGGTCTTCTACAAGATCGCCATCTCGGTCCGCGAGGAGCTGGAGGCGTGAGGCCAGTGGGCTCGCCCGCTCAGGAGGCCCCATGTACCCGGTGACGCTCGCCCTGGGCGGCCGCCCGGTGCTGGTGGTGGGCGGCGGCGAGGTGGCGCTCCGCAAGATCGAGGGGCTCCTGGCCGAGGGGGCGCGCCTGACGGTGATCGCGCCCGAGGTCGTTCCGCCCATCGAGGCGCTGGAGCGGCGCGGGGTCATCGAGCTGTGGCGCCGGCCCTGGCGCGCCCGGGACACCGCCGGGTTCGCGCTGGTCTTCGCCGCCACCGACGACCGCGCCGTGAACGCCCGGGTCTTCCAGGAGGCCCGGGACGCCGGCATCTGGGTCAACGTGGCCGACGACCCCGACCTGTGCACCTTCCACCTCCCGGCCCGGGTGAAGCGCGGCGCGATGCAGCTGGCGGTGGCCTCGGGCGGCGGGGCGCCCTTCGTGTCTCGCCGGCTCCGGCAGGTGCTGGAGCGCCGCTTCGGCCCCGAGTGGAGCGAGTGGATGGAGGCGGCGGCGCGCTTCCGGCAGGCGGTGCGCGCGGGCGGGTACACGCTCGCGGGCATGGAGCGCCGCTACGACGCCTTCTTCTCCGCCACCGTGGACGTGGACCGCCTGCGAGCCCGGGTCCCGCTGGCCTCCGAGATCGACGCCTGGCTAGCCCCGCGCGGCGAGGAGGCCGGGGCGGCCCGCCCACAGCCGGCGAGCGCGGCGGCGCTCTTGCCCTTCGCGGCCCGGGCCGGCGCGGCGGCCGGGTCGCGCCCGGGGCTGGTGTCGCTGGTGGGGGCCGGCCCGGGCGACCCGGGGCTCCTCACCGCCAGGGCGCGCCAGCGCCTGCTCTCCGCCCAGGCGGTGGTGTACGACCGGCTGGCGGCGACGGCCCTGCCCTGCGACCTGCCGGAGGCGGTGGAGCTGCACTGCGTGGGGAAGGAGGCGGGACACCACCCGGTCCCGCAGGAGGAGATCAACGCCCTCCTGGTCCGCCTGGCGCTGGCGGGGAAGCGCACGGTGCGCCTCAAGGGCGGCGACCCGCTCGTATTCGGACGCGGCGCCGAGGAGGCCGAGGCGCTCCGCGCCGCCGGCGTCCCCTACGAGGTGGTGCCGGGAGTGACCGCCGCCCTGGGCGCCACCGCCTGCGCCGGCATCCCGGTGACCCACCGCGGCGAGTCGGTGCGCCTGACCCTGGTCACGGCGCACGAGAGCGCCAAGGGAGGCGGGCCGCAGGTGCGCTGGGACCTCTTGGCCCAGGACCCGCACGCCACCCTGGTCGGCTACATGGGCGTTTCCAGCCTGCCGGACGTGGCGGCGCGGCTGGTGGCCGCCGGCATGCCGGCCAGCACCCCGGCGGCGCTGGTGGCCCGCGGCACCACCGCCGGGCAGCGCACCGTGGTGAGCACCCTCGCCGGCCTGCACGCGGCGGGGGTGGCGGCGGGCGTGCGCCCGCCGGCCCTGTTCGTCATCGGGCCGACGGTTCGCCACGCGGCGGCGCTGGACTGGTTCTCGAGCCGTCCGCTGGCCGGCGAGCGGCTCGGGGTGTTCGCGCCGGCGAGCGGCCTGGCGCCGGCGCTCGACGTGGCCGGGGCCGAGGTGGTGGAGATGCCGCGCCCGCTCACGCCGGCGGCGCGGGTGGTCATCGAGGCCGCCCCGCTCACCGGCTGGCTCCTCGGGAGCGCCCGGGACGCGGAGGCGCTCGAGGAGGAGCGGGCCCTCCCCGGCTGGGACCCGGAGGTCCGCGTCTACTGCCTGGGCGCGGAGGCGGCGGAGCGCGCCCGGGCACTCGGCTGGCGGCACGTGGTGGAGCTGGCCGAGGGGGCCGAGCCGCACGCCGTCGTCGAGGCGGTCGCCGGCCGCGGGCAGCGCGCGGCCGCGGGCGCCGGGGAGGCCTGACGCCCCGGGCGTCTGGCGCCCGCGCCGGGAGGGCGTTCAGGGACCATGCCGCGGGCGCTCGTCACCGGTGGCACCGGCTTCATCGGGTCGAACCTGGCGCTTCGCCTGCTGGAGAAGCGATGGGAGGTGCGCATCCTGGAGCGCCCGGGCGCCTCGCGGATCCTGCTCGAGGGCGGGCGCTTCGAGTTCGTCACCGGCGACGTGCTCGAGCCCGGCACGCTCGGCCCGGCCATGGAGGGGATCGACGTGGTGTTCCACGCCGCCGGCGTGGTGGACCACTGGCGCCAGGGCGTGGAGCCCATGCAGCGGGTGAACGTGGAGGGGACCCGCAACGTGGCCGAGGCGGCGCTCCGGGCCCGGGTGCCGCGGTTCGTCCACACCAGCTCGGCGGCGGCGCTGGGGATCCACCCCGACGCGGTGGTCGACGAGACCTACCGATTCAACGTCGAGCCGGAGCGCTTCCGCTACGGCTACAGCAAGGCCCTGGCCGAGGGGATCGTGATGGACGCGGCGGCGCGAGGCCTGCCGGCGGTGATCGTCAACCCGACCACGGTGATGGGGCCGCGGGACATCCGCAAGGTCTCCTGCGGCGAGGTGGTCGAGGTCGCCAACCACTGCGCGCCGCCGCTCATCCCCCCGGGCGGCCTCAACGTGGTGGCCATCTGCGACGTGGCCCAGGGGCACATCGAGGCGGCCCTGAAGGGCCGGGTGGGCGAGCGCTACCTCCTGGGCGGCCAGAACATGACCTGGCTGCAGCTCTATCGGACCATCGCCGAGGTGGTGGGCTGCGGGATGCGGCTCCGGGTCATGCCGCGCTGGCTGGTGGCCCTGGCCGCCGCGCTGACCGAGGTGGTGCAGCCCAGGACCGACGGGCCGCTCCCGCTCACCGGAACCCGCCTGCGGCTCGAGTCCAAGACCTTCTACTTCGACTCCTCCAAGGCCAGGCAGGCCTTCGACATGCCGGACACCCCGCTGCGGGTGACCATTGGCCGGACCTACGAGTGGTACCAGTCGATGAACGACGTCGCCGGCGAGGCAGCGGGCGAGCCCAGGCCCTGCGGCCGGTCCCGCCACCGCCCCTGGCCGGACCCGGGCCAGGCGGAGGTCGCCCGGCGATGAGGGGCTGGCTCACGAAGCTGGCCGGGCGGAGCCGCAGGCGGTTCGCCGCCTGGCAGATCGAGCTCACCACCCGCTGTCCGCTCGACTGCCGCATGTGCATCCGCCAGGGGCGCGAGTGGCGGAACGCCGACATGCGCCTCGAGGACTTCGCCAGGCTAGCGCCGCTGCTCCGGGACGTGGAGACGGTGGTGCTCCAGGGGTGGGGCGAGCCGCTGCTCCGCCGGGACCTGGTGGAAGTGGTGCGCCTCGCCAAGCGCGCCGGCGGGGAGCGAGCGCCGGGCGAGGCGCCGGCGGTCGGGTTCGTGACCAGCGGCCAGGGCCTGGACCGGCGCCGGGCCGAGGCCCTGGTCGACGCCGGGCTGGACTTCATCGGATTCTCGCTGGCCGGAGCCACCCCCGAGGTGCACGGCGCCATCCGGGTGCGATCCGACCTCGACGAGGTGGTGGAGGCGGCCCAGGCGCTGGCCGCCGCGAAGCGCGAGCGAGGGCTCGATCGCCCCCGCGTCCACGCTGTTTGCCTCATGGTGAAGGACAACGTCCACCAGCTCCCCCAGCTGCCGGAGGTGGCCCGCCGCATGGGGGCGGTGGAGCTGGTGCTCACGAACCTCGTCGACGTCTCCGACGCCTGGCAGGACGGGCAGCGGGTCTTCGCGGAGAACGGCGAGGAGGCCCACCGGCAGGCGCTGGAGGAGACCGAGCGCCGGGCCCGCCAGGCGGGGCTGGCTTTCAGGCGGCCCTCCCTGTCGCCGCGAGTGACGGCGGTGTGCGAGGAGAATCCCCTCCGGAACCTCTACCTCACCGTGGAGGGCGACGCAGTGCCGTGCGTGTACCTGTGCCCGCCCGTCCCGGAGCAGTTCCCGAGGTGGTTCTGCGGCGCGGAGCACCAGGCGTCGCGGGTGCGCTTCGGGAACCTGCTGCGAGAGCCGCTCGACGCCGTGTGGGCGAGCCCGGCCTACGCCGCCTTCCGGGATCGCTTCGACCGCCGGCTGCGCCGCCACCGCCTGCTCTCCTCGGTGGGCCGGGCCTGGCGCGCCGGGGCAGCCGTCGCGGAGGCCGACCTGCCCGCTCCGCCCGAGCCCTGCCGCATCTGCCACAAGATGCTCGGGGTCTGACTGCCTCGCCGCCCGAAGGGCGGCGAGGCCGCTGTTCCGCCGAGCCGGCCGGAACGGGCGGCGAGGCTGCTTCCATCGCCGAGCCGCCCGAAGGGCGGCGAGGCTACCGTCCGCCGCTGCCTGGCGGCACCCCACGGCTGGAGAACCCGACGAGCCCGAGGTTTCCCGAAAGCCTCGCCGGCCGGAACGGCCGGCTCGGCAGAGAGCGGCTGCGGGGAAGCGCCGGCGGGGCGAGGCCCGGGCGCTCCAGTCGCCCGGTTACGAGCCCCCCTACCGCGTCGCCCGCAGACTGGATTCAGCGCGTGGTAGGGCGGGGCCTTGCGCCCCGCCACCGCTCGACGCGTCCTCCCGGCGGGGGACGAGCCCCCGCCCTACGCCGCAGCCGCGGTGGCATCGGCGGGGGACGAGCCCCCGCCCTACTTTATGGCCGGCACCCCGAAGAGGACGCCGCCGAAGATGAGCCAGGCGAGCAGGAGCGTCCAGAAGATGTTGAAGGCCTGGCCGATGAGGAAGGCGCCCGCCGGGCGGCCTCCCTCCATCTTGGTGAGCTCGCCGAAGCGGGTCTCCAGGCCGATGCTGGCGAAGGCCAGCGCGAACCACCAGGTCCGAAGGCCGCTCAGGGCTCCCTTGGTGGCCTCCACGGTCTTGGCGTCGATGATGAACGAGAACAGGATCGAGGCCGCGGCGAACCCCAGCACGAACTTGGGGAAGCGGTGCCAGATCTCGATGGCCCCGGGCCGTTCCCGGCCGGCCGCGCCCGCCTGACGCATGGTCCACACCACCGAGAGGATGAAGGCCGCCACCCCGATGAGCACGTTCTGGGACATCTTGACGATGACGCCGGTCTTCATGGCCGTGTCGCTGATGAGCGCTCCTGCCGCCACCACCGAGCCGCTGGTGTCGAGCGTCCCGCCGAGCCAGGCGCCGGCCACGATGTCGCTCAACCCCACCCACTTGGCGATCATGGGCTGGAAGATCAGCATGGGGATGGCGCAGAGGAGGACGATGGAGGTGGTGTAGCTGATCTTCTTGCCGTCGGCCTTGATCGCGCCGCCGGTGGCGATGGCCGCCGAGACGCCGCAGATGGACACGGCGCTGGAGAGGACCGCCGCGAACTCGTCGTCCACCCGGAGCTTCCTCGCCACCCAGTAGGTGAAGTACCAGACCGCGATCACCACCAGCAGCCCCTGGACGATGCCGTAGGCGCCGGCCTGCACGATCTCGCCGAAGAGGATCCCCGCGCCCAGCACCACCAGGCCGCTTTTGATGTAGAACTCGGTCCGCACCGCGGGTTTGAGCCAGGCCGGGACCCCGAGCACGTTGCTCACGAACAGGCCCAGGAACAGGCACCACAGGACGTACTCGACGCCGTAGTAGACCACGGTCGAGTTCCCGGCGATGAACTGGGCCAGCCAGGCCAGCGCGAAGACCACCGGGAACCCCACCGCCAGCTGCATGGCCTTCTGCCCCATGAGGCGCAGCGCCACCGTGGTCAGGATGAGGTAGGCGATGCCGATGTAGACGGCCCAGAGCAGGTTCTCGCCGGCGAAGATCCCGCCCGCCCGGTTGCTGGCCTCGGCGCGCAGATCCTTGGCGAGCTTCCCCGCTTTTCCGCCATCCGGCGCGGCCTTGGCGCTGGCCTCGACCTTCTTGGCCGCGTCCGCCACCGCCATGCGGTCGGCCGCTACCATGGCCGCCCGGAGGGCGCCCAGATCCGCCTGCAGGGCCTTGGCGCCCTTCTCGGCCGCGCCCGACTCGAGCTTCTCGACGAGCCCGGCGTCGCGCACCTGCGCCACCTTTGCCGCGAAGGCGCCGTCGGTGGTCCACTTGAACTTGGGCAGCTTGACCGGGACGCCGGCCAGGACGAGGACCAGGACGAGGACGATCACCAGGAACCCGACCCAGACGGCGAGCCAGTCCTCGGTCTTAAACAGGAGCGAGAGGCCGCTCGGCTGGGGTGGCGCCGCGACTGGCGCGGGGGGCGGAGCGGAGGTCACTTGCACCGACATGCCGGCTCTCCTCGGACGGCGGGGAACGGAGCCGAGCCGCGGCCAGGCTCCGGCGATTCACGACTCGCGCCGTCCGGCTTCGCCAGGCGGCGAGGCCCCGGGTCGGGACGTCCCGCCCGGAAGGGTCCACGGACGTCACGCTAGACCATCGCACACCGGCAGCCACCTGCGGATCCTTCGATACCGCGATAAAGGCGATGGAAGTCCCGCGCGACTGCCCGGAATCCGAGAGGTAAGAGAGCGGTCAGTAAACTCGGCCCAGGCGCTCCAGCACCGTGTCGGGGTCGCCGATCGTCCGCAGCAGCTCCTGCGCCTGCGGGCCGAGGGTGGCCAGCACCTCGCGCGGACCTCGCACCTCCCGCCCGCCGGCGACGTAGACGGTCCGCCCCTGGTCGTCGAGGTACAGGCCGTCAGGGGGAGGCACCGGCGCGAGCCCGGGATACTGCGCCGGGGCCTCGGGAGCGCGCACCAGCGCCCAGGCGGCGCGATCGAAAAGCAGGAGGTCGATCTTGTTCCCCCGGGAGTCGGCCTCCAACGGCTTCCACCCCGGAGCCTCGGGGGGTCCCTTGAGCAGCCACAGTGGGTCCATCGCCGTCCTCCTCGCTGCCGCCGGTCGGAGCGAGAGCATGCCACAGGGCGGCCGGCGGCGTCCTCCGCCCCGCCCGGCCGCGGGTGGAGTGGATTCGCTGGACCTGCTAGGGTCGGCGTCCAGGCGACGTGGCTCCCGCGCCCGCAGCGGCGCCGGCCCAAGCCGCTCCAGAGGGCGCGGCCCTGTACCTGTTCCTTCCCATCGCACAGTCCAGCGTGAGCATCCCGCTGGTGATCGCGGCCGGAGGCGTGGTGGGCCTGCTCTCCGGACTGTTCGGCGTCGGGGGCGGGTTCCTGCTCACACCGCTCCTGATGTTCTTCGGGATCTCACCGCTGGTCGCGGCCGCCTCGGGATCGGCCGCCATCGTGGCGGCGGCCACCACCGGCACCTTCGAGCACGCCCGGGCCAGCACCGTCGACTTCAAGATGGGGTTCACCCTGTTCGCGGGTGGAACGGTGGGCAGCATCGCCGGGGTGGAGCTCTTGCACTGGCTGAACCGCCTGGGCCCGGCCAACAGCGTCATCCGCGTCCTCTACGTGATCATGCTGGGGGGCATCGGCGGCCTCATGCTGGCCGAGTCGGTCCGGGCCTGGCGCCGGGGCATCTACATGTCCGAGCGCCGGTTCGAGCCCCTGCCCCGACGCACCTGGCTGGACTCGCTCCCAGGCCGGGTGCGGTTCCCGCGCTCCGAGATCGAGGTCTCCTTCCTGGTGCCGGTGGCCCTAGGCGTCTTGAGCGGCGTCCTGGCGGCGATGATGGGGGTGGGGGGCGGGTTCGTCATGGTACCGCTCATGCTCTACGTCCTGCGGATGCGGATGCACATGGTGGCCGGAACCAGCCTCTTGCAGATCCTGTTCACCTGCATCCTGGTGACCATGCTGCAAGCGACCCAGAACCACGCCGTGGACTTCGTGCTGGCCTTTCTCCTGGCGGCCGGCTCGACGGCCGGCGCGGTGCTGGGGGCGCGCTGGGGGCGCCGGCTGCGGGCCGACCAGCTCAAGATCCTCCTCGCCCTTATCGTGCTCTTGGTGGCGGCCAAGGTAGCGGTGGACCTGGTGCGGACTCCTTCGGTCATGCTGTCTCACGTGGCGGGAGAGTGAGGCGCGCGCCGGCACACCGGCGTCGCCTCCCCGGCCTGCGGCCAGCCGGCCTCGGACTGCTCCTCGCCGCGGCCGCGGTCCCGGGCACGGCGGCGTCCGGATCCTTCTCCGCCGTCGAGCCGGCGCAGGTGGAGGCGGGGAGCTTCTACCACGGCGCCAGCCTTCACGTGAGCGGGACCATCGGCGAGCGCTCGCAGGTGGCCATCCGGGTGACCGGCGCCTCGGAGCACCACACCTTCAACCGGCGGGGCAAGATCGGCGGCCTCATCTGGGGAGGCGTCGAGCACGTCACCTTCCGGCACGCGCCGAGCCTGTACGCGGTCTACTCCTCGGCGGCGTTGGCCGCGGTGGCGGGGCCGGAGATCCGCGATCGGCTCCGGCTGGGCTACCAATCGGTGGCGGCGCGAATGGAGGTCGAGGGGACGCGGGAAGACCGCCAGGAGATGATCTCGCACTTCGTTCGGCTCAAGGAGAGCGAGGGGCTCTACCGGCTGGCGCCCGGGTCGGTCCGGCTCGGGGACGCCGAGCGGGGGCGGCGCACCTTCGAGGTGGCGGTGCCCCTGCCCTCCACCGCCCCGCCCGGCGAGCTCGAGGTGGCGGTACTGGAGCTGGCCGAGGGAGCCCTGGTGGGAGAGGATCTGGCCCAGGTCAAGCTGGAGCAGGTGGGCATGCCGGCCTGGCTCTTCCGCCTGGCCCACCGGCAGAGCGGGCTCTTCGGCCTCCTGGCGGTGTCGCTCCTCCTCGCCACCGGGGTGGCCGTGGATCTCCTGGGGAGCTGGCGGAGGGCGCGCCGGCCACACCCGGCGGTGGTGGTCCTGGCCGGGCTCGCCCGCGGGCTCGACGACGCGGTCCTGGCCTCGCGGCGCCGGCCGCGGTCGACGAAGGACGTCGAGCGCATGCACGCGAGGTACCGGCTCTTCCGCGCCCTGCTCACCGTGAACAACGAGCTCCTGGAGCTGCTGGCGGAGCTGGAGGAGGAGTCGTCCTGGACCTCCTTCCGCCACGTGCGGGTGCGCATGGGGATCCGCGCCCTCTTCGACGGCACCGCCGACATGGTCCGGTTGCTCAACGAGCTCACGCAAGACCGGTACTTCGACCTCGCCAACGTGGTGACCAGCCTCCGGGCCGACGTCAACCAGTTCCTGGCCAGGTCGCCGGCGCCGGGTGAGTGGGACGCCGCCGGCCCGGCGCCGGAGGCGCCCCGTCTCGTCCTGCCCATGAAGGCCATCGACTCCAGGAACGCGGCCCTGGTCGGCGGCAAGGCGCTGGCCCTGGCGCGCATCGAATGCGACCTCGGCTACCGCGTCCCCGAGTTCTTCGCAGTCACCGTGGAGGCCTACCGCGAGTTCCTGGAGGCCGGCGGCCTGGCCAGCTCGCTCCGCACCATCCTGGCGCCGGCGCGGCTCGACGTCCCAGACGACTTCCGGCGGCGCTGCGAGATGGCCCAGGACCTGGTGGGGGGCGCTCCGGTCCCGCCCGCGGTGGCGGGCGCGATCGAGAAGGCCCACCGGGCCTCCGGGTTCTCCACCGGCGAGGGGCTGGCCATCCGCTCCAGCGCCTCGGGGGAAGGCAGCGAGCTCTCCTTCGCCGGGCAGTTCGAGACCTACCTGAACGTGCTCCCCTCCAACCTGGTGGAGGCCTGGAAGGAGGTGGTGAGCAGCCGGTTCTCGCCGCGCGCCGTCTTCTACCGCAGGGCAGCCGGGCTCGCCGAGGTCGACACCCCCATGGCCGTCCTGGTGCAGCGCATGGTCCGGGCCAGGGCCTCGGGCGTGGTCTTCACGCGCCGCCCCGACGAGCCCAGGTCGTCGGCGCTCCTGGTGTCGGCGGCCCGTGGCCTCGGCCCCGAGGTCTCGGCCGGGATCGCCAGCGCCGACCAGTTCGCGGTGTCCCGCGGCGCGCCGCACCGGATCCTGGAGCGCCGCGTGGCCCGGAAGCCCGGCCGCCTGGTCGAGGCGCAGGGAGGCGGCCTGGCCCGCGTCGACCTGCCGCGCGAGGAGCAGCTGCGCCCCGCCATCGACGACGACGAGGTGGTGCGCCTGGCGGCGACGGCGATGGCCATCGAGCGCTACTTCGGTTCGCCACAGGACGTCGAGTGGGCCCTCGACGCCGACGGTCAGCTCCTCGTCCTTCAGGCCCGCCCGCTCCGCGCGGAGGCGGCGGAGGCAGAGCGGGGCGAGCCGCCGCGCGCGGCGCCGCTGCTGGTGCGCGGCGGCGACCCGGTCTGGCCGGGGCGGGCCGCCGGCCCGGTCCACGCGGCGCGCACCCCCCGGGAGCTGGAGGAGACGCCGGCCGGCTCGCTGCTGGTGGTCCCGCAGCTCCTCCCCGACTGCGTCCGCCTGCTGTCGCGGGTCTGCGGCATCGTGGTCGAGCGCGGCACGGTGACCGGCCACGCCGCCTCCATCCTGCGCGAGTTCAGGATGCCGAGCCTGTTCGGGGTGACCGGCGCCCTCGAGGCGCTGGTCCCCGGCCAGCTGGCGAGCCTCGACGTGGCGAGCCGCAGCGTCTTCGGCGGGGTCCTGTGGCCGGAGCTGCTGGGGCGCCTCCCGGTGGTGATGCACGGCCGCCGGACCACTGGCCTGCCCGGGTTGCTCGCCGGCAAGCTCACCAAGCTGAGCGGCAGCGCCTTCCTGGGCACCTGGGCCTGCCAGTCGCTCCACGACGTCATCCGCTTCGCCCACGAGATGGCCATCCAGTCGATGTTCGACATCGGCGACCGCCTCCTGGACTCGCCCATCGGCGGCGTGAAGACCCTGGATTGCCCGCCGCCCCTCTCGGTCCACCTGGTCGACCTGGGCGGGGGCATCCGGACCGAGGCCGCCTCCACGGAGCGGGTCCCCGCCGGCGAGATCGCCTCGGTCCCCTTCCAGGGACTGTGGCGCGGGCTGGCCGACCCGCTGTTCGAGCCGGAGCTGGCCGAGCGCCCGCCTCCCCTGGGCTCGGCCCGAGCTGCCTCGATGGTCACGGCCGGTGTCGGGTCCCAGAACTACGCCTGCATCACCGAGACCTACCTGAACCTGAGCTCCCGCCAGGCGTTCCACTACGCCGTGGTCGACAGCTTCCTCTCCGACAACCTGAACAACAACCACGTGAGCCTGCGTCTCAAGGGCGGCGGCGCGGCCCCGTGGCAGCGCGCGCTCCGGGCCGAGGTGGTCGCCGAGATCCTGCGCCAGCACCACTTCTCGGTGAACGTCTCGGGCGACGTCCTCTCCGGCTGGCTCCGCGGGGTCGACCCCGAGAGCGGCGCCGCGGCGCTGGCGACGCTGGGATACCTGCTCCGCTTCCTGCCACGCCTGGACATGGCCATGACCGGCCCCTCCGACGTGAAGCGCTACGTCGAGGCCTTCGCCCGGGCCGAGGCCGCGGCGCGCGGCGGCGGACCCGTGAGGAGCCCGGCCTGAGAAGGCGCGGGCGCGGCTCGCCTCCGCGCTCCGCGAGGGGCACGAGCAGCGGGGCGGGAGAGGCTAGACGGGCCATGCGCGCGTCCACGCCAGCGTAGTTCGATTTGAATCTTGTTGATTCAGTTGTTATAGTCGATCCATGCCAGCGGGAAAGCCATCCCGGAACGGGGCCGAGGGCTGGATCCTGCTCTTGCACCAGATCCCGCCCCGCCCCGCCTACCTGCGCGTCAAGGTCGGCCGCCATCTGCAGCGGATCGGGGCGGTGGCCATCAAGAACTCGGTCTACGCCCTGCCGCGCGGCGACGAGGCCCAGGAGGACTTCCGCTGGGTGCTGCGCGAGGTGGGCAAGGGAGGCGGCGACGCCTCGATCCTCGAGGCCCGCTTCGTTGACGGGCTCGACGACGAGAGCGTGATCGGGCTCTTCCAGGCGGCCCGGGAGGCGGACTACCGCCACCTCGCCCGCGAGGCGCGGGCCGCCGGCGCTCGCTTCCCCCGGCGCGGCCCGCCCCCCGAGAACCGGCGCGCCGGGCTTTCGGGGCGGCTCCTCCGCCTCCGCCGCCGGCTGGCGGAGGTGGCCGCCGTCGACTTCTTCGGAGCCCCCGGCCGGGAGGTGGCGGAGGGCGTCCTCTCGAACCTGGAGGCGCGCATGAACCCCAAACCCGACACAAGCCCCCCATCCCCCACCCACCGCGCCGAGGAGTTCCAGGGACGGACCTGGGTCACCCGGACCGGCATCAAGGTGGACCGGATGGCGAGCGCCTGGCTCATCCGGCGCTTCATCGACCCGAGGGCCCGCTTCAGGTTCGTCCCGGCCAAGGGCTACCGCCCAGAGGCCGGCGAGCTGCGCTTCGACATGTTCGAGGCCGAGTTCACCCACGAGGGCGACCTGTGCACCTTCGAAGTGCTGGTGCGCCGCTTCGGGCTCGGGGATCCCGCCCTGCGCCACCTCGCCGAGGTGGTCCACGACGTCGACGTGAAGGACGCCAAGTACGGGCGCGAGGAGGCGCCGGGCCTGGCCCGGATGGTCGCAGGCATCGCCGCAGCCCACCCCTCGGACGAGGACCGGCTCGCCCGCGGCTCCGCCCTCTTCGAGGACCTCTACGCCGCATACCTGGCGCCGGGCGGGAAGGAGCCGGCATGACCGTGGCCGCCGCCCGGCCCGCCGAGCCCGCCCCGGCCGGTGTCGCGTGCTCGCTGCCGCAGCTCCTGCTCTACTTCCTCCGCCTGGGAGCCACCGGCTTCGGCGGGCCCATCGCCCTGGTGGGCTACATGCAGAAAGACCTGGTGGAGGACCGGCGCTGGATCTCGAAGCCGGACTACCTGGAGGGCCTGGCGCTGGCGCAGCTCATGCCCGGGCCGCTGGCGGCCCAGCTCGCCATCTACCTCGGCTGGGTGAAGGGCCGCGTTCTCGGGGCCACGCTGGTGGCGGTGGCCTTCGTCCTGCCCTCCTGGCTCATGGTGCTCGGCCTCTCCTGGCTCTACGTGCGATACGGCGGGCTCTCCTGGATGCAGGGCGCCTTCTACGGGATCGGGGCCGCGGTCATCGCCGTCATCGCCCGCAGCGCCTGGAAGCTCGTGAAGATGACGCTCCAGAAGGATCGCCTCCTGTGGGGCATCTTCCTCTTCCTGGCGGCCGTCACCGCCTTCACCGCCACCGAGATCGTCTGGCTGTTCCTGGCCGCCGGGGCGGTGGCGGTTCTGGTGCGGGCTCCGCCCCGGCTCGGCCCCAGCGTCGCCCTGCCGCCCTGGATCCTGACCGGCCTCTCCGGCGCCGCGGACCTGGGCGCGGTGTGGCGCATCTTCCTCTACTTCACCGAGGCCGGGGCCTTCGTCTTCGGCAGCGGCCTGGCCATCGTCCCCTTCCTGCACGGCGGGGTGGTGGAGAGGTTCCACTGGCTCACCGAGCGTCAGTTCGTCGACGCCGTGGCGGTGGCCATGATCACCCCCGGGCCGGTGGTCATCACCGTGGCCTTCATCGGCTACCTGGTGGCGGGCGCTCTCGGCGCCTGGGCGGCGGCCATGGGCGTCTTCTTTCCCTGCTGGCTGCTGGTGGT
The DNA here is from genome assembly GCA_035762305.1 of Anaeromyxobacteraceae bacterium. Taxonomy (GTDB): domain Bacteria; phylum Myxococcota; class Myxococcia; order Myxococcales; family Anaeromyxobacteraceae; genus DASTPH01. The sequence goes on from DASTPH010000073.1 coordinate 23,396, forward strand.
GGTCCCGGCCCCTTACTACCGGCGCGTCATGCAGAACCGGCAGATCAAGGACTTCGTGTCCGGCGTGACCGCGGCCACCACCGGCGCCATCGCCGGGTCGGCCGTCGTCATCGGACGGCGCGCCATCACCGACTGGCCCACCCTGGCCGTCGCGCTCGCCACGCTGGCCATGCTCGCCTGGGCGAGGAAGGTGCCCGAGCCGCTCGTCATCCTGGGCGCCGGCGCTGCCGGGATCGCCGTCCGGGCCGCGTCCGGCCCATGAGGGCCGAGGTGCACGCCGGGGCCGTGGCTATGTTCGAGATGAGGATCGAAACCGCGCGAGGGTCGTCATGAGCCTGATGGAGCGCATCGAGTACAGGCTGGCGGCGGCGGCGCTGGCGGAGGAAGGCGAAGTCGAGGCCGCCAGGACCATCGAGGCGGAGGTCGAGGAGGACGAGGCCGGCTCCCGGCAAGCGCGTGCCGGCCCGCCCGCGAGCCCGGCCGGCCGCGGAGGCCGGCGAGGCGCGTAACGCCCCGCCGCAGAGTGATCCCGCTACCCCCGGCAGGGGTCACGGGATGCGTTCTACCCCCCGCCCGAAGCCGTGAGCGCCGGGAGCGCCGGCTTCACCGGGAGGCCGTCCGGCTTCTCCTCCGGCTGGCCAGCCGGCCCCCCGGCGCTGGCCTCCCCCATGATCTCCCTCGCCGACTCCATCTCGCCTTCCTCGGCGAAGGCCGCGGCGGCCATGGCGGCCGCCAGCCCGGGCCGGAGCGGCCGGCGGACCTCCGCCGCCGGCGCCAGGGCCCGGCAGCGCTCGAACACCGGCTTCCGGCAGGCCCGGCAGGCGGACTTGTCCAGCCGCGCGTCGATCTTCTCGATGGCCTCGTCGAGGTCACGGAAGACGTTCCCCTCGCCGATCTCCTCGAGGTAGCCGCCCCGGCGCAGCACCTCCAGGGTGCGTGGCTTGACGCCGGCGAGGTACAGCCCTCCGCCCATGCGGCGGCGGCGGCGCGCCTCCTGCACCAGCATCTCGGCGCCGGCGACGTCGGTGAAGTTGACGCTGTGGGCCACCACCAGGACGTGCTTCTGCTGCGGGTGTTCGGGGTCGACCGCGTGCAGCACCTGCTGCACGTGGCTCACCGCCCCGAAGAAGAGGGAACCGTGGACCTCGACGATCTTGAGCTGGGAGCACTCCGGCTGCCCGGCCTCGCTGGCGAGGCCCCGGCGCGCATCGTCCTGGTCCGGGGCCAGCGAGGCCACCAGCGGGCGGGAGGTACGGGAGAGGTAGAACCCCAGGGACAGGATCACCCCCGCGTAGATGGCGTACTCGAGGTCCAGGAACAGGGTGGAGAGGAAGGTGACCAGGAGGATGGCGGTCTCTGAGCGGCTGGCCCGGACGATGGCGCGGATGTGGTGGAAGTCGATGAGCCCCCAGGCCACTAGGAAGAGGATGCCCGCCATGGCGGCCACCGGAAGGTAGGCGGCCAGCGGCGCCACCAGCACCAGCACCGCCGCCAGGAAGAACGCCGCGAACACCGCCGCCAGCGGCGTCCGGGCCCCGGCCTCGTAGTTGAGCCCGCTGCGGTTGAAGGAGCCGCTGGAGGCATAGCTGGAGAAGAAGCTCCCCACGATGTTGGAGAGCCCCTGGCCGATGAACTCCTGGTTGCCGTCGATGCGCTGCTCCGAGCGCACCGCGATGGCACGCGCGATGGACACCGCCTCGGTGAGGGCCAGCATGGTGATGGCGAAGGCGTTCCCTCCGAGCTGCTTCACCACCTCGGCCGAGAGCACCGGGTGCGACAGCGGCGGCAGGGAGCGGGGAAGCGCGCCCACGGTGCGGATCCCGGTGACGGCCGGCCCGAAGATCCGGTCCAGCAGCACCCCGGCCAGGCTCCCCACCAGCATGGCCGCGATCATGTAGGGGAATCGGCGGGCGTAGCGGCGGACCAGGAGGCCGGTGAGCAGCGTGACCGCTCCCACCGCGGTGACATAGGGGCTCGCCTCCCCGGCCTGCGCCACCATGGCCCGCAGGATCTGGGCGAAGGAGGCGCCCCGGGGGATGGCGATGCCGAAGAAGTTCTTGAGCTGGCTCGCGGCGATGAGGATGGCGGCGCCGGCCGTGAAGCCGATGACCACCGTGTGGGAGATGAAGTTGACGAGGGTCCCGAGCCGCCCCAGCCCCATCGCCAGCTGCATGGCACCCACCAGGAACGCCAGCGTGAGCGCCAGCGAGACGTACTGAGCGCTCCCGGGCTCGGCCAGCGGGCTGATGGCGGCGAAGACCACGATCGAGATCGCGGTGGTGGGCCCCGAGACCAGGTGCCAGGAGGAGCCGAACAGGGCGGCCACCACCGCCGGCACCATGGCGGTGTACAGGCCGTACTCGGGCGGCAGGCCGGCGATGGTGGCGAAGGCCACGCCCTGCGGCAGCACGATCAGGGCCCCGGTCAGCCCGGCGAGGAGGTCCCCGCGCAGCGCCGCGCGGTCGACCCTGGGCCACCAGCCCAGGAACGGGAGGGCGGCGCGCAGCCAGGGGATGAGCCGGCCGGACATGGCGAGTCGAGCGCCCAGGGAGACCGCCCCTAGGCCCCGGAGGCCTTGGCGTGGGTGGGGACCAGGCGGGGCGGCCGGCGCAGCGGCTTCTGCTCGTCGCCGGGCGAGTCCGCGTCGGCTTCCGCGAGCATCTCCCTGGCGGTCTCGGCCTCGCCTTCCTCGGCGAACGCGACCGCGGCCATGAGCGTCCCGATCTTCTCCCAGAGCTTCTTCACGACCGCCCTCCCGGCTCGCGCTCGTTCGAAACCTGCTGGACCCGGTTGCGGCCCGGGCGCGGAGCGGCCGTCGTGGTTCCGGGTTCCATGACTCGACGCAAAGCACCCGGCATGCCAGCGCCGGCACCTCGATTCCGGCGCCGTTCCTGGCGCTTTTCCGGCCCCGGAGCGCGGCCCGCGCGACGGCACGATGCGCGATGCAACAGCTCCCTCGGCCCCGGGGGCCGCTTTGCGGGCGTTGCAGCGCGGAAAATGCCGCGCCCAGCGGGGAAGACGGGCAGTGGGCGCGCAGAGTTGCACTCTGCAACAGGCATCGCCACGGGACGGCCCGGAAACAGGCGCGATCCATCCCCGGGCCGGCCTCGGTTAGCGGTCGTCGAGGGTGAAGATGGGGACGCTCACGCCTGCGAAGCGCGCCCTGGGCGCGAGATCGGGCTCGATGAGCAGGAAGGCGATGCCCCGGAAGCGGCGCCTGGCCTCGGCGACGGCCCGCTCCGGATCGCCGCTGCGGAAGGCGTGGACGAAGGGAATGCCGCGCTCCGCCGCCCGGGCGCCGAAGACCTCGGCCGGGAGCCGGTCGCCGCGCTCGCGCCCGCCGAGCCTCGCCACCAGCCTTCTCACGGCCGAGGGCACGCTCAGGGCGACGAGGCCGAAGTGAAGCCGCTCGGCCATCCCCAGCGAATCCTCCACCATCCTCGAGGAGAAGCCGGAGGCCGCGCTCACGGCCAGGATGCGCTCCCTCCGCTCTGCCGCGGGAAACACCTCGGCGGCGATGCGCCGCGCCTGGTCCGTCTCGCCTGCCTCGGCGAAGGTCACCGCCTCCCACAGGTCGTCGAACCTCTTCTTCCGCGACATCGCTTCCGGGCCTCCTGGCCGCCCCCGTGATCGGGCCGTCCTCTCGAGTAGCAAGAACGGGACCAGCCCGCGGACCCCACCCGAGCCCGGGGGCTTCGGGCCTCGGACATCAGGCCTCGGGAGAGGTGCGTGGTCCCTGAAACCCGAGGCCTGAAGCCTGTCTCCGCCCGAGGCCCGAGGTGCGACTCAGGGTTCCCCGATGTGGTAGCGCTTCAGCTTGCGCCACAGGGAGACCCGGTCGATGCCGAGGATGGCGGCCGCCCGCGACCGGTTGCCGTCGACCTCCTTCAGCACCCACTCGATGTAGGCTCGCTCCTGGTCGTCGAGCGACGGTATCCGGCCGTCCTCGCGGCGGAACACCTTGAGGCTCATGCGCCGCAGGTCCTCCGGCAGGTCGGCCACCTCCAGCGATTCGCCCTTGGCCAGCGCCACCCCCCGCTCGACGATGTTCTCCAGTTCCCGGACGTTCCCCGGGTACTGGTAGGCGGCGAGGAGCCGCATCGCCTCCTCGGAGATGGACTCGACCTTCTTCTGCATCCGCTCCGCGGCGCGCTTGAGGAAGAAGTGGGCCAGGACCGGGATGTCGTCCCGCCGCTGGGCCAGCGGCGGCAGGGACAGGGTCACCACGTTCAGGCGGTAGTAGAGGTCCTGCCGGAAGTCCCCGGACTGGACGGCCTCCCTGACGTCCCGGTTGGTGGCGGCCAGGAACCGCACGTCGACGCGCACCGGCTCGGTGCCCCCCACCCGGATGAACTCCTTCTCCTGGATCACCCGCAAGAGCCGCACCTGCATGGACGAGCTCATCTCGGTGATCTCGTCGAGAAACAGCGTGCCGCCGTCGGCCATCTCCACCAGCCCCTTCTTCCTGGTCGCCGCGCCGGTGAAGGCCCCCTTCTCGTGGCCGAAGAGCTCGCTGGTGAGGAGCTCCTCGGTGAAGGCGCCGCAGTTGATGGCCAGGAAGACCGCCCCGGCGCGGCGGCTATGGCGGTGGATGTAGCGCGCCACCAGCTCCTTGCCGGTGCCGGACTCGCCGGTGATGAGGACGTTGCAGTCGGTGCCGGTGACGTCCCGCGCCGTCTCCAGGAGACGCAGCATGCCCGGGTCCCGGGTCACGATCTCGGCGCGGTCGGACAGGCTCTCCACGCTGTGGCGCAGCCGCCGGTTCTCCCGCTTGAGCGCCACCTTCTCCGCCGCCTCGGCCACCACCTTGCGGACCTCGTCCAGCTTGAAGGGCTTGGCGAGGTAGTGGTAGGCGCCCTGCTTCATGGCCTGGATGGCGGTTTCCACCGCGGCGTAGCCGGTGATGAGGATCACCTCCACGTCCGGGTCGAGCTCCTTGCAGCGTTGCAAGACTTGGAGGCCATCGACCTTCTCCATGCGGAGGTCGGTGAGGACCACGTCGGCGGCCCGGGCGCGGAACAGGCGCAGCGCGCTCTGCCCGTTGGAGGCCGTCGAGACCTGGTATCCCTCCTTGGAGAGGACGCGCTCCAGGTTCCTGAGCGCGATGGGCTCGTCGTCCACCACCAGCAGCCGCGCCTTGCGCCCCGTCTCGCTCCCGCCGTCCATTTCTTAGGCGCTCTCCTCCCGCGCCGTCCCTGCGCCCGGGGCGGCCGCGCCGAGGCGCGGCAGCGTGATGTGGAAGGTGGTGCCCTGGCCGGGCTGGCTCTCCACCCGGATGGTCCCCCCGTGCTGCTCCACGATGTGGTGGGTCAGGTACAGCCCGAGGCCGGTGCCCTCCCCCACGTCCTTGGTGGTGAAGAAGGGGTCGAAGATCCGGTCCAGGAGCGGGGTGGGGATGCCCGCGCCGGTGTCCCGGAACACCATCTCCACCCGGTCCCCGGCCGGCCGCGCCGAGATGGCGATGCGGCTCTCCCGGCCCGGGTCGCGCATAGCGTCGACTGAGTTGGTGACCAGGTTGATGAGGGCCTGCTCCAGCCTGGTCTTGTCCGCCGGGACCTCCAAGTCGGGCGGGACGTCCACCTCCACCGAGACGTGCGGCGGCACCTCGCCCCGGCACAGGATGAGCGACCCCCGCACCGCCGAGAGGAGGTTGGTGGAGCGCCGCTGTTCGCCCTCGCGGCTGAAGTCGAGGACGGTGCGGATGATGTCGGTGGCCCGGTCGGTCTGGGAGACGATCTGGTCGATGAGCTCGCGCCGCTCCCGGGGACCAGCTCGCTCGTTCTCCTCCCTCAGGATCTCGGCGGAGGTGGAGACGTTGGAGAGCGGGTTGTTGATCTCGTGAGCGATGCCCGCCAGCATCGTCCCCAGCGAGGCCAGCCGCTCGGACTGGATGGCCTCCTGGCGGTGCTCGAAGATCTCCCGCATCATCCGGTTGAAGGCCCGGTTCATGGAGGCGATCTCGTCGGAGGCCTTCCCCTCGGGGAGGAGCTGGTAGCCCCCGGAGGCGATGCGCCGCATCTGGGCCTCCAGCTCCCTGAGCGGGCGGATGGCGGTGGCGTAGACCAGTCGCGCCACGATGGCGGTGCCCACCAGGAAGACCACCACCAGCACCACCAGGGCGCGCCGCCCGGAGCGGAGCATGCCCTGGACGTTCCGGCCCTCTGCGAAGGCCTGCCGCTCGGCGATCCCGGTGATGCGGCGCCCCAGGTCCCGGATCTCAGCCTCGAGCACCGCCGCCGGCCTGGGCCGGTCCCCGGTCGGACCGGCGCCGGCCTCGCGGAGGAGGGCGGCGTACCGCCCGAGGAGCGCCGTGGTCCGCTCCGGGGTGGCCTCCTCCGGCCCCGCCTCCTCGGCGGAGGCGAAGAAGCGCAGCCATCGCGATGGCCGGGAGGCGGCGGCCCGGGCCGTCGCCAGGGCGCCCGCCGATTCGGCGAACTTGATGGCGGCCTCGAGGTCGTCGCGCTGGCCGTAGAGCAGGTAGTTCTTCTCGTAGCGCCGCATCTCCAGCGCCATGTCGAGGAATCGCGAGACCCCGAAGTAGGACTCCACCTCCTCCTCGGCCACGCGCAGGCTCGCGAAGAGCAGCGAGGCCACGGCCAAGAGGCCCAGGAAGCTCAGGACGTACCCGGTCGCGATTTTGCCGCGGATACTGGTCAGCCTGGGGAGCATGGACCCGCCCTGCCCGGCCCGTCCGTTGCCGGGTGCAGCGGCGATTCTACGGGAAAGTAGTTGCATTTTGCAGCATGGCTGGACGGCGGACGCGATGGGGCCCGGCGCGCCAAGCGGCCGCTCACGCGGGACCCGCGAGTCCCGCTAGCCGGTCGAGCTGGATTTCTGGTGGTGCCGCGCCGCCTCCACCTCGAGCACGGATACCTCAGTTCCACACCTCGAATCCCTTGAGCAGCGCCCTCAGGGAGGCGAAGAGTAGCAGGGCGATCACCATGCTGCGGATGGCCGCCGGCCGGGTCCGGGCCAGGATGCGCACCCCGGCGATCGACCCCAGCATGATGCCGATGATGGACGGCACCACCAGGATGGGGAGGACCGCCCCGTTGTTCAGGTAGATCCAGGCCGCCGAGGTGTCGGTGATGGAGAGCAGGAACTTGCTGGTGGCCACCGACACCTTGAGCGGCACGCCCATGAGCAGGTTCAGCACCGGGACGTTGGCCCAGCCGGCGCCCAGGCCGAACATCCCGGCCATGACGCCGATGACCACGAAGGCGGCCAGCCCCTGCGGCGTGCGGTGGATCTTCCAGTCGACGTCCTGGCCGGTCGAGGCCTCGTGGTAGACGCCGCTGATGCGCAGGGCGGTGGAGAGGTGATCGGCCCGCGGCACGTCCGGGTACTCGGACTTCTTGGCCGTGAACATGATGGCCACGATGCCGAGGATGGTGAACCCGAGCGCGATCTGCACCACCTTGGTCGGCAGGGCCAGCCCCACCATGGCCCCCACGATGGCGCACGCGGAGGCGATGAGCGCCACCGGGATGGCGAGCCTGAGGTCGGCCAGGCCCTTGCGCAAGAGGCCGGGGCCGGCCGCGAGGGCCCCCGCCAGCGCCACCAGCAGGCCGGCGCCCCGGACGAAGTCGAGGTGGAAGGGGAAGAACCCCCCGATGATGGGGACGAAGAGGACGCCGCCGCCCACCCCGCCCAGCACGGCGGCGATCCCCAGGAAGAACGTCACAACCAGGAGGATGGCCGGCCAGGACCACCAAGGCATGGTGGAGCCGTGGGCCATGCCGGCCGCGGCCGGGACGGCCGACGGGTCGGCCGAGGCCAGGGCGATGGCCGCCGGGAGCCAGGGGGCGGACGCCGCCAGCGCCAGGGCCACGGCGATCGTCGCGCGTCGGGTCATCGGGGCTGTGGCCTCAGTGACCGCCGACGGACAGGACCCCGGACGCCGCCAGCCCCAGCACCAGCACCTCGGCCACCGCCAGCCAGGCGTAGATCCGGTCCTTCCTCCGGAAGAAGATGGGGCTGATGGCCAGGTAGCAGGCGATGGTGACGCCCGACAGGAAGGCGATGCCGACGAAGTTGAGGAAGTCGCCGCGGTGGAGCATGAACACCCAGCTCCACCCCGGCTCGATCCCGGTGGCGGCGAGGTACTTCTTGACGGGGAGCGACCAGTACCGGGGGAGGTCGTCGACGGGCACGTGGGGCCGGAGCAGCCCCAGGAGGTAGATGGGGGCGGAGAGGAGGAGCATCAGGAGCCCGGCCCGCATCCCGCCGTCGAGCCACCGGGCGTAGATGAGCTGCTCCTCCCCGAGCGCCTCCCCGGCTCCCTCGACCGGCGCCGGGGGCGCGAGGGCGACGGCGCCCGAGCGCCCCGCCACCTGGCCCTGGTTCACGCGTGCCTCTCCTCTCCGTCCAGCCCGTTCCGGGAGTGCGCCGCGGGCGCGCTCCCAGCGCGGGTGCGCCGCCCCAATTGCGCGGCAAATCCGATTGCGTCGAACCGTGGCACGATCGGCTCGGCTCCGTCAAAGCGAGAAATTCAATTCCGCCGATAAACTGGATTGATGGGTCGGGGACCGGCCCTCGCCACTTCCCCCGCCCCAGCCATCTCCCGGCCCCGGCGCAGCGGCCGCGGGCCAGCCGCGGGGCGGCGGGAACAGAGCGGCGAATCCGCCGTGATCCCGCGGAGATCGTGCCGGGTTCGGGTATCAAACCACCTTATCGGAATCATCCAAGGTCTGTGGGTTGACCCTCACCGACCGATTTGAGCACCATGCCGCGCGACCAAGGACCCACGGGTCGAGCGGCAGGAGACTATCGAGGTGGCATTCGCAGATTCGCGGCCCGGCTCGAGTCGCCCGACACTCGCAGGAAAGGAAGCCTGACATGGACCAGGTGGCCGCCATCGCCGCGACGGGGAACGCCAAGGCAGGCAGCGAAGCCATCGCCGGACGCAAGAACCACCTGTGGGCCTTCCTGGTCGTCGGATTCTTCGTCGCCGTCAGCGTCGGCGCCTACGCCGCCAACGAGCTGTACGTGTACCTCATGGCCTACCTGTGGTTCGGATTCATCTACGGGATGTGCCTGCAGGGCGGCCGCTTCTGCTTCTCCTCGGCGTTCCGCGACCTCTTCGCCGTCGGCGTGCCGCGGATGGTGGTGGGCATCGTCATCGCCACGGTGCTGTTCGGCCTCACCGCCTCCCTGGTCACAGCCAACGGCATGAGCGCCTTCCACGCCGCGCCCTTCGGCGTCCACAGCGTGGTGGCCGGCTTCGTCTTCGGCGTGGGGATGGTCTTCGCCGGGGGCTGCGCCTCCAGCTCGCTCTACAAGACCGGCGAGGGCAACATGGTCTCGGCCATCGTGCTCCTCTCCATCAGCGTCACCCAGGCAGCCCTGGTTGACGCCGGCGGCTTCCTCAACAAGCTGGTCCCCGATTCGTGGCGCGCCTCGGCGGCGGCGAAGAACCTGCCCGCCTCGCTCACCCCGACCGACGGCTTCGTCGACCAGTACCTGGCCGGCTACGTGTGGAACCAGCCCAAGGCGACCTTCGCCGACCTGCTCGGGCTGCCCAACCAGTCCTGGGCCGGGGCCTTCGTAGGCAACTTCCTCGTCGGGGTGGTGCTGCCGGCGCTGGCGATGCTGGTGGTGGTCTACGCCTTCTGGGCCAGGAAGGGGCACCTCAAGAAGTGGAAGCGCGAGGGCAAGCCAGCCGGCTTCGGGGCCGACCTCTCCGGCTTCTGGAGCATGGTGATGTCCTCGAAGCGGACCGCCATCGCCGGCCTGATCATCGGCATCGCCGCCGGCCTGCACATGCTGGTCATCGAGGGGTTGCGCCGCAAGTTCGGGATCGACAACGCCGGCGACATTCTCAAGGCGGTCGGCCACGACTTCGGCCTGTCGGTGAAGGGGACCGTCTTCGACCCCGGCTACTGGTACGTGACCACCCAGGAGGCCCAGTGGTTCGGGTGGCTCTTCAACAAGCTGGGCTGGAACAACACCACCAACATCTTCTTCGGCCTGGAGAACGGCATCCCCAACCCCGTCTTCAACCTGGCCGGCTGGATGTCGATCTCGCTCATCGGCGGCGCCGCGGTGATGGCCCTCTTGAACAACGAGTTCAAGTTCAAGAAGCCCACCCTGGAGCTGGCGCTGTGGGCCGTCATCGGCGGCTCCCTCATGGGCGTGGGAGCCCGGCTGGGCCTGGGGTGCAACGTGGGCGCGTTCTTCGTCAGGACCGCCAACGGCGACACCTCGGGCTGGCTCTTCGGCCTGGGCATGGTCGGGGGCGCCTACCTGGGCGTGAAGTTCTTCAGCTGGTGGACGGAGCGGAAGATGGCCAAGGAGATGGCGGCGGCACCGGATCTGCAACTCTAGACGCAGGAGGAACGAACCGTGGCGATGAAGTTCGAGAAGATCAGCGATGGCCTCTATTCCCTGGACGTGAAGGGCTACGTCTGCCCCCATCCGCAGCTCTACACCAAGAGCGCCCTCTCGAAGATGAAGGCCGGCGACACGCTGCAGCTCCTCTTCGACAACGCCTCCTCCGGCGAGTCCATCGCCTCGATGTGCGACAAGAACGGCGACGAGATCCTGGAGCAGATCACCGACGCAGGGTCGTTCAAGTGGACCATCAAGAAGTGCTGAGCGCCGAAGCGGCGCCGCGACCGCGCGGCGGGGAGACCGGGACCTCATGAAGACCAGCCTCTGGATCGTGGTGGTGCTGGTGGCGGGAATCGTCGGGTTCCTCATCGGCTACAGCGTCTCCTCG
>DASTPH010000074.1:0-10533 GCA_035762305.1 Anaeromyxobacteraceae bacterium
CGGCTTCCCGCTCCAGGCGAGAGCTGGCTCACCGCCGAAGGCGGGCTACGGGAGATCGTCGCCGGGGGAGGCCAGGCGCGGGAGGCGGGGCTCGCCGGAGGGCTGGGCGCGGCGGTGGGCCTCCGGCTCGCGTGGCCCTAGTGCCGTGCCCCATGCGTATCGATCGGCTTTCAGGCCGCGAAGCGGCACCGGCCGGGAGTTCGGCCGTAGCAGGGGGGAGGCTCGGCGGCTTCGCCGACGGAGGGGGGCGGCACGCCCCCTTACAAATGAGGCTAGTGCCGCCCGGAGCAGCATGCTCCGGTCGCGGCACTAAGCACCCGCCGTTTGACAGGCCGAGGCGGCCGCCGCTAGCATCCCGCCCGCTTGCGCCTCGGGCACCTGAGCGATCTCCACGTCGCCGACCGCCGGCGCTATCCGCGCCACGGCCTCACGCCCAAGGACTGCGACAAGCACTCGGCCCGCCTCGCCCGCCAGCTCCTGGTCGCGTTGCGCGAATCCCAGGTGGACCACCTGGTGGTCACCGGCGACCTCACCAACTCCGCCGAGACCTCCGAGTTCGAGAAGGCGGCCGACCTCCTGCGTTTCTGGGCCGAGAAGGGGCGCCTCACCGTGGTCCCCGGCAATCACGACGTGTGGACCGAGGAAGCGGCCGAGAAGGGGCGCTTCCTGCGCACCATCGGCCCCAACGGGCGGGGCATGAAGCGGCCGGCCTCGCCTTACCCGGTGGCGGTGATGCTCTCGCCCGAGGTGGTGATCCTGGCCCTCGACAGCGCCCGCTGGGGCGAGGAGCCCTTCCGCACCCCGGGCCGCCTCGGGCCCCAGCAGTTGCAGGCCGCCCGCGACCTGGTGCGCCAGCACGCCAAGGAGGGGAGGGCGGTCGTCCTGGCGTTGCACCATCACCTGGTCCTTCCGCCGGAGCGCATCCCCTCCGACGCGGCGGTAGCGCGCATGCCCCTCGCCGACGCCGACAAGGTGGTGCGGCTGGTGGCGGAGATGCCGGTGGCTGCGGTGCTGCACGGCCATCGCCACTGCGCCTTCCGGCTGGAGCTGCCGGCTCCGACGGGCACCACGCCAGTCCTGTGCGCCGGCTCGGCCAGCCGCGTCGCCGACGAGCCGGTGCGTCGCGCCCGCGCCTTCGTCTACGAGGTGGACCGGGGCGGTGTGCGGAACGTGGAGACACTGGTCGCCTCCCTAGAGTAGTCGAGCGGCTTGCCTCGCCCCACCCCGCGGCGGTATCCCTTGCGGTCATGAACCCCGTGGTCCGCGTCACCGTGCCCGTGGTGGTCCTGGCCGCCGGGGCCGCCTTCTTCTTCTCCACCTGGCGCTCCCGAAGCGACCTCGCCGAGGCGCGGCTCGAGCGCGTCCAGCTCAAGCGCGAGTTCCTGGAGCGGAGCTCGCTCTCCCGGGAGATCGCACCGGACAAGCCCAAGGAGTGGCGCGACGAGGCGCGCGCCCTCCTGCGCTGGTACTTCGACGAGCTGGCGGCTCTGAAGAACCGCCACCCCCGGGCCACAGCCGCCTCCGAGCCGGCGCGCCCGGCCAAGGGCAAGGACGGGAAGGGCAAGGAGGAAGGGAAGGGCAAGGAGAAGGAGGGGAAGGGCAAGGAGGAGGACGCCGCCCGGGCGGAGTGGCAGCGCTACGCCGAGGAACGGCTGGCCACCCTCCGCGACGGAAAGTACGAGCCGCTCTGGTCGCTCGCCGACCGGGGCCTGCGCCTCGACGTCCTCACCTTCGCGCCGGCCGCGAACCCGGAGGGGGGCGCCCGATCGTTGCGCATCGACTTCGCCCTGTGGGGGGCGCCGCGCCGGGTGGAGAAGGAGACCGTCCCGGGAAGCGCCAAGACCGTGACCAGGGCGGTGGTGCCGGTGGCGTTCCGGCAGCTCGGCTTCCAGTTCCTGGACGACAAGGGGAAGCCCTACGGCGAGATGACCGGTCCCGGCGAGCCCTACATGAAGCTCGCCGACCCGGAGCGGTTCGCCGAAGATTTCCCGCCCGGCGTGATCTTTGGAACCTGGTACGTGGACCTCTTCCCGCGGGAGGCCGAGAAGGTGGTCTTCACGCTGGGGGTCGAGGGACGCGGCCAGTCCGGCGCCGACGTCTCGGCGAGCTACAAGCTGGAGCTCCCGGTCGCCGAGGGCTGGAAGATCGGCCAGGGCGAGAAGTACCAGGCCGAGACGCGCGAGGCAGAGCAGTAGGGGCTGGCGTGCCGCGGGCAGCCAAGGCCTCGGGGGCAGCCAAGGCCTCGGGGGCGGCGCGGTCGGCGCCGCGCCTCCTGGCGGACCCGCCGCTCCACGAGCTCTCCCGCGACCAGCTCTCGGTCTTCCTCTACGTGGCGCTGGTTCCGGAGGAGACGCGAGCCATCGTCAAGGAGCTCGGGCTCTCCATGCCCGGATTCCGGCCCGAGGGGCTCGGCGACGTGCAGCGCTGCGACCTGGTCGCCGACGAGATCCGGGCCGAGCCGTCGGCGGCGGCGCCGGTGCAGAGGGCCCTGCGTGCCGCCTTCGGCGAGCCGCCCCTCGCGGGCGAGCGATTCCACCCGGGGCTGGCGGCCGAGCTGGCTCGGCTGTGCGCGTCGGAGAGCGCGGCCGCCCTGGCCCTGTGGCGGCTGCTCTCCGATCGCGAGCGGGGGGTCCGCGACGCGGTCCGGCCCACCCTCGACTGGCTGGCCCGCGAGTACTACGGCCCGCGCCAGCCCGGGGAGGCGCCCGCCGGCGAGGGCGAGCCCGCGCCGCCGCCGCCGGAGCGCGACCGCCGCGCCGAGGAGCTGGAGCGAGCCCTGGCCCGCGCCCGCGCCGAGGGGGAGGAAGCCCGCCGCCGCGGCGAGGTCCAGCGGGAGAAGGTCCAGGCCCAGCTCAAGGAGGCCCGGGCCCGCGAGGCCCAGGCCGTCGACGACGCGGCGAGGGCGCGCGCGGCGGCGGAGGCGGCGCGGCGGGAGGTCGAGCGGCTGCAGGCGGCTCTGGCCGCCGCCCGGTCGGAGGACCAGGCGCAGGAGGCGCAGCGGGCGCGGGCGGCGGCCCGCGAGCTGGAGGGGCGGGCCGGGGCCCTGGAGGCGCGGCTCGAACGGGCCCGCGAGCGCGAGCGGGAGCTGGAGGCGGCGCTGTCCCAGGCGCGGGCCCAGGCGGCGGGGCCTGCGCCGGCGGCGCCGGAACCCGCCGAGGCGACCGAGGCCGAGCCCGAGGACGCGCTCGCCACCTGGCTCTTCCCGGTCTACACCAAGGAGTTCTACGACTCCCTCGAGGGGTGGGACCGGCGCGTGCAGCGGGCCGCCTTCAAGCAGGCTCATCTCTTGTCGCAGGACCACCGCCACCCGAGCCTGCGCGCCATCCCGCTCGAAGGGCTCCCCGGCTACTACCGGGTGCGGGTGGCCACCGACGTGCGGCTCATCTACCGTCGGGGCGAGCGAGGCGCGACGGTGGAGATCCTGTCGCTCATCGACCGCGAGGATCTCGACCGGTACATCCGGCAGGCGAAGACCAGGGGGTAGACTCGAGCCGCCCGGAACGGGCGGCGAGGCTTTGGGGAACGCCCGGGCCCGTAGGGTTCTCCAGCCGAGTTGGACGCGGAGTGCACACCGGCTGCAGAAGCAGCCTCGCCACCCTTCGGGTGGCTCGGCAGTTACGCTGTCAGCTCATCTTGCGGTACACGCCCACCACCACGCCCAGGATCATGGTGCTCTTGAAGTCGTCCTTGCGCACGTAGATGGGGGCCAGGCGCGGGTTGGAGGGCTGGAAGCGGACCCGGTCGCCCTCGAAGTAGACGCGCTTCACGGTGGCTTCGTCGTCGATCATGGCCACCACGATGTCTCCGTCGTCGGCGTGGAGCTGCTTCTTCACGAAGACGTAGTCGCCGGGGAGGATGCCGTCGCCGATCATGGAGTCGCCCTGCACACGCAGGCCGTAGACCTTCTTGGTGGTGCCGATGAAGAAGGCGTCCACCTGGACGGTGTCCTCGATGCGTTCCTCGGCCACGATGGGCTGGCCAGCGGCGACCCGGCCGACGATGGGGACCTCCACCAGCCGGGCGCCGGTCTTGGCCGCCGCCATGCGCGAGGCGAGCGAGATCACGTTCGAGCCGCCACCGCGCCCGCCGAGCGCTTGTCGGGCCCGGGGTGTGGGGATGAGGGCCCGCGATTTCACCGGATCGCGGGTGAGGAAGCCCTTGCGCTCGAGCGCCTTCAAGTGATCGTTGACCCCGTTGGTGGAACGGATGTCCAGGGCCTCGCCGATCTCGCGGATGGTGGGGGGGTAGCCACGCTCCTCGATCTCGCGCGCGATGAAGCGCAGCACCTCGCCCTGCCGTTCGGTGAGTCCGTCCATGGCGGCCTCCTGAACGCGAGTATACTGACCTGGCGTTCAGACGCAAGCTCTCCTCGACCGGGGTAGGGTCGGCCAGTGACCCGTCCCACCGTGAGCGCCGCCCTGGGGCTCGGCTGGCGGGCCGCGGTGCGGCACGCCTGGCTCGCCCCGGTGGGCATGGTGGCCGCGCTCTCGCGCACCCTGCTCGCCGCACCGGTAGCCGCCTTCGCCTGGTACCTGGCCGGGACCGCCGCCGCGCTGCGGTTGCAGGAGGCCCCGCTCCCCGAGGCGGCCCTCGAGGCGGCCGTGGACGCGCTCACCTCGCCGCGCGGGGCCGCGCTGATCATCGGGCTCTGGGCCGGCGGATCCGTCCTGGCCTGGGCCGCCCGCCTGGCCTGGCTAGCCGGCGCCCTTCCCACCCTGGGCCAGACCCTGGCCGGCCGCGATTCGTCCCAGCCACTCTTCGCCCTGGGGGTCGCCTACGGCCTGCCGCGCCTCCTGGGCACGGCCGCGCTGGCGTGGATCCTGGAGATGCTGGGCTCCGCCTTCTCCTGGGGCGTGGCCCTGGCGTCGCTCCTCGTCACCGTCCGCGCGCGCGCCATGGCCGCCGGGCCGGGCGCCGCGGCGGTGGTGGCCGCCGCGCTCACCTTCGCCGTGGCGGTGCCGCTCCTGGTCGCCGCCGTGGGCGATGCCGCGCTCGGCCGGGCTGCGATCCTGGGAGAAGGCCCGGCCCGCGCCGTGGGCCGGGCGGCGCTGCGGGTGGCCAACCGCCCGGCCGCGTTTCTCCTCGCCGGCCTGGCGGTGGCGCTCTTCGGGGCGCTGGCCGCCGGCTCCATCCAGGGGATCGCCACCGCCGCCACCGGCTTCGCCCGGGCCCGGGCGGCGTGGCTCATGCTGGGCCCCGACATGGTGGTGGCGGTGACGGCGGCGCTGGTGGCGGCCTGGGTCGAGCTGTGGCGGCTCGGCGTGACCGCCGTGCTCGGCTGCGCCGACTGATGACCGTGCCAGCACGGGTGGATCCGGCGGCTGCGCCGCCAGCGGGGGACGAGCCCCCGCCCTACGGGATCGGGGCAATCGGGCACCGCCATGATTCACCTCGCCAGCAGCACCGGGCAGCGCGCCAGGGCGAGCAGCCGCTCCGGCCCGCCCTCCGCCAGCGCCGGGGCGTCTGCCCCCACCACCAGCAGCGCATGGGGCGGGGCGGCGGCGACCAGGTCCTCGAGCCGGCCTCCGCCGGCCCACCGAGCCCGGGCCCCGGGCCGATCCAGCCGGCGCCGCGCCTGCTCGGCCAGGCGCTGGGACATCGTGAGGTCGCGGGCGGCCACCAGCACCTCCAGCTCGCCCGCGCCCGCTGCGGCGAGGCGCGCCGCCAGATCCAGGGCCCGATCGCCGGCGGGAGAGCCATCGTAGGCCGCCAGGATGGGCGGCCCCACCGTGGCTCCGCGAGTGAGGAGCAGCACCGATACCGGGGCCCGCGCCGCGGCCGCGCGTGCCGTCTCCCCGGGACCGCGGGTGAGCCGGTGGCCGGAGACGCCCAGCACCAGCAGGTCGGCGTGCTCCGAGGCGGCGATGACCTCCAGCGAGACCCGGCCGCGCGCCACCCGGAAGGTCCAGGTCACCCGGCGCGGAGCCGCGGCCCGGGCCAGGGCCTCGCGGGCTCGCGAGGCCATGGCCCGCAGGTCGGCCTCGATGGAGCCCGGCTCCAGCGGGCCCCAGTCGCCGGAAGGGAGGCGCATCTGCCGGACGAAGGGGTGCCCGCCCAGGCTCAGCAGGATCTCGTCCTCCACGAACAGCCCGCCCAGCTCGGCGCCGAGCCGCTCCGCCAGGGCCGCGGCCGCGACGAGCGCGTCCAGGCTGGCCCGGGAGGCGTCGAGCGCCACCAGGATGCGCTTCAGCGCCCGCTCCGGCGGCGCGGTCACGGCTGGCTCCCTCCCGCCGGCCCCTCCGCCTTCGGCGGCGCCGCGAAGGTCCGGGCCCGCTCGGCCATCTCCGCGACCCGCGCCGCCACCCGGGCGTTGACCGTGCCCTCCGGCCAGCGGCCGTCGGGTCCCCGCTCGCCGGCCGGCACCCCGGTCAGGATCTCGATGCCCTGGTCCACGTGGTCCACCGCCCACAGGTGGAACCGGCCGCCGCGCACCGCCTCGACCACGTCGTCGCGCAGCATGAGGTGCTTCACGTTGGAGGCCGGCAGGATCACGCCCTGGCTGCCGTCGAGGCCGCGCGACCGGCACACGTCGAAGAACCCCTCCACCTTCTCGTTGGCGCCGCCGATGGCCTGCACCGAGCCGTGCTGGCTGACCGACCCGGTGACGGCGATGGACTGCTTGATCGGCAGGCCGGACAGCGCGGACAGGAGCGAGTACAGCTCGGCCGAGGAGGCGCTGTCCCCCTCCACCCCCGAGTAGGACTGCTCGAAGACCAGGCTGGCCGAGAGGGTGAGCGGCCGGTCGGCGGCGTAGCGGGCGCCCAGGAACCCGGCCAGGATGAACACCCCCTTGGAGTGAATGGGCCCGCCCAGCTCCACCTCGCGCTCGATGTCCACCACCTCGCCCTTGCCCATCCGCACCCGGGCGGTGATGCGGCTCGGGCTGCCGAAGGCGTGCTGCCCGAGCTGGTACACCGAGAGGCCGTTCACCTGGCCCACCGCGGCGCCGGCGGTGTCGATGAGGATGGTGCCGCGGCCGATCTCCTCCAGCAGGCGCTGGCGCACCCGGTCGGAGCGGCGGATCCGCCCGTCGATGGCGGCCTGCACGTCGGCCCGGCTCACCGCCTGCCGGCCCGCCTCGCCGGCGAGGTGGTCGGCCTCCCGCAGGAGGTCGCCGATGCCCTGGAGGTGCGCCGAGAGCTTTTCCCCGTCCCCCGCCAGGCGCGCCCCATGCTCCACCACCCGCGCCACCGCCTCCCGGTCGAAGGGCCGAAGCGCTTCGGCGCGCGCCAGGGTGGCCACCAGCCGCGCGTAGGCCATCTCGTTGCCATCGCCGCGGTCGATCTGGTCCTCGAAGTCGGCCGCCACCTTGAAGAGCTCGAGGAAGTCGGGGTCGTACGCCGAGAGCAGGTGGTAGAGGAAGCGCTCCCCGGTGAGCACCACCTTCGCCTGGAGTGGAATGGGCTCGGGTTCGAGCGACGCCGCCCCGGAGAGCCCCACCAGCCGCTCCGGCGACTCGATGCGGATCTCCCGGGCGCGCAGGGCCCGCTTCAGGTCGTCCCAGGCGAAGGCCTGCGTGAGCACCTTGCGAGCGTCGAGGATCAAGTAGCCGCCGTTGGCCCGGTGGAAGGCGCCCGGGCGGATGAGGGTGAAGTCGGTGACGAGCGTGCCGAAGTGGGCGTGGTGCTCGATGCGCCCCACCAGGTTGGGATGGGTGGGCAGGTCCTCGGTGACCACCGGGGCCCCGGTGGCGCCCGAGTGGTCCACCATCACGTTCACCCCGTAGCGCTGCACCGAGGGGGTCTCGGCGAAGAGCTTGCGGATCTGGGCGGCGGCGTCCTCCTCGCCGCTTCCGAGAAAGTCGCGCACGTTCTCGACCACGTCCTGCTGCACGGCCTCGAGGTGGGAGAGCACGGCCTTCAGGTCGGCGTAGCCCTTCCGGACGTCGTCGATGAGGTGGCCCGCCGCGAAGAGGGCCACCTCCTTGTTCATCTCCTTCACCCGCTCGCGGTGCTCCCGCTCCAGCTGGGGCACCGAGCGCATCGCCGCCCCCAGCTCCTCCTGCAGCGCGGCCATGTCCCGCTGGATGCGCTGCTGCTCCTCGGCGGGGAGCTTTTGGAACTTCTCCGGGTCGAGGACCTCGCCGTCGCGGGTGGGCGCCAGCGCGATGCCCATGGGGGTGCGCACCACGGCGATCCCCTTCTCGCGGGCGTGCTCCTGCACCCGCTTCATCGCCTCCTCGCGCTTCTCCTCCAGCTGCTTCTCCAGAACCGAGAGGCGGGTGCGGTACTCCTCGCCCTCGAAGACCGCCGGGATGACGACCCGGAGCTCCTCCACCAGTTTCTGCATGTCGGCGCGGAACTGCACGGCGCGCCCCGCAGGCAGCTCCACCGCCCGCGGCCGGTGGCGGTCCTCGAAGTTGTACAGGTAGCACCAGTCGGAGGGAGTCGGCTCCCCGGCGGCGCGGCGGCCCACCACCCTGGAGACCAGGGACTCCTTGCCGACGCCGGGCGGCCCCAGGGCGAAGACGTTGTAGCCGTCCTGGCGGATGGCGGTGCCGAAGCGGATGGCCTCGGCGGCGCGGTCCTGCCCCAGCGGCAGGTCCAGGTCCTCGAGCTCGGCGGTGGTCCGGAACTCGAGGCGCGAGGCGTCGCAGCGGCGACACAGATCCTCGGGCGACAGCTTCCTCGCTGGCATGGCTCACCCCGATCGATGTCGTGCGCCCGCGCCCCGCACGGGGTGCCCCGGTCGGGACGGCGGCCGCTCGCCTTCAATCTGGCAACCGCCCGGCCGGCTCGCAATCCGGGCGTGAAATCCACCCGACGGCGCCAAGCCGTTCAGCGCGAAAGGAACCGCCGCAACGAGATCTTGCGGGCCCGCCCGCGGATGAGCCATCCGGCGATGACCATCCCCACCAGGACCCCCGCCAGGAGCAGCGCGCCCAGGCCCAGCAGGGGCAGCCGGCCGCCGGCCCGGGTCTCGGCCGCCACCAGGCCGATCCCGCTCACGATCAAGGCCGCCGCCAGCACCCCCGCGAACAGGGTGACGGTGAGCACGCGCACGTTCTGGGCCAGCCGCTCGATCTCCTCCGACTGGACCTTCACCCGGAACTTGCCGCCCTCGAGGTCGGACAGGATCTGGGAGAGCTGGGCCGGCAGGTCCTCGGCCAGGCCCTGGAACTTGAGCAGCGACTTCATGAGCGTCCCGGATACGTCGGAGGGATTGAAGCGCTGCAGCAGGAGCTCCTTGGCGTAGGGGAGCCCGACCTCCAGGACGTCGAGCTTGGGGTAGAGGCGGCGGATGATCCCCTCGATGGTGATGGAGGCCTTGGAGAGGAGGGCGTACTCCTTGGGCACCTTGATCTTGTGGCGGACCGCCATGTCGAGGAGGTCCTGCAGCAGGGTGGTGGTCCGGATCTGATCGAGCTTCAAGCCCAGGTAGCGCTCCAGGATGCCGGCGATGTCGGCGCGCAGCACGCTGATGGGCGAATGGGCCTCCGGGACGCCGATCCGGTAGAGCAGGCGGGCCACCGTGTCCGGGTCGCGGAGCGCCACCGCCATGATGAGCGTCACCAGCGTCTCCTGCATGGGGCGGGTGAGGTGCCCCACCAGCCCGAAGTCGAGCAGGGCGATGCGGTTGCCGGGGAGCACCAGGATGTTCCCGGGGTGGGGGTCGCCGTGGAAGACGCCCACCTCGAAGAGCTGGCGGAAGGCGGCCTCGATGATGTTGCGCGCCACCGCCTCCAGGTCGTAGCCGGAGGCGGCGCTCACCTCGCTCACCTTGACCCCGGCCACGTAGTCCAGGGTCAGCACCGTGCTCGAGGAGAGGGCGTCGTGAACCCTGGGGATGACCAGCAGCTCCAGCCCCTGCGAGGCGCGCGCCATCTCGCGGGCGTTGCGCGCCTCGTTGGCGAAGTCCAGCTCCTCGTGGATGGCCTTGTCGAACTCCTCCACGATGTCGGTGGGGGTGTAGACGCCGGTCTCCTCCACCACCGCCTCGAGCAGCCGCGCCAGGTAGAAGAGCAGCCCCAGGTCGGCCTCGACGCTCTCCTGGATGCGAGGGCGCTGCACCTTGACCACCACGTCCTCGCCCACATGGGTCCGCGCGCGGTGGACCTGGGCGATGGAGGCGCTGGCCAGGGGCTCCGGCTCCAGGGAGGCGAAGAGCTCCCCCACCGGGCGCCCTAGCCCGCGCTCGATCTCCTGGCGCACCTCGGCGAGCGGCAGCGGCGGGCAGGCGTCCTGGAGCTTGGACAGCTCCTCGATCCAGTGGCCGGGCAGCATGTCCGGGCGGGAGGAGAGCAGTTGCCCCAGCTTGATGAAGGTGGTGCCCAGGTCGAGCAGGAGCCGGCGGAAGCGGATGGCGGTGCGCCGGTCGGGCGCGCCCTCGGCGCCGCCTGCCTCCTCCGCCGCCGGCGCGGCCTCGGCCGGGACCCGGCCCACCAGGTCCCGGAGGCGGGTGCGCTCGAGGTAGGCCCCGAAGCCGTGCCGGGCCACCACGGTGGCGATCTCGCGCACCCGGTTCAGGTCCTGGAAGGCGCTCTTGAACACCCGGCAGCGACGATAGCACCGGCCCCCGGGACCCGCCACGAGC
>DASTPH010000075.1:0-13616 GCA_035762305.1 Anaeromyxobacteraceae bacterium
CGGCCGGACTCCCGGCCGGGGCCGCTTCGCGGCCTGAAAGCTGATCGATACGCATGGGGCGCGGCACTAGGCGGCGAAGGGGCGCGGCGGGCGCCGGGGCGGGCCGATCGAGGTCGGCGTCGCCACCGACGCGTTGTCGCGAGGGCGAGCCGGCGCTTGCCCGTCCCGGCGCTTCGTGCTCTTTTCCAGGGCTCTCCCAATCGACTGGGTGGCGGAATGATCACGGTAGAGAAGATCGGCGGCACCTCGATGTCGAGCTTCGACGAGGTGCTGAAGAACATCATGCTGCGCGACCCGAAACACGTGTACGGGCGGGTCTACGTGGTCTCGGCGTACGCCGGCGTGACCAACGAGCTCCTCGAGCACAAGAAGACCGGAGTCGCGGGCATCTACGCCAAGTTCGCCTCGGGCGACAACTACGCCGCGGCGCTGGAGGCGCTGCTCGGGAAGCTCATGGCCATCAACAAGGGGATGGAGCCGCTGGGGCTCGATCTCTCGGTGGCCGACGGTTTTCTGAAAAGGCGGGTGCGAGAGCTCAAGGGGACCCTCGACGCCATGCGGCACGTGCTCGCCACCGGCTACCTGCGCCGGGAGAACCTGCTCCTGGCGGCCCGGGAGATGCTGGCCGCCATCGGCGAGGCGCACAGCGCCTTCAACTCGGTCGAGATCCTGAAGCAGAAGGGCGTGAAGGCCCAGCTGCTCGACCTCTCCGGATTCGACGACGACGACCCGCTCACCATCGACGAGCGGATCCACGAGTCCTTCCAGGGCGTGGACGTGAAGGGGCAGGTGGTGGTGGTGACCGGCTACACCAAGGGCGTCGAGGGCATCATGCGGGAGTTCGACCGCGGGTACTCGGAGGTCACCTTCAGCAAGGTGGCGGTGGAGCTGAAGCCGGACGAGGCCGTCATCCACAAGGAGTTCCACCTCTCCTCGGCCGACCCGGCCATCGTCGGCGCCGAGAACACCGTCAAGGTGGGGCGCACCAACTACGACGTGGCCGACCAGTTGGCCGACGTGGGGATGGAGGCCATCCACCCCAAGGCCGCCAAGCCCATGGAGCTGGCCGGCATCCCGCTGCGGCTCAAGAACACCTTCGAGCCCGACGACCCGGGTACCCTCATCACCACCGACTACGTCGGGGAGAAGGCGCGGGTGGAGGTCATCGCCGGGACCGACAAGGTGACGCTGGTCGAGATCCACGACCCCAACATGGTGGGGACGGTGGGATTCGACCTGGACCTGATGCAGATCTTTAGAAAACATGGCATCTCCTACATCCTCAAGGCCACCAACGCGAACTCCATCAGCCACGTGGTGTGGGCAAGGGAGGTCACCTCGGCCTTCGTGGAGGAGCTGGAGAACACCTACGAGGTGGTCACCAGCGCCCCCATGGCCATGGTGTGCGCCATCGGCTCGAACATGGCCATCCCCGGGGTGCTGGCCCGCGCCGCCCAGGTGCTGGCGGAGAACCGCGTCAACGTGAACTGCGTCTCCCAGTCCTACCGCCAGGTGAACATGCAGTTCGTCATCGACCGCCCCGACTACAAGAAGGCGGTGGTGGCGCTCAACCAGGCGCTGTGCCTCGACCGGCGCCACGGCGCCTGAGCGCGGCCGCCGGCCGCCCCTCGTGGCGGCAACCTTTTCCCGCGACCCACGCCGGCGCGCCGCAACTGGCCCTCGGCCTGGCCCTGGCCGTGCGCCCGGGCCTCGCCCGGCGGCGCGTGTCCTCGCCGCCACCAGGCTCCCGCGGCGGCGTCGCGCCCGGGGGCGCCGGGGCGCGACGGCGAAAGGCGTGTATCGTCCCGTGCCTTCCTGGCGACGGTCTTAGACGCGCGTTCGCCGTCGCGATGGGGTGCGCGTCGGCACGGCGCCGCAACCGCCGTATCCTCGGACGGTTGCGGGGAAGCGCCGGCGGGCGAGGCCCGGGCGCTCCAGGCCAGACCGGCGCTCCAAGCCAGACGGCCCGAGGCTCCCGGACCACCGGGAGCTCAAGCGGCGCAGCACAGGTACTGCGGTCACGCGTCGAGCGCGCCCTCGTCTACCAGCCGGCACACCGCCTCGACGTCGCGGTGCAGCTCCCGGTCGCCCTCCAGCGGCGGCACCGCGGCGCGCAGGCGGGCGTGGGCCTCCCCCACGCGGCGCGACGGCCGGAGCGGCCGGCGCAGGTCGATGGCCTGGGCCGCCACCAGGAGCTCCACCGCCAGGCAGGTGCGGACGTTCTCCACCACCTGGCGGGCCTTGAGCGCGGCGGTCATCCCCATGGAGACGTGGTCCTCGCGCCCGGCCGAGCTGGGGATGGAGTCTGCGCTGGCCGGGTGGCACAGCACCTTGTTCTCGGACACCAGGGCGGCGCTCGAGACCTGGGCGATCATGTAGCCGGAGTCGAGCCCCGGGTCGCGCGCCAGGAAGGGCGGCAGGCCCGACAAGGACGGGTTCACCAACTGCTCCACCCGCCGCTCCGAGATGGTGGCGAGGTGCGAGGCGGAGAGCGCCAGCACGTCCAGCGCCAGCGAGACCGGCTGGCCGTGGAAGTTCCCGCCGGAAACGATCTCGCCGAGCTCGGCGAAGACCAGCGGGTTGTCGGTGGCGGCGTTGACTTCCCGCTCCAGCACCCCCCGGGCGAAGGCGATGCCGTCCCGGGCGGCGCCGTGTACCTGCGGCATGCAGCGCAGCGAGTACGGGTCCTGTACCCGGTGGCAGCCCGGCCCCTGGTGGGAGGCGTTGATCTCCGAATCGGCCAGGAGCTCGCGCAGGTGGGCCGCCGCCGCCGTCTGGCCCGGCTGGCCCCGGACCCGGTGCACCTCGGCCAGGAACGGGCGGTGCGAGCCGAGCAGCCCCTCGAGCGTCATGGCCCCGGCCAGGTCGGCGAGGCGCGCCAGCCGTTCGGCGCGAAGCACGGCCAGCGCCCCCACCGCCGCCATGCCCTGGGTCCCGTTGACGAGCGCCAGCCCTTCCTTGGCCTCGAGGACCACCGGACGGAGCCCGGCCCGCTCCAGGGCGCGGGCCCCGGGAAGGCGCTCCGGCGCCCCGCCGGCGTCCGGCACCCAGGCCTCGCCCTCGCCGATCACCACCAGCGCCAGGTGCGCCAGCGGGGCCAGGTCCCCGGAGGCCCCCACCGAGCCGCGCTCGGGCACCACCGGCGTCACCCCGCGCCAGAGCATCTCCACGAGCAGCTCCAGCGTCTCCTCGCGGACGCCCGAATACCCCTTGGCGAGCACGTTGGCCCTGAGCAGCACCAGGGCCCGTGCCTCCTCCGGCGAGAGGGGCGCGCCTACGCCGGCGGCGTGGGAGAGCACCAGGTTGCGCTGCAGCCGGCGGAGGTCGCCGCGCGGCACCGCCACCTCGGCCAGCGTCCCGAAGCCGGTGTTGATGCCGTAGTGAGGCACGTCCTCGGCGGCGCGGGCCTCCACCAGGCCCCGGGCTTCCCGCACCCGGGCCCGGGCTCCCGGGGCCAGCTCGGCGCGGGCCTCGCCGCGGGCCACGGCCCGGATCTCCTCCAGCCTGAGCGTGTCGCCGTCGATGAGCACGCGCTGCATGGGTCACCCCGGCCCCGGTGGAGGGCCCTACATACCACTCCGGCCGGCGCCGCGGCGCCTGCGACCGGCTGGCCTGGCCGGAGCCCCCTCCATTCGGGTGCCGGGCAGGCCGGTGTCGCACGGTCGCTCGACAGACGGCTCGGGGGTGATCGGGTTACCGTTGCTTGGAGCTTCTCTATTACCCGGGTGACGACGTGCTCACGAACCAGCCATCCCGCGCCGACGGCCTCGAAGCCGAGTGCCGCCAAGGGCTGATCCACGCCGCCGCCGGGCGCCACCAGGACGCGGCGTCGTGCTACCTCGCCGCCTGGGCGCTCCTCCCCGAGCCGCGCGAGGCGCGCTCGGAGGCTCCCTGGATCCTGAGCGCCATCGTGGGCGCGGCCCTGGCGAAGGGATGCTCGGACCAGGCCCTGGCGCTGCGTCGCACGGTGCGGGAGGCACGCGGTGCGGCGAACCCGGCACTGCGCGTCGCGCTCGCCGAGGTCTGCCTGGCGATGGGGCTCCGTCATCGGGCGAGCGAGGAGCTGGCGGCCGCGGTGGCGTCCGGGGGACCGGCGGTCCTGCGCCAGGGAGGCGCCGCCTGCCGGGCCCTGTTGCTGGAGGGGACGCCGCCATAGCGTTGGGCCCGTCTCCCGGGCCGTGGCAGCGGCTGCCATGCACCGAGCCGCGCACCTTGGGGGAGGGGGGCCAGTCCGCTGGTGGGGTAGAAGCCCCGCTGGCGGACAGGCTTTCTGTGCTCCCATGATCCAGCGAGGACGTCCGGGCGCCCACGGCCTCACGCCCGCGCGGGGCGGCCGAGGCGCTCACGCGCGTTGACACTCGCGGCCGACCCTCCATACTGAGCCCGCCCCGGCATTCGCGGGGCGGGGGGCCCGGCGTGGCGCTCATCGTTCAGAAGTACGGCGGCGCGGCGGTGGTCGACCTGGAGCACATCCGGGAGGTGGCTCGCCGGGCCCTGCGCACGCAGCGCGCCGGAAACGAGGTGGTGCTGGTGGTCTCGGCCCTGGCCGGGGAGGTGACCCGCCTCCTCGGCCTGGCGGCTGCCTTCGGCCGGCCCGATGGGCGCGAGCAGGACGCGGTGGCAGCCGCGGCCGGGCAGGTGGCGGCCGGGCTCACCGCCCTGGCGATCCAGGCCGAGGGAGGCCGGGCACGGAGCTTCACCGGCCGCCAGGCGGGCCTGCTCAGCGACTCGGCCCATGCGGCGGCGCGCCTCCGCGCGGTGGATGGAAGCGCGCTGCGCCGGTCGCTGGACCGCGGCGAGATCCCGGTGGTGGCCGGGCTCCAGGGGGAAGACGAGGCGGGGAACCTCACCACCCTGGGACCGGGCGGCTCGGACGTGGCGGCGGTGGCGGTGGCGGCGGCGCTCGGGGCCCAGGCCTGCGAGATCCACGGCCGGGCTCCGGGCGTGCACAGCGCGGACCCGGCCGTCTGCCCCTCGGCGCGGAGACTTTCTCGCCTCACCTACGAGGAGCTGATCGAGCTCGCCGGCGCCGGGGGCGTTGCGCCGCCCATCCGCGCCGTCGAGCTCGCCATGAAGCAGCGCGTCCCGTTGTGGGTCGGGTCGAGCGCCGGCGGCGAGCCGGGAACGCTCTGCGGCCCGGAGGAGGCCGGCATGGAACAGGTCGCCGTCAGCGCCATCGCCAGCGATCGGAACGCGGCCAAGGTCGCCCTCCGCGGGGTGAACGACCGGCCCGGGGTGGCGGCCCGGGTCTTCGGGCCGCTGGCCGAGGCCGGGATCGTGGTGGACCTCATCGTGCAGAACGCCTCCCGCGACGGCCGGACCGACCTGACCTTCACGGTGGCCAAGTCGGACCTGGCGAGAGCCAAGGACGTGGTGGAGAGCACCCTCAAGGCCATCGGCGCCGAGAAGATCGAGACCGACGCCAAGATCGGGAAGGTCTCCATCGTCGGGGCTGGCATGAGGCGCCACGCCGGCGTGGCCGCCCGGGCCTTCGAGGCCATGGCCCGCGCCGGCATCAACATCCAGCTCATCTCGACCTCGGAGATCAAGATCGCCATGGTGGTGGGGGAGCGGGACCTGGAGGCGGCGGTGCGCGAGCTCCACGCCGCCTTCGGCCTGGACGCGCCGCCCGAGGGATGAGGAGTGCGGGTCCGCCTCTACGACGCCACCCTCACCGAGGGAGCCCGGGCCGCCGGGATCCACTTCTCGGCGCGCGACAAGCTCCGCATCGCGCTGCGCCTCGGCGAGCTGGGGGTGGCCTGGGTCGAGGCCGGCTGGCCCTCCCGCGCCGGCGATCGGGAGCTGTTCCGGCTGGCGCGGGGGCTCGCCGACGACGCGGTGCGCCTCTGCGCCTGCGCCGAGGTGTCCCTGCGCGGCCGGGCCGCCGACGCGGCCGGTCTCTCCGCCGCGCTTCGCGCCGGCACCCCGGCGGTGACGCTCCTCGTGCCGACGTGGCGGCGCCGCTCCCCCGGCGCCTCCCATGCCGCGGTGGCCGTGGGCGCGGCCGCCCGGAGGGCGGGCGCGGCCGGGCGCGAGGTGGTGGTGGACCTGGAGGACTTCTTCGACGGCTGGCGCGAGCATCCGGTGCTGGTGCTGGCGGCGGTGGACGCCGCGGCCCGGGCCGGCGCCGAGGCCGTCCTGCTCTCCGACACCCGGGGGGGAGCGCTGCCCGCCGAGGTCGAGGCCGCCGTGGCGGCCGCGCGCAAGGTGGCTGGGCGGGCCGCCGTCGGAGTGCGGCCCAGGGACGACGCCCGGCTGGCGGTGGCCAACGCGCTGGCGGCGGTGGGGAAGGGGGCCACGGTGGTGGCCGGGACCGTGAACGGCTACGGAGAGCGCTGCGGCGCCGCCGACCTGGTGGCGGTAGCGGCGGCCCTGGAGCTGAAGCTCGACCGTCGGGCCGTGCGCGAGGGGCAGCTGCGCCACCTCACCGGCATCGCCCACTTCGTGGCCGAGCTGGCCGATCTCGAGCCCCCCCGGACCCAGCCCTACGCCGGGCGCGACGCCTTCCCGGCCGAGGACGGGCGCGGGCTCTTCCACGTCGATCCCGCCGCGGTGGGTAACCGACCCGAGCCGGCGGTGAGCGACGCCCGCGGCGGCCCCTTGGCGCTGCACCTGGCGCGCGAGCTGGGGCGCCCACCCCGCGGCTCGGGCCCGCGCCGCGTGCTCCGGAAGCTGGCGGAGTGGGAGCAGCGCGGCTTCCGCTACGAGGGGGCCGAGGCCAGCTTCGACCTGGTGCTGCGCGAGCTGGCGGGGCGCCGCCGCCCGTACTTCCGGCCGCTGTCGCACCGGGTGCTCGACCTGCGCCGGGCCGATGGCCGGGGGCTCACCGAGGCCACCGTCGAGGTGGCGGTGGGGGGCGAGACGGTCCACGCCGCGGCCCTGGGCGTGGGGCCGGTGCACGCCCTGGACACGGCGCTGCACCGGGCCCTGGAGCCAAGCTACCCGGAGCTGAAGGAGCTCAAGGTCATCGACGCCCGGGCGCGGAACCTCCCCGGGCTGGCCGGCAGCGCCGCCACGGCGCGGGTGCTGGTGGAGAGCACCGACGGGCGGGGCTTCTTCGGCACCGCCGGCGTGTCGAACGACCTGCTCGGCGCCGTCTGGCAGGCGCTCTGCGACGCCCTGGAGTACAAGCTGGCCAAGGACGACGTGGCGCCGCGAGGGCGCGCGCGGCGGCGCCGCTAGTGCCGCGACCGGAGCATTCTGCTCCGGGCGGCACTAGCCTCATTTGTAAGGGGGCGTGCCGCCCCCCTCCGTCGGCAAAGCCGCCGGAGCCTCCCCCCTGCTACGGCCGGACTCCCGGCCGGGGCCGCTTCGCGGCCTTAAAGCCGATCGATACGCATGGGTCGCGGCATTAAGTGCCGCGACCGGAGCTTGCCGCTCCGGGCGGCACTCGCCTCATTTGCACGGGGGGCGTGCCGCGTCGCTGGAAGCGGGGGGCATGCACCGCGAAGTGGCGCCGCTCAGGTCGTCTTGTGCGGGACGGCCAGGAGCCGACCTGGTGACCTGGACGGTCACGCGTGCGAGAGGCTTCTCGCCCCGCGAACGCGTCTTCTGCGCGCCGGAAGGGCTGCGGCCCGGGGCCGTTTCTGACCAGGCATGATCAATCATCGATTGCGCACGCCGTATCCCATTGCGGTACACCCCTCGGTCACGTCCTCGAGAGCGAGCCATCGCTCGAGAGAGCGACGGCCTGCTCCTTGCTAGAGCAGCCGTGCGTGCCGGCTCGGTTCGCGCTCATGGCGCTGGTGGCGCTGACGCTGCTGCCCTCGCTGTGGCGGGCCTGCCGGCCGTTTCCGTACCGGGCGCGAGCCTGCGAGCCCGACGGGCGGGGCGAGCCGCCCCGCCACTGGGTGGGCTGCCGCGGGGACCCGGGGCCGCGGCGCGACCTCGACGGGCGCGAGCGCGTCCTCTTCGGCCTGACGCTCGATCCGAACCAGGCCTCGGCCGAGGACCTGGCTGCGGTTCCGGGGCTCTCTCCGACGCTGGCGGCCGAGATCGTCGCCGACCGCGAGGCGCGCGGCCCGTTCGAGCGCGTCGAGGCCCTGCGCCGGGTGCGGGGCATCGGTCCGGCGCGGCTGGGCAAGGCCCGCGCTTTTCTGGAGGTCGCCGCCCCGGAAGGGGTCCCGTTGCGGCGTCCGGAGCGCCCGATCGAAGGCACGCCGTGAAGGGCGGGGGGCGGGTGTCGTATGCTGGGCGCGCGTGGACCCGATCGCCCTCTTCCGGCAGATGGCCAGGGCGCGGGCCTTCGAGGAGGCCATCGCCGCGCTCTGGCAGGCGGGGCGCATCTCCGGCGAGATGCACCTCGGCACCGGCGAGGAGGCGGTCGCGGCCGGCGTGGTCGCTTGCCTGCGCCCAGGCGACGCGGTGGCCCTCGACCACCGAGCCACCCCGGTCCTGACCGGGCTCGGCGTCGACCTGGCCTCGATGCTCCGCGAGCTGCTCGGCCGCGAGGACGGCCTCCAGCGCGGCCGCGCCGGCCACATGCACCTCATGTCTCGAGCCCACCTGGCGGTGTCGTCCGGGATCGTCGGCTCGTCGGCGCCGCTCGGCGCCGGGCTGGCGCTGGCCGGGCGTGCCCTCCGGCCGGGCTCGGCGGCGGTGGCCTTCTTCGGGGACGGCGCCATGAACCAGGGGATGCTCCTCGAGGCGCTCAACCTCGCCGCGGCGTGGCGGCTGCCCCTGCTCTTCGTCTGCAAGGACAACGGCTGGGCCATCAACACCCGCAGCCAGACCCTCACCGCCGGGGGAATCGCCGCGCGCGCCTCCACCTTCGGGCTGCCGGCCGAGGAGGTCGACGGCGTGGACCCCGTGGCCGTGACTCGGGCCGTCGCCCCGGCCATCGAGCGGGCCCGCCGCGGCAAGGGACCGTCGTTCATCCGGGCGGAGGTGTCGCGGCTGGACGGCCATCTCCTCGGCGACTTCCTGGTCCGCGTGGCCCGCTCGCCGGCGGGGGAGGGGCGAGAACTGCTGCGGGAGGTGGCGGCCGCGGCGGTAGCGCCGGGCGGCGGCGGCCTGGGCGCGCGCGCCGGGGCGCTCTTCCGGCTCATCGACCTCATGCGCCTGGCTCGCCAGAAGGAGCGCGACACCAAGCGCGACCCCCTGGAGCGGGCGCGCCGCTCGGTGGGCGAGGACGTCGCGGCCCGGCTGGAAGACGAGGCCCGGGCCGAGGTGGCGGCGGCGGTGGAGTCCGCCGGAGGGACGGCCTGATGCGCCTCGAGTTCAGCGCCGCCGTCGACGCCGCCGTGGCCGAGGCGATGGCGCGCGACCCCCGGGTGGTGATCCTGGGCGAGGACGTGGACACCATCCGGGCGCCGCTGCTGGCGCGATTCGGGGCCGAGCGCGTGCTGGCCACCCCCATCAGCGAGGGGGCCTTCATGGGCGCTGCCGTCGGGGCCGCCCTGGGCGGGCTCCGGCCCATCGCCGAGCTGATGCTGGTCGACTTCGTGGGCTCGTGCCTGGACTCGTTGCTCAACCAGGCGGCCAAGGTGGGGGCCTTCACAGCCGGGACCTGGAAGGCCCCCCTGGTGGTGCGAGCCGCCTGCGGGGGTGGCTACGGCGACGGGGGCCAGCACGAGCAGGCGCTGTGGGGCCTGCTGGCCGGCATCCCGGGCCTGTCGGTGGTGGTTCCGTCGACTCCCCAGGACGCCTACGGCCTCATGGCGGCTGCCCTCCGGCACGAGGGGCCGGTGGTGTTCCTGGAGCACAAGCTGCTCTCGGCCAGCTGGCTCGAGTTCATGGGCCGAGGCGGACGGGACACCGTGTCCTTCGACGTCCCGCTCGGTGGGCGCGAGGGAGAGGTGGCGCCGGGTCTGGAGGTGCCCATCGGCCGCGCCGCCCTGCGCCGGCCCGGAAGCCGGCTCACCATCGTCTCCCTGGCGGTGGGGGTGCACCGAGCCCTGGCGGCGGCCGAGTCGCTGTCGGGGGAGGGGATCGACTGCGAGGTGATCGACCTGCGATCGCTGCGGCCGCTCGACGGCGATGCGGTGGTGGCCTCGGTCGGCCGCACCGGGCGCCTCCTGGTCGTGGACGAGGACTACCGGGAGTTCGGGCTCTCCGGCGAGCTGGCCGCGGTGGTCCTCTCCGCGGGCCTCGCGCCGCGGTACGCCCGGGTCTGCCTGGAGGACACCATCCCCTACGCGCGCCACCTGGAGGACGCGGCGCTGCCCAACGTGGCCCGGATCTCCGCCGCCGCCCGGGTCCTGGCGGGCTAGGAGGCGGTCGAGGACTGGCCGCCTTGGCCGCGCCGTCCAGCTTCAGCTAGCGTTCACCCCGTGCGCCTCCGCTGCCAGCGCTGCTCCACCCTGTACGAGCTCGACGAGCGGGTCCTGCCGCCGGGCGGGGCGCCGGTACAGTGCAGCCGCTGCCGGCACGTGTTCCACGCCCATCCGCCGAGAGACCCGGCCTGGACCCGAGGCGTGTTCCGGCCGTTCGCTCCGCCCGCCAGGGCGCCGGCCCCGGTTGCCGCTCGGCCCGTTTCCGCTCCGTCCCCCGGCCCGGCGCCGGCGACCGCCAGAGCCGCCGAGCAGGCAGCCGTCCCGCGCGAGCCCCAGCCCGGCGCTCCGGAACCGGAGCCCGCACCGGGCGGCGACGCCGGCGCCTCCACCGTGCCAGCGCGGCATGGCCGCCGGCGCCTCATGTGGGCGTGGCTCGGGCCCCTGCTCCTGGCCGTTTCAGCGGTGGCGGCCGGCGGCCTCCTCTGGCACGAGCCGCGGCAGGTGTCCCCGGAGGCCCTGTTCCGGCGGCAGGAAGGCTTGCGCCTGCTCGCCGCCGACG
The DNA here is from genome assembly GCA_035762305.1 of Anaeromyxobacteraceae bacterium. Lineage (GTDB taxonomy): Bacteria > Myxococcota > Myxococcia > Myxococcales > Anaeromyxobacteraceae > DASTPH01. The sequence goes on from DASTPH010000075.1 coordinate 10,774, forward strand.
ACGCCGGCAGCCTGCAGCGTGCGGCGGAGATCCTGGTCGAGGCGGCGCGCCTCGATCCCGGGCTGTTTCAGGCTCGCGCGGACCGCGCCCTGGCGCTCACCCTGGCGGCGGCCGACGATCGGGAGCTGGTGGCCGGCCTCGAGGCCGAGGCCAGGCCCCTCGAAGCCGAGCGCTCCCGGCTCGAGGCCGGGCCGGCCGAGGGGGGGCCAGGTGGCGAGGCCGGGCCGCTCGAGCGCCTGCGGACGCTGGAGGAGCAGATCCAGGCGCTGCGGGCGCGGGCCGACCTGCTGGAGAGGGAGGCGGCCGGGGAGCTCCGGGCCGTGGCCGGGCACCGCGACGATCCGGCCGTGGTTCGGGCCGTGGCGATGCGCGACGCCCTCGCCGGCGAGCTCGAGCAGGCCCGGCGCCCGGTCGACGGCGCCCGGGCCGATCGCCTGGCCGATCCCTGGCTGGACATGGCGGAGGCGGTCGCGGACCTCATGGCGCCCGGTTCCGAGGTGGCGCGGGAGCGGGCGGCGGCCCGCTTGGGTCCGCTGGCGGCCGCGTACCCGGATCTCCTGCGCGCCCGCATGCTGCTGGCGCGGGCCGAGGCCGATCTGGGGCGCGTCGACGCCGCGGTGGCGGCCCTCGACGCCGTCCTCGAAGCGAACCCGGCGCACCAGAAGGCCTGGGAGGCCAAGGCGCGGCTCCTCCAGCCGCCGCCGGTCGAGCCGCTGAATCCCAGGGTGTCGCAGCAGGCCCCGCCGCCGGGCCGCCCCGGCCTGCTCCCCCGCAAGCAGGAAGGGGCCGCGCGATGAGGACGGCGGGGCTTGCTGGGCTCGCTGCCCTGGCCGCGGCGGCTTTCGCCTGCGCAGGATCGAGGCCGGCCCCGGAGGTGATCATGGACCAGACGCTCATCGTCGGCCGCGTCTACACCCTGGACCGGCCCCACGGCACGGCCTCGGCGGTGCTGGTGCGCGGGGGCGCCATCGCCTGCGTCGGCTCCAGGGACGAATGCGCCCGCGAGGCGGGCCCGAAGGTGAAGGTGGTGGACGTCGGCTCCGGGGCGGTGCTGCCGGGGCTCGCCGACGCCCACGGCCACGTGCTGGGGCTGGGGAGGGCGGCGGTGGAGGTACGCTGCAGCGGGGCGCGCTCGGAGGAGGAGTGCGCCGCCCGGGCGGCCGAGCGGGCGCGCGCCCTGCCGCCCGGAACCTGGATTCGCGGCCGGGGATGGGATCAGAACCTCTGGCCCGGGGCCCGCTTCCCCACCGAGCGAGCCCTCTCGGCGAGGGTGCCGGACCACCCGGTGGTGCTGTGGCGGGTGGACGGCCACGCGGTGTGGGTGAACCGGCGCGCCCTGGAGGCAGCCGGCATCGGCCCCGGCACGCCCGACCCCGACGGCGGACGCATCATCCGCCAGGACGCCGATCGGCCCACCGGGGTCCTGGTGGACAACGCGGCCGACCTGGTGAACGACCGGATCCCGCCGCCGACGCGCGACGAGATCGAGCGGCTCCTCGGCGCCGCCATGGCCGAGCTGGTGCGGGTCGGGCTCACCTCGGTCCACGACGCCGGGGTGGACCCGCAGACGCTGGAGGTGTACCGGTCGCTCGCGGCCGCCGACCGGTTGCCGCTCCGGGTCTACGCCATGATCGACGGGCAGGCCCCGCGGTCGCTGCTCGCGGAGCAGCTAGCGCTCTGGACCGGGACGCCCGAGGTGGGGCGCCTCACCGTCCGGGCGGTGAAGCTCTTCGCCGACGGGGCGCTCGGGAGCCGGGGCGCGGCGCTCTTCGAGCCGTACTCCGACGATCCCTCGACCAGCGGGCTCCTGGTGACGGCGCCGGCGGAGTTGCGGGCCCGGGTGCTCCAAGCGGCGCGAGGCGGGTTCCAGCCGGCGGTGCACGCCATCGGCGATCGGGCGGTGGCGGAGGTGGCGGCGGCCTTCGCCGCGGCCGCCCAGGTGGTGGACCTGCGGGCGCTGCGCCCGCGGGTGGAGCATCTTCAGATGGTGAGGCCGAGCGACCTTCTCATCCTGCGAGACGTCGGCGCGGTCGCCTCCATGCAGCCGACCCACGCGACGAGCGACGCCCCCTGGGCCGAGCAGCGCCTGGGCCCGGCGAGCGATCGCCTCAGGGGGGCCTACGCCTGGCGACTGGCGCTCGACTCGCGGTTGCCGCTGGCCTTCGGGTCGGACTTCCCCGTGGAGAGCCACGACCCGCGGCTGGGCCTCTTCGCGGCCGAGGCGCGGCGCCCGGCCGGGTGGACCTGGGCCTGGATGCCCGAGCAGCGCCTGGGCCGGGAGGAGGCGGTCCGGGCGTTCACGGCCGGCGCCGCCTTCGCCGCGCACGCCGAGGCCAGGCGCGGGATCATCCGGGTGGGCCTGGACGCCGACCTCACCATCTTCGACCGGGACGTCATGGTCGGGGGGCCCGACGACCTGCTCCGGGCCGAGGTGACCCACACCATGGTGGGCGGGCGCTTCGAGTACCAGCGGTAGTGATCACGGCGGCGAGGCCACCGCCACCACCAGGCTCCCCGCCGGCACCGCCACCGCCCCGAGCGCCAGCGCGTCGTTGAGCCGCTTGCCGGTGGCTGGGTCGGCGATGCGCCCGGGGTAGCCCAGGTTCACCCGGAGGCGAACGACCCCGCGCGCCATGCGATGGATCAGCAGGGCGGTGCCGTCGGGATCCACCCTGGCCACGAGCCCCACGTGGGCGGGACCGCCGCCGGGTCGGTCCGCGAGGAAGACCAGATCGCCTGGCTGGGTGCGGATGCCGGCTCGCACCAGGCCCCGCCCGTAGGCCAGGGCGTAGAGCGAGGCGGCGTCCCGCGCATCGGCCGGGACCGGGCGGCCGGCCCGATCC
>DASTPH010000076.1:0-6257 GCA_035762305.1 Anaeromyxobacteraceae bacterium
ACGCTGTGGTAGGCGAGGAGGCGCTTCACGTCGTGCTGGGCCAGGGCGAAGGCCACCCCCAGCACCGCCGAGGCGATTCCCAGCATGAGCACCGCCGCCCCCAGGGCCGGGGGCGGGGGCGCGAGCAGGCCGGAGAGGCGCAGCAGGCCGTAGAGCCCGGTCTTGATGAGCACGCCCGACATGAGCGCCGAGACGTGGCTGGGCGCGGCGGCGTGGGCCTCGGGCAACCAGAAGTGGAGCGGCATGAGGCCGGCCTTCCCGCCGAAGCCGGCGAGGAGCAGGAGCCACAGGACGGCCCCGGCGGGCCCGGCCAGGGAGAGGCCGCGCCAGGCGGAGAACTGGAAGGAGCCGGCCAGGGAGGCGAGCCAGGCGAAGGCGCCGAAGAGGGCGAAGGCGCCGGCGTGCGAGGCGGCGAGGTAGACGAAGCCGGCCTTCCGGGGCTCCTCCCTGTCCGGCTCGGTCACCACCAGCATGAAGGCGGCGAGCGCCATCACCTCCCAGGCGACGAGGAACAGCACCCCGTCGTCGGCGAGCAGCGTGAGCGCCATGGCGGCGGTCACCAGGCCGTAGCCGAGCTGCAGCCGCACCGACCTCGAGCCGAGCGACGGCTGCGGCCAGTAGCCGAGCCCGTAGATCGAGCCCAGCGCCGGGACGGCCAACACCGGGACGAGGAACAGGGCCGAGAGGGCGTCGAGGCGCAGGGAGAGGGAGCCCGCGGGCACCGACCAGGCGAGGCGCGCTGCCTGGGGCGGGCCGGCCAGGCCCTGGACGGCGGCGGCGAGCCCCAGGGCCGCCCCGGCCAGGAAGGCGACGGTGGCGAGGCGCTGGCCGAGCTGGGGGTCGCGGCGCAGCGCCAGCGCCCAGAGCCCGCTCGAGCCGATCAGGGCGATCGCCAGAACCGCGAGGACGAGCCCGCTCACTCGCGGTCTTTCCGCTCGAGGGCCCGGGCCCGCCGCGCCGCCTGCTCGCGCTCCAGCCGCTCCAGCTGGTTGAGGAGCGCCTCGAGCCCGGCGCGGGCGGACAGGCGCTCCCGCAGGGCCGGGTCGCGCAGCGCCGCGGCCAGCGACGCCAGGAGGTGCAGGTGGTCGCGGACTGAAGGGGTGATGAGGACGAAGAGGGTCTCCACCGGCCTCCCGTCCGGGGCGTCGAAGTCGGCGGGCGACTCCAGATAGCACACGGCCAGCGCCGGCGCGCGCACGCGGAGCACGATGGGTTCGCGCGGGTGGGGGATGGCGAAGCCGCCGCCCACCGCGGTGGAGCCCAAGCGCTCCCGGGCCAGCAGGGTGTCGAGGAGCAGGGCGCGATCGGCGCCGGGCGGGAGCGGCAGCCGGTCCACCACCGCCCGGAGAATGGTCTCGCGGTCGGTCCCGGGGACGCCCGGGTGGACGCCGCCCGCGCGCACCGCCGCCGAGAGCGAGATCCGGGGCGAGACCGCCCCCGGCTCCTCGAGGATCTCGGGCGCCACCGGAAGGCGGCGCTCCGCCGCCCACTCCAGGAGCTCGACGCGGTTGAAGCGGTACTGGCCGTTGACGCGCTGGGCGGGGAGCTCGCCACGCTCTGCCCACCGGAGGAGCGCCTGCTCCGTGACGCCCAGGTGTCTCGCCGCCTCCCGCACCGTCAACTGCATCGCTGCTGCCCGCCTCCTCGATCCAGAGCGGGAGAGACTCGCACGAAATGGTTGCGGTTCCAAGGGGTTCGTGGCCTGGGCACGGAAAGCCGCGCGGCGCCGCGGCCAGGGGGTGCCAGCACGCCGAATCCGACTGCGCACTCCGTGAAGCCGCTCGCCGTGCGGGGGCTGGCAGCGAGGGGGGCGGCGGCGAAGCAGTCGAGCCCGGGCCGGTTCCGCGCCGACGAGCCTGCCTGATCTCACCAGCCCACCTGCTAAGGCAGGGGTCCGCTCACCTGCCAGACGTCCACGTTCTGGGAGCGGCCCCGCACCGGGCGCGGGCCGAGGGCGCGGAAGGCGAAGGCGTTGCGGGTGCGCTCGAAGGTGCCCGGGCCCACCAGAACCGCGCCCGGCTCGGCCATGCTCTCGAGGCGGGCCGCCACGTTGACGGTGTCGCCCAGCACCGTGAACTCGACGCGGTCGGGCGAGCCGAAGTTGCCGGCCACCACCCGGCCGGTGTTCACGCCGATGCGAATCGCCAGGCGCCGGTCGGCCGGCAGGCGGGTGTTGAACTCCTCGACGCGGCGCTGCATCCGCAGCGCGCAGCGCACCGCCCGCTCGGCCCCGTCGGCCTGGGCCACCGGCGCGCCGAACACCGCCATGAGCCCGTCGCCGATGAACTTGTCGAGGGTGCCGCGCTCCTCGAAGATGGCCTCGGTCATGGCCCGGAAGTAGTCGCGCAGCAGGGACGCCAGCTCGAGGGGCGGCAGGCGCTCGGTGAGCCCGGTGAAACCCTGGACGTCGCTGAAGAGGACGGTCACGTCCTCGCGCATGGAGGCGTCGAGCGGGTCCTTGTCGAGCTGCTCCTGCGACAGGATCATGTTGGCCACGTCCGGGGAGAAGTGGCGCAGGAGCTTGCGCCGCTGCTCCTCCATCGACTGGGCCCGCTCCAGGAAGCGGGCCCGCTCGATGGCGAGCGCCGCCTGGTAGCCGACCACCGTCACCAGCTCCAGGTCGTCGGCGGTGAAGGGGTCGACGAAGCCGCGGTCGAGGACCATCATCCCCAGGATGCGGTTGTCCGCCCAGATGGGCACGCAGAGGCAGGAGCGGATGCCCTGGGCGATGACCGACTGGGAGCCGGAGAAGCGCAGGTCCTGCTGGGCGTCCAGGGTGAGCAGCCCGGCGCGGCTCTGGGCCGCGGCGGTCACCACCGTCTCGGAGATGCGGGGCGGGGAGCCCTGCGGCTCGCTGGCGCGCGCCACCATGCGGCCGGACTCGTCCATGAGCAGGAGCGAGGAGCGCTCGGCCCGCACCGCCGCGGCCACCGTGTGGAGGATCTTGGCCAGGCAGTCGTCGAGGCCGGGCGCGTCCACCAGGGCCTTGCCGATGTCGTTCAGCACCGCCACCTGGCGGCGGGCCACCGCCCCGGCGCGGGTGGGGGTGCGCCGGAGCCCCGGGTCGGTATCGCGCAGAGGCTCGGAATCCTTCGACTGGATCACCTCGCTCTGCAGATCCGAGAGGTAGCGGACGATGGTACCCGCTTGGGTCAGGACGTCGGGCTGCTCGCCAGAGGCCGACTCGCCGTCGCGCACCTCCACGACGGTCTTGCCGAAGCGCAGCCGCACCCCGGGCTTGATGGCGCTCTCGCGAACCCGGGCATTGTTCACGAAGGTGCCGTTGCGGCTGTCGAGGTCCACCACCCACAGGGAGTCGGCGCGCCGCTCGAACATGGCGTGCATGCTGGAGATCCACGGATCGGCGATCTGCACGTGGCACTCCGCCGATCGGCCGAGCACGGTCGGCACGTCCGGCAGGAAGAAGACCGTCCCGCCGCAGATGCCGTTCACGACGAAGAGTTCGGCCACGCACCCTCTCTTGGAGAAACGCCCGCTTATGATAGCCTAATCCAAATTCGGCGCCTGCATCATGTCAGTCTGCCCGACCTGCCAGACGCAGCGCGAGGAGGGGCTTCCCCTGTGCCCTCTGGACGGGACACCCCTGTCCCAGTCCGCCGGCCTCGTCGGGCTCATCCTGGGCGATCGCTACCGGCTCCTCTCCCGCATCGGCGAAGGGGGGATGGGCACGGTGTTCCTCGCCGAGCACATCAGCCTGGGCAAGCAGGTGGCGGTGAAGGTGCTGCGCGCCGAGTACTCGCGCGACGAGGAGCTGGTGCGGCGCTTCGAGCAGGAGGCCCGCGCCGCCAGCATCATCGACCACGAGAACGTGGTGGACGTGGTGGACTTCGGGCGCACGCCGGGCGGCTCGTTCTACTTCGTCATGGAGGCCCTGGAGGGGGAGAGCCTGGCGCGCCTCATCCGGCGCGACGGGGCGCTGCCGGTGGAGCGGGCGCTCCGAATCCTGGCCCAGATCTGCCAGGCGCTCGGGGCGGCCCACTCTTGCGGCGTGGTGCACCGCGACTTGAAGCCCGAGAACGTCATCTTGGTGCACCGGGACGACGGCGCCGACCTCGTCAAGGTCCTCGACTTCGGCATCTCCAAGACGCACGGCGTGCCCGAGGGCGGCCGCATCACCCGGGCCGGGTCGATCATCGGCACGCCGGAGTACATGGCGCCGGAGCAGGCCATGGGCGGCCCGGTGGACCACCGCTGCGACGTCTACGCCTTCGGAGTTCTGGCCTACGAGATGCTCACCGGCAGGCTGCCGTTCCAGGGCGACTCGCCGCTGGCGACGCTCCTCAAGCACCAGGGGGAGCCGCCGGTCCCCCCGAGCCGCATCCGCCCGGACCTGCCCGCCGAGGCCGAGGCCATGGTGCTCCGGGCGATGGTGAAACGCCCCGAGGGGCGCCAGCAGGACATGGCCGAGGTGTCTCTCGACCTCTGCCGCGCGCTGACGGCGGTGGGGCTCGCCCCCATGATGACGCCGGTGAAGGGCCTTCCGCCCGTGCCGCCGCCGACGGGCACGACGGCCCGCTTCCCCGCGCCGCGCCGCCCCTCGCCCCCCCGCGGCGAGACGGTGGCCCTCGAATCGGACGACGTGGTGTCGGCCCCGGCCAGGCGCGTCGAGGAGGCGCCCGCGCCCTCGCCGCGGCCCGCCATCCCCACGCCGCCGCCCGACTTCGATCGCGTCCGCCGCCGCCCCCGCGCGGTCCTCCTGGGCGGCATTTCGGCCGCGGCCCTGGCCGTGTTGGGCCTCGCCACCGGCGTGGTGCCGCTGGGCCGGAGCGGACCGGCCGCTTCCCCGTCCCCTGCCGCCGCCTCGCCCTCCGAGGTCCCGAACCCAGTCCTGGCCTCGGCCGCCCCGGCCCCTGCTCTCGTCCCCGTCCCGCTCCTGCGAGTCACGCTCCGCTCCGAGCCGCCGGGGGCCGCGGTCTTCCGGGGCAACGACCGCATCGGGGCGACGCCGCTGGACGTCGAGATGGAGGCCGGCGGCGAGGCCGAGTACCGCTTCGCCCGCAGCGGCTTCCGGGCGCTGGCCCGCCGGGTCCGCGCCTCGGACGGGGTGGTGGAGGTTCGCCTGGCCCGAGCCGAGCCCCGCGCCGTCAAGGAACTTGGCGCCAAGGCCGCGGACGACGAGAATCCCTACGGCAAGGTGGACGACCTGAAGCCCGACCCGTTCCAGTGACCACGGCCACGGCGCCATGAGCACGCCACGAGCCCGATGAAGGCCCTGCGCGCCCCCGCCCTGGCGGCCGTCGCTCTGGCCATCCTCGCCGCGGCGCCGGCGAGGGGCGCCCCGCCTTCGGGCGGCGCCAAGCAAGCGCCCGACCAGACCGCCCAGGCCAAGGCTCACTACAAGAAGGGGTCCGAGCTCTACCGTCAGGCGCGGTACCGCGAGGCCATCGCCGAGTTCCAGGCGGCCTACCGGCTCCGGCCGCACGGGGTGCTCCACTACAACATCGCCCAGTGCCAGGAGAAGCTCGGCGACATCCCGGCGGCGCTGGCGAGCTACCACGACTACCTGCGCGAGGTGCCCGGGGCCGAGGACCGTGAAACCGTGGAGCGTGCGGTCGCGAATCTGGAATCGCGGCTGGCGGCCACCGGGGTGCAGCAGATGCTCATCTACTCGCAGCCCCCGGGGGCCGAGGTGCTGGTGGACGGGCAGTCCCGCGGCCGCACCCCCTTCAGCATCGTCCTCCCCCACGGCACGCACGTCGTGTCGCTGGTGAAGGCCGGCTACGAGACGGTGACCCGCGACGTGGCGCTGGCGCCGGAGCGCTCGCTGCAGCTCGACTTCGCCCTGGTGAAGGGCGCGAGCGAGCCGCCGCCGCCCGTCGCCGTGCCGTTGCCCCCGCCCCCGGTTCCCAAGGCGGCCGCGGCCGACCCCGCGCCCGCCACGCCCGCGCCGGCGGCGGCGACGGCGCCCACGCCGGCGCCGAAGCCGGTGGAGAAGGGCGGCAAGCTCTGGACCTGGGTGGCCGGCGGGGTGGCAGTGGCAGCCGCCGGGGCCGGCGTCTACTACGGGGTGCAGGCGCAGGAGGCCAGCGACAAGCTGATGAGCGGTTCCGGCGACCCGCAACAGAACTACGACGATGCGAAGTCGAAGTCCAAGACCGCCAACATCCTCTACGGCGTGGCCGCCGCAGCCGGCGCCGCCGGGGTGACGCTCTTCTTCCTGGAGGGGTCGTTCTGATGCGCCGCCGCGCCGCCGCGCTGTGGCTCCTCGCCGCGGCCTGCAGCGTCCCGCTGGAGGG
>DASTPH010000077.1:0-26865 GCA_035762305.1 Anaeromyxobacteraceae bacterium
CCGGCACGCTCGCCAACGCCCGCCGCATCGGGTACGCCGAGTCCAGCGACGGCGTCCAGTGGACCAAGCACTACGACGGCGCCGGGCCCGGTGGGAGCGTGCTGCCGCTCGGCGCGGCGGGCGAGTTCGATTCGCAGCAGGTGGGCTACGTCTGGGTCATCCGGGACGGTGCGGAGTACAAGATGTACTACTCGGCCAACGACGCCTTGAACTTCTGGCGCGTGGGCCTGGCGGTGTCGACCGACGCACGGGCCTGGACCAAGGTGCGCGGCAAGGGCGCCACCGGCGCGGTCCTCGACCTCGGGCTGCCGGGGAGCCTCGACTTCGCCTGCGCCTACCAGCCCTCGGTGGTGAAGGAGCGCGATCAACTCTACCGCATGTGGTACCGGGCCTGCGACGCGCCCGGCAACCCCAACGGTCCGAGCCGGGGCACCATCGGATACGCCGAGTCGAACGACGGAATCACCTGGGTGAAGATCTCGCAGCCGGGTCCTAACGGGGCGGCGCTGGGCCTGGGCGCTCCGGGTAGCTTCGACGCCGGCGGCCTCACCACCCCGTCCGTCTTCGTCGACGGGATGACTTGGCAGATGTACTACGCGGGCGTCAACGCCGGGGTGTACAACATCGGGCTGGCCAGGGCGCCCCGGTGAGCGGTCCGGTGCGGCTCGCCCTGGCCATGGTGCTGGCCGCGGCCCCGGCCGGGGCGCGGGCGCAGACCATGCTGGATCAGGAGCAGCGGCTCATCGAGATCCACAGCCTGCTGCTCGACCTGCCGCCGCTCCAGGGGCCGGGCGCGCTGGCGGCCTGGCAGTGGAACCTGGGGCTGGAGATCATCACCGTCCCGGAGATCGACGGGACCACCGGGAGCAAGGTGCAGCTCACGGCCTCCGACCGGACGTCGGTGTTTCCCAGGCCGCGCCTCACCCTGGGCCTGCCCGCCCCCGAGGGCTTCCGCGCCTTCGCGGGCGTCGCCTACGTCCCGCCCATCGAGGTCCGGGACGCGAGCACGAATCTCATCGCCGCCGAGGCCGGCTTCGCCTACGTCCCGGATCCGTTCCGGGTGGGCATCCGCGCGCACGCTCTGTACGCCTACTCGGTCGCGCCGGTGACCGATCCCGCCACCCGGGACACGCTCGAGACGAGCGAGTACGGGGTCGAGCTGTCCGCCGCCTGGGCCTTCGCGGTCGAGTCGGCCGGGCTCGATGTCGTGCCCTACGCCGGCGCGGGCATCGTCGGGCTCCACGGACGCTTCCGGGTCACCAGCGACGGGTACGTCCTCGAGAGCGACTATACCGGCGCCTCGCTGAATGCCGGCGTCCGGCTGGTGCTGGCGAGGCGCTGGGAGGGGGTGGCCGAGGTGGACTGGTACCCGGACCGCCTCGTTCACCCGAGCTTCAAGCTAGGCTACGTGTTCCCCTGAGCACCGGAGCCGGGAGTGCAGACTGCATGCGAACCCTCTCGCTTCTCACCTCGGCCGCGATCACGGCGCTCGCGGCCATGACCGGATCCGAGGGCGCCGCCGGACCCGAGGGCCCCGCCGCGCCCGCCTCCGCCTCCAGGCTCGAGGCCACGCCCGCCAGCGGCCGGATCGTGGTCCACGTCTTCAAGAAAGGGCTCTTCTCCGGCTTCGCCCACGACCATCACTTCGAGGTCACGAAGTGGCGGGCCAGCGCCGACGTCCCGGAGGGCGATCCCTCCAGGCTGTCGCTGGAGGCGGTCTTCGACGCCGGCTCGCTCCGCGACCGGCAGCCGTCGCTGTCCGACGCCGATCGCGCCGAGGTGGACGCCACCGCGGCCGGCAAGGACGTGCTCGACGCCGCCCGCCACCCCGAGATCGCGTGGCGCTCGGAGCGCGTGACGCTGGATCGGCCGGGGGGAGGGGACGGCGCCGCGCGCGGAACCGCCCACGGCCAGCTGACGCTGCGCGGGCGGACGCGCCCCGTCGACGTCGCCTTCGAGGCCCGGCGCGAGCGCGACGCCTGGCAGGTCAAGGGGAAGGCTCGCGCCAAGCAGTCCGACTTCGGGATCTCGCCCTTCAGCGGCTTCCTGGGCACGGTGGGGGTGGAGGACGAGCTGGAGATCGAGATCGCGCTGACGCTCCGCCCCGCCGCCCGCGCATCGGCCTCCCCTTCTGCCGCGCCGGGGCCGGAGGGCGACGGGACGGCCGGCCGCGCCGCCGGGGGAGGGTGACATCCCTCGACCCGCCGAGGCGTTCGGCGGCATGGTGCCGCCAACCCCGCGCAAGAAGCGTTTGACCACGGCGGACGGAAACGGGATCATCGCACGCCGCTGCAAACGATTCTCGCGGAGGGGTCGCCATGAAGATGCTGCTCGCCTTCGTCGTCGCCATGCTCGTATGGCTCGTCCCCGGTGCGGCCTCGGCATGTGACTGTTGCGGCCACCACCGCCACTCGACTGCCGGAGGGAGCTCGGCGCCGGCTGCGCAACTCGGGCCAGGTGAGGTCCGGGTCAAGATCCCCGTCGCAGGAATGCACTGTGGCCACTGCGCGTCCCGCGTCGAGTCCGCGCTCTCGAAGCTGAAGGGTGTGAAGCGGGCCGACGCGAACCTCGACCCCGGCGAGGCGATCGTCGTGTTCGAGTCGTCGAAGATCGCGACGTCGAAGCTCGTCGAGACCATCGACGCCCTGGGCTTCAAGGCGGGCACACCGGCCCAGAACTGAACTGGCCATCGCCGCGTTCGCGGTCGACGGCCACCGTCGTGGACTCCTGCTGGCGGCTCCTTGCTGGCGCTCAGGTGGCCCGCGCCCGGCGGCGCGAGGGCACCCGGCGCGGGTTGCCGGAAGAGAGCGCCTCGATGACCCCGCCCCAGTCGTCGAACCACGTTTCGAACGCGGCACGCAGCTGGCGCCGCCCCTGCTGGTCGGCCGCGGCGCGCAGGGCCTGCACGACCGCGACCGTGGAGGGGCGAAGGCGGCGTTCGCCCAGGGCCGTCAGCCGGACGTAGACGAAGCGGCGATCCTCGGAGGAGCGCCTGGTACGGACGAGCCCGGCTCTCTCCATCCGCCGGACGAGGGCGGAGGTCGTGTTCATGGTGGCGAAGGTGTGGCGCGCCAAGTCCCCGACCGTCAGTGGCTCGCGCGACGGGTTGCCGGCCAGCGTGAGAAGGGCGAACTGCTGCGCCGGGGTGAGACCTCCGTCGGTCGGCTCCGTGGTGATGGTTCTCCGCACCGACTCGAAGAACCGGCGCAGGTGAGCCATCGTCCGGTAGGCTCTCGACAGGCTGTGGCGCCGGGCCATGGCCCACCCATTATAGGCGCTTGACTCACCTTCCGGTGGTCACCATAATGCACGGGTGAATAGTCGACGGTATGTAGTATCTGCTCCCGCCGCCGCGGTCACCATGCCTCTGCTCCTCGCGCCCGCGGGAAGCCCGGAGGCGGTGGTTGCCGCGCTGGACGCGGGAGCCGACGCCGTGTACGTCGGCCTGGCGGGCTGGAGCCGCGGCGGGGCGCGAGGCGAGCTCGAGTGGGACGAGCTGGTGGCCGCGCAACGACGGGTGGCGGCGGCCGGCCGGAAGCTGCACCTCGCGCTCAATACCATCCCGAAGCCGCGTGAGCGGGCGCAGCTCTTCGAGCGCGTCCCCCTCCTGCTCGAGCTGGGAATCCGAGATCTCATCGTGAACGACATCGGAATCCTGGCCACCCTGCGGCGGCGGTTTCCTGACCTCCGGCTGACGGCCAGCATCGGCTGCGGTGCCCGGACCGTCGCCGACGTCGCCGCCTTCCGCGATCTGGGCGCCTACGCCGTGGTGCTGCCGGGGACGGTCGGCCCCGAGGAAGTGCGCGAGATGGGAGCCATCCGCGGGATCTCGGTGGAGATCATGATCCACATGGTCGAGGAGTTCGTGCTCCTCGGGAAGTGCTGGATGCCGAGCTACCTGCATCTGAAGCCCTCCCCGCTGCCATCGAGCGCCGCCGGCGATTCGCGGGAGGCGCTCCTGCGCGAGACCGGAAGCATGAAGCGCGGAGGTGTTGGAGCCTGCTTCAAGATCTGCCAGCGGCCATGGGAGCTCATCGAGGGCGGGCGGAGCGTCGACCGGCGGCTCTTTCCCAGCCGGCAGATCTCCCGGATTGCAGAGGTCCGAGCCTACGCCGCGGCGGGCGCGGATGTGTTGAAGCTCCAGGGAAGGAGTCTTCCCTCGGGGCTGCTGGCCTCCCTCGTCCGGCGCTACCGGGAGGCGATCGACGGTCCGGTCGCAGAGGAGGCCCCGCCTGCGCCGCTGCCGGCGTCCTGGGCGGCCGTGGGACGATGACGGAGATGGGGATGAACTACGAGCTGAACACGACCATCGCCAACCTGCGGGACCTCCGCGGGACGGACCTCCGCGACTACGGTGGCGTCTATCTCGGCGACATCTATTGCCGGCTCTACGAGGCGAACTTCCTCGAGCGGCTCGTCGATCTCGAGGAAGGTCTCCGCATCCTCCGCGATCAGGGCAAGCACGCCTACGTGACGACCTACGCGGCACCGCGGAACGACTTCCTCCCGAAGCTGCGAAGGGTGCTGGAGGTTTCGGCGAAGGCCGGTGCGGAAGCCGTCGAGGTCCACAACCTCGGAATCGCGAGGATCGCCCGCGAGGAATTTCCCCAGTTGCCGCTGCACGTCGGAGGTTTCGCCAACGTGTACACGGCGGCGGGTATCGAGGTCCTCCGCGGCTTCGGCGCGGTGCGGTTCACCCCCAATTACGAATTGAGCCTCGACGAAATCAACGAGATCGCGGCGGCAGGCGGCGCGCCCATGGAGCTGCTGGTGCACGGCAAGATGCCGCTGGGGGTCTCCGACTATTGCTTCCTGCTGGAGTACGAAGAGAAGTGGGGCGTGAAATGCCCCGACCTCTGCCAGAAGGAGCTCCTCCTCAAGCAGGGAGACTGGGCCATGAAGTCCCTCGGCAAGGGAATCCTGAGTGGCAAGGACGTGTGCATGCTGGAGCATTTGCCACGTCTGCTCGCCGAGGGGCACCGGCACTTCCGGATCGAGACGGTTTCGGAGAGCCCCGCCTACCGGCGAGAGGTGGCCGCCGTCTACCGAGAGGCGTTGGACCGGGCCGGCGGTGGGGAGAGCACGGTCGACGATCGCTGGAGCGAGACTCTCTCGCGCCACGCCCGGATCGGTCTCTGCAACGGCTTCTATTTCGGAAAGAGCGGAATGGACTACACGGGGATTCGCCCGAACGCGATGGGATCCCTGCTGACGGTTTCTCGCGTGGAGTCGTAGGCGGGAAGGAGCGGGCTCATGGTCGAGCTTCTAGCACCGGCAGGCAATCTGCCCATGGTCGAGGAGGCGGTGGCGAGCGGCGCCAATGCGATCTACGTCGGCCCCAGGGGCTGGAGTCGAAGGCGGGACCGCTACGAGCTCTCCGACGACGACGTGCACGCCGCCATCCGCATCGCGCACGGCGGCGGGGCCAAGCTGCGCGTGGCCTTCAACACCAACATGCAGTCGCACGAGATCGCTCCCATGCTCCGGAAAATGGAGGGCTTCGTCTCCCGCGGGGTGGACGGAGCCATCATGACCGACATCGGCGCCATCGCCGAGGTCCACCGGCACTTTCCCTCGCTCAGCATCCACGCCAGCATCGGGGCCAACATCCTCAACGACGAGGACGTGCGCTTCTACCGCTCCATCGGCGTTTCGCAGGTCGTGGCGGACACCAAGCTGACCCTGCGCGAGCTGACCTCGCGCAAGCAGCGGATCGACGTCGGGATCGAAATCCTGATTCACGCCAACATGTGCTTCACCTACCTCGGCAAGTGCTGGATGTCTCCCTATCACCGGCTCGAGCGTACGGCGGACGAATACGGGAAGGACCTGTTCAAGGGGAGCCCCAATCGCGGCGGCCTCGACTACCGCGTCTGCCTGGAGTCGTGGGAGCTCTACTGCGGCGAGGAGAAATGGGAAGACCGCGTGGCTCTCAAGAACGACGCCTTCTTCCTCCTGGAGGACATTCCGCACCTGATCGATCTCGGCGTCCACTGCCTGAAGGTGCAAGGGCGTGAGTACCCCGTCCCGCTCGTGGGGCGCATGGTCAGGTTCTACCGCGATCTCATCGATGCGTATGTCGCTTCGCCGAAAGGCGGGACGTTCGACGTGTCCCCCTGGCGGTCGCGCCTGGCCGCGATCCAGGCGGAGCGAGATGCAGCGCGGTCCCACGGAACCCGGATGCTGCTGGCCGAAGCGCGACAGCCGGTACCCGCCGTCCCTGCAGCGCGGCGCGCCTGACTCGCCGTCCGATCAGGACGAGCTCCTTGTGGGTTGAGCACTGGTGCTGGCCCTGGACCGCCACGTCCAGGTCGGCGGCGGAGCCGATGAGCTCGTGCTACCCTCGCGGACCATGAGCATGGACGGCTACAAGCGCCTCCTCGACTACAACAAGCGCTGGGTCGAGGCTCGACTCGCCGAGCGGCCCGACTACTTCACGCGACTCAAGGACAGCCAGGATCCGGAGTACGTCTGGATCGGCTGCTCGGACAGCCGGGTCCCGGCCGAGATGGTGACCGGCTGCCAGCCGGGCGACCTGTTCGTTCACCGGAACGTGGCCAACCAGGTCGTCCACACCGACCTGAACCTGGCCACCGTGATCGCCTTCGCGGTGGACCGGCTTCGCGTCAGGCACGTCATCGTCTGCGGCCACTACGGCTGCGGCGGCGTCAAGGCAGCCATGTCGCGCCGCGACTTCGGCCTCGTCGACCGCTGGCTGCAAAACATCAAGGACTGCGCCGAGCGCCACCAGTCGGAGCTGGGTGGCCTTCCCGACGAGGAGGCGCGGTCGCGGAGGCTCGTGGAGCTGAACGTCATGGAGCAGGTGGATCAACTGGCCAAGACCCTGGTGATCCAGCGGGCCTGGAAGAGGGAGGGGCGCCCCTGGCTCCACGGGTGGGTCTACGACATGCACGACGGCCGGCTGGCCGAGCTGGTGCGCCGAACCTCGACCGACTTGCCGCACCCGGTCCACCAGTACGACTTCGACGATCGATGAGCTCGCCTGCGGGCAACTTCCTCTATCCCCTTCGCAAGCGCTGGGCCCGCCTGGCGGGTTTCGGGAACCTGAGCACCTGTCTCGACGTCCTTCGTCGTCGTGGGGATCCTGAGCCCGTTGGTCAGGCGGCTGACCGCGGGCTCGTGCCCAAGGCTGAGCTCGCACGCCTGACCCGGCCGGGCCGCGCAGCCGCGGGGAGGGCGTCGTGAAGGCGAAGACCTACGCCTCCCCGGCCGCTTCAAGCGGGCCCTGGCTAGCGGGCGCGGCTTCCCTCGATGCGGCGGAAGGCGGCCGACCGCGAGATCGACTTCATGACCGTCCCACGCTCGCGCCCAGGGTGACGACCAGCTCGTCCAGTTGCTCGAACGCCTCGAGCGTCCCAGCCTCCACGCCGGAGGCGCGGGCAGCGTCGAGAGCTTCTTTCGAGGGATAGAGCTCGTGCAAGACCACCAGCGTCTTGCCACCTCGTTCCTCGAAGGTCACCGTGGTGACTTGCCCAGCGTCACCACCTTCCTCGTTAGTCCAGACAAGGCGCGAGTGCGGTGTCACTTCGATGTACCTACCGTAGAACGCCATAGGCTCTGAGCCCTGGTGGCTGAACACCAAACGGTACCTGCCGCCGACACGAACATCCGCCTCGCAGGAAATCAGCGACAAGCCAAACGACTTCGGTACCCACCACTGCTTGAGCAGCTCAGGCTTGGTCCACGCCTCGAACACGATGCGCGCCGGTCCGTTGACGGTTCGCGTGATGACTAGCTCGCGCTCGGATTTCCGTTCCACCGTCGTGCGGTTCTTCATGGGGGTGGCTTCACTCTCACTTCTTGCGTCCATCGACCTTCTCCTTCCGTTTCAGCTCCTCGACGACCTGGTCCAAAGCGTCGAAGCGTGCGTCCCAAAGCTGGCGGTACCTCTCGATCCACGCCGTCTCGTCCTCCAGCCGGCGCAGCCCCAGCCTGCAGGTCCGCACGCGACCGACCTTCTCCGTGGTCACCAGACCCGCGTCCTCCAAAACGCCGACATGCTTCTTCAGGCCCGTCAGCGTCATATGGAACTTCTCGGCAAGCTCCGTGATCGAAGCGTCTCCACGTCCGAGCTGCTCCAGAACGCCGCGTCGGGTAGCGTCCGACAGCGCGCCGAACGATGCATCGAGCCGGGTTCTCAAATGCTGAACCATTCGGTTCAGTGTGTAACACACGGATTGGCGGCATGCAAGGGGAGGCCGAGCAGGACCTCCCTCAGGGACCTGATCCCCACAAACGCCGAAACCCCCAGCTTGTGCCAGGGGTTTCGGGGTGCAGGACCGAAGCGGTGGACTGCGGTGGCACCGCCGGTCCGCCGATCGAACTCCCAGTTTCCGCGCCTGGCGTCGCTGCCAGGCGAAGAGAGCCCGCGTGAAGACGTCGAGGAGCTGGGAGGCGATGCGCGTCTCGGGCCGCGAGGAAGCCAGGCTGGGCGAGGGCGGGTGACCCTCTTGGGTCCGCGGCGGTGCTCGGAGTTGACCTAGAGTACGGGATGGGGCCCACTCACAGTCAGTCGATTGGGATTCACCTGAAAGCGGCAGGCGCGGCAATCGCCGCAGCACCGCAGAGGGGAGAGCCGCCATGACGGCCCGGGACAGGCCCACACCTTCGATCGCGGCGATGGTCGAGGGTTACGTGAAGGCCTTCGACGACAACGATCTCGATCGCGTGATGACCTACTTCGCGGACGACGCGGTGTACCACACCCCTGGGGGCGACGAGCGGGTCGGCCTCGTGGCGATCCGCCGCGAGCTCGAGCCTCAGTTCAGGGGCGTCTACGGGGCGATGCGCTTCGACGAGCTGGACCGCGTCATCGACGAGACGTCTCGCAAGGCGGTCACCCGCTGGATCTGCCGCCACGACCTCACCCACGGCAGGGCCACGACCCTGCCGCTCAAGATCGAGCGGCTCGTGGTCGGCGCCCTGGTCGGCAGTCGCTTCGGTTGGGTCGGCGTGGACGTCTTTCACTTCGACGCCACCGGCAAGATCAAGGGGCTGTTCAGCTACGGAACCTGGGCACAGCGTCCTCGGCTCCGCAAGGAGCTGGGCGTCCCCCTGCCTCCGATGCCCCGGCCGCACCTAGCAGGCTGATGGTCTCGGCGCACGTCGGCCGCGGACCCCAAGCGCCGTAGTTGCGAGGGAGTTCCTCCCGGGGTTCGGTCTGGCTCGTCTACCGGAGATGAGCCACCCGGCGTGTAGGACGTCCAACCCGCAGTCTGGGTCTGGTAACGTTCGTTACGGTAACTGATTCAGCGCTGCGTGCACCTTGCCCTTCGCGACTGCGCGCGTCATCGACGCAGGTGCAGGATCAGGCGGGAGCTGCCCACCGCCCAGACGTCGTCGGCCGAGTGCCCCATACCGCGGCGAGCACGCCTGGGCGTCTGCACCTCCACCGTCTACAAGCTCTGCAACGAGCGGAAGCTCGCCCACGTTCGAGTCTCGAATGCGATCCGGGTGGAGGGACGCGCGCTGGACGCGATGGGGCGGCGGTAGACGTCGCTGGACAGAAAGCTAGGGTCGACCAGCACCGACGGGGCGCTCGACGTGCCGCGCTGCGAGAGCAACTGGCTCTCGTGGGCGAGGCCATGCGCGCGGGTGCCTACCGCGCCGACCCGAGCTCGAAGCCGCGCCGGGACCTGGTGCGGGCGGCGCTGCAGCTTTTCACCTCCACGCGGAGCAACTGACCTCGCCTCACAGATCCAGCACCAGGTCGCCCAGGGGCCTGGAGCAACAGACGAGGAGATTGCCGCTGGCGGGGCGCTCGAGCGGCTCGGGGCCATACTCGACCGAGCCCGAGATCAGGGCGCTCTCGCAGTTGTGGCAGACGCCGGTCCGGCACGACCACCTCGCCGGCACGTCGCAGGCCTCTGCGAGCTCGAGCAGGCTGCCGAACGACGGGTCCCAGGGGACGGAGAGACCGCTCCGGGCGAAGGAGACGAGGGGTCCGGATCCGGGGGGACCAGCGGGTGGATGCGGGGTTCGGACCGGCGCGGGAGCGATCCCCGGGGTGAGCGGCTCGCCCGGGCCGAAGACCTCGCTGTGGATGCGGTCGCGACCGACGCCCCACCCCGCGAGGCCGGAGGTCAGGTCGCGCAGAAACGCCGGCGGTCCGCAGAGGTAGAAGTCTGCGTCGCGGGGCACTCCGGCCTCTTCCAGCGCCGCGACCGTCAGGCGTCCGGGGGTGTCGTAGTCGATCCCGGGCCGGTCCGCGGCGCGGGGCCGGCTGTACCGGACGTGAGCGCGGCTGCCAGGGAGCTGGCCCAGCAATTCGCGGGATTCCTCGAGGAAAGGGTGGTCCTCGCGATCGCGGGCGCCGTAGAGCCACCACACGCTTCGCCTCGACCCCTCCGACGCCAGAGCGTGCAGCATGGCCAGCACCGGGGTCGCTCCCACGCCGGCACTGAGCAGGGCGACGGGGCCCTCGCCCGGACGAAGCGTGAAAACGCCCCGCGGGGCGCTCACGTCCAGGACGTCGCCCACGCGGCGGCGGTCGAGCAGGTAGGCGCTGGCCACGCCATGGGGTTCCCGCTTGACGCTCACCCGATACCGCTCCGCGCTCGGCGCGCCGGAGAGCGAGTAGCTGCGAAGAACCGGCGCCGCGGCGGGATCGGGCCGCAGCCGCAGCACCACGAACTGCCCCGGCAGGGCCGGCGCGAGCGGCGGCCCATCGGCCGGGACGAGCTCGAAGGAGACCACGCTCCTGCTCTCGCGTTCGAGCCGCACAATGCGCAGCGGGCGGAATCCCGGCCAGGCCGGAGGTGGGCTCGATTCCGGGCCGAGTCCGGCATTGCCGGTCTTCGTCCCGCCGCCGCGTAGCTCCTGATCGAGCATGGCCCGGAAGGAGCCTCGCCACCCCTGGCTCAGCGCCGGGATCCGCAGGGCCCGCTCCAGGTCCGCCCGGGCGTGGCCCGGCAGGTAGAGGAGAGCGCTCGCCTGCGCCACCGTCATCGGCTCCGGGCCTTCGGCGACCTTCAGGATCTCGTCGTCGGCCCCGACCTCCCCTTCCTGGAGCACGCGCAGGTAGAAGCCGGGCCTCCCGTGGGAGACGAGCAGAGCGGGCATCCTGGGCTCGTCCATCCGGATGCCGACCCGGTAGCAGGTCACCCGCGGCTGCGTCACCTCGAAGAGCGCGCCGCCGATGCGATACTGGTCTCCGATGCGGACCTCGTCGTCGGACAGGCCCTCGACCGTGAAGTTCTCGCCGAACTGCCCGAGGGCGAAGTCGCTCCGGCCGAGGCGCCGCTCCCAGTAGCGGTAGGAGGCGATCTGGTAGACGAGCGCTGCCCGCTGCTCCCCGCCGTGGCCGAGGGGATCGCCCTGCCCATCGCCGTCGACGTTGAGCCGCCGCACCATGCGCCGGCCCGGGGCGGATGTCTTCCAGACGGCCGTGTGGACGGTCTGGCCGCGCCACGCGACATCGCGAGGGAGGCCGACGTTCACCGAGAGCAGGCGAGCCATCGAAGGCCTCTGAATCATCACCCGATCGGCGCCCTGCCTGTCCCAGTCGGGTTCGACCCGTGCGGGCCGCCGATCGGAGACAGCAGCCAGGAGAAGGGCCGGCCGGCGTCGCCGGCCGGCACCGCTTTTCGGCGAGCGGATGGGGCCGCCCGGGCCTCACCGCGCGGCGATCCCCGCCGAGGCGGCGGGAAGCCCGCTCACCAGCGCCGCCGGCTCCAGCCCGCCGTCAGCGCGAACCCGGTAGCCCGAGATGGAACCGTCCCGCCCGTTGCGCACGTAGAGGAAGCGGCTTCCGCGGCTCAAGGCCAGGTCGGCCGGAGCGTCACCGGCCGTGGCGGTCACGCCGTTCGCGTCGAGGAGCTGAAGCGTCCCGTCGGCGTGGATGGCGTAGCCGGAGATGTTGTCGGCGGCGGTGTTCGCCGCGTACGCAAACCGCCCGTTCTGTGTAACCGCGATCCAGCAGGCCGCGCCCTGGAGGTCGGGCGCCGAGGCGGTGACCGTCGCGAGAGCGCCATCCCGGAGCAGGTAGGACGACACCGAGCTCGCGGCCGCCTCGGAGACCACCAGCAGGCCCTGCTGCGTGAAGCCGAACCCGAAGGGGGTCTGCCCGCTCGAGGCGAACACCTGGGGACCCTCGATGCCGCCGTTCCTTTCGACCGAGTACACGCCGAGCCGGTTGGTGGCCTTCTCGGTCACCACCAGGAAGTCCCCCTCGGGATCGAACGAAACCTGGGCAGGGGCGGTGTCGGCCCCGCTGAGCGGCCTGGTCGAGCTGGCGATGGGTTGCAGGTGACCGCCTTCGCCGATCCGGAGCCCAGACACGTTGTTCGGCACCCCGGCGTTCAGAACGAATGCGATGTGATTGCTCACGGTGACGCTGATAGGCATGTCGCCGCCGGAGGAGGCGCGATCGACGAGCTCGAGCTCGCCTTCGCTCGACACGGCGAAGATGGACACGTCGTCGCTTCCGGCGTTGACGGCCAGCAGCCAGCGGCCGTCGGGCGAGAAGGTGATGGCGCCCGCCGATCCCAGTCCGGCGCCCGTGCCGGTTCCGCCGGTGGCGAATGCGCCGGCTGGCGTGAGCCAGCCGTCGGGCGCGCGCGCGAACGCGATCACAGCGTTCCCGGCGGGATCGTTCGAGAGCGCGTACACCATGCCTTGACCGGCGCCGAGGAATCCGCCTCCCCGCTCAGCTGCGGAGAGCGTCGAGGGGCTGGCCTCCGCCGCGCCACAAGCCAACGTTGACACGGCGAGGAGAGAGAGAAGAGTGACTCGCGATTGCATGCGTTGAACCTCCGAGAATGTGGAGTTGCACTGCGGCAGTCACGCGGTCGAGGCGGGCGTTACTGCGCCCCCCTTCCGGGGACGTGACGGATACGCACGAACGATGACTTACCCGCGAGGGGCTGCCGCTGGTCGGTGTCCGCAGTCACGAGAAGCGCCGGCCGACGTCACCGCCGAACCGGCATTGACGGTTCCGGTATACGGATCGGTGTCCGCGGGTCGTCGGGCGAGCTGGTCGGAAGGCGGGGCGTTGTCCACCGGCTGATAGAGAGCGGTCCGGACGTACGTGAACCGGCTCTCGCGGCTCGAGGCCATGTCGGCCGACCCGTCCCCGGCCGTGGCGGTCACGCCGGCAATGACGAATCCGCCGTCGGTCCGGTAGTTGGAGCTGGCCTCCACACGCCCTCTTCACCCGCGGACGCCGCGTAGCCGGGCGTTCTCCTCCTCGAGACTTCGGGCGGCACTCGGCTCGCGCCCTGCGCGAGAGCCACCGGGAACGCGGGGGTCACACCCCATTCGGACCTGCCGGCGATGTGTAACGAGCCATGGCACGTCCCGACCAATTCCTCGGAGCAACTCGATGCCGGCGATGGCCCAGCAGGGAGTTGTGCACGGGGTCGCGACGGGACAACATCCGGTCCCGCGCGGGTGGTCGGCGCGAACGAGCGGCGGGCCAAAAGCGATGGCCGATATGACGCAGAGCGCGCCCGAGCGGTTCGACGCCGATCCGTCCGCGTACGCGGACTACCTCCACACGCCCCTGGGCCGGCTTCGCTCGGAGCTCTCCTGGCGGACCCTGGAGGCGCACCTGCCACGCTCCGGCCCATCCACCCCGCGCGCGCTGGACCTCGGGGGCGGAACCGGGGAGACGGCGGTCCGGCTCGCGGAGAAGGGGTGGCTGGTGACGCTCGTCGACGGCTCGCCGGGGATGATCGAGCGGGCCGCTGGGCTCGCACGGTCGCGGGGGCTCGGGGAGCGGATCGCGTGCCGTACGCTGGACGTCGACGCGGGAGGTCTGGCGCAGGCCCTCGGCGAAGGAACGTATCAGCTCGTGGTGTGTCACGACCTGCTCGAGTACGTCGCCTCGCCGGAGGCGCTGCTCCGCGAGGCGAGCGCGGCGCTCGCAACCGCGGGCCGCCTTTCGCTCCTCGTCCGCGGCCTTGCCGGCGAGGCGATGAAACGTCTGCTCCGGGGAGTGGGTCAGGAAACCGTGCTCGGGCTCCTCGCGACCCGCCGCGTACGGGAGGACCTGTACGGGCTCGATGTCCGTCTGTTCGACCCCGACGAGATCAGGGGCCTCCTCTCCTCCGCCGGGCTCGAGGTCGTGGCGGAGCGCGGCGTGAGGGTCGTGGCGGATCACCTGGGAGACTGGGCCGGAGCCGGCGAGGGCGCGGTGGACCGGATGCTGGAGCTGGAGCGCCGGCTGGGCGAGACGAAGGAGCTCCTTGCGGTCGCCCGTTACATTCAGACGATCGCGGAGCGCGGCCAGGGCTCGGCCGCGCCATGATTCGAGGCGACCGTGGATGACGATTCCGCTGGCTCGACCGTCGCACCGCCCGAGGCGGCCGCGCCGCGCTTCGCGCTGGGCCTCGGCCTCACCAACGAGTGCAACCTCTCCTGCGCGTTCTGCTACCGGGACCCGGCGCGGAGGGACCGGCTCGATGCGGAGCAGGTGGGCGCCGTGCTCGATCGCCTTCCTGTTCGCTCGGTGAACCTCGGCACCGGCGAGAACGGGCTCCACCCGCGCTTCCGGGAGCTGCTGGCGCTCCTCGCGAGCCGGGACGTGAAGGTCACCATGACCTCGAACGGGTACAGCGTGGCCGTCCTCCAGGACGAGGCGCTGCGGCTCTTCCACGACGTGGAGCTCTCGCTCGACTTCCCGACCAGGGGGGAGCAGGACGCGCAGCGCGGGCCGGGGAACTGGGACCTGGTCCACCAGCAGGCGGCGCGGTGCCGCCGGCTCGGCGTGTCGGTCACGTTCGTCGCGGTCATGATGCGCACGAACCACCTCCGCCTGGCAGAATTGGCCCGGATCGCGGCCGGGTACGACGGCCTGCTGCGGGTGAACGTCTACCAGTCGGTTCGTTCCGACGCCTACGCGCTGGCGTACGAGCAGTACTGGGAGGGATTCGAGCGCCTCTTCGCCGAGGCCGACGCCGTGGCGGTGGGCGAGCCGCTGGTACGGGCGATGGCAGGGCTGACGGGCGCTGGGGGCGGCTGCGGAGTCGGCACGGTGCGCGTGACGCCACGGGCGACCGTGCAGCCCTGCGTCTACTGGCCCGGCCCCGGGGACCCGCTCTCGACGCTGCTGGAAGCGGGCGCCGCGGTGGTCGAGACACAGCCGTTCCGGGAAGCTCGCACCATCCCGGAGGCGTGCCAGACCTGCGAGTTCCGCGACACCTGTCGCGGCGGCTGCGCCGGTCGCCGCAGGCTCGACGGAGCCCTGGACCGTCCCGATCGTTACTGCCCGGTCGTGCGCGGTGAGCGGCGTCGCTTGACGGTGCGGCTCGCTCCGGAGCGCGACCTCCCCAAGGTCGGGAGCGCTTGCACGACCATCGTCAGGGCGCGGGGGCCATGACGGTCCGGGGACGGGGCTCCCGCCGCATGTCCCACCACGCCCAGGCGGCGGCGAGCGCGAGCGCGCCGTACTCGGCGAGGAGCGCCCAGGAGGGAACGGCCCATGGCGCGCCCGCTGGGCGGTTCCAGACCACGTACACCGCCTGGATCGACACCGTCCACACGAGGAGCGGCAGCGTGGAACGCCGCCCCAGGAACGGCGCCAGCCAGACCAGGTACCACGGGTAGACGAGCGGCGCGCAGAGCAGCGCCGCGGCGAGCGGCCAGGCCCAGGCGGCGGGCGAGGTCCCGGGCAGCCTCGCCCGCGCCCAGGCGGCGACGGCGAGCCCGGCGCCGACGGCCAGCCCGGCGGCCAGGGTCGGCGTGAACCCCGAGGCGGCCGCCTCGAACAACGGACCATTGAAGCGAAAGCGCTGCACGACCTCCGAGATCGACCCGAGCGCGGGGCCGCCCCGGACCCAGAAGGGCAGGTACAGGCCGGCGAGGACGGCGACGGCGGCCGCGAGGTGCCGGAGCCTGACCCTCCGCCACAGCACCGGCGCGAGGACCACGGGCAGGGGCTTCACCGCGACCGCCAGCGCGAGCGCGACGCTGCAAGCGAGGGCGCGCCGCCGCGCCAGCGCCAGGGCCGCCAGCACCACCAGGAGCGCCCCGAGCGCGTCGACGTGGCCCTGCCGCGCGACCTCGAGCGCGACCAGCGGGTTCCACAGGTAGGCGAGGATCCAGCCTGGGCTGGCGCCGATGGCGGCGAGCCAGCGGCGGAGTGCGAGCGCCAGGACCAGCTCACAGGCGAGAAGGGCCGCCTTGACGGCGAGCGCGGACTCGCCCAGCGCCGTGGCGAGAAGGAAGAAGGCCTGCGCGCCCGGAGGATACGGGCTCGGCACGTCGGGGTTGTTGACCGGCCAGGCCTCGGGCGTACGGAAGCGCGCCGCCGCCGGATCGGCCGGGACCACCGCGTACGGGGAGAGGCCGGCGCGCAGCAGGTGTGCGTCCCAGATATAGCGGGTCACGTCGGCACCGGGATGGGTGGGTGCCAGCACGAGCGCCCCGCGCCAGACGAAGGCCATGAGCGTCAGCGCGGCAAGCGCGCGCGGGGGAGGGTGCCTTCCACGCCGGAGCTGGAACATCGCCGCGAGGTAGGCCGCGCTCGCGAGGCCGAGGAGCAGGAAGAACGGTCGCGTGCCCTGACCAGGATCGCGCGCGGCGAAGGCGAGGAGCGCCGCGAGAATCGCCCCGCCGGCCGCCCAGAGCGGCCACGGCGGGCTGTCCCACGAGGCGAGGAGCGCTGCCGTGCGCGGCGCTCGCGCTGGCTCGGCGCCCAGGTCCCTTCCCAGCCGAAGGAGATCCGCCGCCACGTCCACGTCGTACCAGACGGGCGCCGCGGCCACCGACAGCCCGCGAGCCCGCGCCGTCAGCCAGAGGGCCTCGTAGGCGCTCGCCGTCCCGAGCGGCGCCTCCTCGAAGAGCCCCGGGTGCGAGGCCGACGCGCCCACGAGGTAGTATCCGCCGTCCTCCGTGGGGCCCACCACGAGATCGCTCTCGTCGAGCCTCGCGAAGGCCTCCCGGACGACCGAGGCGGGAAGGTGCGGGCTGTCGGCGTCGAGCGCGATGACTCGCGAGAAACCGGCCCCCACGAAATGGCTGAACGCGGAGGCGAGCGCCGCCGCGAGGCCGGTGCCCTGCTGCGCGACCAACTCCACTCCGGGCAGCAGGGCCGAGAGGGGGCCAACATCCTGCGGCGGGCACATGACCGCGACCTGCACGCCGCCCAGCGACCGTGCCAGATCGAGCGTATCGCGCAGCATGCACTCCGACAGGCGGACGACGTCGGGCACCGCCCCGTCGAGGCGCGTCTTGGCGTGCCCCTTGCGCGGCGCCTTGGCCATGACCACCAGCGCCCGGGGGGCGCCGGGCCCCTGCCCGGGTGGCCCGGCTCCCGGCGCGCTCATGGTACCCGCGCGCCTCGC
This sequence comes from Anaeromyxobacteraceae bacterium, assembly GCA_035762305.1. Classification (GTDB taxonomy): domain Bacteria; phylum Myxococcota; class Myxococcia; order Myxococcales; family Anaeromyxobacteraceae; genus DASTPH01. Next base: position 17,307 of record DASTPH010000077.1, read on the forward strand.
TCACGCGGCTCGGCGCGAAGCCGGTTCACGACGATGCCCGTGAGGATGTGCCACGCCGCGCCCAGGCTTCCCCGCACCGTCCCGCTGATCTTCGAGACGCCGATGCGCGGGTAGTAGCTCACCGGCACCTCTGCCACGCGGTACCCCCGCCTCGCCGCGCGGGTCGGAAGCTCGATCGCCCACCCGTAGGTCGGTGCCCGCAGGCCCGTGGCGCGCAGGACGTCGTAGCGCGCGGCGCGGAACGGGCCGAGGTCGCTGAGCGGCACGCCGTACAGGGCGCGGATGAGAGCTGCGCCCAGCCGGTTTCCGAGGACCTGATGCCAGGGCATCGCCCCGGTGACGAGCGCTCCCCTGAGCCGGGACCCGAGGACGACGTCGGCCGTCCCGTTGCGGATGGGTTCGAGTAGCCGCGGCATCTCGCCAGGGCGATCGCTGTAGTCGCCGTCGAGGAAGACGACCACCTCGGGGTCCGTGGCGCGCTCGAGGCCGGTCAGGCAGGCGCGGCCGTAGCCGCGCCGCGGCTCGAGGATCACCCGAGCGCCGCGCGACGCAGCCACCTCGGGTGTACCGTCGGTCGAGCCGCCGTCCACCACCAGCACCTCGGCCTGGAGCGAGGCGGGGATGTCGTCGAGGACGCGGCCGATCGAGCCGGCCTCGTTGAGCGTCGGGATGACGACAGCGAGGCGCACGCCGCCGAGACTACCAGATGGGCAGCTTCGGCCACTTCCTCGAGAAGAGCGCGTCGAGGCCCCAGGTCCGCCCGGGCCGCGTGGCGGCCAGGGCTGCGGCAGTGATGGTGGGAATGAGCAGCTCCCAGATCCACGCCGCGCCCAGCTCCGACAGCCAGAGCGTGAACAGGAAGCCGGCGGCTGCCGCGGCGGCGAGCCGGCTCGCCGTCCCGGTCACCAGGGCGATGCCGAACACGAGCTCCGAGGCTGCCTGGAGCGGGCCAGCCACGGCCGCGTGGCTCGCCGCGAACGACATCACGCCCTTCCAGACGCCGGGAGCGGTTCCCTTCTCGAGGTAGTACTGGACGACGCCCCGGTAGCCCGCGGGCGTGTAAGCACCCTTCAGAAGATTCTCGAAGAACACCCAGACGAACATGGCGCCGATGGCGATACGGATCACCGCCAGTGTGCGCCTCTCCCGGATCGCTTCGTCGGTGGTCGCGTTCACCTTGCCGTCGTCGCGGACGCCCGCGGGTGACAGGATGGCTTGCGAGGTTGGAGACATGGCCGGTGGAACCTCCCGGGGCGCGGATTCGATCCTGCCCCTGATCGCGTCGCCGGTACTGTAATCGGACCACCACGGGGCGTTACAGTTGCGCAGCGCCCGAGGCCAGGCAGGCCTCTTCTGGGACTCGAGATCTCCGGTCGAGGTCCCTTCACCCACCGGTGGAGGGACCCTTCCGGGACGGCGCCGCCGCTCTTCGCCTCGGTTGCCGCCCGGACCATGATGGTGGCGCCACCCGCATGGCTGAACCCAGGACCGCACGCCGCGAGGCGGACGACGCCGAGGCGGCGCTGCTCGCCCGCCTGCGCGCCGGCGACCGCGCCGCCTTCGCCGCCCTGGTGGGGCGCCACGCCGGTTCGCTGCTCCGGGTTGCCATGAGCCTCTTGCGGGACCGCGCCGTCGCGGAGGAGGTGGTCCAGGAGACCTGGCTCGGCCTCCTCACCGGCCTCGAGACCTTCGAGGGGCGGTCGTCGCTCCGTACCTGGCTCTTCCAGATCCTCGTCAATCGGGCCCGGTCCCGCTTCGCGCGGGAGGGCCGGACCGTGCCCTTCTCGGCGCTGGCCGGCCCGGGCGACGACCCGCCGGCGGTGGACCCGGGCCGCTTCGACGAGCAGGGCAGGTGGCGCGAGCCCCCAGGCCATTGGACCGAGGCGGACCCCGAGCGCCTGGCCATGGGCGCCGAGACCCGCGCCGCCATCGAGGCCGCCATCCAGGAGCTGCCGGAGGCGCAGCGCGCGGTCATCACGCTCCGGGACATCGAGGGGCTCGAGACCGAGGAGATCTGTAATCTTCTGTCGATCACGGTGACGAACCAGAGGGTGCTCCTGCACCGGGCCCGGGCGAAGGTGCGCCAGGCGCTGGAACGTCGTCTGGGCGGGGCACGGTGATGCCGACCTGCAGGCAGATGACGGAGATGGCGAGCGACCGGGTCGAAGGGCACCTGGGCGTCTTCGCCCGCCTGGCGTTCGACCGGCACCTGGCCCACTGCGACGGCTGCGCGGCCTACGCGCGGCAGCTGGAGGCGACCCTGCGCGCGCTGGGGCGGCTCCCCGAGCCGGAGATCTCCCCCGGCCTGAACCAGGCGCTGCTCGACGGCTTCGGCGGCTGGTCCGCCGCCCGGCCGTCGTCGCCGGCGCCCCGCCCTGCCCCGGCGTGGCGGTTCACCCCCTGGCCGGTGATCGGCGCGGCCGCGGCGCTGGCGCTGCTCCTGGCCTTCGCCCGTCAGCGGTCACAGGCTCCCGGCGACTGGCTCGTCGGGTCGGCGCTGGCCGCAGCGGCGCTGGCCATGGCGGCCGCGGCGGGCCGTTTCGCCCTGGGCGGGGTCGCCGCGGCGGTGGCGGCCGCGGTGGCGGCGGCGCTCGCGGGGGGAAGCGGGCCGCTCGACGCGGCGGTCGGGGCCGAGTGCCTCGCCGTCGAGCTCGGCGCGGCCGCGGCCGTGGCAGGCGGGGCCTGGCTCGGCGCGGGGCGGGGGCCTCGCGAGGGCGTCCGGCGCGTGGTCGCGGCCGCCGGCGTGGCTGGAGCGCTCGCGGGCGACGCCGCCCTGGAGATCACCTGCCGCGCGCACGGGGCGTTGCCTCACGCCCTGGTATTCCACGGCGGCGGCGTGCTGCTGGTGGCGCTCGCGGCGGCGACCCTGCTCTCGGCGCGTCCAGCGAGCGGGCGCTAGTCGCCCTCCTCCTCCTGGCCGTCCATGACTCCGGCGTTGGAAACCCCGCGCCTCTGGCTGCGCCCGCTCGAGCTGGTCGACGCCGAACAGGTTCAGGCTCTGTATGCCTGGGAACTCACGTCCTGGCCGTCCCGCGTCAGTCCGCCGCGTGCACCACGTAGAAGCAGTTCTGGATGTCGTGCGGGAGCGTGTGGACCGAGACTTCGCCGAATCCAGCGTCCGCAAGCATGGCGCGAGCCCGCTCCTCGCCCCACATCGTCCCGAGTCCAGACCCGCCCTGCGCGAGCGAGACCGTCATGCAGTGCATCACGGAGATGGCGTAGAGGAACGGCGCGAGCGGATGGTCGAGGTTCCGCTCGAGAGCGCTCGACGCGCGAATGTCCTGCATGAGGAAGATCCCGTCGGGCGCGAGACTCGCCCGGACCGCGCGGAGCACGGCCGCCGGATCGGCCTGGTCGTGGACGGCATCGAACGCGGTGACGAGCTCGTAGCGCTCGTCGCCCGGCGGCTTCGCGACGTCCCGCACCTCGAAGCGCACGTTCTGGAGCCCGAGCTCGGCTGCGGTGGCTCGTGCCGAGCCGATCGCCTGCTCCGAGAAGTCGTACCCCGTGAACCGGCTCTGCGGATACGCGCGCGCAAGCGTGACGAGCGCCCGGCCCGAGCCGCAGCCCACGTCGAGGACGGAGATCCCGGTCCGCAGGTCCTCCTCCAGGCCGGGCACGAGCGCGACGATCGCGTCGAGAGCGCCTACCACGCTCTGGCCGCTGTCCTCCGCCATCACTTCGTGAAACCGCTCGAACGCCGAGTACTGGACACCTCCGCCGCGGTGGAAAACACTCCACGATGCGGTCCTCGACCGAGCCGAGCAGCGCGACGTACTGGGCATAGACCGCGAAGTTGTTGGGCGTGGCCGCTCGCGTGAGAAGCGCGGCGTGGGCGGGCGGCAGGCGGTACCGCCCGTACTCCGCCTCGTACTCCACGAACCGTGCGGTGGTCATCGCCCCGAGCCACTCGCGCACGTACCGTTCCTGCAGGCCCGCCTCGCGCGCGAGCTCGTCGCTCGTCGCCGACGGGAGCCTCGCCAGGCTATAGAAGAGGCCGGTGCGATGGCCGATCGATGCCATGAGCGCCACTCCCGCCTGGTCAAGCATTCCGATGAGCCTGTTCCCGAACTCCTCGACCGCCGCCTCGTCCGGCTCCGGGCGACGGGGCTCCGCTTGCAGATGCGTTTCCGTTGCCATGGTCACCTCGCCAGCGAGGATCTTTAAGGGGGCGGACCGGACGAGGCCACGGGTCGATGTGACGGGCTACACGCACGTCTGCCGGAGGAATACCTGCCGGTACACCGAGGATCGGGCCGACGCCGAGATCCGTCCCTGCCCGAGCTGCGGCTTCAAGCTCTGGCCCAAGGGCAACGTCCGGCACATCCGGTTCCACGGCCCCTGTTACCCGAGCGTTCTGCTCATGCTCGGCGCGAACCTCGTGTCGGTGCAGAAGCTGCTCGGCCACTCGGACCCGAAGATCACCGAGCGCCCTCCGGTCCGTGAGTCTGGTATCTCCTCGGTAGCCCCCCGCCCGGTCGCAAGAAGGGGGGCGGAAGGACCGATTTGCGGTGCGCGTGGTCGCGCTGGGCAGGAGAGCCGAGGCGCTGAGCCACTGTCACGGAGCGGCGCCTTGCGGTTGGGCCGTGCGCGCGGCGAGGTCCGCGAGGCAGTGGTGAACGGAACCGATCGCGACCGAGCCCTCCCCGACGGCGGCGGCGACGCGCTTCACCGACCCGTGGCGCACGTCACCCACGGCGAACACCCCCGGAACGCTGCTCTCGAGGAGCATGGGCCGGCGCTCCAGCGGCCAGCGGTCGAGAGAAACGTCGGGTCCGGTTACGACGAATCCGGAGGCGTCGCGCTGCAACTCGTCGCGGAGCCACTCCGTCAGCGGCTGGGCGCCGATGAGCACGAACGCGGCGGCCGCGGCGAGGGGCTCCCGCCGGCCCGTTGGCACGTCCTCGACGACGACGGCCTCCAACCGGTCCGCGCCGGCCCCGTCCACCACGCGGGCCTGGAGCCGGACCTCGATCCGATCGGCGAGCTCGATCTCTCGGATGAGGTAGTCGGACATGCTCGCCGCGAGCGACGTGCCGCGGACGAGCAAGGTGACGCGGCTCGCGAAGTGCGCCAGGTGCAGCGCGGCCTGGCCGGCGGAATTGCCGGCGCCGCCGACGACGACCCGCTCCCCCGCCATGGCGCGCGCCTCTGCTCCGGCCGCGCCGTAATACACGCCCATCCCCAGGAGACGATCGAGCGCCGGCACGCCCAGGCGCCGGTAGGACACGCCCGTCGCTATCACCACCGCTCGGGCGATCGCCTCCGATCCGTCCGACAAGCGGACCACGCGATCGTCGCCCCTGGTGGCGAGCCCCGTTGCCGCCTGCGCAGCACGGAGGGAATCTCCGCGCCCGACGGCAGCTCGCCAGCCGCTCCGCCTGGGGTGGGCGAGAGGAACCCGGCGGGGCGGGGAGGCGCCGTCCCGCGGATCACCCACAGCTGGTAGGTCTTGCCCGGCTGCGCTGGCAGCGAGGAGGACGTCACCACCGCGCGCCCCTCGGCCACGTTCACGATCGCCACGGCGCGGCCGAGCTGGCCGGGCTGCGGCTCGAGCGGCACCAGCCTCGTGCCCGGACTATCGAGCAACGCCAGCGCGTCGCGCTGCAGCGCCCCGGCCGCGGCGAGCCCCTGGACCTCGTCCCACAACCGGTCGCGCTCCGCGAGGGCGGCCTGGGCGTGGTCCCGCTGCCGCCCGGACTCCATCCGCTCCAGCTGCAGGAAGACCAGCGCCACCGCTGCGGCGGCGACCGCCGCCCAGCCCAGCGAGCCGATGCGCACGCGCCGCGGACGGGAGGAGCCGCCGGTCCGCGCCTCGATGGCGCGCCAGACCTCCGGCCCGGGCCTGACCTCGGGCAAGGCCTGCGCCAGCGCCGCGGCCGTGGCCCGCGCCCGGTCCACCGCCGCCCGGCAGGCGTGCGGCCCCGGCCCGGCCAGGTGGGCCTCCACCTCGGCTCGCTCGTCCGGCTCCAGCGCCCCGAGCGCGTACGCCCCCGCCAGCTCCACGACGTCCGCGCAGGTCATGTGGCGTCCTCCGCGAGGTGGGTGGCCAGCTTCTCCATGGCGAGCCGGAGGCGTGTCTTGACCGTGCCGAGCGGCTCACGGTTCCGGCCTCTCTCTCCTGGCAGTGTGGCGTCGCGCTGACGCCAGGGACGTTCAACCCACAGTCTGGGTCTGGTGACGCTCGGTACAGTAACTGATTCAGGGACGCCCCGGACGGGGGCTTCGGGGATGCCAGGCGGGCGAGGAAACCGTTCGAGATAGGGCGTGTTGACGTGGTTTCTCCTTGTCGGAGACTCGTGATTGTCACAGAATGGGCTGGACCGACCTCAAATTGGCCAAATAGAGCGCGGCACCAATGCGCAGCAACTGGCCGCGTACCTAGATGAACTCACGTCTTGGCATTCCAGGCGTGCTGCTCCTGGTAAGTGCCGCCTGTGGAGGAGGAGGGGGAGGAGGGGCTCCCGACGGGGGCTCCCCCGACCTGACGCCACCTTCGGCCCCGACCGATCTGACGGCAACCGGATCCTTGACGAATATCGATCTCGTCTGGAGCGCCTCGACAGACAACGTCGGCGTCGCGGGGTACAACGTCTACCGTGACGGCACCTTTCTGGCCTTTACCAGCGTAACCTTCGCCTCGGACCCGACGGTCATGGCGGGAGTTCAGTACTGCTACGCGGTCTCCGCTCGCGACGATGCCGCCAACGAATCGCCTCTGAGCTCAAGAGCCTGTGCGGCTCGCATCCCGTGCGGTCTGAAGGATCAGCCTTGCTGTCCTGGCGTCTGGGAGCGTGACGCGTGCGCGGGCGACACGGTCTGCGTCTCGAGCACCTGCGTCAGCTGCGGAGCCGTCGGCCAGCCCTGCTGCCCCGAACGCGACACATGCACCACCCCGCAGTGTCTCGTGTGCACGGCGCCGCTGTCCATCTGCATCCGCGTGGCCTGGGATGGCGTCCTTTCGTATGGCGACTGGACCTGCATCGGCGCCGAGCTCAGTGACCCGGACTTGCGCCCGGGCTTCCCCCGCGAGGTCGTCGGAGGCTGGCCGGCAGTCGTGGTCGATGACGTGGACGGCGAGCCGGGCCCCGAGATCCTGGTCTCGACCGACGACGGGCTTTACCATGCGTTCAAGAGCGACGGCCGGTACGCCGCCGGCTGGCCGGCCGGGTGGTATGGCGAGATCGGGGCCGGCATGTTCTCGACAGGCCCCACCTCGGCCTACCCGCGCGGCAGCTCCATCTTCAGCACGCATCCGATGCCAGGAAGTGGGTTTGATGAGCTGATCGCCCTCAGCGGCGACGGTCAACCGCTGCCCGGCTGGCCGGTAGCGTTCCAGGGCTCGACATTGCCAGCCCTGGCGGCGGTCGGCGGAGACGAGTGGCTCTTCTCGTGCGGGACGTATTCCGTCTACGCTTACCGGACCGATACTGCCGCGCTGGGAGTCTGCGGCGGCTGGCCCCTCGGCTGGCCGGTATTTCCGCCCGGGACCGGTCAGCTCGGCGGACTCGCCGGCACGACCTTTCCGGCGGTTGCCGATCTCGACGGAGATGGACTGCCCGAGATCGTGGTCATCGGAGGCGCGTTCGAGCCGTGCGGGGCATCGGTGTGGTGCCACGACCTCTGGGCCATTCGGGCCGACGGCTCGCTCGTTTCCGGGCTCGATCCGCTGCGGATTCCTGGGATCATCAACGGCGACGTCGCCATCGCAGCCATCGGGGACGTGAACGGCGACGGCAAGCTCGAGGTCGTCACGCCTCCCGCCACGGATCTGACCTTCGGCGGTTTCGAGATGCAGGTCGTGTCCTCCAGTGGACGGATCGTGAGAACGGTCGAGATCGTTCCCAACGTGGGCGACGTGCTAACCTCACCCCCGGTCCTCGCGGACCTCGACGGCGATGGCATCCCCGAGATCGTCGTTCAGCTCGACAACTCCCTCCATGTCTTTACCGCGTCGGGCGAGTTGCCCGGCTTCCCGGTGACCTTGAACGCCAACTCCAATGCGGGTCACATACTTGCGAGCCTCGGCAACTCCATCCCCGTCGTCGGTGACATCGACGGCGACGGCGCACCCGACATCGTGGTGATGGCGCAGATCACCGGCACGCCGCTCGGCGACCTGCACGCGTTTCGAATCGACGGGAGCGAGGTCGCTGGCTTTCCCAAGCGACTCGTGCTCGGCGGAGGCGCGGTGTCCGCCATCGCCGATCTCGACGGCGACGGAGCCAACGAGCTCATCGCGCGGGGTCCTTTCGCGCTCTGGGTCTTCGATTCCAGCCACGGCACGGGCACGGGCCGGATCGAGTGGGGCCAGCTTGGGGCAGGCCCGGGCCATGCGTTCGCCTACCCGGCAGCCCCATCCGGCACTGGAACCGCGAGCCCTCCGAGTTGCGTCGATCCGGCCGCGGGAACGTGCTCGCCGACCTGTGGCGCATCCGAGATCTGCCTCCCCGGAGGAGGCGGCGCGCCGCCCGCGTGCCAGGCCTGCGGCGGCTGGGCGCAGACCTGCTGCGCCGACTGCGGATGCCAGGCTCCCGCTACCTGCCTGCGCCAGGGCGGTGCTGGCACGGGCTGCTGCTATCCATGCGGATGCCAGGACAACGGCAAGCCTTGTTCGGCGCCAGGCGAATGCTGCTCGCAGGTGTGCACCAACTCGGTGTGCCAGTGCGCACCACAGGGTGCCGTCTTTCCCGCCCCGCTGGTGCCGGATCGGATTCCGTGCTGCGCGTTGTCGTGGACGGTCAGCGGCTGCCAGGCGCAATGCGTGTATTGACGGCGAACGGAGGGCTTTCCGAACGTGCCACCGCCGGCTTTCGGCCAGTCGGCGCTGCCAGCCCAAGGGGCAACGTCCCCGCCCTCCGCCTCCACGATCTGCGTCACACCTGCCCGAGCGTGCTCCTCATGCTCGGCTCGAACCTCGTGTCGGTGCAGAAGCTGCTCGGGCACTCGGACCCGAAGATCACCGAACGCCGCTACGGTCACCCGGTCACCTACTTCCTGATCTCATGAAGTCGGAGGTCGATCGGCTCCGGTTCAAGCTCGACCGGCTCGCGCCAGCGCTCCCCGCCAAGGGGGACGAGGCGCACTCCCGGTCTGGTACACCTTCGCTGCCGTCGCTGCATTTGGCGAGCGGCTTGGTACGCCGGTGGTACGGAATCCGCCGACCCCAAAGGAGAGGCCGGAACCGCTCGCGATTCGGGAGCGATTCCGGCCTCATGGATGGCGGGGTGTACGGGACTCGAACCCGTGGCCTCCGGCGTGACAGTCGGACCTGCGTGGCCAGCAGGGGGTAGCCAGTTCCTGCAAGTGTCGGGAAACGTTCGAAGTGAGGACCTCCGGACTCGCTCGACTTTGCGTACTTGTGGTGAACTTAGCTCGCCGCTTGGTACGCCGGTGGTACGGACGCCCGAGGCGGGTGAGACTGGGTCGATTCGGTTCCTGACGGTCCGCCAGGTGGCGGAGGCGCTTAAGGTCAGCCGAGCCACGGTCTACAAGGCGGTCGCATCGGGAAGCATCCCGCACGTCCGCGTCAGCAACGCCATCAGGATCCCCGTCCTCG
>DASTPH010000078.1:0-8848 GCA_035762305.1 Anaeromyxobacteraceae bacterium
ACGGGTAGGATGGCCGGCCATGAAGCTGGGCCAGGTCTACCCCCTGATTATCGGCTTCGTCATCGTGCCGGCGGCGCTGCTGCTCACGGTGGGCGTCCTCATCCTGGTCCTGGGCTCGGCCACCCGCGAGTACGTCTTCGGCGTGCTGGTGCTGGCGGCGGTCTCCACCACCCTCATCGGCGTGATCGCCACCCTGACCGTGCTCTCCCGCGAGGCGCGGGTGTCCCGGCTCCAGACCGACTTCGTCAACAAGGTCTCCCACGACCTGCGCACCCCGCTCACCAGCATCCGCATGTTCGTGGAGACCCTGCAGCTGGGGCGGCTCCCCGAGCCGGAGCGCCAGCGCGAGGCGCTCTCGGTCATCGCCCAGGAGACGGCCCGCCTGTCGACGCTCATCAACCGGCTGCTGGACTGGGCCCGCATGGAGTCGGGCAAGCGCAGCTACGCCCTCGAGCCGATCTCGGTCGAGGCGGTCGTCGACGAGGCGCTGCGGGCCTTCGAGCCGCAGCGGCTGAGCGAACCGGCCGAGGTGACCCGCGACCTCCCGCCCGGCCTGCCGCCGGTGCGGGGTGACCGCGAGGCGCTCTCCGAGGCGCTGCTCGACCTCCTGCAGAACGCCCACAAGTACACCGGGCCGGAGAAGCGCATTGCGGTGGCGGGGCGGGCCGAGGAGGGGACGGTGCTCCTCACCGTCGCCGACAACGGCCCCGGCATCCGCCTGGCCGACCAGAAGCGCATCTTCGAGAAGTTCTACCGGGCCCAGGACCCGCTCCGCCGGCACATCGAGGGCTCCGGCCTGGGCCTGGCCATGGTGAAGCACATCGTCGAGGCCCACGGGGGACGGGTCACCGTCCTGAGCGACGTCGGCAAGGGCGCGGTCTTCACCATCGCCCTCCCGGCGGTGCAGGCGGCAGAGGGGAGCGCGGAACGGTGAGCGAGACCATCCTGGTGGTGGAGGACGACCCCTCCATCCTGCGAGGCCTGCAGCTGAACCTGACCGCCGAGGGGTACCGGGTCCGCACCGCGGCCGACGGGGAGGAGGGGCTGCGGCTGGCCCGGACCGAGGACCCGGATCTGCTGGTGGTGGATCTGATGCTGCCCCGCCTGGGCGGCCTGGAGCTCATTCGCGAGATCCGCGCCCGGGACGCCCAGGTGCCCATCCTGGTGCTCTCGGCCAAGGGGCACGAATCGGACAAGGTGGCCGCGCTGAGCCTGGGCGCCGACGACTACGTGGTCAAGCCCTTCGGCCTGAAGGAGCTCCTGGCGCGCATCGCCCGGGCCCTGCGCCGCCGGCGGGGGGATGGCGACGGCCCGCGCGGGCTGCGCCGCTTCGGGTCGGCGGAGGTGGACCTCCGGGCGCGCCGCCTCACCGTGAAGGGGCGGGAGGTGGCGCTCACCGCCCGCGAGTTCGAACTGCTCGCCTTCCTGGTCACCCACCCGGGCCGGGTCCACAGCCGCGAGCACCTCCTGGCCGCGGTGTGGGGGGCGCGCGAGTTCGAGACCGCCCGCACCGTGGACAACTTCGTGGCCCGCCTGCGCGCCCACCTGGGAGAGGACGCCGAGAAGCCGCGGCACCTCGAGACGGTGCGCGGGGCCGGGTACCGGTTCACGCCCTGAGCGGCCCTCAGCCCGTGCCCAGGAACGCCATGCGGAGCCTGCGGTCGAGGGTCACCAGGTCGGCCCCGAGCGCGCGGGCCAGCCATAGGTAGGACGCGTCGTAGGCAGTGAGCCCGGTGGCCGCGGCCAGGGGCAAGAGGTCGGCGGGATCGGCGTCGTGGAGCCCGATTCCCAGCCGCTCGAAGATCGAGATCGCGGTGGCCGCCGCTCGCCCGGAGAGGAGGCCGCGCCGGACCCGGAGCGCGGCGACGTTCGCTACTTCGTAGGGAAGGAGGGACGGTGCCGCCAGGTCCGCGCCTGCGAGGCGCTCCACCACCCGATCTCCATCCGGCTCGGCGAAGACGATGGCGGCGACGGCGGACGCGTCAACGACGGCGGTCGCCATGCCGCCCCTCGCGCATGCGACGGATCAGGCCCACCGAGCTGGAGGCGGCGCGAAGTCCCGCTGCGCGAGCCCGTTCCAGGGCCTGGCGCGGTGTGAGGAGCCCCGCCGCCTCCTGCCGGGCGGCCGACTCGACGATGGCCATGAGCTCGCCCTGCAGCGAGCGGTGGTGGCGAGCGGCCCGCTCCTTGAGCCGGCGCACGACGTCGTCGGGGGCGTTCTTGATGGAGAGGTTCACGGGCACGGTCGTGGCTCCATTGTGGCTCCATCATGGAGCATTCATGGATGCATGGCAAGCGCCGCCCGCACGCCGGCGAGCAGCGCCTGATCCTCGTCCGGCAGCACCGTGCGCGGATCGAGCAGCACCCGGTCGGCCTCGATGCGCCCCACCACCGGCGGGTCCTGGCGCCGCAGGGCCCCGGCAAGCCGGTCCGGGTCGCCCGGCGGCAGCGCCAGCACGAAGGTCGGCAGGGTCACCCCCGGGAGCGACCCGCCGCCGACCGCCGACTCGGAAGGGCGCACCTCGGCCCCGGCCGCGGCGGGCCCGAGCGCCGCGAGCCACTCCCGGGCCCGCGCCGCGAGCGCCTCCGGCCTCCAGGCGATGGCGCGCCAGACCGGGATCTCCCGCTCCGCCTCGGCCCGCTCGTAGTGGGCCAGCGTGGCCGACAGGCCGGCCAGTGTGGTCTTGTCCACCCGGAGCGCCCGGGTGAGGGGATGGCGTCGGCAGAGGTCCACCGCCTCGCGCCGCCCCACCAGGATGCCGGCCTGCGGGCCGCCCAGGAGCTTGTCGCCGGAGAAGGTGACCAGGTCGGCGCCGGCCCGCACCCGCTCCTGGACCGGCGGCTCCTCGCCCAGGCCAAAGGGCGCGGTGGGGAGCAGGGTTCCCGAGCCGAGGTCGTCCACCATCCACACCCCGGCGCGCCGGGCCAGGCCCACCAGCTTCGGGAGCGGCACGTCCTCCACGAAGCCGGTGAGCCGGAAGTTGGAGCGGTGCACCGAGAGGAGGAGGCGGGTGCGGTCGGAGAGGGCCGCCTGGTAGTCGGAGAGCCGGGTGCGGTTGGTGGTGCCCACCTCGCTGAGCACCGCACCGGAGCGCCGCAGCACGTCCGGGATGCGGAAGCCGCCGCCGATCTCGACCAGCTGGCCGCGGGAGATGACCACCTGGGGCCGCCCGCCCCGGGCCGGGGCCCGCCCCTGGCCGGGGCGGGCCTCCATGAGCGCCGAGAGCGCCAGGAGCACTGCCGAGGCGTTGTTGTTCACCACCAGCGCCGCCTCGGCCCCGGTGAGGCGGCACAGGGCCCCCGTGGCATGGCCGTAGCGGTCGCCGCGCTCGCCCGCCTCGAGGTCGTATTCCAGGTTCGAGTAGCCCCCCCCGACCCGGCGCATGGCCTCGAGGGTGGCCGCCGAGAGCGGCGCCCGGCCCAGGTTGGTGTGGATGACCACGCCGGTGGCGTTCACCACCGGTCTCAGGGTGCCGTAGACCTCGCCGGCGAGGCGCGCCAGCAGGCGGGCCTCGATGGCCTCGGGGGGCGGGCAGGGAGCGCCGGCCAGGATTCCGGCCCTCAGACCGTCGAGGAGGCCGCGCACCGCCTCCATCACCGGGGCCCGGCCGAGCCGGGAGAGCAGCCCTTCTCGCTCGGCGGCGGCCAGCAGCCGATCGGCCCTGGGGAGCTTGCGCGCCTCGTGCGCGGCCTCGCGTGGGGCGGCCATGGGGGCACATCATAGCCCGGGCCGCCCCGGGCTTCGGACCTCGCCTGATGCCCGAAGCCCAGATCGCCACGGACCACAACGTTGTTGCCTCCCCAGGCGGGAGAAGGTAATCCTTTCGCCCTCCTATGCCCGCGATCCTGGAAAGCAAGTCCATGGCCGAGGCGTACCTGTGGGCCATCGTGTTCCTGCCGCTCGCCGGGGCCCTGGTGAACGGCTTCTTCGGGAAGCGGCTGGGCCGCGGGAACGTGGCCCTCATCGCCATCGCCATGCTGGCGGGGTCGTTCCTCCTCTCGCTCATGGCCTTCTCCTGGGTGATGCGGGGCGAGGACGTGATCCTGCGCTTCGGCGGCCCGCCGTGGTTCCGCGTCGCCGGCCCGGACGGGCGCGCCCTGGTCGCGGTCTCCTGGGGCCTCATGGTGGACCGGCTCTCCGGGACCATGGTCCTGGTGGTGACCGGAGTGGGCTTCCTGATCCACGTCTACTCCGCGTCCTACATGTCGCACGAGGACGACGGCGGCTACGCCCGCTACTTCACCTACCTGAACCTCTTCGTGGCGGCGATGCTCATCCTGGTGCTGGGCGACAGCCTGGCGCTCACCTTCGTGGGGTGGGAGGGCGTGGGCCTTTGCAGCTACCTGCTCATCGGCTTCTGGTACACCGACGAGCAGAAGGCCTACTGCGGCCGCAAGGCCTTCGTGGTGAACCGCATCGGCGACTTCGGCTTCCTCTTGGGCCTGTTCGCGGTGATCTCGGTGTTCGGCACCGCCAACTACGGGCAGCTGGAGGTCCTGGCCCGCGCCGCCCGGGTGGACTGGGTGCTGCAGAGCGGCGTCTTCTCCGGCTCGACGGTTCGGGCGGCCATCACCTTCGCCACCCTGGGGTTGTTCGCCGGCGCCATCGGCAAATCGGCTCAACTGCCGCTCTACGTCTGGCTCCCCGACGCCATGGCCGGCCCCACCCCGGTCTCGGCCCTGATCCACGCTGCCACCATGGTGACCGCCGGCGTGTACCTGGTGGCGCGCACCGGCTTCCTCTTCGCCCTGGCCCCGGCCTCGATGGCCGCGGTGACACTGGTGGGGGCGCTCACGGCCCTGGTGTCGGCCCTCATGGCCTTCGCCCAGAACGACATCAAGAAGGTGCTGGCCTACTCCACGGTGAGCCAGCTGGGCTTCATGTTCATCGGCGTCGGCGCCGGCGTCTTCTGGGCCGGCATCCTCCACCTCGTCACCCACGCCTTCTTCAAGGCCTGCCTGTTCCTGGGCGCCGGGTCGGTGATGCACGGCATGGGGGACGACACCGACATCCGCAACATGGGCGGGCTCTTCCGGAAGATGCCGCACACCGCCTGGACCTTCGCCATCGCCACCGCGGCCATCACCGGAGTGGTGCCGCTCTCCGGCTTCTTCTCCAAGGACGCCATCCTCCACGGGGTGCACGGCATCCACAACCCGGCAGCCCCCTGGGTGGGGCACCTGGCCTGGTGGATCGGCTCGGCGGCCGCCCTGGGCACCGCCTTCTACATGACGCGGCTCTACGTCCTCACCTTCCTGGGGAAGCCGCGCACCCACGCCGCCGAGCACGCCCACGAGTCGTCTCCGGTCATGACCGGTCCGCTGTGGGTCCTGGCCTTCTTCTCGGCGGTGGCGCTGGGGCTGGGCCTCCCCGGCCATTCGGCGGCGAGCGAGCTGTTCCAGAAGTTCACCCGGCCGGTGTTCGCCCAGGCCACGACCCAGCTGCTGGCGGTGGGGCACCTGCCGCACGAGCCAGGCCCCTGGCTCGGCGCCTTCGCGGTGGCCTTCGCCATCGCCTGGGCCGGCGCGCTGCTGGGCTTCGCGATGTACGGCGGCGCCTGGCGCGGCCTCCCCGATCGGCTGGCGCTCCGCTTCCCCCGCCTCTACCAGCTCACCTACGAGAAGTTCCGCGTCGACGAGCTCTACGACCTCACCGTGGTCCGGCCGCTCCAGGCGCTGGCGCGGGGCCTGTGGGCGGTGGTGGACTTCTTCGCCATCGAGACCCTCCTCGTGAACGGCGTGCCCAGGACGGTGGCGGCCCTGGCGCAGGTCTTCCGGGTGGCCCAGAACGGCGACGTGCAGCGCTACGCCGCGGTGATGCTGATCGCCGCCGCGGCCATCCTCTGGACCGTCCTCGGGGCGGGAGGTCGCTAGCCGATGCCTGCGCTCCTCAACGTCGTCATCTTCCTGCCGCTGGCGGGCGCGCTCCTGGCGGTGTTCCTCCCGCGCGACGAGGTCCGGCAGCACAAGACCCTGGCGCTGGTGGTCTCGCTCCTCACCTTCGCCGCCTCGCTGGGGCTGTGGGCCGGCTTCGACGCCTCCCGCAGCGCCCCCGAGTTCCAGTTCCTCACCCAGGCGCCCTGGATCGCCTCGGTGGGCATCGCCTACAAGGTCGGCCTCGACGGGGTGGCGCTCCTGCTGGTGATGCTCACCACCGCCCTCTCGCCCATCGTCATCCTCTCCTCCTGGAACTCGGTGGAGGAGCGGGTGAAGGAGTTCCAGATCGCGCTCCTGGTGCTCGAGACCGCCATGATCGGGACCTTCGCGGCGCTCGACCTGGTGCTCTTCTACGTGTTCTGGGAGGCGATCCTCGTCCCCATGTACCTGCTCATCGGGGTGTGGGGCTCGTCGAACCGCCTCTACGCCACCGTCAAGTTCTTCATCTACACCTTCGTGGCGAGCGTGCTCATGCTCGTCGCCATCCTCTACCTGTACTTCCACAACGGCGGCACCTTCGACTACCTGGCCACCCGCCAGTCCCTGCAAGTGACGCCGGAGGTGCAGCGCTGGCTGTTCCTGGCCTTCGCGGTGGCCTTCGCCGTGAAGGTCCCCATGTTCCCGCTGCACACCTGGCTGCCCGACGCCCACACCGAGGCCCCCACCGCCGGCTCGGTGATCCTGGCGGGGGTGCTCCTCAAGATGGGCACCTTCGGCTTCTTCCGCTACGCCATCCCGCTCTTCCCGGAGGCGGCGCTCTTCTTCCGGCCAGCCGTGGCCATCCTGGCGCTGGTGGGGATCGTCTACGGCGCGCTCATGTGCCTGGTGCAGACCGACATGAAGCGGCTGGTGGCCTACTCCTCGGTGTCGCACCTGGGCTTCGTCATGCTGGGCATGATGGCGCTCACCGCCGAGGGGCTCCAGGGCTCGGTCTACCAGATGCTGAACCACGGCGTCTCCACCGGCGGGCTCTTCCTCCTGGTGGGCCTGCTCTACGAGCGGCGCCACACCCGCCTCATCGCCGACTACGGCGGGATCGCCAAGCAGGTGCCGTGGATCGCCGCCGCTTTCGTGGTGGTGACGCTGTCCTCGATCGGCCTGCCGGGCACCAACGGCTTCGTGGGCGAGTTCCTCATCCTCTCCGGGACCTGGGTGGGACGCCTGCCGCGGGCCGGCCTCTACGCCGCGGTCGCCGCCACCGGCGTGATCCTGGGCGCGGTCTACATGCTGTGGCTGGTGGAGAAGGTGTTCTTCGGCCCCATGCGCCACGACGCCAACCGCGGCCTGCGCGACCTCTCCCTGCGCGAGGCCTTCGTGCTGGCCCCCATCGTGGTCCTCATCGTGGCCATGGGCGTCGCCCCCATGCCCTTCCTGGCCCCGGCCAGACCGTCGGTGGACCGGCTCATCGGCCTCCTGCAGCAGGCCGAGCAGCGCATGGGCCGCGGGCCCCAGGTCGGCACCGTGCCGCCGGCGCTGGCATCGGCCCGGTCGGTGCTGCCGCCCGCGCCGCCAGCCCCGCCCGCCGGAGTCGCGCCCTCGCCGTTCGAGCAGGGGGGGGGCCGCCCATGACCGGTTTCTCCCTCCAGGACCTCGCCGCCCTCTCGCCGGTCGTGATCCTTGTTGCGGGTGGCCTGGTGCTGCTCGTCTCCGAGGTGTTCCTCACCTCCGGGCGCCGCGGTTACCAGGCCGGCCTCACCGTGCTCTTCGCCGCCGCGGCCGCCCTGGCCGCCGGACTCGCGCCGGCGCGCTCCCTCTTCGGCGGCCAGGCCGCCTCCGACGGCTTCGCCGCCTTCGTGACCGTCACCGTGTGCGCTGGCCTGGCCCTCTCCGCCCTCAGCGGCGCCGGCTGGCTCCACGCCCGCGGCATCGAGCGGGGCGAGTTCTACGCCCTGGCCCTCTTCGGCTCGAGCGGCATGGCGCTCCTGGGCATGGCCACCGACCTCCTGCTGGCCTTCGTGGCCATCGAGGTGATGAGCCTCTCCACCTACGCCCTGGCCGCCTACCCGCGCCGGGGGCGCAAGCCCCCCGAGGCGGCCCTCAAGTACTTCCTCCTGGGCGCCTTCTCTTCGGCGCTGCTCCTCTACGGCATGGCGCTCACCTACGGGGCCACCGGCTCGACCCTGTTCTCGGCGGTGGCCGGCGCCGGCGGGTCGCCGCTGCTGGTGGCCGGCCTGGCGCTCATCGCCGCCGGCCTGGCCTTCAAGGTGGCGGCGGTGCCCTTCCACGCCTGGACGCCCGACGTCTACGAGGGGGCTCCCACGCCGGTGACCGCCTTCATGGCGGCGGGCGTCAAGGCGGCCGCCTTCGCGGTGCTGGCGCGGGTCTTCCTCTCCACGCTGGCGGGCACGGCCACCAGCGGCCCGCTCTCCTTCGGGGTGGTGCTGGCGGCGCTGGCGTACCTCACCATGATCTTCGGCAACCTCCTGGCGCTGCCGCAGCGGAGCGTCAAGCGGATGCTGGCCTACTCCTCGGTGGCCCACGCCGGCTACCTCCTGGTCGGGGTGCTGGCCTCCCAGGACCGCGCCGCGCAGCAGGGGGCCCTCTCGGCGCTGCTCTTCTACCTGGCGGTCTACGCCGCCACCGTCATCGGCGCCTTCACGGTGGTGGGGGCGCTGGAGCGGCGGGGGCGCACGCCCGACGAGGAGCCGGACGACGCCTGGGACTTCTCGCGCTTCGCCGGCCTGTCCCGGCGCCGGCCCTGGCTGGCCTTCGCCATGGCGGTCTTCATGCTCTCGCTGGCCGGCGTGCCGCCCACCGCCGGCTTCGTGGCCAAGCTGCTGGTCTTCCAGGCCGCCGTGAACGCCCAGCTGTACTGGCTGGCGGTGGTGGGCGTGCTCACCAGCGTGCTCGGCGCCTACTACTACCTGCGGGTGGTGGTGGCCATGTACATGCGCTCCGCCGAGGAGGCCGA
>DASTPH010000079.1:0-9316 GCA_035762305.1 Anaeromyxobacteraceae bacterium
GCCATGGCCACAAGAGGCCCTGCTAGAAGCATGGTACTCCCTCTCACGGGAAGTGCTCCCCGGCTTCACGTTCGACACGCTGCCGTCTCCCTGGTCCAGTGATCCCAGGGTCGCGCCTCCTCCTCAGCGACCGGCCTCGCGCGACCGGTTGTCGAGGACGGCCGCTACCGCGAATGCGAACCAACCACCCGGCGTCGAGGACCAAGGCGTCCGGGACCAAGATGGGTATGCCCTTGACACCGCTTTCCCTAGAAGCGGCCGAGGGCGAGACCGGGCCGCCAAACCACGCCACCAACGCGGGCGAGTACAGCGCCGGGAGGCGAGGCTCCCGGAGGCGGCGGCGGGAACGACCGCAGGCAGGACTACCAGAGGATCGACTCGACCAGCTCGTCCACCATGTCGCCCAGCCTCTCGATGCCGTGCGACTTGGAGAGGAAGCCGTCGGCCCCGGCGGCCTCGGCGATGGGCTCCAGCTCCTCGTCGGGCTTGGAGGAGAAGAGGATGATGGGGATCTTCTCGGTGTGGAAGTCCTGCTTGAGCACGCGCACGATGTCCTTCCCCGAGATGTCCGGCATCATCAGGTCGGTGAGGATGATCTCAGGCTGGAACTTGTCGAGCTGCTCCTGGAACTCGAGCAGCGTGGCCGCCGTGGCCACCCGGTAGCCGCGCTCCTCCAGGGCCGCCTTCTCCATCTCCAGGGTGATGGCCGAGTCGTCGAGCAGGAGGATGCGCTTCTTCTCGGCCATGGAGGCGTCGCTCCTCTTCCGGCGCTACAGCGCCGCCAGCGCGTACTCCGCGGCCCGGGCGAAGGTGGCGCCGTCCTCGGGCAGGTCCGGGTAGTAGCCCAGGAAGGCCTGGCGCTTGCCCTCGGGACGCCGCCGGAAGGCCTCCATGGCGTTGCGGTAGCACAGCCGCGCCCGGAAGGCGTCCCGCTGGGCCTCGCGGCAGCGCCCCAGGTAATAGTGCGCAAGCGCCATGTCGGGGTCGATGAACAGGGCGCGGGACAGCTCCATGGCGGCCGCGTCGGCGTCGCCGGCTGCCAGGAGGTGGATACCGTAGAAGAGGTGCGCCTCGGCCGAGAGCGGCTCCAGGGAGAGCGCCAGCAGGTAGCTCTCCCGGGCCCGGTCCAGCTGGCGCAGCACCACGTACAGGTTCGCCAGCGTGAGGCGGACCCCCAGGTCCTCCCCCGAGTCGCGGATGAGGCGCTCCAGCGCCTCGCGCGCGGCGCCGAAGCGGCCGTCGCCGACGAGCTCCACCGCCGCGTCCAGCACCTCCTGCGGGGAGAGCACCCGCCGGGGCGGGGCCGCCGTGGTCGGCCGCGGGGCCGGGGGCGGGTCGAGGCGAACGTGCTTCACCGGAGCCGGCACGTAGCGGTGCGCCATGGCCGGCGGCGGGGGCGGCGCCGTGGGGCGGGGAGCGGTCCGCTCGGGGCGGCGGTAGAGGAAGGCGCCCGCCACCTCGGTCAGCTCGAACCCCTCGAAGAGGCGGAAGAGGGACTCGGAGTACCCCAGGAACAGGAACCCGCCCGGCTCGAGCGAATCGTGGAACCGGGCCAGCACCTGCTGCGTGGTGGGGGTGTCGAAGTAGATGATGACGTTGCGGCAGAAGACGAGGTCCCAGCCGCCGCTCTGGGGGCGCGGGTACAGCTGTCCCACCAGGTTGTGGGGGCGCACGCCGGCCAGGAGCCGGCGCAGCTCCGAGCGGACCCGGTACCCGTCCCGGTCCGCCTCGAACCAGCGGGACGCCATCCCGGCGGGGACGTCCCGGATCCGCCGCGGCTCGAACAGGCCTCGCGCCGCCGCCGAGACAGCCTCGGGGTTCACGTCGGTGCCGACCAGCTCCACCTCGTCCGGCTGGGCCCCGGCCTCGGCGGCGGTCATGGCGATGGAGTAGACCTCCTCGCCCGTGGCGCAGCCGGCCGACCAGATGGCCACCGGACGGCCCCGGGCCCGCGCCGCCCTGAGCAGCCCGGGCATGAGGGCCGCCAGCGCCCTGAACTGGCGCTCGTCCCGGAAGAAGCTGGTCTTGCCCACCGTCACCAGCGGCAGCAGGCGCCGCAGCTCCTCGTCTCCCGCCTCGGAGCGCAGGAGCTCCAGGTACCCCGCGGGCTCCCGCACCCGCCCGTTCAGCTCCTCGAATCGCGCCGAGAGGGCGATCTTGAGCGCCGAGTAGCTGTCGGCCCGTATGTGGAGGCCCACCCGCTCCTTGAGCAGGGAGGCCAGCTCGGCGAGCTGCTCGCCCTGGACCTCGGCCCTCATGCCGTCAGCTCCTGGAGCGCCCGCGGGATCTCCTCCAGCGGCAGCACCCGGTCCACCGATCCGGTCTCGATGGCGGCGCGCGGCATCCCGAAGACGGCGCTCGAGGCCTCGTCCTGGGCGATGGTCTGGCCGCCGGCGCGTTTCACGGCCTTGAGCCCCTCGGCCCCGTCCCGCCCCATGCCGGTGAGGATGACGCTGCAGACTCGGGATCCGTACGCCTCGGCGGCCGAGAGGAACAGCGGGGTCACCGAGGGTCTGAAGCCGTCCACCGGCGGCGCGTCGGAGAGCCGGGCCAGCCCCCGGCTCAGCACCAGGTGGTGGCCGGTGGGGGCCAGCAGCACCAGGCCGGGGCCCAGCCGGTCGCCGTCGCGAGCGGTGCGGACGGTCAGCCTCGACTCCTGGTCCAGCCAGTTGGCGAGCCCATCGGTGAAGCCCTCGGCGATGTGCTGCACCACCAGCACCGGCGCGGCGAACCCGGCCGGGAGCGCCCGGAGCAGCGCGGCCAGCGCCCGCGGCCCCCCGAGCGAGGCGCCCACCACCACCACCTCCGCGCGGGCCCCGACGCGCGCCGGCGCGGGGCGCGGGGCTCGTAGCCCCCTCAGGTGCCGGATGACGCGCACCCCGGCCAGGAGCCGCAGCCGGGAGCGGAGCGTGGCGCCGTAGTCGTCGAGGTCGGCGTCGGCCTGCGGCTTCTCCAGGATGTCGAGCGCCCCCAGCGAGAGCGCCCGGAACCCCACCGTCTCCTCGGGGTTCACGGTGAGGACCAGGATGGGCGTGGGCGTCTCCGCCATGATGCGGGCGATGCCGGAGAACCCGTCGGCGTCCGGCATGTTGATGTCCATGGTGATGACGTCGGGCCTGAGCTGCTTCGCCAGCAGGGCCGCCTCGTTGCCGTCGGCGGCCGAGGCCACCACCTCGAAGCCGGGATCGGTGCCGATGACCCGGGAGAGCAGGTCCCGGAAGAGGTCCGAGTCGTCGGCCAGCAGCACGCGGATGGGCCGCTCGGCGTGGGTCATGGCGCGCCCCACTCGAGTCGAGCGTCGCGAGGCGCGCGAGCCCGTCGCCGAGCCGGGCGCGTGAGGAGCGAGCAGCGCCGCCGTACCTGGAAGGTACGGCGAGCAGTACGGCGAGCAGCGCAGCGACGAGCCGAGCCGGCGCAGGCAGGGATCGTCCGCCGCAGCAGCTCGATCCGAGTGGGTCGCGCCATCATGCGGCCACCCCGCACAGGCGCTCCATGGTGGTCGCCAGCACCTCGGCGTCCAGCTCGCCCTTGACCAGGTAGGCGTCGGCGCCGGCGTCGACGCCGCGGCGCCGCTCCTCGGGCGCCGAGAGCGAGGAGAGGATGACCACCGGGAGCCTCTGGAACCGCGAGGAGGCCTTGACCCGCCGGGTGAGGTCGATGCCGTCGAGGACCGGCATCTGCACGTCGGTGAGCAACAGCTGGAAGCCCCCCGCCTGCAGCTTCTGCCACCCGTCCTCGCCGTCGCTGGCCTCGTCCACGTCGTGCCCCAGCGAGCGCAGCAGCGCCGCCTCGGCCTCGCGGGCGATGGCGCTGTCGTCCACCAGCAAAATGCGCAGCCGGCGCCGGTCGCGGCCGCGCGACAACGCCGGGCTGGCGAGCCGGCGGGCCGCCGCCACGAGGTCCGGCGTGGAGAGGAGCAGCGCCACCCGGCCGTCCTCCAGGGCTGCCGCCCCGGCCACGAAGCGCATCCCCTTCACGAAGGCCCCGGGCGTCTTCACCGCCACCTCGCGCTCGCCGTAGAGCCCGTCCACCACCAGCGCCGCCCCCTCCTGGCCGTGGGTGAGGAAGGCCGAGACCGGGCGCGGGTTGCGAGGGCCGCCGTTCAGGGACAGGAGCGGCCCCAGGGCCACCACCGGCATGAGTTTGCCGCGGTGGCGCACCGCCCGCACGCCGGCCACCTCGGAGATCTCCACCGGGTCGATGCGCCCCACCGAGTCCACGTCCGCCGCCGGCAGGCCGTAGACGTCGTCGTCGATGCGCACCAGGAGGACCTTCATGAGCGACAGCGACTGCGGCATCCGCAGCACGAAGCGGGTGCCCTTGCCGGGATCCGACTCCACCACCACCGAGCCGCCCAGGCCGGTCACCTTCTTGCGCACCACGTCGAGCCCGACCCCGCGCCCGGAGAGTTCGCCGGCCTCCTCGCGGGTGGAGAAGCCCGGCTGGAAGATGAGGTCCAGGGCGGCGCGGGCCGACAGGCCGGCGGCCTGGGCCTCGCCGAGCAGCCCCTTGTGCACGGCGGCCTCCCGGATGCGGCGCGGGTCGATGCCGCGGCCGTCGTCCTCGACCGTCACCGCCAGCAGGTCTCCGTCGATCCGGGCCGAGATGGTGAGGCGCCCCAGGCGCGGCTTGCCCGCCTTCTCCCGCTCCCCGGGCGGCTCCAGCCCGTGGTCCACGGCGTTGCGCAGGAGGTGCACCAGCGGGTCGTTCAGGGAGAGCAGGATGGCCTTGTCGACGCCGGTGTCGCCGCCCTTGACCAGGCACTCCACCTCCTTGCCCTGCTCCTTGGCGAGGTCGCGGGCGGCGCGAGGGAAGCCCGCCAGCAGCGATGCCAGCGGCACCAGCCGCGCCGCCCCCACCCGGTCCGCCAGCAGCGCGAACTGCCCCCGCGCCGAGCTCACGCTGTCGGCGTGGGCCCTGAGGAAGCGGAAGGTGTCCGACCGCAGGAGGTGGACGTCCCCCTCCATCTGCTCGGCGATCTTGAGGAGCCCCTGGGTGCGCAGCTGCTCGCTGGCGGCCACCACGCGGTCGGCCAGCCGGCTCCAGCGGGTGAAGAGGGTGCCGAGCTCCCGGGACCGGCCGGCGGAGCGGGCGCCGTCCACCAGGAGGTCCCCGGCCAGGCTGGCGATCTCGTCGAGCCGGTCCACGTCCACCCGGATGGACTGGGCGGCCTTGTCGCCCCTGAGCTCGGCGCGGGGGGCCTCCGGCTCGGCCGCCGGGCCTCCGGCCCCGTCGCCGCGGTCGGCGCGGATGAGGCCCCGCAGCCGCTGGCTCCACTGCTCGGCACTGGCCCCGCCGTCGGGCGCGGCCGCGAGGAAGCCGGGGATGGCGTCGCAGGCCTGGAGCAGCGCGTCGAGGCGGTCGCCCGGCTTCTGGGCCGGCAGGACCTTGAGCAGGTCCTCGGCGGCGTGGACCACCTGCGACAGCCCGGTGAAGCCCATCATGCGGGCCTCGCCCTTCAGGGTGTGCAGCTCCCGCGCGATCTCCGCCTTGGCTTCTTCCCCGCCGCCGCGCTCCAGTGCCAGCAGCGAGGCGGAGAGCTTCTCCACCCGATCCTGGGTCACCTCGCGAAACTTGCCGAGGAGCTTCTGGCGGATCTCTTCCGCGCCCATGCGTGTTCATCCCGCGACAGGCACGGCAAAGCCGCGCCCGCGCGCGAGTGCGCGCGTGACGGGGTGGGGACGTCGATCGGGAGCGCGGCCGCCTGCGCGCCCGCGCACGGGCTTCGCCCGTCGGGGCGGGGCGGCACGCCCCGAGGCGATCTGACTGAGCCATGGCGCGATCCGACGCGCCGCAGGCGAGGTCGAATCGCGAACCATGGCTCAGTCCACCTTGAACCGCTTCACCAGCTCGGCCAGGCGCTCGGCCAGCTTGGTGAGCTCGGCGGCGGCGCCGGTGGCCTGCCGCGACCCGGCCTGGGCCTGGCGCGTCACCTCCTCGATCTCCGACATGGACTGCACCACCTGCTCGGTGGCGGTGCGCTGCTGCTGGGTGGCGAGGTGGATGACGCGGGCGGCGTCGCTGGTCTCCTGGATGCCGGTGAGGATGCCACCCACGCTGCCGATGGCCGCGCCGCCGAGTTTCTCGCCCTCGGCCGCCATGCGCTTGTTGCCGTCGGAGGCCTCCTTGGCGGCGTGGGTGGCCTCGCGGATCTCGGTAATGAGGTTCTTGATCTCCTTGGTGGACTCCATCACGTTCTCGGCCAGGCGCCGCATCTCCGCCGCCACGATGGAGAAGCCGCGGCCCGCTTCGCCGGCCTTGGCGCCCTCCAGGGCGGCGTTCAGGGCCAGGAGGTCCGAGCGGTCGGCGATCTCGTCGATGACCTCCACCACCGTGCCGATGCGCTCCACCCGGCGCGACAGCTTGGAGATGGCGTCGTCCACCTCGACCGCGTTCTTCTTCACCTTCTCCATGGAGCCCATGAAGGCGCGGATGGACCCCTCGCCCTGCTTGCCCGCGCCCAGGGTCTGCTCGGCGATACCGGCCACCATCTGCGCGTTCTCGGCGATCTGGTGGGAGGCGCCCTTGAGCTCCTCCATGGTGGCGGTGGTCTCGTGGATGGCCGAGGCCTGCTGGCTGGTGGAGGACTCGTTCTGGGTGGCCGCCGCCAGCACCTCCGCCGAGCTGGTGGAGAGCTGGAGCGCGGCCTCGCGGATCTCGGTCACGAACTTCTTCAAGGTCTCCATCACCTGGCCCACCCCGGCCACCAGCGGGGTGAGCGCCGCGTCGGTGACCCCCAGGCGCAGCTCGCCCGTGAGGTCGCCCTGCACCACCAGCCGCACCATGGCCTCGATGGACTCGTCCACCCCCTGGCTCACCGCCTGGATGCGCGCCATGGCTTCCCGCATGGATTCCTGGGCGTACTCGGCCGCGGCGTTGATGCCGCGCCCGATCTCCTGAAGGGCGGGGTCGCGGATGGCGCCGAGGTCGATCCGCAGGTCGTAGCGGCCGTGGCCGTGGGCCCGGAGCGCCTCGACGAGGAGGGCGGCGTCGCCGCGCGGGGCGCCGTCGGTGCCCGGGGCGGCCTTGGGACGGCGCCTCGGGGTGGTGGCGTTTCGGTCAGGCACGGTGGCTCCCTTCCTCAAGCGACCGCGGCGGCGCCGCGGAGCTTCTCCTGGATGAGCGTGGACAGATCGATGAGCGGGGTGGGGGCGTCGTCGAGCAGCGCCAGCCCGGTCACGGCCGACGAGCCCAGGCACTGGGCGGCCAGCGGCGGCAGGGGCCGGAGGTCGTCCTCGGCCACCTCCCGCACCCCCAGGACCTGGTCGACCGCCAGGACCTCGTCGCCGCCGGCGCAGGCCACCACGATGCCGCGCTGGGCCAGGAAGGGCTCGCCCAGGGCGGTGGCGGCGATGGCGCCGGTCCGGGCCCAGTCGGCCGGGGCGATGCGGCGGACGTCGAAGACCTGGGCCGCGAAGACGCGGGGCCCCACCTGGAACAGCAGGATCTCGGTGCGCCCCTGGCTCACGCCGGCACGCTCCGCGCCCGCGCCGCCTGGACCAGGCGCGGCAGATCGAGCACCGCCACGGTTCCCTTGTCGTCGCGGGCCACGGCGGTGACGAACTCCGAGACGCCGCCGCCCTCGCCCGGGGGCGTCTCCAGCTGCCGCCGCTCCACGGCGATGAGCCCCTCCACCTCGTCGGCCACCACCGCGACCTTCCAGGGCTCGCACCAGACGATGGCGGCCCGCGTGGAGGCGCGGATGGGGATGGCCGGCTGGCCCATGAGCTGGGCCGGGTCCAGCACCGCCAGCACCTCGCCGCGGTGGGTGAAGACTCCCGGGAGGAAGGCCGGCGCCGCCGGCAGGCGCGTCAGCGGCCCGAGGCGCACCACCTCGGTGACCAGCGGCGCCTCGAAGGCGTAGCGTCCGCCCATGAGGCGGATGCCGAAGAGCCAGGCCTCGCCGCCGGAGCCGGCCGCGCCGCCGCCGTTCCCCGGCGCACCGGGCCCGCGATCGCCAAGCTCCGACATGACGGACAAATCATCCTACGGGGCACGACGGGGGGGCAAGTGAGTGGTATCCTCCCGCGTTCACGGGACGCGCCTTGAAGATCCTGATCTGCTGCGAGAGCGAGCTCGTGCGCGAGATGCTGGCGCTGGCGCTGGCGGGGGCCGGGCACCAGCTCGCCGCCCAGGAGGACCCCTTCGCCCTGGTCGGCTCCATCCCCGGCGCGGGCGCCCTGCTGGTCGACGCGGGTCGCGCCCGGCAGGCGGTGGCCCTGCTGCGCGACCGCGGCTTCCTCGGCCGCTCGCTCCTGGTCGGCGACGGGGCGCCCGATCAGCTGGCGCGACAGGCGGCCGAGCTGGGCGCCGACGGGGGCCTCTCCGTCACACCCCCCGAGGACCTGGCGCGGCGCTTCCAGGCCGCCCTGGCGGCCCGGCGGCGGGTGCTCATCGTCGACGACAGCGAGATCGTGGCGCGCCTTCTCTCGGAGGAGCTGGCGCAGAAGGGGTTCGAGATCCAGTACGCCCCCGACGCCGAGAAGGCCACCTCCATCATCCTGAAGCGCCAGACCCGGCCGGACCTGATCCTGCTCGACATCAACATGCCCAAGGTGGACGGGGCGCAGTTCTGCCGCTTCGTGAAGAAGAACGAGATGTTCCGCGCCATCAAAGTGATCTTCTGCTCGGGGGAGGCGAAGGAGCGGGTGAAGCAGCTGGCCGAGGAGTGCGGCGCCGACGGCTACATCCTGAAGGACGAGTTCCTCGGGAAGTGGATCGTCGACAACGCGCGATAGGACCCGCAGGGCATGGATGGCTTCCGGCCGTCCTCGCGTCGCTTCGGGGAACCGGAAACCGAAGCGGAGGCGGCCTCGGTTCCGGTTACCGGCTGCGGCTGCGGCTGCGGAAGCCGCTGCCGCCTGCGGACGCGCCCCCGGCAGCGGCAACGAGCGCTCAGTGGGTGAGGCGCCAGAGCATGGCGAGCACCCGGTCGCACAGCTCAAGGGCCGGTGTAATGGAGGCGGCCTCCACATGACCCCAGGCCTCCGCGACGCGCAGGCTGGCGACGACCTCATCGGCGCTGCCGGCGGCGACGCGCCACAGGTGGATGCGGTCGCGGCCCTGACGGCGGCGGCCCTCGCTGAGGTTGAGGGGCACGGAGGCCGCGGCGCGCCTGAGCTGCTGGGCGAGGGCGGGGTCGCGCTCGCTGATGGCGGCGAGCGGCTCGCGGAGCCGACGGATCATCTCTAGGGCGACGTCGAAGGCATCGAAGGACACGGTGGCAACTCCTTTCGGCTGGGGTCTTGCCCCCCTCCGGCGCAGGCCCCGTGACAGCCCTCATGCGGTAGCCGGCGTGGCGCGGCGGGCTGGCGCG
>DASTPH010000080.1:0-7706 GCA_035762305.1 Anaeromyxobacteraceae bacterium
CTGCGACGAGATGAGGGTGCCGGTGATGTTCGAGGCGATGAACTCGCCGCCGAAGGAGAAAACGCGGTTCCCCACCAAGGCGAGGATGTTGGCGCTCGCGCCCACCGGGGCGTTCTCTTCCGGCCGCCATCCGCCCTGGCCTGGGCTCATCGACTCGACGCCGCGCATATGGGTGCTCTGCTCGCTCCGCCCCTGGAAGACCCAGATCCGGCCTGCCGCCACCACCGCGTTGAAGTGCTCCCGGCTCTCGTGCAGGGACGGGGCGGCCTCCCAGCGGAGCGGGAAGCGAGTGGTGTCCAGGGAGATGACCGAGTCGGTGGACCGGATCGACTGGTTGACCGGGTCGGGGCTCCCCGAATTGAAGACCACGCCGCCCATGAGGTAGATGCGGTCACCCACGCTGACGGCCGCGCCGGCCGCCCTCGCCTCGGGCAGCTCGAAGCACTGCTCGCCGGCGCCGCACGGCGCGCCGTCGGAGGCTCGGACCTGCTGCCAGGTGCCGGCGGGCGAGGTGGCGCTGTCGGGCGTGAAGACGTAGATGCCGGAGGTGGGCGAGAACGGTCCGGAGTGGCCGCCGAGCGCCCAGATGCGCCCCTGGTGCGCCACCGCCACGATGTGGTGCGCGTCGGGAAGCGGGAAAGAGGACGCCTGCGGCAGGCTCACCCACTGACCGGGAACGCCGGGTGGATCCGCCGGATGGCCCAGCGGCGTGTAGACCAGGACCTCGCCCGTTCCCACGAAGGGGAAGGGCTCGGGGTTGTTCTCGGTTGGCGCGGGCGGCGGCTGGATGGGGACGAAGCCGCCGATGAGGTACACGAAGCCGTTCAGCACCGCCGCAGCGTGCTCCTGGCGGGCCTGCGGGCGGCCCATGGCGTCCTTCAGGTTCGCTCCGCGGACCCAGGTTCCGCCGGTGACGACGGGGTAGTTGCTCACCGGCGCGTTGGGGTTACCCCGCAGCGGGTCCTGGGATCCGGCAGGCGAATCCGTGCAGGACGGGGCGAGGAGCGCCAGGGCGAGACAGGCCGCCCCGGCGCAGAAGCTGGCCTGGGACCAGGCCAGCGCTTTCTCCTTCACCTTCATGACTGGGTACCTCCCTTCCTTGGATGGGGAGGCGCCTCCCATTAGCCACGCTGGCCGGGCACCCGCGCACCTCGGAGGGTCCTCTATCCTTCTGGGGTCCGCTCCGAGGTAGGCGTTTGTCGGACTCTCTTCACGACTGGCGAGGCAGCGCGGGGCACGAACCGCAGCGCCGCTGTCTCCCGGGGTGCGCTCGAGCGCCGGGCGCCAAGACGAGGGCGTCTGGCAACCGGGTCTCCGCGCGCAAATCCTGCCGGACCCATCCGGGCTTTGCGCCCTTCCGGCAGCGGGCCCGGGATCGGCCGGCGCCGGCTCGAGATTGAAAAACGCCGTCAAGACGGGAGAGTCAGCGATCCATCCGGGCGTGGCCTGACGCGTGCAGGGCTCGCGCGCTCCAAGGGCGCGCGACGGAAGGGCCGGACCGCGCCCAGGCAACCCTTCCGGAGGACGAAATGGCGAACAAGGTCGTCGTCGAGGACTGCACCAACTGTGGCGCGTGCGAGCCGGAGTGCCCCAACCAGGCGATCACCGCCGGCGATGACGCCTACGTGATCGACGCCGCCAAGTGCGACGAGTGCGCCGCCAACGGCGGCGAGATGTCCTGCGTCTCGGTCTGCCCGACCGACTGCATCGTCAAGGCGTAGCCTCCAAGGCGTCGCGGCCGGCGGTTCCAGCCGGCCCACCCGCGGCCGGCGCGGCCTTCCATCCCGGGAGGCGCGCCGGCCGTTCAATTCGACGGCCGGCTTCCCCGACTCGTCGTCTCCAGGCGGGGGACGAGCCCCCGCCCTACGGAATCGATCCAAGCGGCCCTGACGGCCCCGGCGCCGCGCCGGGCCGCTCCCGGCGCAGGATCCACAGGGACGCCGGGAGCGCCGTGAAGTCGGCGACCATGGCGAGGAGGAAGGCGGCGGCGGTCACCACCCCGAACTGGCGCAGCGGCGGGAAGTTGGAGAAGGCCAGCCCCAGGAAGCCGGCGGCGTTGATGAGGGTGGCGAAGACGATGGCCCGCCCCGACACCCGCAGCGTGTGGCGCAGCTCCCCCGGAAGGCCGCCGCCCCGCCCCTCCTGAAGGTGGTGGAAGAAGTGGATCTGGTCGTTCTCGGTGGTCCCGAGCACGGTGGTGGCAATGAGGATGGTGGCCACGTTGAGGCCGGCCCCGAAGAGCCGCATCCCCAGGAAGGTGACCAGGATGGCGAAGAGCGAGGGGATCATCGCCAGGAGGCGCGCCGCCAGGCTGCGGAAGACCACCAGGAAGGCGAGGAAGATGAACCCGGCGGTGAGGGCGAAGCTCTCGGTGAGGGTGGGCACCAGGCTCGCCCCCACTTTGGCCTGGAGCATGGCCTCCCCCACCACCTGCATCTCGGCGCCGCGGAAGGCCGGGTCGCCCGCCACCTCCTTCCGCCACGCCTCGCGCAGGCCCGCCGCCAGGGCCAGGAACCCCGCCTCGTCGATGCGATCGAAGAGCACCGTCAGCTGGGCGTTGCCGAGGGTGCCGGCGTCGAGGAACCCCCGCAGCTCCTGCTGGGAGAGGAGCAGCTGCTCCACGTCGGCGGCGGCGGCGGCGAAGGCGGCCGGATCTTCCGGGAGCCGGTCCCCCTCGCCGGCGAGGTAGCGGCGCATCCGGAGGAAGGTGGTGGGCCCCACCACCGCCGAGACGGTCGGCTGCCGCTCGACGGCGCTCGCCAGCCGGTCGAGGCCGCGCAGCACCTCCGGATCGGTGACCGCTCCCGGCGCGGTCCGCACCCAGACGCGCGCCACGTTGAGCGCCCCGACGTGCTGGCGGAAGAACACCATGTCCCGGTGGATGGCGAGGTCCGGGTCGACGTAGTCGAGGGAGTCCACCCCCACGCGCATGGGGGCGAGTCGACCGGGCAGGCCCAAGAGCGCCGCCGCCCCGGCCGCCGCCAGCAGGAGCGAGCCGGGCACCAGCGCCCAGCGCCAGCGGAAGGTGAAGGCAGGCAGGGCCGCGGCCAGCCGGTCGTAGATCCGGCTCCGCACCGCCACGGTGCGCCCGGTGGGCGTGCGCAGCGCCTTCTGCAGCCCCGGGAAGACCGTGAAGGCCGTGAGCCACGCCAGCGCCAGCCCCACCGCGGTCCAGATCCCCATCTCGCGGATGGGGCGGATGCGCGACACCGAGAGGGCGGCGAAGCCCAGCACCGCCGCTCCCGCCGAGGCGGTCACGGGGAGGAACTTGTTGGCCAGAGCGAAGACCTGGTGATCGTCGGTGGAGACGCCCTCCGGCTGGTCCACGAAGCGGGAGTGCAGGTACACCAGGCTCGCCACGGTGGTCACCATCACCGTGAGCGGTACCAGGGCGGTCACCACCGTCGAGGAGAAGCCGAGCAGCGACCCCGCGCCCATGGCCAGCGACACCGCCGCCGCCAGGGCCAGCAGGATGGCGAGGAGCGAGCGCCAGGAGCGGTAGAGGAAGAGCGCGATCCCCACCACGAACAGGCCGAAGACCGGGAAGTAGCGCAGCGAGGCCCGGCCCGACTCGCGCTCGATCCACGACTCGACGAAGGGCGCGCCCACCTTGCGCACCCGGCTCACCGCCGAGAGTCGGACCCGGGAGAGGGCCCGCTCCACCGACTCGAGCTCCGCGTCTCGCTCCGCCGGCCCCCGCGCCGAGAGGGCCAGCGCCAGCCCCTGGAACCGGTCGCCCACCAGCCCCTGCCGGCGGAAGAGATCGGTGCCGGTGGCGAAGGCGCGGTAGGCCCGGGCCCACTCCTCGGTGGGAGCGAACAAGGGCCGGCCGCGGCGGAAGACCTCCAGCGCCGAGTAGGGGACCACGCCGGGAAGGCCCCGCAGCGCCGCCTGCACCGCCAGCAGGTCCCCGAGCGCCTCCGGGCTCCACGGGTCGTCGGCCTCGAGGAGCAGCACCGCCATCTGCCCCTCGGGGAAGACCTTCTGGAAGGCGCGGGTGGCGACGTAGTCCGGGTCGGAGGCCACGATGAGCCGGTCCACCGAGCCCTCGGAAGGGATCCGGCTCGCGAGCCACACCGAGGCCGCCGCCGCCAGCGCAGCCGCGGCCAGGATGGGGACCCGCAGCGCCACCACGCGCCGGAACGCGTCCTCGAGGCGGGTGCCGGACCGCATGCCGGCGAGAGGCTATCATCCTCCCACCGCCACCGCGCCGTCGGAGAGCGCCCACACCACCACCAGCCGCCGCGGCGCGGCCCGGAAGACCTCTCCCGGGTGGAGCACGTGGTCCAGCGGATCGCCCTCCTGGGTGACCACCAGCGTCCCGGCCCGGCAGGCCACGTCGAGCCCCCGCCCGCCGGGGCGCAGCGGCAGCGTCCCGTTCTCGATCAGTCGCCGCGTCATGTCCGGCTCCCTTCCACCTGGGCCGCGGAGACGGCGCCGGTGAAGCGCGCCGCCGGCGCGACCACCCCCAGCACGAAGACCGTCCACAGCGCCACCCAGGCCACGAGCAGCACCGAGCCGTCGAGCAGCCCGGGGAAGGCTCCCCCCGGCCAGCGCTTCCGGATCCCGAGCCCCCATGAGGTCGGTGAAACCTGGCTTCGATCGTGCGATGTCATTTGTCGCTCCTGTTCCCGCCCGTCGGGATGGGCGGTGAGGAAGGTGTAGCGATGGCCACGGCCGACTTGAAGGCGCAGGCGAGCACAGCCCCGGCGCACGGACGCGCAGGAGCGCAGGCGAGCGCGCCCCCCGCGCACGGGCGCGCGGGGCGCCTGGAGTGGGGGCACCTGCGCTTCTTCCTCGAGCTGGTGCGGGCCGGCAGCCTGTCGAAGGCGGCCAGGGCCCTGGGGGTGGACCGCAACACCGTGGGCCGCCGGGTGGCGGCGCTCGAGGCCGAGCTGGGCCTTCCCCTCTTCGAGCGCGGCCCCCAGGGCTGGAGCTGCACCGCCGCCGGCGACGAGCTGGCGGCCATGGCCTCGCACGTGGAGGAGGACGTGCTGGCGCTGGCGCGGCACGCCGACGCCCGCGACCGCGCCGTGGCCGGCACGGTGCGACTCACCACCGCCTCGCACCTGGCGGCGCACCTGGTGGTCCCGGCGGTGCCGGCGCTGCGGGAGCGCCACCCCGGGCTGGTGCTGGAGGTGGCGGCCGACCAGCGCATCTTCGACCTCACCCGCCGCGAGGCCGACCTGGCGCTGCGCATGGGCCGCCCCCGGGACGCCGGGCCGGGCCTCCTGGCCCGAAAGCTCTCCGACGTCGCCTACGCCCTCTACGCCGCCCGCGGCTCGGCCGCCGCCCGCCGAGGGGCGGTGGACCTCGAGCGCGATCCGTTCCTGGGCCTCGACGAGAGCCTGGCCGGCGCTCCGCAGGAGCGCTGGCTGGAGCGGGTGGCTCCGGGGCGGCGGGTGGTCTTCCGGAGCAACAGCACCGCCTCGCTGGTGTCCGGGGTCCGGAACGGAGTCGGGGTGGCGGTGCTCCCGCGCTTCGCGGCGGACCCGGAGCCGGGGCTTGTCCGCCTCGACGGGCCGGAGCCGGTGCACCACGAGCTGTGGCTGCTGGTCCACGCCGATCTGCGCCGCTCGCCGCGGGTCCAGGCGGTCATCGAGTGGGTGGACGAGCTCGTGGCTCGCGCCCGCCCGAAGCTCGCCGGCCGCGCCTGACCCGGCGTCCCGGAAGCGCGGCCCGCATCCGCTTGCTTTCCCCGCGCCGGGGCGGTCGAGATAGCATGCCGGCCGATCTCTTTCCCCGGGGGACGCCGCCGTGCTCGCCGCCATCGCCGCGCTGGCCGCGGCACTCGCCGCCGGTGCGGATCCGCGTGCAGCGGACGAGCCGGCCGGGGGCAGGCCCGCCGCGGGCGCGCCCTCCGGGGGGACCGCGCCCGCCGGGGGCGTCCGCGCCACGATCGGCTTCCCCGGGCCGGTGGGCGGCGCTACGGCCAGCGGGGCCGTGCCCCAGGAGCTGCCGGAGACGAGGCCCGAGGCGGGCGGCCCCTACGTGGCGCCTCGCCTGGACTTCCCGGACTGGCTCGGGGAAGCCACCGGATGGTGGCGGCCGGCTCCTCCGGCCGCCGGCGCGGACGAGCGTTTTCACATGACGCTGGCGCCGTTCGTCACCAGCAGCCCGCTCATCGGCGTGGGCTTCGGCGTCGCCGCGGCTGGCACCTTCCAGTTCGGCGACCGCGAGACCACCCGCCTCTCCAAGTTCTCCACCAACTTCCTCGTCACCACCGAGAACCAGTTCTCGGTGCCGCTCAGGACCAACGTCACCCTCCCCGGCGGCGACTGGAACCTGGTCGGGCTGTGGCGCTGGAGCAAGTTCCCCAGCCCGACCTGGGGGCTCGGCGGCAACACCCCCGACTCGGCCAAGAGCATCGTGGACTACCAGCTCATCCGCTTCCACGAGGTGGCGAACCGGCGGATCTGGGGCGACCTCTACGCCGGCCTGGGCTACCACTTCGACTACTACTTCGACATCGCCAACACCGACGTCCCTCCGGGCGTGGTCACCGACTTCGCGACCTACCCCTGGGGAACCGGCCCCCACTCCACCAGCTCCGGCCTGTGCCTGAACCTGCTCCTCGATACCCGCGACAGCCCCATCTACGCCACCCGCGGCTGGTACGCCACCCTGAGCTACACCTTCAACCCCGCCTGGCTCGGCAGCGAGACCACCTGGCAGACGTGGTACCTCGACCTGCGCCACTACCTGGCGCTGCCCGGACAGATGGTGCTGGGGTTCTGGGCCTACGGCTGGTTCAACGCCGGCGAGGTGCCGTACCTCCAGCTGGCCTCCATCGGCAGCGATCCCGACGCCCGCTCCGGCCGGGGCTACACCGAGGGGCGCCACATCGGCCAGTCGCTCCTCTACGGCGAGGCCGAGCTGCGCTTCCGCATCTGGGAGTGGCTCGGGGGCGTGGCCTCGGTGAACGTCCACTCGGCGAGCCAGCCCGACGCCAGGGGAATCCTCCACGACGAGCCGCGCTTCGTCTACTGGAAGCCGGCCGTGGTGGCGGGCCTGCGCATCCTGGTCACCCGCGAGACCCGCTCCGCCGTGGCCATCGACCTGGCCTGGGGGGAGGACCGCCAGCGGGGCGTGTACCTGAACTTTGGCGAAGCCTTCTGAGGCACGGGCTCGGGGCGCGCCACACCACAAGTGCGGCCCCTTTCGGGGGCCACTGGTGGACTACGCGTGACCGCGCCGGCCCAAACGTGGTTACGTGTGCGACGAACCGCGCCATCCAGGAGGGATCATGCGCCTCGCCCCGCTCGCCGCCGCCCTCTCCGCTGTCCTCGCCGCCCAAGGCGCCCGCGCCCTGGAGGAGCCGAAGGCCTCGCCGCGCGAGGTGAACGGCCACGCCTTCATGCCGTCGCTGATCATCGCCCCACCCGTGGCGGTCGGCAGCTTCGCGGTCGGGATGGTCCTCGGCGCGGGGGGCGCATCCGGTCCCTCGTACGACTCCGGCGGCAACGTGACTGGGACCAAGGACTACACCTACGCGGCGCTGGGGCAGGTGCTGGCCTACGAGTTCGCCTTCCTCAAGAACTTCACGGGGCGGCTCGGCCTGACGACCAGCCTCTTCACGGGCATCGACGGCCCATCGATACTGGTCGTAGGCACCACGGTGCGCTTCGGCGCGGGCGCCGGCCTCACCTGGAGCTTCCCGCTCGGCAACCAGTTCCGGCTGGGGGCCTCGGTCGACGTGAGCTACT
>DASTPH010000081.1:0-63486 GCA_035762305.1 Anaeromyxobacteraceae bacterium
GTTGGGCTCGATCTGCTTCATGCCCAGGCTGATGCGCTTGGCGCGCGGGTCGATGTCGAGCACCACCGCCTCGACCTCGGTTCCCACCGAGAGGAGCTTGGAGGGGTGCTTGACCCGCTTGGTCCAGCTCATCTCCGAGACATGCACCAGGCCCTCGACCCCCTGCTCCAGCTCGATGAAGGCGCCGTAGTCGGTGAGCGAGACCACCTTGCCTTTGACGCGCGAGCCGACCGGGTACTTCTCGTCGGCGCGGTGCCAGGGGTCCTCCTGGATCTGCTTCAGGCCCAGGCTGACGCGCTCGGTGGTCGGGTCGAACTTGAGGACCACCACCCGGACCTCCTGGCCCACCTCGAACATCTCCGAGGGGTGGCCGATGCGGCCCCAGGACATGTCGGTCACGTGCAGCAGGCCGTCGATGCCGCCCAGGTCGATGAAGGCGCCGTAGTCGGTGAGGTTCTTCACCACGCCCTTGAGGATGGCCCCCTCCTTCAGGTTCTTCAGCGTCTCCTTCTTCAGCTCCTCGCGCTCCCGCTCCAGGAGGACGCGGCGGGAGAGGACGATGTTCCCCCGCTTCTTGTTGAACTTGATGACCTTGAACTTGAACTTCTCGCCGATGAGCTTGTCCAGGTTGCGCACCGGCCGGATGTCCACCTGGCTGCCGGGGAGGAAGGCCTTGACGCCGATATCCACCGAGAGTCCGCCCTTGACGCGCCCCACGATGACGCCCTCGACGAGCTCGTCGCGTTCGCACGCGGCCGAGATCTCGTCCCAGATGCGCATCTTGTCGGCCTTCTCCTTGGAGAGGACGACCATGCCGGTGTCGTTCTCGCGGGACTCCACCAGGACGTCGACCTTGTCGCCGACCTTGACCTGGGGCTCGCCGCCGGGGCCGACCGGGAACTCGGCCAGGGGGACCTGCCCCTCGGACTTGTAGCCGATGTCCACGACCACGTAGTCCTTGGCGATCTGGATGACGGTGCCGCCGACGACGCGCCCTTCCTCGATCTGACCGCTGCGGGCCTCGCTCTGGGCGAACAGGGTGGCGAAGTCCTCGGTGTCCTGGTCGGGCGTACGGGTGATCTGGTTCTCCATTCGAGTGATGAGCCTTCTTGTTCGGGCTGCCGCCGGCGGGGAGGTGGACCTGTGGCCGGCGGACGCGGCGAGCACCCCCTCGATTCACGGCCGCCGCCCCGGGGAGCGAGGGCGGAAGGCGGTCGACGGGACCCTCCCGGCGACGAACAGGAACGGCGCAATCTACGCGCCTGAAAGTCGGGCGTCAAGGCGTCGCGCCCCCAGCGGGGCGCCCAAACGGCCGGAGACGGGAGCGGATTTCCGGGGAGGGGCCCCGCTGGCCTCTCGCGCCGCGCCCCATGCGTATCGATCAGCTTTCAGGCCGCGAAGCGGCCCGGCCGGGAGTCCGGCCGCAGCCGTGGGCGCGTGCGAGCGCAGGGGCAGGCGGATGAGCCTGCCCCGGAGCGAGCGGGGGTGCGGGGGGTGCGCAGCGCCCCCCGCTTCCAACGACGCGGCACGCCCCCCTGCAAACATGGCTAGTGCCGCCCGGAGCGGTAAGCTCCGGTCGCGGCACTAGCGGAACGTGGCCAGCCGCGCCGCCACGCCCTCGACCACCCAGTCGGGCGTGGAGGCGCCAGCGCTGATCCCGACCAGGCGGCACCCCTGGAACCACTGCGGCTCGAGCTCTTCCTCGGTCTCGACGTGCCAGGTGCGGGGCTGGATGGCGCGGCAGATCTCCGCCAGGTGGCGGGTGTTGGCGCTGTTCTTGCCCCCCACCACCACCACCGCGTCCACCTCGCCGGCGAGCTGGCGCGCGTCGGCCTGCCGCTCCTCGGTGTCCGAGCAAATGGTGTTCACCGCCCGGACCTCCTTGTGCCGGAGCGCCAGCGCCCCCACCACGCGCTCGAAGTCGGCGCCGATGCAGGTGGTCTGGGCGATGACCGCCACCTTCTGGGCCTCCACTTCGGGGATGGGGCCGCCCGGCTTCACCACCGTGCAGGGGCCCTCGCAGTAGCTCACCACGCCCTTCACCTCGGCGTGGTTGGCGTCGCCGACGATGACCAGGTGATACCCATCGCGCGAGAGGCGCTGCGCGATGGCCTGCGGGTACTTCACGTAGGGGCACGTGCCGTCCACCAGATCCAGGCCGCGCGCCTTGGCGGCTTCCATCTCGCCCTTCACCGCCCCGTGGGTGCGAACCACCACCGTGGTGCCCTCCCCCACCTCGGCGATGGCGCTCACGGTCTTGACGCCCTTCTCCTGCATGCGGGCCACGGTTTGCGGATTGTGGATGATGGGGCCGAGCGTCACCACCGGCTTCGGTGCGCCGTCCGCGACCTCCATCACCTGGTCGACGGTGCGACGCACCCCCCAGCAGAACCCGGCGGTCCTGGCGATCTTCACGTCCATCGCTTTTTCCTCATAATCGCGCCCCGGCCCCGGGGCCAGCCAGTGCTCGCCTCGCCGCCGTCACACCCCCCGCTCGCGTGGCGCCCCGCTGACTCATGTTCCTCGTGCGCGGCATTAGCTTCCGCTCTTGTCCCCGATGAAACGATCTTTCTCGTCGCGGAAGAGCAGGTTGAAGGTGGTGAGCGAGCCGTAGCAGCGGGTCACGTACTGCTGCATGTCCACCTTCTCCGCGTCCGACAGCTTGGGGTGGGCGTTGATCTTCTGCTCCAGCACCCGCAGGCGGTCGCGGATCATCACCACCTTGTGGAACAGGGCGTCGAGCGGGATCTCCTTGGCCTGGGTCTGCGGATCACCGGGCCTGAGGAGGGCGGTGCCCCCTTCCCACTTCGGGGCCAGGGGAACGGGGGCGGACTCCTCCCGCAGGGCCTCGCGGATCGCCTGGGCGAACTCGTCTCGCGTCATGTCGGTGAGCTCCTCGGGAAGGGGTGGCCCGGGCGCGGCCCGGGGCACCGGCCCGGCGGCGGCGGCCGCGGGCGGTGCCGGGGCGCGGCGTCGCTCGCGGGCGGCGGGAGCCGGGATGGCCTCCTCGCGCCCCAGGTGGCGCTCGCAGGCGGGGGCGCTCCCCGGAAAGTCGCCCGGGCGGACCGCCAGGCGGCAGGGGCCGATGGGGCCGCGCTCGTCCTCCAGGATGGGGCGCCACCAGCGGCAGGTCCCGCACGACCTCGACTCGCGGACGGCCTCCGGCGGCATCTAGTGGCGCGCCTCACGAGTCCCCAGCCCTATCCCGGCGCGCGCCACGCGGGTGGGGGTCCGGGGGAGGCGGCGCTCCGCCTCCCCCGGTAGGGCCCGTGCTGCGGGCAGGGTGGACAAGGATGGCCTCATGACTTCTGCGGAGCAGCACTCCCGCTCCGCGCCCGCAGCCGCTTCTCGACCTCGGCCGCCAGCCGCTCCACCACCTCGTCGAGGGCCAGGGCGCTGGTGTCGAGGAGGACGGCGTCCGCCGCCGGCTTGAGCGGCGCCACCGCGCGCTCGGCGTCGTCCCGGTCGCGCCGGCGCTGCTCGTCCAGCACCTGCTGGAAGCTCGACGGGTCGCCGCGCCCCCGCAGCTCCTCGAAGCGGCGCCGGGCGCGCACCTCGTCGGAGGCGGTGAGAAAGAACTTGGCGTCGGCGTCGGGGAACACCACCGTCCCCACGTCCCGGCCCTCCAGCACCGCCCCCCGGCTCCCGGCCGCGGCTGCGAGCCGCCGCTGCAGCCCGAGCAGGCCGGCCCGCACCACCGGCCGGGCCGAGACCGCGCTCGCCCCGAGCGACATGGGCGGGGTGCGGATGGCCCCGGAGACGTCCTCGCCCCCCAAGAGGACGCGCTGGCCCGCCCCCGGCTGGCCGGGCGGAGGCGGGGCGAAGCGGATGTCCAGCGACGGCAGCATCGCCGCGAGGCGCGCGTCGTCGTCGTAACCGATGCCGGCCCGGCTGGCCGCCAGCGCTACGGTCCGGTAGATGGCGCCGGTGTCCACCAGGGCGAAGCCGAGCCGCGCCGCGAGACGCCTCGAGGCCGTGCTCTTGCCCGCCCCCGCCGGGCCATCCACGGCCACGATGAAGGGGCGGGCCATGGTCACGCCGCCAGCACCTTGGCCAGCGCGGCCAGGCACTTCTGGTTCTCGCCCCGCAGCCCCACGGTGATGCGCTGGGCGGTGGGGAAGCCGTACCCGCCCATGGGACGGACCACCACCCCCTCGCGGAGCAGCGCCTCGAACAGGTCCTTCCCCGCCCGGCCCGGGAAGTCCGCCAGGACGAAGTTCCCCTGGGAAGGGACCACGGTGGCCCCGAGCTTCCGAAGCCCCTCGGCCAGGAAGGGGCGCTCGCTCGCCACCAGGGCGCGGCTCCTCGCCACGTGCTCGGCGTCGCCCAGGGCGGCCACGCCGGCGGCTTGCGCCACCAGGCTCACGTTGAAGGGGGCGCGCACCCGGTCGACCAGCTCGACCACCTCGGGTCGCGCGAAGGCGTACCCCAGCCGCAGCCCGGCCAGGCCGTAGATCTTGGAGAAGGTGCGCATCACCACCAGGTTGGGGAAGCGCTTGCGCAGCTCGAAGGAGCGCTGGAAGCCGGCGGCGTCCACGAACTCGACGTAGGCCTCGTCGAGGACCACCAGCGCTTCGCGCGGCACCGCCTCGAGGAACGAGACCAGGGCCTGCTCCAGGAACCAGGTGCCGGTGGGGTTGTCGGGGTTGGCCAGGAACACCACCTTGGTGCGCCGGCTGAGCCGGGCCCGCAGCCCCTCGAGGTCGTAGTGGAAGCGCTCCCGCATGGGAGCCTCCACCAGGGTCCGCCCGTGGGCCTGCGTGGCCAGCTTGTAGGCGATGAAGCTCTGGGCGCTGGTGAGCACCTCCTCGCCGTCGAGGACGAAGGTGCGGACCATGAGCTCGATGAGCTCGTTCGAGCCGTTGCCCACCAGCACCTCGTCCGCTCCCACCCCGAACTTCCGGGCCAGGGCGGCCTTGAGGTAGTAGGCCGAGCCGTCCGGGTAGAGGTTCATGCGGGCGGCCGCCTCGCGCGCGGCGGCGAGCGCGAGCGGCGAGGGGCCGAGGGCGTTCTCGTTGGAGGCGAGCTTGGCGACGCCGGTGACGCCGTACTCCCGCTCCACCTCCTCGATGGGCTTGCCGGGCACGTAGGGCGTGAGGGTGGCGACGTGGGGCGGGACCAGGGGCATGGGCCGACGGTTCTAGCACGGCCGGAGCGGAAGCGGCGAGGGCGGGCCGGAGGCTGTCCCGGCGCCGCCGGCTCGCCGCGGCGCCCGGGCGGCACGGCGCAAGGGCGTCCGTTACACCCCGCCCAGTGGCGGCGGACTCGGCCGTCGCGGCGGAGGCGACATGGTGGTGGAGCACCCGGCGCGCGACGTGTGGGCCATCGGCGCCGCGTACGAGGCCTACATCGGCCGCTGGAGCCGGCTCGTCGCGCGCGAGTTCGTCCGGTGGCTCGGCGCGCCGCAGCTGGGCCGCTGGCTGGACGTCGGCTGCGGCGCGGGTGCGCTCGCCGAGGCGATCGTGGAGCAGGCCGGGCCGCGCTCCGTGCTGGGAGTCGATCGTGCGAGAGGCTTCCTCGAGCACGCATGCGCCCGCCTCGCCGGGGCCCCGGTGACCTTCCACGTGGGGGACGCTCGGGCGCTGCCGGTCCGGTCCGGCCGGTTCGACGCGGTGGTCTCGGGGCTGGTCCTCAACTTCGTGCCGGAGCCGGCGAGGATGGTGGCCGAGATGGTGCGAGCCGGCCGGCCGGGCGCCGCCGTCGGCGCGTACGTGTGGGACTACTCGGCGGGCATGGAGCTCCTGCGCCGCTTCTGGGACGCGGCCAGGGCGCTGGACCCGGCGGCGGCCGCGCTCGACGAGGCCGTCCGATTCCCGGGCTGCGCGCCCGCCCCCCTGGAGGCGGCGTTCACGGCCGCAGGCTTGTCCGGGGTCGCGACGCGCGCCATCGACGTGCCGACCCCGTTCCGCGACTTCGACGACTGCTGGTCGCCGTTCCTCGGGGGCCAGGGCCCCGCGCCCGCCTATGCCATGTCCCTCGCCGAGGACCGGCGCCTGGCGCTACGCGACCACTTCCGCAGCACGCTGCCCGTCGCGCCCGACGGCTCGATTCGACTCTCCGCGCGCGCATGGGCGGTGCGCGGATCGAGCCCCGTCCCGGGGGCAACCCGGTAGACCGCGCCGCGGGCCGGCTCAGGCGGGCTCGCGGGCCAGCAGCGCGGCGATGCGATCCCGATCCTCGGGCGCGGCGTCCACGAAGCGCAGCCCGACGTCGTGCCTGGCGGGAGCCCCGTCCGGCAGGGCCTCGTCCCAGACCACCTCGACCAGGGCCACGGCGCTCTTCCCCTCGGGGAAGGCGATCTCGATCTCCAGGCGCGTTCCCGGGGCGTGCGGCTCGTCCGAATAGCAGCGCAGCCCGCCGCGGCCCAGATCCTGGACCTGGTACCTCACCAGCCGCGCCAGCGGGCTCACCGGGCGGATGAGGATGGGCACCCGCGCTCGGTGGAACCGGCGCCGGTCGCCGTCGGGCTTCACGAACCGCATCAGGGGCGGCCCCTCCGCCCCCCGCACCCGTCAGAGTAGCCGCTCTCCGCGCCGCCGTGAATCTGCTCCAGTCGCCGACAGGGCACACACGGTCGGAATCCGCGCCAGGACCGTGAAAACGGCGCGCGCCAGCCGGAGCGAGCCCATCGCCCCTCCCCCGAATGGGGCCCGGCCAGCCGCCGTGAGCTTCACTCTTCGTGAGTGTAGACCCCCATGGCCCGGAACTTCTGGTAGCGCTGCCGCACCAGCTGCTCCGGGCTGAGCTTCTTGAGCTCCCCGAGGTGGCGCCGCAGCGCCTGCCGGATGTTCTCGGCGGTCAGGGCCGGGTCGCGGTGGGCGCCGCCGGGCGCCTCCCTCACCACCTCGTCGATGATGCCGAAGCCGGCCAGGTCCTTGGCGGTGAGGCGCAGCGAGTCGGCGGACCTCTGGGCCTTGGTGGGGTCGCGGTAGAGGATGGAGCTGCAGCTCTCCGGCGAGATCACCGAGTAGGTGGCGTACTCCAGCATGAGGATGCGGCTGGTCACCCCCAGCGCCAGCGCGCCGCCCGATCCCCCTTCGCCGATCACCACCGAGATCGAGGGCACGCCCAGCGAGGCCATCACCTCCAGGTTCACGGCGATGGCCTCGGCCTGCCCCCGCTCCTCGGCGCCGACGCCGGGATAGGCGCCGGGGGTGTCGATGAGGGTGATGAGCGGCTTGCGGAAGCGGTCGGCCAGGTCGTAGAGGCGGCGCGCCTTGCGGTAGCCCTCCGGCCGCGGCATGCCGAAGTTGCGCAGCAGGTTCTCCTTGGTGCCGCGCCCCTTCTGCTCGGCCACCACCACCACCGGCTCGCCGTCGAATCGGGCGAAGCCGGCCACGATGGCCCGGTCGGCGGCGAAGCGGCGGTCTCCCTCGACCTCGAAGAAGTCGGTGAAGATCGCCTGGAGGTAGTCGAGCGAGTAGGGCCGGTTGGGGTGGCGCGCCAGTTGCACGATCTGCCAGCGAGTGAGGTCGCTGAAGATCTCGGCCTGGAGCTTCTTGGCCTTGCGCTCCAGCTTGACGATCTCGTCGGTGAAGGCGATGGAGGCGCCGCCGGAGTGCTGCTTCAGCGCCTCGAT
This sequence comes from Anaeromyxobacteraceae bacterium, assembly GCA_035762305.1. Classification (GTDB taxonomy): domain Bacteria; phylum Myxococcota; class Myxococcia; order Myxococcales; family Anaeromyxobacteraceae; genus DASTPH01. Next base: position 7,580 of record DASTPH010000081.1, read on the forward strand.
GCGCGACTCCAGGGTGATGAGGGGCTTCTCGAAGTCCAGGGTGTAGGCGGCCTTGGCCACGCGCCGCTTATAGCACGGAGGTCCCTGAATTCATGGCGCGCCGCGGCAGGCGAACCCGGCGGGCGCGCGAGCGGAGGGCAGCCGGATGAGGCTGCCCCGGAGCGAGCGGGGGAGCTCGGGGGGGCCGATCAGGCCCCCCTCGTTTCGATGGCCAGGGCGGCCGCGTCGTAAGGCGGCCGGAGCCACTCCACCCCGCGCTCCTTGCGAAGCCAGGTCAGCTGCCGCCTGGCGTAGCGGCGGTGGGCCACCTGCACCCGGCGCACCGCCTCCTTGAGCGGCAGCTCCCCGCGGACGCAGGCGATGGCCTCGGCGTAGCCGATGGGGAGCTTCGGCGGCGGACGGCCACCCGAGCGTTCCAGCAACCGCCGCGCCTCGTCCAGGATCCCGCCGGCGAACATGGCCTCCACCCGGGCGTCGATGCGGCGGTGCAGCTCCTCCCGCTGCGGCTCGAGCGCCCACAGGCGCGCCCGGTAGCGCTCGGCCTGGAAGCCGTGCGCCGCGAAGAGAGCCGACTGGGTCCGCCCGCCGGCCGCGATCTCCAGGGCCCGCACCACCCGGACCAGATCGTTGGGGCGGATGCGCCGGGCCGCCTCCGGGTCCACCCCGGCCAGCCGGCGGTGCATGCTCTCGCGGCCCAGGCGCGCCGCCTCCTCCTCCAGGCGCGCCCGCAACCCTGGATCGCGCCCCGGGGCCGGCGCCACCCCGTGCAGGAGCAACCTCAGGTACAGACCGGTCCCGCCCACCACCACCGGCAGCCGCCCGCGGTCGGCCACCTCGGCGATGGCGGCGTCGGCCAGGGCGCAGAAGCGGGCCGCGTCCATCCCCTCCCCCGGCTGGCACAGATCGAGGAGGTGGTGGGGGACCTCGGCCCGCTCGGCGGCAGTGGCCTTGGCCGTGCCCACGTCCAGCCCCAGGTACACCTGCTGCGAGTCGGCGTTCACCACCTCGCCGCCGGCGGCGCGGCACAGGTCGATGGCCAGGCGGGTCTTCCCGGAGGCGGTCGGCCCGGCGATGACCGCGATGCGGATCACATCCAGGCCCGGGGCGGTCTAGCGGCCGGCGCGGAGCCGCGCCGCCAGGTCGGCGAGCGCCACCGGCGTCTCCTCGCGGCTGGCCATGTCCTTCAGCCTGGCCTGGCCGCTCGCCACCTCGTTCCCTCCCAGCACCAGGGCGTAGCGGGCCTTCACCCGCTCGGCCTGGCGCAGTTGGGCCTTGAGCTTCCCGCCGCGGTGGTCGAGGTCGCAGGGCACGCCGGCCTTGCGCAGCGCAGCCGCCAGGGACAGCGCCGCCCGGGCCCCGGCCTCGTCGGCGGCCACCAGGAAGACCTCCGGGCGCGGCTGGGGCGAGTCGCGGCCCACCGCCTCCATCATCAGCGCCAGCCGCTCCTGCCCCAGGGCGAAGCCGATGCCGGGCACCGCCGGACCGCCCAGGAGCTCGACCAGGCCGTCGTAGCGCCCGCCGCCGGCCACCGCCGACTGGGATCCCAGGACGTCGCTCGTGAACTCGTAGGCGGTCCGCACGTAGTAGTCGAGGCCGCGCACCAGACGCGGGTCCACGGCGTAGGACACGCCCAGCTCCGAGAGCGCCGCCTTGACCGCCTCGAAGTGGGCCCGGCAGGCTGCGCAGAGCCGGTCGAGGAGCTGCGGCGCTCCGCGCAGCACCGGCTGGCAGGACTCCACCTTGCAGTCCAGGACACGGAGCGGATTGCGCTCGGTGCGTTCCCGGCACTCGGGGCACAGCTCGGAGGCGTGCGACTCGAGGTAGGCGCGCAGGTCCGCCAGGTAGGGCGGGCGGCACTCGGCGTCGCCGACGCTGTTCAGCTTCAGGGCCGCCCGCACCGAGAGCCGCGCCAGGAAGTCGTCGAGCATGGCGATCTGCTCGGCGTCGATACCGGGCTCGGCGATGCCGAAGGCCTCGCAGCCGATCTGGTGGAACTGGCGGTAGCGCCCCTTCTGCGGGCGCTCGCGCCGGAACATGGCGCCGAGGTAGTACCACTTCTGCAGCCCCTCGACGTGGCAACCGTGCTCGATGAAGGCCCGCACCGTGCCGGCGGTGTTCTCGGGCCGCAGGGCCAGCGTCTCCTCCCCCTTGTCCTGGAAGACGTACATCTCCTTGTTGACGATGTCGGTCTCCTCGCCCACGCCGCGGGCGAAGAGGGCGTAGAGCTCCACCACCGGGGTGCGCACCTCCCGGTAGCCGTAGAGGGCGAACACCTGGCGCGCCACCTGCTCCATCTCCTGCCAGCGGGCCACCTGGCTCGGCAGGATGTCGTTCATGCCCTTGACGCCGGCGATCTTCACGGGGGGGTATGTAGACGAAGGACCGGGTGGGGTCAAACGCCGATCCGTGCTTCAATGGCCGGAGGGGCCGCCATGGCCGATCCGGATCGGTGGGTCGAGGTCGCGACCTTCGCCAGCCGCGGAGCGGCCGAGGCGGTCGTCACCCTGCTCTCCTCCGAGGGGATCCCCGCCCGCGTCATCGACGTCGAGGGGATGGGCCTCAGCGACCACACGGGCATGGGACTAGCAGCCGTGCGGGTTCGCGAGCGCGACCGCGACCGCGCCAGGGAGGTGCTCGGATCGGTGTCGGACGCCGACCTCGAGGCGGAGGCGCTGGCCGCGTCCCCGGGCACCACGCGACGGGGCACGGCCGATCTGGGGCGCCCCGCCGCCCGGCCGGGAAGGGCGGTCCTCCGCGGCCGGGCCCGGTCCGTGCTCCTCGCCCTGGCGGTGGCCGCGATGACGGCGGCGCTGGTGGCGAGATCCTGCGGTGGTTGAGGGCGACGCCGGAGCGCGCCGCTGCCGCGGCCGTCAAACTTTGTCCACGCTGGCCAGCCGCGCTGTGATTCAACGCGTGAGATTCAGAGTCCTCATCGAGCAGGACGAAGATGGCGTCCTCGTCGCGACGTGTCCTTCCCTGCCCGGCTGCGTCTCCGAGGGTAGGACTCGCCAGGAGGCCCTCACGGGCATCCGGGATGCGATTGCCGGCTACGTCGCCAGCCTCGAGAAGCACGGGGACCCCATTCCGCCACCGATCGACGAGGAGATCGTCGAAGTGAGCGCCTAGGTCACGTTGCGGGCCGCCCCCCGATGGCCTCGCCCATGCGCACCGCGGCCCCCGGCTTCAGCCGCGGCGAGAGCGCCACCCGCCTGGGCTCGAAGAGCAGGATCACCGTGGAGCCCATCTCGAAGACGCCCAGCTCCTGCCCCTTCCGCACCGGGATGGGCTCGGGGTAGTCGTGCCGCCGGCCCTGGCCGCCGCGCGCGTTGGTGAACGGCACCGCCGGGTCGTAGAGGGCGCGCACCCGGCCCACCACCGTGGCCCCCACCGCCACCACGGCGCAGAGCCCGAGCGATGTGTCGAGCACCGTCACCAGCCGCTCGTTCACCGCGAAGAGCCCGGGCACGGTGCGCACCGAGGCCGGGTTCACCGGCCAGAGCCGCCCCGGGAGGTAGCGCCATCCCAGGACCCGGCCGCCGAGCGGGAAGTGGATGCGGTGGTAGTCGCGCGGCGAGAGGTAGAGCGTGGCGAAGGCCCCGCCCGCGAGGCGGGCCGCCAGGCCCTCGTCGCCGAGGAGGTCGGCGGCCCGGTAGTCGAGCCCCTTGGCCTGGACGAGCTGCCCGCCCTCGGCGATCCCCGCCTCGGACACCGCCCCGTCCACCGGCGAGACCACGACCCCGTCGCCCGGGGCCACCGGGCGCGACCCCGGCTTGAGCGACCGGGCGAAGAACTCGGCGAAGGTGGCGAAGCTCGAGAGGTCGTCGCACTCCGACAGGTCGACCCGGTAGCGGGCGGCGAAGGCGCGCATGGCGGCCCGCCCCAGCAGCCCGAGGCGCCAGCGGGTGGCGGCCCCCGCCGCGCGCGAGAGCGCGTTCTTGGGGAGGAGCCGCATGAGGGCGATGAAGGTCCGGTCGTTCACGGCGCGCGAGCATAGCAGTCGGACGCCGCCCAGGAGCCGCGAATCGAGCCGGCCGCCGCGGCAGGGCGGCCGGGGAGCGCGCGGAGACGCTTCGCAGCGGGGAGCGTCTCCGGCGTCACCGCGGGGCGGTTGACGCCGGCGGCGCCCCGGCGCGAATCTGCCGCCGGAGGTCGCCATGGAGGCCATCCGCGCCCCGCGAGGCGCCGCCATCTCGTGCCGGGGCTGGGTCCAGGAAGCGGCGCTGCGCATGCTCATGAACAACCTCGACCCCGAGGTGGCGGAGCGGCCCCAGGACCTGGTGGTCTACGGCGGCACCGGCAAGGCCGCGCGCGACTGGGAGAGCTACCGGCGCATCGCCGCCGCGCTCCGCGAGCTGTCCGACGAGGAGACCCTGCTCGTCCAGAGCGGGAAGCCGGTGGGCGTGCTCAGCACGCACCCGGACGCCCCGCGGGTGCTCATCGCCAACTCGAACCTGGTGCCCCGCTGGGCCACCTGGGAGACCTTCTGGGACCTGGAGCGGCGCGGGCTCATCATGTTCGGCCAGATGACCGCCGGCTCCTGGATCTACATCGGCACCCAGGGGATCCTCCAGGGGACCTACGAGACCTTCGCCCAGGCCGGCCGGACCCACTTCGGCTCGGACGACCTCTCGGGCCGGCTCGTCCTCTCCGGTGGCCTGGGCGGCATGGGCGGGGCCCAGCCCCTGGCGGCCACCATGCTCGGCGCCGCCTTCCTGGGCGTGGAGGTCGATCCGGCTCGCATCGAGAAGCGGCTCGCGAGCGGCTACCTCGACGAGCGGGCCGACTCGCTCGATGGCGCCCTGCGCCGAGTGGAGGCGGCCCGGCGCGAGCGGCGCCCGCTCTCGGTCGGACTCCTCGGCAACGCCGCCGCCGTCTTCCCGGAGCTGGCCCGGCGCGGCCTCGCCCCCGACCTCGTCACCGACCAGACCTCGGCCCACGATCCACTGAATGGATACGTGCCGCGGGGGGTGGCGCTGGCCGAGCTGCCCGAGCTGCGCCGCCGCGACCCGGAGGGCGTGGTGCGCCGGGCCAAGGCCTCCATGGCCGAGCAGGTGACCGCCATGCTGGCCATGCGCCGGGCCGGGAGCCACGTCTTCGACTACGGCAACAACCTGCGCGCCGGGGCCAGGGAGGCCGGGGTGACGGACGCCTTCGACTACCCGGGCTTCGTCCCGGCCTACATCCGGCCCATGTTCTGCCGCGGCGAGGGGCCCTTTCGCTGGGTGGCCCTCTCCGGCGATCCCGCCGACATCCACCGCACCGACGAGGCAGTGGCGCGGCTCTTCCCGGAGAAGCGGGGGCTTCTGCGCTGGCTGGAGCTGGCCCGCGCCCGGGTGAAGTTCCAGGGGCTGCCGGCGCGCATCTGCTGGCTGGGCTACGGCGAGCGGGACCGGGCCGGCCTGGCCTTCAACGACCTCGTGGCTCGCGGAGAGGTGAAGGCCCCCATCGTCATCGGGCGCGACCACCTCGACTGCGGCTCGGTGGCCTCTCCGAACCGCGAGACCGAGGGCATGAAGGACGGGTCGGACGCCGTCGCCGACTGGCCCATCCTGAACGCCCTGGTGAACGCCGTGAACGGCGCCTCCTGGGTGAGCTTCCACCACGGCGGCGGCGTGGGCATCGGCTACTCGCTCCACGCCGGTCAGGTGATCGTGGCCGACGGCACCCCGGCCGCGGCGCGCCGCCTGGCGCGCGTGCTTCGCAGCGATCCCGCCACCGGCGTGCTGCGCCACGCCGACGCCGGCTACGAGGAGGCGCGGGCGGTGGCGCGCGAGCGGGGGGTGAAGATCCCCGGCCCATGACACCCGACCGCGACCTCGACGCGGCCTCGACCGCCATCACACCGCCCGGGGGCCTCCGCCCGAGGGGCCCTCTCCCTCCGGGAGAGGGCGCTCGACTCCACGCCATCCTCGGAGGGTGACGGCTCCCGCCCTCTCGACCGCGCTCGAATGCCCGCCCCCCGTCTCCGCCCCACATTGGTGCTCCGCAACGCCGCCGTCGCCACCTGCGACGCCGGCCCCTCCGACGCCGGCCTGCTCGCCGGAGCGGCGGTGGCGGTGGACGAGCGGCTGGTGGGCTGGGTCGGGCCGGAGGTGGACCTGGAGCGCGCCTGCGACCTCGATGGGGCCCGGGTCCTCGACGCCGGGGGGCGGCTGGTGACGCCGGGCCTGGTGGACTCGCACACCCACCTGGTCTTCGGCGACCGCGGCGAGCGGGCCGAGGAGTTCGCGGCCCGCGCCGCCGGCCGCGGCTACCTCGAGACCTCGCGCTCGGGCGGCGGCATTGCCGCCACGGTGGCGGCCACCCGCGCCGCCTCCGACGAGGCCCTCCTCGCCGCCGCCGAGCAGAGGGCGATGCGGCTCCTCTCCCAGGGCGTGACCACCGTGGAGGTGAAGAGCGGCTACGGCCTCTCGGCCGCCGAGGAGCTGCGCCTGCTCCGGGTCGTCCACGAGCTGGCGCGCCGGCTGTGGGACCGGCTGGCGGTGGTCCCCACCCTCCTCGCCGGCCACGCGGTGCCCGCCGAGCGGGCCGGCGACCGCGCCGGCTGGATCCGCGAGGTCGCCGAGTCGGTGGTCCCGGCGGCGGCCCGGGAGCGGCTGGCGGTTTTCTGCGACGCCTTTCCCGAGGAGGGAGCGCTCTCGCTCGACGAGGCCCGCGCCGTGCTCGGGGCGGGAAAGGCCCACGGCCTCGTGCCGCGCCTGCACGCCGATCAGCTCAGCCGGGTGGGCGGCGCGGAGCTGGCCGCCGAGCTCGGCTGCGCCGGCGCCGATCACCTGGAGCAGGTGGACGAGGCGGGCATCGCCGCCCTGGCCCGAGCCGGGGTGGTGGCCGGGCTCCTTCCGGTCTCCACCCTCTTCCTGCGCCTCCCCGCCTTCGCCCCCGGCCGCCGGCTCCTCGACGCCGGCGTCCCGGTGGCCGTGGCCACCAACGTGAACCCGGGCAGCGCCATGAGCGAGAACCCGTCGCTGGCCCTCTCCCTGGCCTGCCTGGGCAACGGCCTCACCCCGGCCGAGGCCCTGGTGGCCTTCACCGCCGGCGGCGCCCACTCGCTGCGCCTCCCGGAGGTGGGCCGGCTCGCGCCCGGGATGCAGGCCGACCTGGTGCTGTGGGGCTGCCGCTCGCTCGAGCACCTGGCCTGGCACATGGGCACGAGCCACGCCCTGCTGGTAGTGAAGCGCGGCCGCGTGGCCCACCGGGCCGACCCGGGGACGGCCGCCGACTGCGCCGGAGTCTGACCCAGATGCCGCCGCCTCCCTGCCGCGTCGGCCTGGTCTCCGACACCCACGACGTCTTCGACCCCAAGCTGGAAACGCTGTTCGCCGGCTGCGACCTCATCCTCCACGCCGGGGACGTCACCCGGCAGCCCGTCCTGGACGCCCTCTCGGTCATCGCCCCGGTGCGGGCGGTGCGGGGCAACAACGACTTCGGCCCCTTCGCCGAGGCGCTTCCCGAGACGGCGGTGGTGGCCCTGGGCGGCCTGTCCGCCCTCTTGGTCCACGAGGTGAGCCCGGCCCGTCCCTCACCCTCAGTGCAGCGCGCCCTGTCTCGCTCCGGGGCGCGCCTGGTGGTGCACGGGCACTCGCACCGGCCGGGGACGTCCTTGCAGGACGGCGTCCTCTTCGTGAACCCCGGCAGCGCCGGCCCGCCCCGCTTCCGGCTGCCGCGCAGCGCCGCCCTGCTGGAGGTGCTCGGGCGGCGCGTGCGCCTCGAGATCCGGGACCTCTCTCACCCGGGCCTGCCGCTCATCGGCGACGCGCTGGTGACCGACCTCTGAGCGCGCCCGCGGCAACCGGCCCCTTCCGCCGTGATGCTCACTTGGGGATCCCGCCGAACACCTGGCCCCGGATCTCGCCCCCGGGATGCTTGCTGGAGTGGACGTTGACGTAGGTGACGCCGGCGTCGATGGCCTGGAGCATCTCGGCGAACTCGCCTGCTGCGATGCCCTGGGCGGCCGGGCCCACCACGTCGATGGCGGTGATGGTCCCGGTGACGGTGCCTTCCTGCGGGCAGGCCGGCTTTCCACCGCCGCCGCAGAGGAAGGCCATGACCCCGCCGGAGACGTCGGTCTGGCCGATGTGGATGTGCGCCGCGGCGACCGTGCCCTCCAGGCCGGCGTAGCTGAGCTCGTAGTCGATGGCGCTCCCGTCGTTGCTCAGCCGGGCGGTGAACTGTCCCGCGCCGGTGCTGGAGACGGCGGGCACCTCCGAATACCCGCTCAGGTTGGCCTTCACGTGGCCCACGTCAGCCCGCGATTGGTGCGGCGCCATGGCCGCGACGACTAGCGCCACCAGGAACGGCGTCTTTCCAGACATGGTGCTTCTCCTCCTACGCTCTCCCGCGCGACGCCTCTCCCCTACGAGCCGGCCACTCGCGCCGCCCGACCAAGTCGGGTGGTGTCACGCCTCGTCCGCGCCTCCCGGCGCCGGATGCCCGCCTGTGGCACCATGGGTCGATGCGCCTGCCCCCGCCAGGACGCGCCGTGCGCGCCATCGGCTTCGACGATGCCCCCTTTCCGCGCCGCCGCGGGGCGCGGGTACACCTTGCCGGGGTGGTCTGCTCCGGAACTCGCTTCGAGGGCATGGTGTGGGGGCAGGTGCGACGCGACGGCTGGGACGCCACCGAGGAGATCGCCCGCTTGCTCCTCCGCGGGAAGTTCCTGCCGCAACTCCACCTGGTGCTGCTCGACGGCCTCTCCTTCGGCGGCTTCAACCTCGTGGACCTGGAGGCGCTCGCCTCGCGCCTGGCCCGCCCCTGCGTGGCGGTGATGCGCCGGCCGCCCGACCTCGCCGCGGTGGAGCGGGCGGTGCGCCGACTGCCGAGCCCGGAGCGGCGGATGCGGCTCCTCGAGCGCGCCGGGCCCGTGCACCTGGCTCCGCCGTTCGCCTTCCAGGTCCAGGGCGCCCAGCCAGGGCCGGTCGCCGAGGCGCTCTCCCGGATCACCGACCGTGGACACGTCCCGGAGCCGCTGCGCCTGGCCCACCTCGTCGGCGCGGCGGTCCGGCTCGGCGAGAGCGGGCGGCGGGCGTGACCTCCACCGACTCCGCGGCGAGACCGCGGCGCTGCGAGAAGGACTCCCCGGTGGAGCGCGGGTCGCCACCCGGCTAGATTCCCTCCATGTGCCGGCTCTTCGCGCAGCGCGCCGACCCGGACTTCGACTACTGGCTGCCCCTGTGTGGAGCGCCGAACGCGCTCCGCTTCCAGGCCCACCGCCACCCGCACGGCTGGGGCATCGGCTGGTACGTGGGGCGCACTCCCAGGGTGCGCCGGGGGCTCCTCCCGGCCCACGCCGACCGGGCCTTCGTCGACGCGGCCCGGGCCGCGCGCTCCCCCCTGGTGCTGGCGCACGTCCGCGACGCCAGCGTGGGGAAGGTGGCGCCGGAGAACACCCACCCCTTCGCCGCCGGCCGCTGGCTCTTCGCCCACAACGGGACGGTGGCCCGCTTCAAGGCCTCGGCGCCCCTGCGGGGGGCCATCGAGCGGCTCATCCATCCCCGGCTGCGCCGCCGCATCCGCGGCGAGACCGATAGCGAGCGCTGCTTCTATCTCTTCCTCACCCGCCTCGGCGAGCGCTCGCGGCGCGGCCCCCCGGACCTGGAGGCGGTGCGGGGGGCGCTCGCCGACACGGTGGAGGCGGTGGCCCGCCTCGCCGACCGCGGCCCCGCCCGCCGCTCCACCCTGAACTTCCTGGTCTCCGACGGCCGGATCCTCGCCGCCTGCCGGCACGGCAAGGCGCTCCACGCCGCCCCCCGGGCCCGCGGCGGCCACCTCTTCGCGGTGGCCAGCGAGCCGGTGGGCGGGGCGAGCTGGGTGGAGATCCCCGAGGGCGGCTTCGCGGGCGTGGACGCGTCCGGGCGGGTGCTGCTGGGCCCGCTCCGCCCCGGGCGCCGTGATCACGGCCATTACTCCAGGCCGGCGACCTCCATGCCGCGGGGGAAGCGCACCTCGTAACGCAGCTCCACCACCTTCTCCTTCTGGGGGTCGAGGGTGATGAGCCAGGCCTTGACGCCCGGCTTCATGGGGTCGTCGGGCTCGGCCGGGGCGGTGGTGCCGTCGAGGATCGCCACCTTCACCTGCTCCTCGCGGCTCACCGGCACGAGGTCCATGAGGCGCACCGCGACCGGCTTCGACCACAGGTTCTTCACGGTGGTGCGGACGCGGTAGCGGATGACATCGTCCTTGGTGAAGAGGCCGGAGGTCTCGTGGCGCCGCTCCACCACCTGGCGCTCCACCTTGACCCGGTCGTCGGCGCCGAAGGCGAGCTTCAGCTCGCCGCCCAGCGGGACGAGCGGCAGCTGGGCCCGCCCCACGAACTCGTCGCCCAGGAAGACGCTGGCCGGCCCGGGAAGCAGCGGGGCTCCGGTGCCGTTCACGGCCTTGGCGGCGAGGTACGCCGAGGCATCGGCCCGCGGCACCGCCACCCGCGACAGCTCCGACTGCAGCGCAAGGCTCACGAGGAACACCTTGCGGGCGCGCCCGGCACCGTCCACGGTCTCGCGGCGCGGGGCGGTGAAGACCGCCGAGAGCAGCCCCTCGGCGAGCTGCGCCGGAGCTTCCTCCAGCTCCCGCTTCCGCTCGAAGCCCTCGTCGGCCGCCTCGGGCCGAGCCACGACTGCCTGGGCGGCCGGAGCGCGCAGCTCGGCGGCCTTGCGCGGCACGGGCTGCGGGGGCGGCGGCCGGGGCTTCTCCAGCCAGCGCGGCTGCAGCTCGGGGATCTGCAGTCCTCGCCCCGGCTGGGCCGTGGAGAGCGCCAGCTTCACCTGGCTCCAGTCCTCGCCGCTGTGCTGCTCCACCGAGCCGTGGAGCGAGAGCTCCACCGTCCCCTTCTCCGGCGAGAGCCGGGCGTCCCACACCGGCCGCCAGCCGGCCTGCGGGACGAGGTAGCTCACCTCCACCTCCAGGGTTCCGGCCCGCTCGGCGGAGAGCTCCACCGCCACGGTCTTGGTGGTCTCGCCGCGCTTGGACTGGAGCTTCTGGAGGTCGGCCCGGGCGGCCTGGATCTTGCGCCCCAGGTCGCGCCGCGCCGCCGCGGTCCGGCGCACCTCCTCGGCGGCCGCCTGCTGCTCCCGGGCGACGAACGACGCCATCTCCGCCCACTCGCGGGCGGAGACGCCGCGCACCGCCAGGTTCTTGGCGCGCTCCTCCGAGTAGGTGGAGCGCAGCGACTCCACGAACTCGCGGCGGGAGCGGGCGCCCTTCTCCCGGTCCTCCAGGCTCCGGTCCTCGTCGGAGAGCTTCTCCAGCCGTTCCTCGGCGGCGCGGACCTCGGCCGAGGGGGCCACCTCGGCGGTGATGCGCTCCACCGAGATGCCGTGGACGCGCGCCCGCGCCGTGCCGCCCCCGTGGACCCGTACCGAGTCGTCGACCAGGCCATCGGGCAGGCCGCGCAGGAGGAGCCGGGTGTCGCCGGCGGGAGCCTCCACGCGGGCGGTCCTCACCACCCGGGCCGAGGACTGGTACACGGTGACGGCGTCGATTCTCGAGGTCGCCTGGAGATCGGCTACGGCGGCGGCCGGCAAGGCCAGCCAGAGCAGGGCGAAGGTGCGCATGGAGTCTCCTTTATGTCGCCTTGAACGGTCCACCCGCGGGAAGGATCTACCAAGCCCCTGTCCCTCTGTGAGAGGGTACTTGGACACCTTGGAAACGACGGGAGGTGCAGCCCTCGACCTATCCGTAAGCTCAAGGTGATCCACACCGCCGCGCACCCGGCGGCGCGGCTCGCGAGAAAGACCGACCCCGCAAGAGAGCTCCCGGGCGACGGCACCGAGGGGGACCGGCCCGAGATCCTGGCCCAGCTCGGGGACGAGGACTACGAGGACCGCGAGGAACGATGACCCTGGCCAGGTGGCCGGGGCGACGGCGAGGCACTACAATGGGAACCACCATGCGGGTGCTCAAGGCGCACGTCAAGGGCGGACAGCTTCTGGTAGACGAGCCACTCGACCTCCCCGAAGGCTCGGAGGTCCGGGTGGCGCCCGTCGACGACGAGATGGACGAAGCGGAGCGCGCAGAGCTGGAAGCAGCGCTCGAGGAGTCCGAGGCCGAGCTCGACGCCGGTCGCGGCGTCGCCGAAGACGAGCTCTGGGCGAGGCTGCGAGCGCTGCGGTGACCCTGACGCTCTCGCCCCGGGCCATCCGGGAGGCCGAGCGGTGCGCTCGCTGGTGGTACGAGCACCGCCCTGCCGCCCGCCTGCTGTTCGACGAAGAGTTGCGCCGCGTCCTCGAGCAGATCCGCAGCGCTCTGAACCTCGGCGGGTGTCTTCGGGGCGAGGAGGAGCGGGCGCGAGTACCGCCGCGTGCTCATGCCCGAGACCCGCTACCACGTGTATTACCGCGTGGCCGGTGATCAGGTCCGCGTCGTCGCCATCTGGAGCGCCGTCCGTGGCCGTGGGCCCCGGCTGTAGAGCAGCCCACTGCTCCACCCTGGCCGGCGGCGCCTTCACGAGGCGTGGTACGGCGCTCAGGCTACGGGTCGCCGAGACTCCAAAGCGCTTCCCTCAGCTGCCACCGCGCACCCAGTTCGAAGGACCCGAGCCATGAACGACCCCTCGAACCGAGCGCGAGGACTCCAGCCGATGCAGGCGCAGTGACGGGCGAAGCCCGGCACGAGCCTGCTACCTCGAACTCAACCGCGACCTCGACCTCGACCCCGACCTCGACCCCGACCTGGACTTCGACCTCGGTCGCGACCCCGACCTCGACCGCGCGAGCGCCCTCGCCAGCGCCACCCCCCGCTCGCCCGTCCCCACCACCTCGAGGTGGCGAACCCCCGGGCGCCGCGCGTCGTGGCTGAGGTGGATCTCCAGGCGCTCCGGCGGCAGCGCCCCCGGCACCCGGTCGGCCCACTCGACCAGGAGCGCGCCTTCGCTCCCGATCAGGTCGAAGAATCCGGTGCCGTAGAGCTCGTCCTGGTCCCCCACCCGGTAGAGGTCGGCGTGGTGGATCGGCAGGCGCCCCTGGTAGGTCGCCACGATGGCGAAGCTGGGGCTCGCCACCTGCGCCGCCGGAACGCGCGCCCCCCGGCAGGCGCCGCGCACCAGCTGGGTCTTGCCCGAGCCCAGCTCGCCGGTGAGCGCCACCGAATCGCCGGGGAGAAGGAGCCGCCCCAGGCGCGCTCCCAGCGCGGCGGTGGCGCGCGCCGAGCGGGAGACGAGCCGGGCCGCGAGGCGCTTCGGCGGCGCCGTCACCGGCCCCACTCGACCCACACCTCGCCGAGCGCCTCGGCCAGGTCGCCCGCCAGGAGGCCGCGTTCTCCGACGCGGCGGGCCGCCAGATCTCCAGCCCGGCCGTGCACCCAGGCGCCGGCCCTCCCCGCCGCCCGGGCGTCGAGGCCGCCGGCGAGGAGCGCTCCCACCAGGCCCGCGAGCACGTCGCCGGTCCCGCCGGTGGCCATGCCGGGGTTGCCGGTGGGGATGACCGCCGGCGGCCCCAAGGGGTCGGCCACTACCGTGCGGGCTCCCTTGAGCACGACCGTGGCGCCCCAGGCCCGGGCCCGCGAGGCGGCCACGCCGATGCGGTCGTCCTGCACCGCCTCCGCCGCGACACCCATGAGCCGGGCCATCTCGCCGGGATGCGGCGTGAGCACCAGGTCGGGTGGCAACCGCGTGAGGAGGCTCGGCACCTCGGCCAGGGCGTTGAGCGCGTCGGCGTCGAGCACCGCCGGCCGCCGGGCCTTCTCCAGCAGGGTTCGCAGGAGCACCGCCGTCTCCGCCCCGCGGGGGATGCCCGGGCCAATCACCAGGGCGTCGACGCCCTGGGCGGCTGCCGCGAGGGCTTCCAGATCCCCGCGGCCGAGCGGACCGCCGCCCGGCAGCGCCACGCTCATGGCCTCGGGCCGACCGGCCAGCGCCAGGGGCAGCACCTCGGGCCGGGCCGCCAGCGTCACCAGCCCGGCGCCGCCCCGCAGCGCCCCGGTGAGGGCCAAATGCGCCGCCCCGGTCTTGCCCGGGGAGCCGGCCACCACCAGCACCCGCCCCGCGTCGCCCTTGTGGGCGTCGCGGCGCCGCGGCGGCACGAGGGCGCGCGCCTCTCCCTCGGTCAGGACCTCGCAGGAGACCGGGACCCGCTCGGCCGCGGCCGCCGGAATGCCGATGTCGGCCACCGTCACCTCCCCCGCGTGCTCGGCGCCGGGGTAGATGAAGAGGCCTCGCTTCATGAAGGCGAAGGTGACGGTCCGGTCCGCCCGGACGCAGGCCCCCGGCGCTCGCCCGGTGTCGGCGGAGAGGCCGGAGGGCACGTCCACCGCCAGCACCCGCGCCCCGTGGGCGCGCAGCTCCACCATCCGTACGATGGCCTCGGCGAAGGGCCCGTCCGGCGCGCGGGCGAGCCCGGTGCCCAGGAGCGCGTCCACCACCACGTCCCCCGGGCCTGCCTCGAAGCCGGCCAGCTCGCCGCCGTCGTCGATGGGGACGCCGGAGCGCTCCGCCTGCTCGCGCACCGCCCGGGCGTCGGGCGAGAGCCGGGCGGCCGGCACCAGCGCCACCACCCGCGCGTCGCGCCCGTCGGCCCGCAGGAGCCGCGCCGCCACGTAGCCGTCGCCGCCGTTGTTGCCGCCGCCGCACACCACCACCATCCGGCCGTGCGGCCCGGCCATCTCCCGGGCCGCCTCGGCCACGGCGCGGCCAGCCCGGTCCATGAGGGTGAGCGAGGGAATGCCGAAGCCATCGATGGCGGTGCGGTCGATCTCCCGCATCTCCGCCGAGCCCACGAGCCTCATGGCGCGCCCCACCCGGGTTGAGCGTAGCGAGGCGCACGAGCCCGTCGACGAGCCGGGCGCGTGAGGAGCGAGCAGCGCAGTCGTACCTGGAAGGTACGGCGAGCAGCGCAGCGACGAGCCCGCCCGGCGCAGGCACGGATCGTCCGCCAAAGGAGCTCAAGCCGGGTGGGTCGCGCCATCATGGCCCGCCCCGCGACTCCAGCACCACCGCCGCCGCGGCCACGCCCCCGTCGTGGGTCAGTGTGAGGTGCACCGCGTCGACGCCCAGGCCGCGCGCCGCCCGCTCGGCGGCGCCGCGGAGCCGGACGGTGGGAGCCCCCTCGGCGCGCGACACCTCGATGTCGGTCCAGCGCACGCCGGCCGGGGCGCCGAGCGCCTTCACCACCGCCTCCTTGGCGGCGAAGCGGGCGGCGTAGCGGGTGGCCCGGTCGCGGCGGGCGTCGCAGTAGGCCCGCTCCTGCGTCGTGAAGCAGCGATCCAGGAACCGCTCGGCCCGCCCGGGGTCGGCGCGGCCGTCGAGCAGCCGCTCCAGCCGCGCCACCTCCACCACGTCGAGGCCGAGGCCGACGATCACCCCCGCGCCCCCTGGGCGATGAGCTCCTTCATCTCCCGCACCGCCCGCTCCATTCCCACCAGCACCGCCCGTCCCACGATGGCGTGGCCGATGTTGAACTCCTCGATCTCCTGGATGGCCGCCACCGACAGCACGTTCTGGTAGTTGAGGCCGTGCCCGGCGGCGACCTTGAGCCCGAGGCGGGTGGCCGCCTTGGCGGCGTCCACGATGCGGGCCAGCTCGCGGCGGCGGTCGGAGGCCAGCCGGGCGTCGCAGTAGCGGCCGGTGTGCAGCTCCACCACCTCGGCCTCCAGCCGGTGGGCGCCCTTCACCTGGTCCAGGTCCGGGTCGATGAAGAGCGACACCTGGATCTCGGCGTCCTTGAGGGTCTTCACCACCTTGCGCACCTGGTCCCGGGCCGCCACCACCTCCAGCCCGCCCTCGGTGGTGAGCTCCTCGCGCCGCTCCGGGACCAGGGTGCACATGTCGGGGCGGACTTCGTAGGCGATCTTCACCATCTCGGCGCTGGCGGCCATCTCGAGGTTCAAGCGGGTGGCCACCGTCCGCCGCATGACCTGGAGGTCGCGGTCCTGGATGTGCCGGCGGTCCTCGCGGAGATGGATGGTGATCTGGTCTGCGCCGGCGAGCTCGGCCAGCATGGCGGCGGCCACCGGATCGGGGTAGCTGACGCGCCGGGCCTGGCGCAGGGTGGCGACGTGGTCGACGTTGACGCCGAGGCGAGCGGGGAACATGCGCAGAGTTTACCTCCGGACCCGGCCCGGCGCGATCTCGCACCCGGCTGAGGCCGCCCGCCGGCGCCGACGGCCGCGCTCCGAGGCTACTCCAGCGCCCTGCGCAGCTCGTCGGCGATGGTCTCGGCGTGCTCGCGGATGCGGCGCTCGTCCGTCCCCTCCACCAGCACTCGCGCCTTGTTCTCCGTGCCCGAGTACCGCACCACCACCCGACCCTCCCCGGCCAGCGCCAGCTCCACCGAGGCGATGGCCTGCAGCACGCTCGGCAGGGTCTCCAGCGGCCGCTTCTCCCGGACCGCCACGTTGAGCTGGGCCTGCGGCACCGGCTGGAAGCAGCTCGCCAGCTCCGAGAGGGGCTTCTGCTCGCGCAGCATCACCGCCAGGAGGTTGAGCGCCGCGCACACGCCGTCGCCGGTGGTCACGTGGTCCAGGAAGATGAGGTGGCCCGACTGCTCGCCCCCGAAGTTGAAGCCGGAGCGGCGCATCTCCTCCACCACGTAGCGGTCGCCCACCACCGTCCGCACCACCCGCCCGCCCAGCTGGGCCAGGGAGCGCTCCAGCCCCACGTTGCTCATCACCGTCGCCACCACGGTCTTCTTGGCCAGGCGCCCCTCGGCCAAAAGAGCCCGGGCCACCACCGCCATGATGGCGTCGCCGTCCACGATGCGCCCGCGCTCGTCGGCCACCATCACCCGGTCGGCGTCCCCGTCCAGGGCCAGGCCCAGCTGGGCGCGGTGCTTCTGCACCGCCCGGGCCATGGCCTCGGGGTGGACGGCGCCGCAGCCCTCGTTGATGTTCTTCCCGTCGGGCTTGACGTTCAGGGCCACCACCCGGGCCCCCAGCTCCTCGAACACCGCCGGGGCCACCTTGTAGGCAGCGCCGTGGGCGCAATCCACCACCACCGTGAGGCCGTCGAGGGTCAGCTCCCGGGGGAAGAGCGACTTGAGGAAGACCACGTAGCGCCCCACCGCGTCGGCGATGCGCCAGGCCTTGCCGATGGCCTTGGCGGTGGGGCGCAGGGCGTGGAAGGCCTCGGCCTCGCTCGGGCCGGGCCCGCCCAGCGCCAGCCGCTCGATCTCCAGCTCGGTCTCGTCGGGGAGCTTGAACCCGTCGCGGCTGAAGAACTTGATGCCGTTGTCCTGGTACGGGTTGTGGCTGGCGCTGATGACCACGCCGGCGTCGGCCCTCATCGACTGGGTGATGTTGGCGATGCCCGGCGTGGGCAGCGGGCCGCACAGCTCCACGTCCACCCCCATGGAGCAGATGCCGGAGGCGATGGCGGTCTCCAGCATGTAGCCGGAGAGGCGGGTGTCCTTGCCGATGACGATGCGGTGCCGGTGCGGACCGCGGCGCATGAGGAAGGCCAGGGCCCGCCCCAGGGCCAGGGCCATCTCCGCCGTCATGGGATGGACGTTGGCGACGCCCCGGACCCCGTCGGTCCCGAACAGGCGCCGCGCCTCGCCGGGGGCGCCGGGCGCGGCCTCCGGCACCGGTTGCGCCCGGGCCTGCTCGCCTGGAGTCATACGGCCTGAAGTCTAACGCGGGCCCGCCCGGGCGGAAAGGAATGCCGGCGACGGACGCCCGCGCCGCGGCCCTCAGGGGCGGGTCGCTCCGGCGTCGCGAATGGCGGCGGCCACCGCGGCCGCCTGCCGGGCCGCGGCCACGTCGTGGACGCGGAGGAAGGCGGCGCCGCCGAGCACCGCCGCCGCCACCGCCGCCAGGGTGCCCGGGAGCCGCTCCCCCACCGGCGCCCCGGCCACCTGCCCGATGAAGCTCTTGCGCGAGGGCCCGACCAAGAGTGGCCGCCCCAGCGGCGAGAGGTCCCCGAGCCGGGCCAGCAGCCGCAGGCTATGGCCGGCGTCCTTGGCGAAGCCGATGCCCGGGTCGAGGATGGCGCGCTCCGCCGGCACACCCGCGGCGGCGGCGCGAGCCAGCGCGGCGGCGAGCTCGGCCCGGACCTCCGCCACCACGTCGGCGTAGCGGGCGCGCGACTGCATGTCGGCCGGCGTCCCGCGCATGTGCATGAGGACCACCGGCACGCCCGCCTCGGCCACGGCGCGCGCCATCTCCGGGTCGGCGAGGCCGGTCACGTCGTTCACCAGCGCCGCCCCGGAGGACAGGGCCGCGCGCGCCACCTCCGCCTTGCTGGTGTCCACCGAGATGGGCACCGCGAAGCCGCGGGCGGCGAGGCGCTCCAGCACCGGCAGCACCCGTCGCCGCTCCTCCTCGGCCGGCACCGGCGGCGCGCCGGGGCGCGTGGACTCCCCGCCCAGGTCGACGAGGTCGGCCCCCTCGTCGGCGAGCCGGAGCGCCTGGTCCACCGCCGCCCGCGGGTCGAGGAAGCGACCGCCGTCGGAGAAAGAGTCGGGCGTGACGTTGAGCACCCCCACCAGGAACGGGCCCGGCGGCGCGAAGGCCCGGGACCCGATGCGGATGGAGGGCCAGGTCACGCCCGGCCGGGCTCCGGCTTGGCCAGGCCGCTCAGGCCGTCGAGCAGGCCGCCCTTCTTCTTCTCGGGGCCCTTGTCCGGAGGGCCGGGCGGCGCCTTCTGCGGCGGCGGCCGGTCGATGGCGCCGCCGGCCATGATGGCGTCGATGTCCGAGGCGTCCAGCGTCTCGTACTCGATGAGCGCCCCGGCGATCTTCTCCAACAGGGGCCGGTGCTGCAACAGGATGTCCTTGGCCCGCCCGTACTGCTCGGTGACGATGCGGTGCACCTCGGCGTCGATGTCCCGCGCCGTCTGCTCGGAGTAGGTCTGCACCGCCGCCATCTCGCGGCCCAGGAAGACCTCGCCCTCCTTCTTGCCGAAGGCCAGCGGCCCCATCCTCTCGCTCATGCCCCACTCGCACACCATGGAGCGCGCCAGGTGGGTGGCCTGCTCGATGTCGTTGCCGGCCCCAGTGGTCTTCTGCTCGAAGACGATCTCCTCGGCGATGCGCCCCCCCATGAGGATGGCGATCTGGTTCAGGGCGAACTGCTGGTTGATGTTGAGGCGGTCCTCCTGCGGCAGCTGCTGGGTGAGCCCCAGGGCGCGCCCGCGGGGGATGATGGTCACCTTGTGGACCGGGTCGGTGCCGGGGATGATGCGCGCCACCAGGGCGTGCCCGGCCTCGTGGATGGCGGTGGTCCGCTTCTCGGCGTCGCTGATGATCATGGAGCGGCGCTCGGTGCCCATGAGCACCTTGTCCTTGGCGTACTCGAAGTCGTGCTGCGCCACCTTCTCCTGGTTCTTGCGGGCGGCGTAGAGGGCGGCCTCGTTGACCAGGTTCTCGATGTCGGCGCCGGAGAACCCGGGCGTGCCGCGCGCGATCTGGTTCAGGTCCACCGCGCCGTCGAGCGGCACCTTCTTGGTGTGCACCTTGAAGATGCCCAGGCGGCCGTTGAGGTCGGGGCGCGGCACCACGATGCGCCGGTCGAAGCGCCCCGGCCGCAGCAGGGCCGGATCCAGTACGTCGGGGCGGTTGGTGGCGGCGATGAGGATCACGCCCTCGTTGGACTCGAAGCCGTCCATCTCCACCAGCAGCTGGTTCAGGGTCTGCTCGCGCTCGTCGTGGCCGCCCCCCAGGCCGGCGCCGCGGTGGCGGCCCACCGCGTCGATCTCGTCGATGAAGATGATGCAGGGGGCGTTCTTCTTGCCTTGCTCGAAGAGGTCCCGCACCCGGCTGGCGCCCACCCCCACGAACATCTCCACGAAGTCCGAGCCGGAGATGGAGAAGAAGGGCACGCCGGCCTCGCCGGCCACGGCCCGGGCCAGGAGCGTCTTGCCGGTGCCGGGCGGTCCCATGAGCAGGACGCCCTTGGGGATGCGCCCGCCGAGCCGGGTGAACTTCTTCGGGTCCTTGAGGAAGGAGATGATCTCTTCCAGCTCGTCCTTGGACTCGTCGATGCCGGCCACGTCGGCGAAGGTGACCTTGTTGTGGTGCTCGGTCATGAGCTTGGCCTTGGACTTGCCGAAGCTCATGGCCTTGCCGCCCCCGGCCTGCAGCTGGCGCATGAAGAAGAAGAACAGGAGGAAGAGGAAGACCAGCGGCAGGTACTGCAAGAGGACCGTCACCCAGAACGAGCTCTGCTCGGGCTTGTCGTAGACCACCTTGACGCCCTTCGCCTTGAGCTGCTGGAAGATGGTGGCCATGGGGTCGACGGGCCCGACGGTGTGGAACTCGGCCCCGTCGCGGAAGTGGCCGGTGTAGCTGTTGTCCTTGACGGTGACGTCCTTCACCTCCCCGGCCTCGACCCGGGCGATGAAGTCGGAGAAGGCGAACTCCTTGGGCTCGCGGCC
Source organism: Anaeromyxobacteraceae bacterium (assembly GCA_035762305.1). Lineage (GTDB taxonomy): Bacteria > Myxococcota > Myxococcia > Myxococcales > Anaeromyxobacteraceae > DASTPH01. Next base: position 27,876 of record DASTPH010000081.1, read on the forward strand.
GTGCTGGGCGAAGAACTGGTAGAAGGCCACGAACATCAAGATGAGGACGATCCACAGGACCACGGTCTTGTAGGACTGGCGCACGCGTCTCACTCCCTCGGCCGCGCGACGGCAGCGCGGACCAGCCTCGACTCTATAACAACTCGGGCGACGGGGTGCAGACCTCGTGCCAGCGCTTCACGCTTCTTCGCGCACGAGCCGCAGCGACAGACCCGGGGCCTCGGCCCGTGCGTCCAACTCGGGCAGCCACAGCACTCGGCCCGATCGGTCGGCCAGCACCAGGAGCCCGTCCCGCACCTCGAGCGGCACCTTGCGGTCGATGAGCCAGGCCTTGAGCTTCTTCGAGCCCGGACCGCCGCCGGGACGGAAGCGGTCGCCGGGGCGCCGCGCCCCGAGCCGGAGGGGCCAGTCGACGGCTGCGCCGGGGGCGGCCTCCACCGAGAGGCGGAGCGGGCGGCCGGGGATCGGATAGATCCCGGGGCCGGGCACGGCCACCTCCGGAAGCGCCGCCGGGGCGGGGGGCCGCCGCCGGATCTCCAGAACGCCGTAGGCGAAGCGGGCCTCGACGCCGCCGGGGAGGGCGATCCGACCCGGCCGCCCGCGCCCCAGGAGCGCCAGCACCGACTCGACGTGCGCCGCGGAGAGGTCGGCCCGGCGGCCGCGCGCCTCCCGCCACAGGCGCCGCACCGCTCGCCGCCGCACCGCCACCGGCTCCCGGCGCAACCTCCGCGCCTCGACGCGCCCGCCCTCGGCCGCGAGCGAGCGCGCCCGCTGCTCCAGCGCCCGCTCGTCGTCGCGCAGGAGGTCGGCGGCCCGCGCCAGGGCCCGCTCCAGCCCCGGTTCCAGGCGCTCGAGCACCGGCACCGCCTCGGCCCGCACGCGGTTGCGGAGGAACCGCGGCGTCTGGTTGGTCGGATCGTCGAGCCAGGGAAGCCCCTCGGCCCGGAGGAAGGCGAGCACCTCGGCGCGGGAGCGGTCGATGAGCGGGCGCACCACCGCCCCGCGGCGGGGCGGGATGCCCGAGAGCCCGCGCGCGCCCGAGCCGCGCAGGAGGCGCAGCAGGAGCGTCTCGGCCTGATCGCTGCGGGTGTGACCGGTGGCGATGCGCGTGGCGCCGGTCCGCGCCGCCGCCGCCCGCAATGCCGCGTAGCGCGCCCGGCGGGCTTCCGACTGGAGGTTGCCCTCTGCCACCGCCACCCGCGCCCGCTCCAGGGGCACCCCCAGGCGATGGCACAGCGCCTGGCAAGCGTCGGCGTCGGCGGCGCTGCCGGGCCGGAGCCCGTGGTCCACGTGCAGGGCTCGCAGATCCGCGAGCGCCCCGGCTCGGCGCATCGCCGCCAGGGCGGCAACCAGGGCCGTCGAATCCGGTCCTCCGGAGAGGGCCGCCAGCACCCGGTCGCCTGGCTCGAGGAGGCGGCGCCGCCGGCACGTCGCCAGAACCCGAGCCACGAAGGGGTGAATTTCCGCTTGGGCCACGGCTGACCACAGGGTCGCGGGCCGGCACGAAAGTGTTGCCAGGGCGACGCGAGGATACTAGCACTTGAGTAGGCACAGGAGGACCCGGGCAGCGGGAATGGACCAGGTGCCGGGCTGGTTTCGAGGGGTGGCGGAGGATTCGGATAGTTGCCTTCGGCCGCCAGGAGTGACATGGTTGCCTACGAGGGGTGTTGACCGCGGGATCTTCCGACTACATTTAGAGAGGCGTTGGGCCTAGGGGTCCCCCCCCTCCCCCTCTGGGCCCACGGGGAGCCGGCAGCAATGCCGGCTCCTCACTTTTTTGGGCTCTGCACCGTCACGTCCAGGTCGGTGGCGGAAACGGCGACCGCCGCCTTTTTTTGCGTGTCGCCTCGTCCAGCCCCGGGGGCTCGTGGCGCAGGGGGGGCGCCACCGGTAGTCTTTCTTGACCCACTCGGCCCACCCGGCGTACAAACGTGGCAGGCTGTCCTACAGCACGGAGCGGCGATGCCTGGAACCGACAAGCGCAAGCAATCCCTGTACTTCCCCGAGGACATGCTGAACGAGATCCAGGCCGAGGCGAACCGCCAGGATCGTTCGCTTTCCTGGATCGTGCAGCAGGCGTGGCGGATCGCGCGCGGCGAGATCATGCGCTTCCCGTCCGTCAACGACGTGCTCTCCGGCGTCGCCCGCGAGGACGAGCGCGAGGAGAAGGGCGGCTAGCAGGCCCCTCCTGCCTCACTGTCTGCTGCGGCGTCGGCCGCGACCGCGCCCCCCTGCTCCAGGGGACGAGCGGTGTGTCGAATTTTGACTTCCCGGCGGCCGGGCGATACGAGAAGACATGTCCAAGCCGCCGCCCCCTGGGGGAGGCCCGCCCGGGCAGGTTCCGCCCGACGAGACCCTGACCACCGGGTTCTACGAAGCGCCGCCGGAACCGGACGCGGCAGCCCCGGAGAAGAAGCCCGGCCTCGAGACGATGATCGAGGACGCCATCGGCGAGGACACCGAGCCGCAGTGGACGGATTCCATCCCCCGCGGCGAGGGCGAGCCGGGCGCGGACAGGCCGCGGCGAGCCGGACCATGGCTCAAGGTGGCGGCGGTGGTGGCGATCGCGGTGCTGGCCGGAGGCGCGGCCCTGGCCTACCGTTCCCACCACCGCAAGCAGGTGCTGCAGAAGGGGTTGGTCCGGGCACGCGAGCTCATCACCTCGGACACCTTCGTCGGGTACCGGGACGCGGCCCAGGTGCTCCTTCCGCTGGTGGAGATCGATCCCATCGAGGCCGGCTCGGTGCGCGCCTTCGCGCTGGCCATGCTCCACGCCAGCTACCGCGACCAGAAGGCCGGCGCCGAGGCGGAGGCGCTCCTCGTGTCCTCCGACAGGGCCCAGGTGGTGCCGCCGGCGGCCGAGCTGGCCCATGCGGCGCTGGCCCTGGGCCGCGGCGAGGTCGGGACCGCCTCCACCTACGCCGTACGCCCCGGCGGCGCCGTGTGGGGCGCCACCCTCCAGGGGTGGCTGGCGCTCCTGGCCGGGAATCCCACCGGAGCGGTGCAGGTCCTCGACCAGGCGCTCGCTCCCGAGCCGCAGTTCCCGGCGGCTCTGGCCCTGCGAGGGGACGCCCTGCGCCGGCTCGGCCGCTTCGAGGCGGCACGGGCCGCCTACGCCGACGCGCTCCGGGGCTCGCCGCTGCACCCCCGCGCCGCCTACGGGATGGCCAAGCTGGCGCTGGGCGGCCAGGCCAAGCCCGCGGATGCCCTTCCCGCCCTGGAGCGGCTCCTCGGCGACGCGGCGGGCACTCCCAGCAACGAGCGCGGGCGCGCGGCGTTGCACCTGGCGGCGCTGCGCGCCAGGCTGGGCGACCGCGCCGGCGCCGCCGCCGCCGTGAGCGCGGCCGGGGTGGAAGGCGCCGACCGGGCCTGGCTCGAGAAGGCGGTCACCGAGGAAGAGCTCTCCCGCGCCGGCTACCGCCCGGTGGCCGGCACCCCGCCGGCGCTGCAGAGCGCCAGCGACGACGACCCCTGGCAGCCCCCGCCTCCCGCCCCGGCCGTGGCCAAGAAGGAGACCAAGGCCAAGAAGGCGACCGCCAAGAAGCCGGCCAAGACCTCGAAGAAGGCCACCGCCAAGACGGCCTCCTCGAAGAAGACCTCGACCAAGGCCACGGCCTCGAAGACCTCCGCCAAGGGCACCGCCAGCAAGAGCACCGCCAAGAAGACCGCCACCTCGTCGAAGAAGACGAGCAGCACCAAGCCCAAGCCCACCGCCTCGCCCTGATCAGGAACCGCGGCCGCGCGGCTCCCGGAGCAGCCGGGCGTAGAGCTCGGCGGCGTCGAAGCTCGGCGACCAGCCGAGATCGCGAAGAGGGGGCCGTCCGGAGACGGCCCCCTCTCTGTTCGGCGCGACCGAGCGATGCGGATCTAGAAATGAGTCCCCTGTACGTAGGTCCTGGCCGAATCAGCCACGTTCGGCGCGAACAGGGTCGGCCGCATCATCTCGTTGTCCTCATGGTCGGTGATGTGGCAGTGCCAGACGTAGTAGCCCTGCTCGCCGTTGGTGGCCGGCGCGTTGGGCTTGAAGATGAAGCTGCCCGTCGCCCCAGCCGCCGTGTCCTGAGGAGCGTAGCGCGCGACGATGCGCGTGACGAACCCCGACGGCATGACGGCGGTGTCCTTCCAGCCGGACTCGTAGCCCGCCGGCGGCAGCGCCAAGCCGACCAGGAACGGCGCGACGTCCGGGTTACCGCCGTACTTGCCGCCCGACGCCGGGGAGGGCCCGTAGGCCAGCGGAGGCCCGTGCCCGGGCATGAACATGCCGCCGAACGCCGCGGTGTACGCTGCGAAGAAGGCCGCGACGTTGAAGGACTGCCGGTTCAGGATCTGGAACTGGATGCCGTGCAGGTGGATGGGGTGCGCGTCGGCCGTGGTGTTGACGATCTCCCAGACCTCGGTCGCGCCCTCGCTCGAGACCTCCGTGATCGCGAGGCCGTTGACGAGCGTCGAGCCCGGGATCGGGGTCCCGGTGCCGTGGTGCATGCCGTTCCACTTGGTGTTGTTGACCAGCACCTCCAGCGGCCCGCCGGCGCCCACGATCTCGACGAGCGTCAGCTCACGGGTGAGGGCGGGCGTGATGGCGGGGTTGACGGTTCCGGCGTTGGCGAGCCGGACCATGGCCGGCCGGAGCGGGATGCCGCTCGCAGGATCGTAGCTGGAGTCGCCCGGCGCGGTCGCCGAGACCCGGAACTGCATGACGCGGCCGTCCGTCGCCGACTTGGGATTGCCATCCACCGTCGGCGCGGTGTTGCGGAGGATGAGGTTCACGGGATTCGGGACCCCGCGCCCCGCGTAGGCCTTCGTCTGGGCGGCGATCCAGACCGGATCGTTGAAGTCGACGATGATCTCGTAGCGCTCGCCCGGCATCATGAACAGGGACTTCAGGACGCCCGCCTTCGCCTGCGCGCCGGTGGCGTTCGGGTCGAGGAGGACCGGCCTGTCCAGGTAGCCGCCGTCGTTGGCGATGACCCACATCGGCGGTCCCTTGACCCCGGTGACCGGGTCCTGCAGGAACATGTCGTACGGCCGGGAGTTCGAGCCGTCGATCAGGTAGAAGCGGTAGCGCTGCCGGTCGACGTTCAGGAAGGGCCAGACCTTCCCGTTCACGATGATGGTGTCGCCCACGAACTCCGGGACCCAGTAGGGGTGATCGGGATTGATGCCGACCTTCGGGAAGAAGAGCTGCCCGTTGGTGTCGAACATGCGGTCCTGGATCACGAGGGGCACGAGGAAGCGCACCGGTCCGTTGGCGTTCTGGAGGCCCACCGGGTGCAGCCCCTGGGGTAGGGCGAGCCCAGGGTCGATGATCGGATAGGCGCCGGCGAGGCCGGCGAACGTCGCGTTGATCCGGGTGCCGCCGAGCAGGTGGTCGTGGAACCAGAGCGGCGCCGCCTCCTGCGAGTTCGGGTAGCGGTAGACCGCCTCAAACGAGGCCGCGGGGACGCCGGGCTTGGTGTAGTAGGCGGCTCCGTGAGGCGTGTAGCCGGGGAGCGGCTCGTCGCTCAGGAACCAAGCCTCCGGACCACCGTCGATCGCCGCCGGGACCTCGCCGCCGTGCAGGTGAGGCACCGCTGGGACTGGCCCCGCATAGAGCGCGGGGTTCCCCACGCCAGGGCTGAGCTCCATGGGAACGCCGCCCGGGTTCGCCCAGTGCAGGCTCTGATCGATCCAGTCTCTCCAGTGGATGTTGTTCGCCCTCAGGTTGTTGACGTACCGGACCTGCGTCGGCTGATGGCGAGTCGCCACGATCACCGGGCCGACGTTCGTGTCGACGGCGTTCAGCGGCGCGGCCGTCGTGTTCTGCAGGTAGCCGAACACCCACGTGCCCGTGTAGGTGCCGATCGCCGGGACGAAGATGGACGGCATGATGTTCGCCTTGAACTCGTGCATGTTCAGCGTGATCTCGCCCGGCCCGGCGACGATCGTCGCGATGGTGCCGCCGGCCACGCTGAGCTGCGGCAGCGGGTCGACGAACTGCGCAATCCTGTTCCCTGGGAGCTGGACCTGGGCTGCTGGTGCCGGGGGGGCCAATTGAGCGGAGGCCGACCCCGCGGTGAGGATTGCCAGGGCGGCCACCGCCGCCCACGTCACTCCGATGAACTTCCTTCTTCCGAACGCCATGAACCTGCCCTCCTCGATGGGGCTCGCCGCGCCGGTTGCGGATCGCGGGTCTCTCCCGCGCAGTGAGCCGTCACTCGTCGTTGTCGTGCCCGCGCACGTCGGTCGCCTCTCGCGTTTCAAGCGAGACACGGGTGTTGGTGGTGGGAAACCCCTCCCTCTGCGGCTAAGGTGTACGAGGCAGGGTAACTACCCCAACGGCGGCAGGAAGTACCCCGGATGGGGTAGGTAGCCTGGTGACGAACCTGCCACTCGCGGCCACGTTGCAGGCCATGTGCGCCAAGATGGCGCACCGATGTGTCAATCGGTTTTTTGCGACCGAACTGTCTGGCGGGCACATGGCGGCCGCGCGACGACTGGAGTTTCACCATCAGACAACCCCACGTTGATCCCGATCAAGAAGAGGTCCACGCCACCGCATTCACCTGAAATTGCCAATGATTCAAGGTGCATGAGGGCCTGGCCCGAATGGAATGGCCCCGTAGGGGGTTCGCCGCGGAACACCCCATCTTCTCGGTGCCCTGAGGCGCTCGCCTTCAGAAACCGCGGCCGCGCAACTCCCGGAGCAGCCGGGCGTAGAACTCGGCGGCGTCGAAGCTGCGCGACCAGCCGATCTGGGCCCAGTGGTCGGCCTCGATCTCCGCCAGCACCTCGCCCCAGCGCTGCGACGAGGCCGGGACCACGCCGTCGTTGTCGCCGGCGCGCTTCTTGAGATAGAGCCAGGTTGGGACCAGCAGCGGGTTCACCCGCAGCGTCCCGCGGGCCACCCCCACCACGCTGCCGTAGGCGACCCCCGGCGCGTCGGGCACCTCGGCGTTGAAGGCCTCCATGGCGGCCACGGTGAGGTCGCGCAGGGCGTCGAGCCCGATCCCAGCTCGCTCCAGGGCGAAGCGCAGGCCGAGCCGCGCCGCCAGCCCCTGCCCCAGGTCGGCCACCGGCGTGCCGCGGTGGGGCGCGCCCACGGTGACGAGCGCGGCCACCCGCTCCGAGAGGCCGAGGCGGGAGATGGCGTAGCGGGCGTCGATGCCCCCCATGCTGTGTGCCAGCACGTTGACCCTCGGGGCCTCGATGGTGCGGATCCACTCCGCCAGCCCGGCCGCCCGCTCCTTCACGGAGGCCCCGCCGGGCAACCGAGGCAGGCTCACCTCCCAGCTGGACTTCTGAAGCCGCTCCGGCACGCCGCGGAAGTAGGCGTGGCGCGCGCCCGCCACCTCGATCTCGTCGAAGCCGAAGAGGCCGTGGCACAGCACCACCGGGTAGCGTGGCTTCGCCTCGCGCCGCCGGCGCCTTCGCGCCGGGGGCCGGCGGGCCCGCCGCCACCAGAGCCAGGCGACGCCGGCCGCGAGGAGCAGCGCGACGGCCACCCCCACCCAGAGCCAGATGGGCCAGGGAGGATGGCTCGGGGGACCTGGGGCGGCGAGCGGGAGCACACGGCGTGCCGCGCGAATGGCGCGGCGCGTCAGGAGCATAGGCGAGCCCACGGTCGCTCGCAAACCCCGAGACCGAGCCGAGCGTCGCCCTGACAGGCACCCTCTCCACCTCTGCCGGCGCCCACAACCGCCCGGCCGGCGCGAGCCGCGGCGTGGCGGGGCCCGGGCTGGCTCGGCCGTGCAGGCCACGACCGAGGTGGTCGCGCTGTCAGGGGCCGAGCTGGGCGAGCACGGTGTCGAACACCACGCGCTCGAGCCGCGCGCGGTCTTCCTCTGGCAGCTTCTGGAAAGCGAATGCCACCCTCACCGCAGCCCCCTGGACCTGGATGTTCACCACCCGGGCCCTGGCCTTCATCTCGTCGCCGCCCGGGAGGCGGAAGACGCACTCCACGTCGTCGCTCTGGGACGGAGCCTTGGCCATGAGGGTGGCGAAGCCCCCCGCCGAGAGATCCAGCGTCACCGACCGGACCTTCCCCTTGGGCCATTCCAGGTCGACCTGGAGGGCCCGCGCCACCCGCAGCGACTGGCGAGCGGTCTCGCCGGGCTTGAGGGAGAGGCGCTGCACCGCCAGGAGGGCCCGCGCCAGCTCGTCGCGCCCGCTCCGGTACTCCTCGCGCTCGCCGGCGGAAAGCGAGCCGGCCGCGTCCTTCCGATGGAGCTCGCGGAAGCGCGACAGAAAGGCGGCCAGGCTCACGGAGTCCGTCAGAGCGAGCGCTTCAGGTTCGGCGCCGGCTTGAAGCCCACCGTCTTGGTGGGGGCGATGCGGATCTCGGCGCCGGTCTGGGGGTTGCGCCCCACCCGGCCAGCGCGCCGCTTCACCACGAAGGTACCGAAGCGCGGCAACGAGAAGCGCTTGTCCTTACGGATGGCCCGGGCCAGGTTCTGGAACACCGCGTCCACCACCGCCGCCGCCTGACGCCGGGACAGCGAGCCGTGCGCCTCCTGGATGCGCTCGATGAGATCGGCCTTGGTCATGCACCCCTTCCCTGGTCAGGCGCGCGACGCTAGCGCCGTCGATCCGGAGCGTCAAGCCAAGTCGCGAAAGGGGCACACCTCGCCTCGGGCCTTGACAGCCTCCTCCTGGTGCGCCGCGCCGCGGGTCGCGCTCACGCGCCACCGCCTCGCGGCCGAAACGTCGCCGCGGTCCGGGGCGCAGGCTAGGGCGCGATCTCCAGCAGCCGGCGGGCCTCGGCCGGCGTGGCCGGCTCGCGCCCGGCGGCCCGGGTCCCCTGGACGGCCAGGGCCACCAGCTCGCCGTTGCCCCGGGCCAGCACCCCCTTGGAGACGTAGAGGTTGTCCTCGAGCCCCACCCGCACGTGCCCGCCCAGTCGGAGCGCCAGCTCGGCCATGGGGAGCTCGAAGCGGCCGATGCCGGCCACGCTCCAGTGGGTGGGCTCGGGCATGCCCTCCAGCAAGAAGCGGAGGTTCCGCTCGCTCCCGGACATGCCGCCCGGCACGCCCAGCACGAACTGCACGTGGTAGGGGCGCGAGAGGTGTCCCTTCTCCAGGAGCCAGCGCAGGGTCTCGAGCATGCCGGCGTCGTAGACCTCGCACTCCGGCACCAGCCGGCGCTCCCGCAGTCGCGCCGCGATGGCCACGATGTCGGGGCGCGCGTTCAGGAAGACATCGTCGCCGAAGTTCATGGTGCCGAGGTTGAGCGTGCCCATCTCCACGCCGTCCACCAGCGAGCCGAGCCGCTCCGGCACCGGCATCCCCACCGCCCCGCCGGTGGAGGACTGCAGCACCGCGTCGCAGCCAGCGGCGCGGATGCGGTCCACGATGTCGCGGAAGTGCTCGCTCTGCTGGGAAGGCCGGCCGTCCGGCCAGCGGGCGTGGAGGTGGATCACCGCCGCCCCCTCGCGCCAGGCCTCCACCGCCGCCGCCGCGATCTCCGAGGGCAGGTAGGGCACGGCTGGGTTCTGCTCGCGCATCACCTCGGCGCCCACCACCGCGCAGGAGATGATCACCTTGTCGCCCATGTCGGGCCTCCCGGCGGGGGACGAGCCCCCGCCCTACCACATAAGCGTTCCGCGCGGGGCGAGCCGTTTCGAAAGGCCTCGCCGCCCGTTCCGGGCGGCTCGAGCCGGCGGGGGACGAGCCCCCGCCCTACTTCTTGTAACGCTGCCTGTCCCTGGGCACGACGCAGGTGCCGCTGGCGCGGCACACCACCACCGGCTCGGCCAGCACCTCGGCGGCGCTGTCCGAGAGATCAGGCCGCGGGGCGATCACCTTGCGGGCCTCGAATCGCATGGCCCGCGAGGTGTCGCCGGCGCGGGTGATCTCGCCGCTGGCCTCGATGACGTCGCCGGCGTGAACCGGCGCCAGGAACTCCACCGCGTCGTAGGCGCGGAAGAGCCCTTCGTCTCCGTCGTGGCGCACCAGGAGCTCGGTGGCCACGTCGCCGAAGAGCTGCAGCATCCTGGCCCCGTCCACCAGGCTCCCGCCGTAGTGGGCGTCGGCCTGCGACATCCGCACCCGGTAGAGCACTCCGCCCGCATCCGGCATGGCTTCGACCTCCGCCCCGGGCCCAGCCACCGGCGCCGCGCGCCGGGCCCGCAATCAATGAGCCGCCTTGCCCATGCGCCTCAGCACCTCGGCCACCACGTAGTTGGCGACGTCCGAGGGCCGGGTGCCGGGCCCGAAGCCGGCGTCGTACCCCAGCTCCGTCGCCAGCCGGTGATCGATGCGCGGCCCGCCGAGGATGGCGATGACCCGGCCGCGCAGGCCGAGCTTCTCCAGCTCCCGGAGGAAGGCGCCGGCGTTCTCCCGGTGCACGTCGCGCTGAGTCACCACTTGCGATACCAGCACCGCGTCGGCGCCGCGGTCGCGGACCGCCCGGGCCAGGGCGGCGTTCTCCACCTGGGCCCCCAGGTTCACCGCCTCCAGCATGGGGTAGCGCTCCAAGCCGTAGTCGCCGGCGTACCCCTTCATGTTCATGATGGCGTCGATGCCCACCGCGTGCGCGTCCGACCCGGTGCAGGCGCCCAGCACCACCACCTTGCGCCCCACCTCGCGGGCCACCAGGTCGTTCAGCTCGTCGAAGCCGCGCTTGCGGAGGGCGGCCTCGGGGACGTCCAGGGTCGCCCAGTCCACCGCCAGGTCGGTGCGGCCGTAGACCACGAAGAAGGTGTAGCCCTCGGCGGCCGGCTCCATGCTGGCCACGTGCACCTGGTGCATCCCCATCTTGCGGGCCAGCTGCGCCGCCGCCTCGCGGGCCTTCTCGCCGGCCGGCACCGGCAGGACGAAGGAGAGCTGCACCACCCCGTCGTCGCGCCGGTCGCCGTACGGGCGCACCACCTCGCCCGGCTCCCAGTCCATGGGCATCACGGCCCCTCCAGGCGGGCGCTGGCGGCCAGGATGCGCTGGGCATCCACCGCCTCGCGCGACACCGGCGACAGGCCGGCGAACCACACCCGGTACTGCCTCGGGCCGTCGCAGAAGGCCCAGGCCCACCCGTGCCACGGACCCTGATCGGCCTCCTGGGTCACGGCGCGGCGACCGGCAAAGGTGGTGGGGTGGCGGCGCACGTTGGCGAAGCCGGCCTCGGCGCGCGCCAGCACCGCCTCGGCGTCGGCCAGGCATTCCTTCTCGTTCTCGAAGCTCCGCTGCACGGCGCTCGCCTCCAGGCGCGCGTCACCCCGCGGCGCGTCCAGCCGCACCCGGGTGGGGTCGCCGGCGGCCGGCCAGGCAGCCGGCGCCGTGAACGCCAGCCGCCCCACCAGGTAGACCACCATCCCCTCGTCGCCCGAGGGACGCGTCACCGGGCGGCCGGCCTGCTCCAGCGTCGTCTCGCAGGCGGCCATCGCCAGCAGCGCGGCCATGGGCGCGGTGCGGCGGGCGCTCCGGATCATGCGGCCTCCAGGATCTCCAGGAACGGGTTGAAGTAGCCCGGCTCCCGCTCCACCACCCCCGGAAGCCCCTTGCCGCCGTCCTCGGCGCGGGCGATGTCGCCGAAGCGCGCCTTGCCGATGGCCCGCATGAGCCCCTCCTCGGCCACCTCCTCCAGCAGGGCCAGCGCCCGCCCCAGGGTCGCCTGGGCCCGGCGCTCCACCAGGCCGCCCGGCGCCAGCCGCACCTCGGCGCCCATGGACCTCCAGGCCCGGGAGACGTAGGCGGCGCTCTTGAGCGCCACGTAGCGATCCATGAGGAACGGGTTGTGCATGGCCTCGGTCATCATGCCCAGGAGCTGGATCGACTGTCCGGTGAGGTGCCCCACCACGTCGGCCATGACGTCGTACGCGTGGCTGAAGAAGATGTCGCCCTGCTTGTGCTTGGTGGGGGGCATGTACTTGATGGGCGACTCCGGGAACAGGGTGCGCACCAGCAGCGCCTGGGCGAGCTCGCGGGCGATGGTGTCCTCGCGGGCCGGGTCGATCTCGAAGCTGTGCCCCAGCCCCAGCAGCCGGTCGGGCAAGCCGGCCCGGCGGGCGAAGGACTGGTTCACGAACTGGGAGGCGATGACGGTGTGGGCGGCCTCGTCGGCGTCGGCGGTGGTGATGTAGTTGTCCTCGCCGGTGTTGATGGTGATCTCCGCCAGGGCGCAGATGCGGCGCGAGAAGACCTGGTCGCACAGCGTCCGCTTCATGTTGATGTCGCGGAAGAGGATGCCGTACATGGCGTCGTTGAGGAGCATGTCCAGCCGCTCCCAGGCCGCCGCAAAGGCGATCTCCGGCATGCACAGGCCGCTGGAGTAGTTGGTGAGCTGGAGGTAGCGCCCCGCCCGGCGGGACTCCTCGTCCAGGGCCTCGCGCATGATGCGGAAGTTCTCCTGGGTGGCGTAGGTACCGCCGTAGCCCTCGGTGGTGGCGCCGTGGGGGACGTAGTCCAGCAGCGACTGGGCGGTGGAGCGGATCACGGCCACGATGTCGGCGCCGGCCTGGGCCGCGGCCCGGGCCTGCTCCACGTCGTCGTGGATGTTGCCGGTGGCCACGATGACGTACTTGTGGGGCCGCGGGCCGGTGCCGAGCTCGGCCTCCAGGGCCCGCCGCTGGGCTACGCGGCGCCGGAGCTCCTCCGCCGCGGCGCGGGCCTCGGCCCGCATCGCCGCCACCACCGCCGCCTCCTCGCCCGGCGGCAGGGGGGCGGGGCGTTCCGAGAGCGCCTGCAGCTGCTCCACGATCCGAAGCGGATCGCGCGCCCCCTGGCGCAGCGCCCAGCCCAGCCAGAAGGCCGCCCCCCGCCCCAGCAGTCGCCGGCGGTGGAGCTCGTCCACCATCAGGTTCACGAAGGGGACGCCGCCCGGACCGGCGTCGTGGAGGCCGAGCAGGCGCAGCACCGTGCGCTCCACCGAGACGGTGGTGTGGCGGCGCACGAAGTCCAGCACCGGCGCGGTGATGCGGTCGGCCAGCGCCCGGCACCGCTCCACCGCCGCCGGATCGAGGCGCAGATCCGGCACCACCCGCCCGTCCGCGAGCCGCATGGCGGTTTCGTACTCCCGCACCCCGGCAGGGGCAAGGTCACGGAGGGGCCCCGCGCAGGGCCCGATATCGCGAGAGCAGCGTCCACAGCGGCCGCGCCGGATGGCCGCCGGAGACGATGGCCGCCAGCGCCGAGGCGACCTCCGGATCGGCCGCCATCCGCCTCCACCGCGGGTCGCCGCCGTGGAGCCGGGGCCCGAGCCGAGACAGCAGCGCCAGCGCCGTCCCCGACCGCGAGAGGCGCAGGCGCCGGCGGTAGGCGTCCGGCGAGGGGGCGGCGCCCCGCTGCAGCGCCCGGACCGCCGCCTCCCCGGCGAGCCTCCCCGACCAGAGCGCGTAGCGGATCCCCTCCCCGGCCAGCGAGTCGGCCCCGAGCGCGTCGCCGGCGAGCAGCGCCCCCGGGACTCCCACCGGGTCCCCCGGCCGCCACAGCCGCAGCGACCAGGGAGCCGGCTCCGCGCGCTCCGCCGCGCCGTTCCCGGCCGCGGCGCCCGCCCCCCGCGGCGGCGCCAGCCGCTCGCGCTCCATCCAGTGGAGCAGGGTGGCCGAGAGGGATGGAGTGGATTCCATCGAGTATATTCCGACGCTCTCGGCCGACGCCCCGGCGTCCAGGCAGGGGAAGCGCCAGGCGTAGCCGGCCGGGGCCGCGTCGAGGTCGAAGACCAGGTCCCCCTGTCCGCGCGGCGCCACCTGCTCCCGCAGGGGCGCCCGCCGGCCCGGCGGCAGGCCCAGGAGGCGGCGTGAGCGCCCGGCGGCGCCGTCGGCGCAGACGATGGCCCGGCACCGCACCGAGCCGCTGTCCGTGGCCACCAGGAAGGCCCGCCCCTCCCTCGCCAGCGACCGCAGCGCCGCTCCCTCCGCCACCTCCACCCCCCGCTCCCGGACCTGGGCCACGAGGTCGTGGTCCCACTCCAGGCGCCTCACCACCGCCGCCGGGCGCGGCAACGCCACCCGCGTGGAGCGGCCGTCCACGCGCAGCGCGGCGTGAGCGGCGATGGCGTGGGGCACCCGCAGGGCCAGGCCGCAGAGCTCGAGCTCGCGCAGCCCGCCCCCGGTGATGGCGCCGCCGCAGGGTTTGTCGCGGGGGAAGCGGGCCGCATCCACCACCAGCAGGCGAAGGCCGGGAGCCGTCCGCCGCGCCGCCAGCGCGGCGGCGCAGCCGGCCGGCCCGGCGCCGGCCACGAGCAGGTCCACCTCGCGCACCCGGAAGAACCTACCGCGCGATCCCGGCGGCGCCCAGCCGCCATGGGCTGCTCGCTTTGCAGGCACCGATGCCCGCCGGGCGTGCATGGTGCAAGGGAGGCCCGACCCGATCGCCCGAAAGGGACGGCGCAGCGCCCACCCGCCGCGCCTCGGGGCCTGGCACGTCGGCTGCACCAACGGCGCGTCGCAACCATCGAACCTTTACCCGGAGGAACGACCCGATGAAGAAGGCCCTCGAGGCGATCGCCGCGGCGGCGATCCTCGCCAGCGCTTCGCAGGCGCTCGCCACGCCGTCCACCGTCTTCTGGACGCCCGCCACCACCTACACCCAGCCGTTCCTGGTGCCGCACGTCACCTACGACACCTACTTCGCCGAGCTGGGGTCGTACCCGATCGACACCGGCCTCACCATGGGCGTCATCCCCTCCGACGTCGTCCAGGGCGAGGTGGGCTTCGACCTCTTCTACCCGGGCAAGGGCAAGTCGGCGCTCTACCTCAACGGCAAGCTCACCCTGGTCGAGGACAAGCTCTTCTCGGGCCAGCCGGGCCTCTCGGTGGGCATGATGTTGATCGGCTTCGAAAAGGACGTCACCGACTACAACATGCTCCACGCCACGCTGGGCAAGGGTTTCTCCTTCGGAACCCTGGCCGTGGGCGGCTACTACGGCCTCAACGACAAGCTCTTCGTGAACGCCGCCGGCGAGAAGGAGCAGGCCGGCTTCTTGGCCAGCTACATCACGCCCGACGTTCCGGTGGGGCTCAAGGGACTCGACCACGTGAACTTCTTCGGCGACGTTCAGACCGGTAGCAACGTCTTCGGCGCCTGGGGCATCGGCGTGGGCCTGTACTTCACTCCGGCCATCGACCTCCTCACCGGGCCCATCTTCTTCAACGAGCCGAGCCTCCAGCCGGGCGGGGTGAGCTGGATGTGGACGGTGCAGCTCGACGTGGACATCGACTTCGGCAAGCCTCCGCCCCCTCCGAAGTAGGGCGGGGGCTCGTCCCCCGCCGACTCGTAGGGCGGGGGCTCGTCCCCCGCCGACTCGAGGCGCCCGGAACGGGCGGCGAGGCTCTAGGGAACCTCGTCGGGATCGCGGAACGGCTGCGGCGGCAAGGACGCCTCGTCGGACCGATGTCTCCGGGCGGGGGACAAGCCCCCGCCCTACGGAGCGATCGAGACGCAAGGGACCGCGCCGGAACGAAGAGGCCTCGCCGGGCCTTTCGGCCCGGCGAGGCGGATTACGGCGGCAGCCGCCCGCGGAACGTGACCGAGCGCACCCCGAAGCAGGCGTCCCCGTCGGCGACCTCGACGCGGACCCGCACCAGGCTGCCCCGGCGGTCGCTCACCAGAGGCCAGCGCACCGTCACGAACTCGCGGGAGGTGCCGGTGGCGATGCCGCCCTCCACCCGCTCCACCACCACCTCCAGGTCCCTCCCCACCTGGTGAGCCAGGTAGCGCCGCCAGTGGCGGTCCGAGAGGGCGAGCAGCTCCCGGGCCCGCGCCCGGGCCACCGCCGCGGGGACCGGGCCGGGCAGCGCCGCGGCCTCGGTCCGAGGCCGCGCCGAGAAGGGGAAGACGTGGAGGTAGGCGAGCGGCAGCGCCTCCACCAGGCGCACCGTCTCCCGGTGGTCCGCCTCGGTCTCGCCCGGGAAGCCGGCGATGACGTCGGTCCCGATGCAGGCGCCAGGGACGGCGCGGGCGATGCGCGTCACGACCTCGGCGAACTGCCCCGGGCGGTAGGGGCGCCGCATGGCCCGGAGCGTCCGCTCCGACCCGCTCTGCAGCGGCAGGTGAAAGTGCTCGCAGAGCAGGCTGGCGGCGGAGTCGAACTCCAGGAGCTCGAAGGGGAGCTCCAGCGGCTCGACCGAGGTGAGGCGGAGCCGGCGCACCAGCCGGCGCTCGGCCGCGGCGGCGACCAGCCTCGCCAGCGACCGCCGCGGCTGGAGGTCCTGGCCGAAGGCCCCGAGGCGGACCCCCGAGAGCACCACCTCGGCGTGGCGCCGGCCGAGCGCCGCGAGGCAGCTGAGCGCCTCGTCGAAGGGGAGCGACCGGGCCGGACCCCGAGCGTCGGGCGCTGCGCAGTATGCGCAGCAGGCGTCGCACCCGTCCTGGATCTTGAGGACTGGCCGGGTGCGGCGAACCAGGTCGAGCGGCGGCGCGGTCCAGCGCGGCGCGCCGCGCTGCGCCGCCTCCAGCGCCGCCGCCGGCGCCTCGCCCTCGTCCAGCCGCCGCAGGAGGTCCGGGAGGGCGGTCTGCGAACGCGCCCCCACTACCGCCACCACCCCCGGGAGCCGAGCCAGCGACTCCGGCGCCCGCTGGGCGTGGCAGCCGGCGGCGACGATGCGCGCGTCCGGGTGCTTCCGGGCCAGGCGCCGGATGGCGCGGCGCGAGGCCGACTCGGCGTCGGCGGTGACGGTGCAGGTGCTCACCACCCAGAGATCCGCGGGCTCGCCCTCCTCCACCACCTGGAAGCGGCCAGCCAGTTCCGCCGCCAGCGCGTCCACATCGGCTCGATTCACCCGGCAGCCGAGGGACGCGAGCCCCACCCGGCGCATGGGCTCAGGCGATGATGCCGCCACCCAGGACCTCGTCGCCGTCGTAGAACACCGCCGCCTGCCCCGGCGCCACGCCCCGCACCGGGGCGGCCAGCCACACCTCGGCACCCTCCGCGGTGACCTTCACCGTGCCCCGCTCGCCGGCGTGCCGGTGGCGCACCCGCACCACCGCCTCCACCGGACGCGAGGGCGGCGCCCCGGAGACCCAGCTCGGCGCGCGCACTGCGAAGCGGTCGCGGGAGGCCTCGGCGGCGCTGCCCACCACCACCCGCCCCGCCTCGGCCTCGAGCCGCACCACGTAGCGCGGTTCCGGGCCGGGGAGTCCGAGCCCGCGGCGCTGGCCGACCGTGAAGTGGTGCACGCCCCGGTGGCGCCCCAGCACCTCGCCCCCGGTGCTCACCAGCTCGCCGGCCCGGGCGCGGCCGTTGGCGCGCAGGGCCACGAAGTCGCCGGCGTCGCCGCGGGTGACGAAGCAGATCTCCTGGGACTCGGCCTTGCGGGCATTGGGAAGCCCGGCTCGCTCCGCCAGGGCTCGCACCGCGGGCTTGGCGAGCCCGCCCACCGGAAAGAGCACCGCCTCCAGGGCCTCCTGCCCCAGGGCGTAGAGGAAGTAGCTCTGGTCCTTGTCGGCGTCGGCGGCCCGGAGGAGCGCCCGGCGCCCGCGCCGCTCCTCCACCCGGGCGTAGTGCCCGGTGGCGAGCCGCGCCCCGAGGGCCCGGGCCCGCTTGAGCAGCCAGTCGAACTTCACCTCGGCGTTGCAGGCCACGCAGGGGTTGGGGGTGCGGCCGGCCAGGTAGTCCTCGACGAAGCGGTCCACCACCGTGCGGCCGAAGTGCTCCTCCAGGTTGGCGACGTAGAAGGGGATGCCCAGGGCCCGGGCGGCGGCGCGCGCGTCCTCCAGGTCGTCGGGCGCGCAGCAGGAGCGGCCGCGGGCGTGGTCGGCGGCGTCGTAGACGCGCATGGCCACGCCGAGGACCTCGTGCCCTTCCCCGGCGAGGATGGCGGCGGCGGCCGAGGAGTCGACCCCACCCGACATGGCGACCAGCACTCGCACGTCCGCGCATCCCCCGGCGAGAGGGATTCAACACCCCGGAGCGAGCCGGCGCAACTCGGGGGAACGCGGGACGCGACCAAGACCGGCATACATGGCTCGTGCCGCCCGGAGCGGCAAGAGCTCCGGTCGCGACGCGAGCCTAGCCGGCCGCCGGCGGAGCCGCCGGGATCTCGAGCACGAACTTGGACCCCGTGTAGTGGCGCCGGCTGGCGTCGCTCTGGGTCCGGGGCGGGCTCTCCACGAGGACCCGCCCGCCGTGGGCTTCGGCGACGCGCCGCGCCACCGGAAGGCCCAGGCCCGAGCCGGGCTGGCGGGACCCTTCCTGGCGCGCCTTGGCGTGGAAGAAGGGCTCGAAGACGTTCTGCTGGTCAGCGGCCGGGATGCCCGGCCCCTGGTCGTAGACCAGAAACCGCACCTGGTCCCCGTCGCGCTCCACCTCCACCAGCACCTCGCCGCCGTGGGGGGAGAACTTCACGGCGTTCTGGACCAGGTTGAAGAGGGCCTGCTTGAGCTTGCGCGGGTCGGCCACGGCCTTCCCCCCGCCCGATCGGACCACCTTCACGTTGAGGCGCGCGTCCTTGGCGGCCAGCCGGAGGTCGGCCACCACCTCCCCGGCCAGCGCGTCGGGGTCCACTTCCGAGGGGAAGAGGGGCGCCTGGCCCAGGGCCAGGCTCGCGAAGTCGGAGAGGTTCTCCACGGTGCGCGACATGCGGGCCACCGAGCCCTGGAGCGACTCCACGATCTTGCGCTGCTGGGGGGTGAGCGGCCCGGCCTTCTCGGAGGCCATGATGGAGAGGTAGCCGGCCACCGGGGTGAGCGGCCCCGACAGCTCATGGGCCAGGTTCTTCATGAAGATGCCGCCCAGGCGGTTGCGCTCGGCGAGCCGGCTCTCGGCCACCTGCACCTCGGCCAGCGTGCGCTCCAGCCGCTCGGCCATCGCGGCCGAGTGGGCCTTGAGGCCGGCGCGCTCGCCCGCCTCGGGGAGCCGCTCCCGCTCGCCGGCCAGGATGGCGCGCAGCTCGGCGCGGAAGCGCTCGGGCTCGACCGGCCGGACCACGAAGGCGTCGCAGCCGGCCGCCAGCGCCAGGTCGTGCTGCGCCGACGAGTCGCCCACCACCAGGAAAGGCACCTGGGCGAACCCCTTCTCCGCCTTGAGGCGCGTCGCCACCTCGCAGCCGTCGATGTCCGGCAGGCGGACACCGGCCACCACCAGGTCCGGCGGCGAGGCCAGCGCCCGCCGGATCCCGGCCAGGCCGCTGTCCACCTCGTCCACCGAGAGGCCCTCGGCCTCGAGCACGGGGCGAACCGCGGCGCGCAGGGCCGAGTCGTTCTCGATGAGAAGTACGCGATGTGGCATCGTTCCCTCGACGTCCCCGCGCCCGGATGATAAGCCCGCAGCCTGGGCCGCGCCGCTTTCCCGGCCCCGGCAGTGTGGCGTCGGCGGATACAGGGTCGCAACTCTCCTGACGAGCGACCTCCCCGGAGGATTCACGCTCCCGGTGCGATCCCGCGTCCCGCCCGCCAGGCCCGGAGCGCCTGCTCCAGCGCCGGGCGCCGGTTCCGGCGCGGGTCGTCGAGCACCAGATCGAGGAGGTGGCGCAGCGCCTCCCCCACCTCCGGCCCGGGGGGGAGCCCCAGGAGATCCATCACCGACCGCCCGTCGAGGGCCAGGTCCGCGGTGGAGAGCGGCGGCCGCCCCCGGAGCACCCGCGCCGCCGAGGCCCGCAGGCGCCGCAGCGCCGCCGCGGCCGCCCGTGACCTGCGCCCGAGGTGGCGGGCGTCGGCCTCCCAGAGCGCCAGGAGCGCCGCCGCGAGCTCCGGGGTGGTCGCCGCCAGCCAGCGGCGGACGGCTCCGGGGCCCTCCGGCAGGGCCAGCGGAGGCCCGGCGCGGAGGCAGGGGGGCTCGGCCAGGAGCGCCGAGACCTCGGCGGCGGTGCGGCCCGGGAGGCGGAGGGCCGAGATGGCCTGGGCGGCCTCGTCCGCCGGGACCACGTGGAGCAGCGCCGCCAGGCGCAGCACTCCGAGGTCGGGCCGCGGGGCGCGCCCGCCCGTGCCGAGGGACCGGCCGGCGAGGGAGGCGGCCACCTCCACTGCGTGCGCGACCACCTGCGGAGCCAACGGCGCCAGCGGCGGCAGGAGCACGCCGAGCAGGCCGGTGTCCCGCAGCAGCCGAAGCGCGCGCGCCGCGTGCGGGGCGACCAGGAGCTTCGACAGCTCGTCGGCGACCCGCTCGGCCGAGACCCGGCGCACCACCGGCGCTGCGGCGGGGATGGCGGCCAGGGTGGCGCGCTCGACGGAGTAACCGAGCTGGGCCACGAACCGGAGCGCCCGCAGGGGCCTGAGGCCGTCCTCGGCGAAGCGGGCGGCGGCGTCGCCCACGGCGCGGATGAGCCGGCGGCGCTGGTCGGCCCGGCCCTGGAAGGGATCGCGCAGCTCGCCGGCCAGGGGATCCCAGGCCAGGGCGTTCATGGTGAAATCGCGGCGGGCCAGGTCCTCTTCCAGGTCCGTGTGGAAGGTCACCGAGGAGGGGCGCCGGCCGTCCAGGTAGCGCCCCTCGCCGCGGAAGGTGGTGATCTCGACCTTGACCTCCCCCGCCAGAACGGTCACCGTGCCGTGCTCCACGCCGGTGGGCACCACGCGGGGGAAGAGCGCCATCACCTGCTGCGGCGTGGCCGGAGTGGCCACGTCGACGGCGCTGGCGGCCGTCCGGCCCAGGAGCAGATCCCGCACCGTGCCGCCCACCACCCAGGAGCGGTGGCCGGCGCGGTCGAGCCCCCGCAGCGTCTCCAGCACCTCGGGCGGGAGGCGGGAGGGGGCGAGCGCGGCGGGGAGGCGACCCCGGCGAGGCAGAGTCGCGGTGCGGCCTGGGCGGCTCGGGCCCGCCGCCGGGCGGCGGGCCGGGCGGCGACGCGGCCGAGGGCTCGCCACTCTCACCTCCAAACTTGGTGACCCCGGCGTGACTCGAACACGCGACCTGCGGTTTAGGAAACCGCCGCTCTATCCGGCTGAGCTACGGGGCCGTGAATCTCGAAACGGTATCTTGCCAGCGAACCAGAGTTTTGTACGGGGGCCAGTGACGGCCCCCGGACCCCCGGCCGGCCGAGCTCCGGGGCCGTGAATCTACGGTCCCAGGTACTACATCAGGAAGCGCATCGGCGGGAAGCTCTTACGAGGTCTCGACCGGATTCGCACGGCTGCAGCAGTATGAGAACCCAGTGCCTGCGCCCGTTCAGTCTGCATGCGCCAGCACGCCTTCCAGTCGCTTCTTGAGGCGTTGTCTCGCGCACACCGCGACGACTTCGTCGATCCGGGCCGGGTTCGCCCTGAGAAGCTCGAGGATGTCGAGCTCGTCCTTTCTGGAAGCCGCCACGAGCTTCAGAGCGACGAGGTGTGGAAGGTCGACGACGGGGAGCTCGAACCCGGGGAACTTCTGCGCAGACGCGATCGCTTCGCGTGCGAGTCTTTCGTGGCGTCCGCCGGGAGCTCGCAGATTGACGATCTCGACCGGGTCGAAATCGGCACCGGATATCGTGACCATGCCCCCCACGGGATCATCGCGCGACGGTTCGCTGGTGTGAACGTCGTACCCTCGCTTCCGAAGCTCCTCCGCCATTCGCAGCAGAGGCTCGAACGCGAACAATGCCACGCCGAGATCCAAGTCGCGTGTTGCGCGCGGGTATCCGTGCACGGCGACGGCAACGGATCCGATGACCGCCGTCTCGATCTCGTTGCCCGCAAGCAGTTGGAAGATTTCGCGTGCAACCGCAAACGACTTGCGTGCGCGGGCGCTGAATTCGCTCATTCGTGAGCTCTGCGAAGGGCGCTCAGCCGCTCACCGAGATCCAACGCCAACAGGGCGCGGTCGGCGGCGCTCATCTTCTGCAAACGCTCGCGTTCTGCGGCGGCCGCCTTCGTCGCGGCAAGACTCAGTCGGCCAGAACTTGGAAGGCCGGTCTGGAGCGCGATCCGGACTGAGTCGTCGATGAAGAACGCACTCGTCTTCCGTCGAAGATCCTTCAGGTCTGCCACGTGCACCTTCAGCTCCACACGCCCGGACACATCTGCCGCGAGCTCGACCACCTTCTCGAGCTCGTGCTTCGCCTTGAGCATGCGGGCCTCTTCCTTGAGGACGGGCCAGTTGAGGGCGCTCCGGTTCTTCAGGAGGACGACCACGACGGCCTTGAGAACCGCGGGATCTCGCTTCGCAGCCGGCAACCCTCTGGCGAGAGTCGTCTCGAGGGTGAAGTGCTGCCGCCGCTTCCGGGTTCGCAGGGGGGCGCCGAAGTAGGCAAGTGACTCCCGCACGGCGGAATCGTCGTGACTCGATGACGTGGCGTCTGCGACGGCCAGCAGTTGCACCAGTACCCCAACCGCTGGGTGCTCCCGGTTTGCCCGGACCACGTCCGCGCCCCCGACTGCTTCGACTCTGACCAAGCCCGCCGCGGCGAGGTTCTTCACTTCGACGGCGACCGTGTGCTGGGAAAGACCGGCTCGCCTCGCGAGCCCGCTCAGAGAGTCAGAGACGCCGTCGCGAAGAACGGTCCTCAGCAGTTCAGTGCGAGTCCGCGACCGAAACAGCGCCTTCGTGATGTCGATGGCCACGAGTCCACTCCATTGGACCAAGAATCGGCGGCGATCTAGAACCTAGTTAAATAATGACTAGAGATCAATATTTACTTGGTACCCAGATGTACTGGGTCACCCCGCTTCCCCTCTCGCAGCGAGGGGGCCGGGGCTACGGCGCGGCTGGAGCCCCGGAGGGCCCGGGCCATTGGAGGGCCGCGACCTCGCCCGGCGCGCCGTGCGGTAAGGTCGCCCCATGCACGGCGGCCTCGACGTCCTGGCGGGCCTGGCGGTGGTGCTGGGCGTCGCGGCGGTGACCACCGTCGTCTTCCAGCGCCTGCGACAGCCGGTGGTCCTGGGATACCTGCTGGCCGGCCTCATCGTCGGCCCCCACGTCCCCATCCCGCTCGTGGCCGACCCGGCGGTGGTGAGCACCCTCTCCGAGCTGGGAGTGGTGCTGCTCATGTTCTCCCTGGGGATCGAGTTCAGCCTGCGCAAGCTGGTGTCCCTCGGACCCACCGCTGGCGTCACCGCGGTCATCGAGATGAGCCTGGTGCTGTGGCTGGGCTTCACGGTGGCACGCCTCCTCGGCTGGTCGTCGCTCCCGAGCCTCTTCGCCGGCGCGGTGGTCGCCATCACCTCCACCACCCTGGTGGTGAAGGCCCTGGACGAGCAGCGAGTGCGTGGCCCGCTGCGCGACTGGGTGGTGGGGATGCTGGTGGCCGAGGACGTGATCACGGTGGCGCTCCTCACCATCCTCACCGCCCTCGCCACCGGCTCGAACCTCTCTCCCGGCGCCATGGCGGCCATGAGCGCCAAGCTGGCCGCCTTCCTGGCCGCGCTGCTGGGGATCGGGCTCCTCCTGGTGCCGCGCCTGATGCGGGCGGTGGTGCGCCTGGAGCGGCCCGAGACCACGCTGGTGGCGGCGGTGGGGCTCTGCTTCGGGGTGGCGCTCCTGGCCCGGGCGGTGGGCTACTCGGTGGCGCTCGGCGCCTTCGTGGCCGGCGTGCTGGTGGCCGAGTCGGGCGAGCGGGAGCGCATCGGCGCGCTGGTCCGGCCGGTGCGCGACGTCTTCGGCGCCATCTTCTTCGTCTCGGTGGGGATGCAGATCGACCCGGCCCTGGTGGCCCGCCACGCCGCCACCGCCCTGGCCTTCGCCGCCGTGGTGCTCGGCGGCAAGGTCCTGGGCGTGTCGGCCGGGTCGTTCCTCACCGGCAGCGGCGTGCCGACCGCGGTGCGGGCCGGCATGAGCATGGTGCCGGTGGGAGAGTTCTCCTTCGTGGTGGCCGGGCTGGCCGCCTCGCTGGGCGGCGCCGGCGACCTGCTCTCCCCGGTGGCGGTGGCGGTCTCGGCCCTCACCGGCTTCGCCGCGCCCTGGCTGCTCCGTGCTTCGGAGCCGGCGGCTCGCTTCGTGGACCGGGCCCTGCCACAGCCCATCCAGACCTTCGCCGCCCTCTACGGCAGCTGGCTGGAGGAGCTGCGCACCGCCCGGCATCCCCACACCCTCGGCGCCATGGTGCGCCGCCTCGGCCTGGCCCTGGCGCTGGACGCGACCTTCGTCGCCGGGATCGTCATCGGCGCGGCGCTGGCCGTGCCCCGCGTCGCGCCCCTGGTGGAGCGCTGGCTCGGCCTGGGGGCGGGGCCGGCCCGCGGCCTGGTGCTCCTCGCGGCGGCGGCGCTGCTCGCCCCCTTCGCCTTCGGGGTGGTGCGGGTGGCGCAGCGCCTGGGCGCCACGCTGGCGCAGTTCGCCCTGCCGGCGGTCCGGCGCGACAAGGTCGACCTCGCCGCCGCCCCGCGCCGCGCCCTGGTGCTGGCGCTGCAGATCGGCGTCCTGGCGCTGGTGGGCCTGCCCATCCTGGTGGTGACCCAGCCGTTCCTCGGGGGGGCCGGCGGCGCGCTGGCCCTCGGCGCGGTGTTCCTGGTGCTGGGCGTCGCCTTCTGGCGCAGCGCCGCCAACCTGGAGGGGCATGTCCGGGCCGGCGCCCAGGTCGTGGCCGAGCTCCTGGTGAAGCGAGCCCGGGCCAGCTCCGCCGGCGCGATGCCTGGCGGGGCCGGGCCCGGCCAGGAGTCCGAGGCCGACGAGCACGCCCTGGACCAGGTACGCCGCCTGCTCCCCGGCCTGGGCGAGCCGGTGGTGGTCCGGCTCCAGCCTGGGAACGGCTCCGTCGGACGGACGCTGGCGGAGCTCGACCTGCGCGGCGCCACCGGCGCCACCGTCCTCGCCATCGCCCGCGCCGACGGCGGGGTGGTGGCCCCCGGCGCGGGCGAGCGCTTGCGTCCGGGAGACGTGCTCGCGCTCGCGGGGAGCCACGAGGCGGTCGAGGCGGCGCGGTCGCTCCTCGCGTCGGGGCCCGGGTCGGCGACCGAGGGGCCGGTCACGGGTTATTGATCGCGGAGGCCTTCCCGTTGCGGCCGCCAGGGACTTCCAGCGGCGACAGGAGACCGCGCCGCTTCCAGCCGGTGGTGAGGAGCCGTCAACGTCCCCGGCGGGGGCCTCTGGGTGATCGGGCGGGAAGCGCCCCCGCGGCTCCACGAGCCGCAGTGAAAGGCCAACACCGAGTTCGCGCTGCCGCTCCTCGCCCATCGCCCGCCCCCAGCATCGGAACCTCGCCAGGGCCGCCGCCGCGGGTCGACCTCCCCTGCCAGCGGGCGTCGGCGCCGGCTCGCCGCCCTACGCCATCCCGCCCCCGCCGGCCAGCACCCGCCGCGCCGACGCCTCGCCCGCGGCCATGCGCTCGCGGATGAGGGCAGGCGAGAAGTCGAGCACGTGCCCCATGGGCCCCTCGGGCTCGACCACGGTGATGGCCACGTGGCGGTAGGGGCGGCCCGATTCGCCGCGGAGCGTCGCCCCCTGCTGCTGCGCCTGGAGCACGAGGCGGTTCACGCGCAGGAACTCGCGCAGGTCGTTCACCAGGATCTCGTTCACGGCGATGTCGGCCAGGCCGCGCAGGGCGGCCTGGAGCAGGTCGGGAGGCGCCGCGACGGGCTCGACGGCCCGCGGGCTCGCCAGGATCACCACGATCTCGGCCGGGTCGAACTCCAGCGCGTCGCCGAGCGGCGTCACGTTGCGCAGGCCCCCGTCGACCCACGCCTCCGGGCCGATGGGCTCCCACACCACCGGCATGGTGGCGCTCTGCCAGACCGCATCCAGGAACTCCGCCTCCGGCCGGTCGCTCCCCACCAGCTCGTAGCGCCCGCTCGCCAGCGACACCCGCCCCACGTGCACCGGAACCTTGAAGGGCCGCCCGGCCAGGCGCCGCTGGAGGGTGTCCCGGAGCGGCCGGTCGTCGTAGAGCCCCCGCTTGCCCAGGACCCCCACCCGGAAGGCCACCACCGGCCAGGTGAACTTACGGTACACCTCCTCCCTCCGGATGGTGCGCCACACCTCGGCCAGCTCCTCCGGCCGCTCCTGCCCGAGCAGGGCGCCGTTGAGCGCGCCCACCGACACGCCCAGCACCCGCTCCCAGCGGAAGCCGCCCTCCTCCCGCAGCACCCGCTCGGCCCCCACCTGGAAGGCTCCCTTGGCGCCGCCGCCGGAGAGCACCAGCGTGGCGGTGCGGGGTGGGCCGGCGGTCTCGCCCATGGCTCCTCCTCGGTAGAGCGGGCCCTTGCGGCCCGCCGGCGGCTCCGCCGCCGGACCCTGCTGCGCCGACGCGGCCATCAGCCGAAGAGCGTGGCCAGCTCCGGGAGCCGCGCCAGGTCGGCACGCCGCTCCTCGTCGCTCCCATGCTCGAACTCGGGCGGCGGGGCCACCAGCACCGCGTGCCAGGCCATGACCGTGGCCCGCAGCACCGCGCCGGCGATCGTGCGCCGCTCCGGGTCGCGCTCGTCGGCGAGCGCCTCGCGACACAGCGCCGCCGCCCGCGCCGAAAGGTCGCGCGCAAAGAGGAGCGCCTCGCCGCGCCGGCCTTCCGGCAGGGCCTCGATGGCCGCCCTGGCGCCGCGCAGGATTTCGTAGCCGGCCCAGAACTGGCGTGGATCGTACCCGAAGGCGTCCCCGGCCTGGACGGCCCTCTCGAGATCGAGCGGGATCATGCGGCAGAGGATGCCGCAGGCGCCGCTCCGGATCCACCGGCTCGGCCCCCGGCCGAGCGGCGCGCTATGCTGTCGGCGGTGAGCGATCCCTGGGCCCTCTCCGCCTCCGAGGCGATGGCGCGACTCCATGGCGGCGAGATCACCTGCCAGGCCCTCACCCGTTCGCTGCTCGACCGCATCGCCGCCGAGGAGCCGCGCCTGCGTGCCTGGGCCTTCCTCGATCCCGAGTCGGCGCTCGCCGAGGCCCGCCGCCTTGATCGGCTCGCCCCCGGGCCGCCGCTCCGGGGCCTGCCGATCGGGGTGAAGGACATCTTCGACACCGCCGACATGCCCACCGAGTGGGGCACCCCGGCCCTGCGGGGCCGCCGCCCGGCCGCGGACGCCGCCTGCGTGGCGGCGCTGCGCCGCGCCGGCGCGCTGGTGCTGGGGAAGACGGCGACCACCGAGTTGGCCTTCTATCGCCCCGGGCCGACCCGCAATCCCCACGACCCGGATCGGACCCCGGGCGGATCCTCGAGCGGCTCGGCGGCGGCGGTGGCGGCCTTCATGGTCCCGGCCGCCCTCGGCTCGCAGACCGCCGGCTCGACCATCCGCCCCGCCTCCTTCTGCGGGGTGGTGGGGATGAAGCCGACCCACGGGCTGGTGCCGCTCCAGGGGACGAGCCCGTTCGCCCCCTCCCTCGACACGGTGGGGGTCTTCGTTCGCGACCCGGCCGACCTCCGGCTGCTGCTTCCGCCGCTGGGCGTGCCCTTGGGGCCGGCGCCGCCCAGTCCCCCGCGGCTGGGCCTGTGCCGGAGCCCGCAGTGGGCGCTCGCCGAGCCGGCCACCCGGGCGCTGGTGGAACGGGCCGCGGCACGGCTCGCCGCCGCCGGCGCCGAGGTGGCCGAGGTGGACCTGCCGGCGGAGTGCGACGGCCTCTTCGAGGCCCAGCGCACGGTGATGGCGTTCGAGGCCGCCCGCGCCATGCGCGACCTGCGGGCCCGCCACGAGGCGCTGCTCTCGCCGGTGCTCCTCGACCTCCTGCGCGCCGGGGAGGCGACGCCCCCCGCCAACTGCGCCGAGGCGCTCGCCCTGGGGGCCCGCTGCCGGCCGGCGCTGGCGGCCATCTTCCGCCGGGTGGACGCGCTCCTCACGCCGGCGGCCCTCGGCGAGGCGCCGCCGGGCCTGGAGAGCACCGGCGACCCGGCCTTCAACCGGATCTGGACCCTGCTCCACCTCCCCTGCCTGTCGCTCCCGGCCGGGCGCGGGCCGGCCGGCATGCCGGTGGGGATCCAGCTCGTCGGGCCGCACCGGGGCGACGGCGCGCTGGTGGCCTGCGCGGAATGGGCCCACCGGCGGCTAGAGCGCATCCCATGACCCCTTGCCGACTGCGGCGGGCGCCGCCCTCGGCGACGGACTGCTTCGCCTCGCTACGGCCGGGGTTACGGGATGCACTCTGGGCCCGGCCGCACCCGGTTGATTGCGACGGCGGCCACCGCTCACGTCCAACGCCGCGGGGGACGGGGGCCTACCTCCGCAGCGCCTTCAAGGCCGCGGCCGGGTCCTGCACCGCCAGGTACAGGTTCACCTTGGAGGCGCTCTTGGCGGTGCCGACGTAGGCGTACTGGACGTTGATGCCAGCCGCCCCCAGCTTGTCGGCGACCTTCCCCAGCGCCCCCGGCCGGTCGGGAATGGCCACCTCCACCAGCTCGTCCTCGGTGGTCTGCCAGCCGTGCTCCGAGAAGATCCGCCTCGCCAGCGCCGGCTTGTCCACCACCACCCGGACGAAGCCGCGGCCGTCCATCACCGCGGCCATGAAGGCGCGGATGTTGACCTTCTTCTCGCCCAGGGCGTCGGCCACCCGACCGAGCATCCCGGGGCGATCCTCGACCCACGCGGAGATCTGCTTGACCTTGGGCATGACGGAACGTCTAACGCTCTCCGGCTGCCGGCGCCACGCCGCCGCGCCTGGACCGGACCCCGGAGCCGGTCGCCGCCGCCCGCCTACCCGCGGGCGCGCTCGCGCCGTTCGACGCCCAGGAAGGCCTCGATCTCCCGCCGCCGGGCCATGGTGTCCTCGAAACCCAGATCCACCAGGCGCTGAACGTACACCGGCTCGAAGGCCAGGTAGGACACCAGATCGGCGCCCTTGCCGTTCTTCACGCCGATGCCGCGCAGGAGATAGCGCAGGAAGCGCGGGAAGCGCTGGTACTCGCCCTCCGCCAGCCGCCCCAGGTCCTTCGACGGCCGGAGCACCAGCGCCTCCACGTGCCGGATCGGGTGCGGCAGCTCGGTGCGGGCGCGGTCCGGCACCAGGCGGACGAGCCGGTTGAGCCGCTCCAGCCGCTCCACGTCGGCCTCGACCGCGTCGAGGAAGACCGAGTTCATGAGCACCCCGGCGATCTCCGAGGGTGCCAGCGCCTCGCGCCGCGAGCGCCCCGGCATCAGCTCCTCCGGGGAACGCCAGTGGCGCACGCTCACCGCCACCACCCGCTCGGCTCCGAGGTGGATGGCCGGGGAGAGCGGCGCGGTCATGCGCACGCACCCGTCGCCGTAGAAGGCGCCGCGCATGCGGATGGGCGGGAAGAAGATGGGAAGGGCCGCCGAGGCCAGCACGTGCTCGAGCCGCAGGGCCTCGCGCACGCCCAGGCGAGTGGAGCGCACCCAGGGCTCGATCTTGCGGTGGCCGTCGAAGAAGGTGACCGCCACGCTGGTCTGGTAGCTGGTGGCGGTGACCGCCACGCCCCGGAGCACGCCGCTCTCGACGAGCTCGCGGATGCGGGCCACCGGGACGTTCTCCTCCAGGAGGTCGCGCAGCGGGGTGGCGTCGAGGAGGTAGTTGATGGGCCGGCCGTGGCCCAGGCCGCCCGAGGAGAGGTCGCGCATCCACCGGCCGCCGATGGCCATGAGCCGCCGCGCGTCGGTGCGGTAGATCTGCCCGGGCTGCAGCGAGATCCAGGTGTCCCTAAGTTGCTTCACCGCCCCCGCGAAGTCGTCGGCCCGCGTGGCCAGGAAGGCGGCGTTGATGGCGCCCGCGCTCACGCCGGAGAGGATGCGGAAGGGCGTCGGGCCCTGGACGAACCGGGCCAGGGCCGCGAGCGCCCCCACCTGGTAGGCCGCTCTCGCCCCTCCGCCGGTCAGCACCAGCCCGATGTCGCCCACGTCCCTACAGTAGCAGAGGACCCCGACGGGGCCTACCGTCCCCGGCGCGCGGTCGTGACCAAAACTTGATGACTCCCCGGCGCGCGGGGCTCGCGGAAGCCGGCTCGAGGCCGGCACGCTGCCGGCGTGACCCCGGGCGTCCGCGAGCCCGCCCGCCGAGGACGCGCGGCCCGCCTGGCCGACCACGCCGACGTGGAGCTCGCGCTGCGAACACGGCCCGGCACCGACCCGCAACGCGGGCGCGGCCGCGGCGCGGCTGCCCGACGCCTCACCCTGTCACAGGTGGTTGAGGCGCCCAGCCCTCACCGGAGCCCGGCGCGCGCCGGCAGGCCCTGCGCCTGCTCGGCGCTCGCTTCGAGCTCGACCCGTCCGTCCCGGCTTCGGGGGACGCGACCGGCCGACCCCGGGGCCTTGGCGACCGGTGCGCCCGCGACCCTGTGGGCGCGAGTGCGCACCGCCGTCCGTCACCCGGCCCTGGGACTGCAACGCCGCCGGGGTCGAGGGCACGATGGAGCCATGAACGGTTCAGCAGGCCCCGTGGTCGTCGACGCCGCAGCGGTCCGTCTCACCTCCTCGGCGGAGATCGACTCGGCCATCGACACCGTCCTCACCTTCGCCTTCGGTCACGCCGAGCGGCTCGACACCCACTACGCCGGCATCCGGGCCTCGCTGTCGTCGCAGCCGTCGGTGCTGGAGCTGGTGGAGGCTGTCTTCGCGGCCCGCCGGGCCTCCGGACCCATCGCGGACGAGCCCACCCGGCGCGCCGACGCCGCCATGGCCATGGCGGCCTTCCTCTCCGCCGACCCCCACGACCTGGGGCTGGAAGGGGCCTTCTTCCGGGTGGGCGGCGAGTTCTGGCTCACCCCGGCGCGGCTGCGGCCGGACTGATCGCCGCGGCCGCACGCGGATCCGGCGGCTACGCCGCCGGCGGGGGACGAGCCCCCGCCCTACTGACTGCCGAGCCACTTCTGGGCGGCTCGAGCTTTCACCGCCCCAGGCCGGCGCGCAGCGCCTCCGCCACCGTCGGCACCTCGTCCGGGTGGTTGGGCCAGTGGGGCGAGAAGCGGAGCCATCCGTCGGGCGTGGAAACCGCCACGCCCTGCGCCCACAGGGCGCGCGCCAGCGCCGCCAGCTGCACGCCCGGCGGCGGCCGCACCGAGAGGATGCCCGAGCGGCGATCCGGCTCGCGGGCCCGCGCGCTCGAGAGGCCCAAGGCCAGGAGCTCGGGCTCGAGGCGGTCGAGGTAGCGGTCCACGTGGTCGCGGATGGCGCCGAGGCCCAGCGCCAAGAGCGGGTCCAGCGCCGCCTCCAGGCCGGCCAGGCTCACCTCGGCGGCGCCCCCCGACTCGACGACGTCGGCGCGCCGGCGCACCGGCCGGTCGTAACGCAGGTGGCCCGCGCCGTCGGTGAAGAAGGCGGCGGCGCGCTCGTGGCTGAGCCAGCCGGCCAGGTGAGGGCGCAGCGCGGCGGCCCGCTCCGGCCGGGCCCAGAGCACCCCGGCCCCGAGCGGCCCCATGAGCCACTTCTGGGCCCCGGCGGCCAGGTAGTCGATCCCGAGCGCGCGCACGTCCAGCGGCAGGACCCCCAGGGCCTGCACCGCGTCCACGCAGATCTCCGCGCCGTGGCGATGCGCCAGCCCGGCCATGGCCTGGAGCGGCATGCGCAGGCCGGTCTGGAACTGCACCGCGCTCACCGCCACCAGGCGCGCCCCGCGCCGGAGCTCCGCCTCCAGCGCCGCCAGCCCCTCCTCGTCGCCGCGCTCGAAGGCGTCGAGGGGGAGGAGCGAGAGCTCGAGGCCGAAGAGCTCGGCGGCGCGCTGCCAGGGCGTGACGTTGGCGGGAAACTCGCCGCGGAAGCCGACGATCCGGTCGCCGGGGCGCCACGGGAAGCACAGGGCCACCGCGGTCAGGCCGGCCCCGGTGTTCTGGGTCAGGCCCAGCTCCTCCGGCGGGGCCCCCAGGAGCCGGCCCAGCTTGTCCTTGAGCCTCGTCCGGCGCTCCAGCACCGCCCCCACCGCGGCCGAGCCGCGCCGGGCGAACTCCTCCAGCGCCTGCCGGGCCGCCTCCACCACCGGTCGCGACGGCGGAGAGACCCCGGCGTGGTTCAGGTAGGCGACCGGCTCCAGGTCGGGAAAGAGCGAGCGGTCGCCCAGCCGCGCCTCCATGCGGCCTCCTTCCCCCGGGCGCCGGTCACTGCGCCGTGTAACCGGCGTCCACCACCACCGCCTGACCGGTGATGCCTCCGGCCTTGTCGCTGGCCAGGAAGAGGGCGTACTCGGAGACGTCCGCCGCCGAGAGCAGCTTCTTCATGGGGACCAGCGGGAAGATCACGTCCTCGATCACCTTCTCCAGCGGCACGTTGCGGGAGCGGGCCAGGTCGCCGAGCTGGTTGCGCACCAGCGGCGTGTCCACGTAGCCGGGGCAGAGCGCGTTCACGGTGATGCCGAAGGGGGCGGCCTCCAGCGCCGCCACCTTGGTGAGGCCGATGACCCCGTGCTTGGCGCTGTTGTAGGCCGCCTTGCCCGCGAAGCCCACCAGGCCGTTGATGGAGGCCATGTTGATGATGCGGCCCCAGCGCTGTCGCTTCATGAGCGGGAAGACGTGCTTGATGGCCAGGAACGGGGCGATGAGCATCACCCGGACCAGCAGCTCGAACTTGTCGGCCGGGAACTCCTCGATGGGCGAGACGTACTGGAGGCCGGCGTTGTTGACCAGCACGTCGAGGCGCCCGCGAGCGGCGATGACCTGGTCCAGCGCCGCCACCAGCTGGGCCTCGCTGGTGACGTCGCAGGCCACCCCCAAGCCGCCCAGCTCCGCCGCCGCGGCCTTGGCCGCCTGCCCGTTCAGGTCGGCCACCGCCACCACCGCCCCCTCGCGGGCGAAGTCGCGGGCCACCTGGAGCCCGATGCCCTGCGCCGCCCCGGTGATGAAGGCCACCTTGCCCTGCAGCGTGCCGGCCATGACCTGCCTCCTCGAGCGCGGGGCCGGGGTTCGTCGCCCGGGGCCCACCTCCGGATTGTAGGGCGGGGGCTCGTCCCCCGCCGGGACTCATGGCCGTGGCCGCGCGCGTGGATCCGGCGGCTGCGCCGCCGGCGGGGGACGAGCCCCCGCCCTACGGACCATGGCAACCGAGCGCCGCCCATCAGACCGGGAAGTTCCGCGCCAGCCGCAACGCCTCGCCAACGAAGCCGCGGCGGAAGGCGAGCACCCCAACCACGAAGACCGTCCCGGTGATGATGGTGACCCAGTCGCCGACGCCCGCCAGGTAGTTCTCCAGGGCCACCACCAGGAGCGCGCCCACGCTCGGCCCCATGACCGTGCCCATCCCGCCGAGGAGGGTCATGAGCACCACCTCGCCCGATCGGTGCCAGTGGACGTCGGTCAGGGCGGCGAACTGCAGCACCAGCGCCTTGAGAGAGCCGGCCAGGCCCGCGAGCCCGGCCGAGATCACGAAGGCGGTGAGCTTGTAGCGGGCCACGTCGTAGCCCAGCGACACCGCCCGCGGCTCGTTCTCCCGGATGGCGCGCAGCACGTGGCCGAAGGGGGAATGGATGGTCCGGTAGATCACGAGGAAACCGGCCACGAAGACGGCGAAGACGAAGTAGTACATGGCGTGGCCGCCCTCGAGCGACACGAGCCCGAGCAGCCTGCCGCGCGGGACGCCTTGCAGGCCGTCCTCGCCGCCGGTCCAGGGCATCTGCACCACCAGGAAATAGACCATCTGGGCGAAGCCCAGGGTGATCATGGCGAAGTAGATGCCGGACCGGCGGATGGCGAGATAGCCGATGATCCAGCCCAGCAGGGTGGCGAAGGCGGTGCCGGCCAGGATCCCCACCTCGGTGGGCAGGCCCCAGTACTTCACGGCCGCGCCGGTGACGTAGGCCGCCGAGCCGAGGAAGGCGGCGTGGCCGAAGGAGAGCAGCCCGGTGTAGCCCAGCAGCAGGTTGAAGGCGCTGGCGAAGAGCGCCATCACCAGCACGTTCATGAGGAAGACCGGGTAGACCACGAGCGGCGCCAGGAGGCCCAGTCCGACCATGAGGGCGAAAAAGGCGGCCTTGCGGCGCGGCGTGATGATGCCGGCCCGCCAGGCGGCCCGCGCCTCCTGGATCCCCACCGGCGCGCTCACCGCTCCCTCCCGAAGAGGCCGGCCGGCCGGACCAGCAGCACCAGCGCCATGATGGCGAAGACCACGGTGGCGGCGGCCGGCGGGTAGAGGTACTTGGTCAGCCCCTCCACCAGCCCCAAGCCGACGCCGGTGACGATCGAGCCCAGGATCGACCCCATCCCGCCGATGACCACCACCGCGAAGACCACGATGATGAGGTGGGACCCCATCTGCGGCGTCACCTGGTAGACGGGCGCGGCCATGACGCCGGCGAAGCCGGCCAGGGCCACTCCGAAGCCGTAGGTGAGCGTGAACATGAGCGGCACGTTCACGCCGAAGGCCTGCAGAAGCTTCGGGTTCTCGGTCCCGGCGCGCAGGTAGGCGCCGAGCTTGGTGCGCTCGATCATCCACCAGGAGGCGAAGCAGGCCGCGAGCGACACCAGCACCGCCCAGCCCCGGTAGCGGGGCAGGTACATGAACCCCAGGTTGAAGCCGCCCTGGAGCGCCTCGGGCACCGGGTAGCTCTGGCCGGAGTTGCCGTACTGGTGGTGGAAGGCGCCCTCCAGGATGAGGGTGAGCCCGAAGGTGAGCAGCAGGCCGTAGAGGTTGTCGAGCTGGTAGAGCCGCCGCAGCATGGTGCGCTCGATGGCCATGCCCAGGATCCCGACCCCGAGCGGGGCCAGGACCAGCGCCGGCCAGTAGCCGATCCCCAGCGAGTCGAGGAGCATCCAGGCCAGGAACGCGCCCACCATGTAGAGCGCGCCGTGGGCGAAGTTCACGATGTTGAGCAGGCCGAAGATGATGGCCAGCCCCAGGGACAGCAGGGCGTAGAACGACCCGTTGATGAGGCCGACGAGCAGCTGGCCGAAGAGCGCCTGCACTGGGTTTCCGAGGCGGAGCCGGCCCGGGCGCCGCAGCGCCCGGGCCGGGTCCCAGGTCAGGAGGCTACTTCTTCGCCACCAGGGGGCACTTCTGCATCTCCACCGTGGGGAAGGCCTCGGCGGCGGGGATCTTCTTCACCACCTTGTAGTAGTCCCAGGGGTACTTGGACTCCTCGGGCGACTTCACCTGGAACAGGTACATGTCGTGGCGGTGCAAGCCGTCCGGTCCGATGACGCCGTTCGCGAAGAAGTCCTTCACCGGCGTGGCCTTCATCTTGGCGATGACCGCATCGGAGCCGTCGGTGCCCACCGCCTTGATGGCGTTGAGGTAATGGGTCACGGCCGAGTACAGGCCCGCCTGGATCATGCTGGGCTTGGCCTTCTTCTTGTTGTCGGGTTGGTCCTGGAAGCGCTTCGACCACTTGCGGGTGTCGTCGTTCAGGTCCCAGTAGAAGGACTCGGTGAGGTACAAGCCCTTGGCGTTCGCCAGGCCCAGGGCGTGGACGTCGGTGATGAAGACCAGGAGACCGGCCAGGGTCTGCTTGGGGGTGATGCCGAACTCCTTGGCCTGCTTGACGGTGTTGATGGTGTCGCCGCCGGCGTTGGCCATGCCGATGATCTTGGCGCCGGAGGCCTGGGCCTGGAGCAGGAAGCTCGAGAAGTCGGTGGTGCCGGGCGATGGGTGGCGGGCCGCGCCCAGCACCTTGCCGCCGGCGGCCTTCACCACGTTGCTGGTATCCGCCTCCAGCGAATGGCCGAAGACGTAGTCGGCAGTGATGAAGAACCAGCTGTCCCCGCCGTTCTTCACCACCTCGCCGCCGGTACCGTTGGCGAGGGCCCAGTTGTTGTAGGTGTAGTGGACGTTGTAGGCGGTGCAGTCCGAGCCGGTGAACTTCGTCGTGGCCGGGCCCGAGAGCAGCGTGATCCGGTGCTTCTCGGCGGCGACGGGCATCACCGCGCCGGCGGTGGAGGAGGAGGCGACCAAGGTCGTGAAGGCCGCTGGCGGCAGCGTGCTGGGCTCGGCCCGCCACCCCTCGCCCGGCACCACCGACTTCTCCAGCTACCTGCTCCAGGCCCAGGCCTCGGGCGCCAAGATCATCGGCATGGCCA
>DASTPH010000082.1:0-12945 GCA_035762305.1 Anaeromyxobacteraceae bacterium
GGCCAGGGCGGATGGCGGCCGGAAGAGAACGCCCCGGTGGGCGCGAGCGCCAACATCCTCGCCTTGGTGGGGAACCGCGTTTTCTCCTTCGGCGGCGAGTTCATCGCCTCGAACATCACCGGCACCCTCATCTCGTCGCAGTTCTTCGACGTCACCACCCGGCGCTGGAGCCGGCTGCAGACCACCTTCGCGACCACGCCCCTCGACGCCTCGGGCGCGGACGCCAAGCACGGCACCTACGGAGTGACCATCGTCGAGGAGGGCGTTTCCAAGATCATGGCCCCGGGAGGCGCGTCCACCGCGTGGTTCGACCCCATGAGCAAGGTGCACGTCTTCACTCCGCCCGCGGAGTGATCTGCGCCGGTCGGTTGCGTTGATCCCGTGAACGCGCCCGAGCCCGAGTCCGAGCCCGACATCTCCTCGGGCGCGGGCGCGGGCTCGTTCACGGTACGGCCTCGCACCAACTGGTTACAGCTGTCAGCCCGCGGTCCCGAGGGCCGGCGTCTAGGCGTACTCCGGATGTACCACCTTCTCGACCCCGCCCCGCCCCGGAGCGAGCGTCGGGGTGAAGGCCAGCACTGGCAGGCCGTCGTCCGTTTTCAGGACGGCGGCCACCACCGGGATCGTCCCGTGCTCGGAGAGGGCGCGCAGGACGCCGGGTGTGACCGGCGTCCCGGTGACGACGGCCTGGACCACGACCCCCTCCTCGAGGCGAACGTGGCCGTAGACGCCGGGCGCGGCGCTCGCGAGGTGTGGATGGCCGTTCGTGGGGTCGGGTGTCGCGAAGAGGAGCGTCCCCCTGCCGGACAACGTCGCCCACTCCACGTCGTAGCTCCCGCAGTGCTCGCAGGAGTCGGCGGGCGGGAAGGTGATCCTGGCGCACCTCGAGCACTTGCGCGCCACGAGCTCCCCGCGGCCGAGGCCCTCGCAGTAGGCCTGCACCGGCGAGATCGGGACGGCGGCTTCCCGTGGCATGCACCCTTCCCAGATGCGAAGCTTGGCAATGCGCTCGCCGGACGACAAGAACCTTTGTCGGTCGGCCGACGCGTGCCGCGCTGGAGGCAACCCGAGCGTGGCAATCCGCTTCTCGGCGCCGCGTCGGGGCGCGTCGCCACGTCGCCGGGTGGCTCGCGAGCCGCGGCCGATGTCAGTCGCTACGGCGCGCGAACCGGCGCCACCGGCAGCTCCAGCGCCGACTGGTGCTGCGCGTCGTGGAGCACGCTCTGCTGTGCCACCTCGATTCGCGGATCCAGGCCCACCGGCGCCCGTGTGTTCTGGTTGCGCACGTGGGACCGGCCCGGTGCCCCGGGAGCGCGGGGCGTGCGACCGGGCCCCCGTCCGGGAGTCTCAACCGACCGAGTCCCGGTAGGCGCGCGGCGTGGCCCGGGCCAGGCGGCGGAAGGTGGTGGCGAAGTGGCTCGGAGTGGCGAACCCGGTGGCCAGGGCCACGTCGGAGATCGACAGCCGTCCCTCTTTGAGCAGGGCCTTGGCGCGCTGCACCCGCGTCCGGAGCACGTACTGATGTGGCGGGAGCCCGGTGCTCTGCTTGAAGGCGCGGACGAAGCCGAAGACGTCCATCTCGACCAGGTCGGCGAGCTCGCGCAGCGAGATGGCGCTGGCGAGGTGCTCCGAGATGTAGTCGAGCACCCTCTCGAGCCGGTGACGCGAGAGCGTCGTCCGACGCCGCCCCTGCAGGCGTGGCTCGGCCCGGCTCGACAGCAAGCAGGCCACCAGGGCCGTGGCCAGGCTCTCGCCGCACAGCGGCCCGCCCGGAGCCCCGGCGCGGACCTCCTCGGCGAGGGCCAGGGCGGCGTGGGCCACCACCGGAGCCTCCACGGCTGCGGCCGGGTCGAGCTCCAGGTGGCTCAGCGCGCCCTCGGCGCCCGTGGCGGCCGAGACGAATGACGGCGCGATCCCCACGGTCAGCACCTCCACCGGCTGGTCCCACCGCGCCGCGAACGGCATCCCAGCTGGGAAGAGCTGGATGGCGTGCCGCGACGCGGCGGCGGCCCTCCAGGCCCGCCCGGGCCACCGGATCTCGTAGACGACCGGCCCGCCCAGGTTCACGGCCAGCAGATGGTGGGTCAGGATCCCCTCCGCCAGCTCACCGGGAAGCGCACGCCCCGCGACCACCTGCACGCCGCGGCAGGCCTCCCCCGCCAGCGACCTCGTGAAGCTCGTGCGGAAGAGGTTCCGGCGCCTTCCGGTGCGCAGATCGATGCGATCCATGTTCGCGCCTGGGCGCGGGGCGACGGCGGGCCGCATCCGGGGTGTCTCGATCCTTCCCCCAGCGAGAGGCTGCTCTCTTGGCTCGAGATCGATCAAGAGCCCCGCTGGGGTTCACGGTGTGCGACAGCGGCCATCGATGTGTGCGGGCAGGGCGTGGAGGCGAATCGCGCGAACGACGACGTCACTCCGAAAAGACGGCGGCGGCTGGTAGGCTTCACCCGTGCTCTCGACCCTTCCCCTGGCGGTGGCAATGCTTGTCGCGGCGGCGCCGGCCGCCGCGGCACCGGCGGTACCGGTGCCGGGCGAACGCGCCTCGGCCCTGCGCGGCGAGGCGATGGAGCTTCTGGCCCTCGACGACGAGGCCGGCCTGGCGCGGGCCGCGGCGCTGCTCGAGGAGGCGGAGCGGGTCGACCCCGCCCTCTGGCAGGCGCGGGCGGACCGGGCCCTAGTGGAGCTGCTCGACGCGGCGGCCCATCGCGACGAGGCGACACGTCTCGCCGACGGCGCGGCGCTCATGCAAGGCGGCCGCGACCTCCGGGAGCGGGCGCTGGACCGGCTCCGGCCGCTGGCGCGGGCTCACCCGGACGACGCGGCGGTGGTCCGGGCGCTGGCGGTCTACGCCGGGCTCGACGGCAACCACGCCGACGCGGCGAGGCTCGTGGCCCGGGCCCGGGCGGCCGGGACGGCCGACGCCTGGATCGACTTCGCCGAGGTGGCGGCCCGCGCCGGGGCGGCGGGCCGGGCGGGGTCGGCCCCCGTTCTGGAGGCCTTCGTCGCCTCGCACCCCCGGCTGGGCCGGCCGCGCATGATGCTGGCCCGGACGCTCTTCGACCTGGGCCACACCGAGGCGGCGCTGGCCGCGCTCGACGAGCTCCTCCTCCTCTCCCCCGAGCACGCCAGGGCCAAGCGCCTCAAGGCGGATATCCTCTCGCCGCCGGCGGGGCAGGTGGTGTTCCAGCCCGCGCCCGACGACGCGCCGCCGACGCGGCCGCTGGGCCTCCTCCCACGCAAGCCGAAGGACGGTCGCTAAACGACAGTGCACTACTGGGCGCGGCAGCTTCGCGGCCCGGTTCGACGCGCCGCGGCATCCAGGGGGAGGCGAAGACGCGCGGGACTGCGCGGCCGGCGCCTGGAATTTGATAAGGTGCCGCCCCCGACCCGGGAGACGCGATGAGATACGCCGCCGTCACCGGCTGGGGGAAGTGCCTGCCCCCGGCGGTGCTGACCAACCAGGACCTGGCCACCTTCCTCGACACCGACGACGAGTGGATCGAGAGCCGCACCGGCATGAAGGAGCGGCGCATCTCGCACGTGCCGCTGGGAGACCTCGCCTACGTGGCGGCGACGCGGGCGCTGGCCTGCGCCGGCCTGCCCGCGGCATCGCTCGACCTCGTCATCCTGGGCAGCACCCTCGCCGACGAGCTGGCCCCCAACGCCGCCTCCGGGGTGCAGGTGCGACTCGGCGCCGCCAACGCCGCCGCCATGGACCTGAACACCGCCTGCACCAGCTTCCTCTACGGCCTCTCCACCGCCACCGCCCTCATCCGCACCGGCTCCATCGGGACGGCGCTGGTGATCGGGGCGGAGGTGCCCTCGCCCTTCGTGGACTGGGACGACCGCAACACCGCCGTGCTCTTCGGCGACGGCTGCGGCGCGGCCGTGGTCCAGGCCACCGACCGGGAGGAGGGGCTGCTCTCGGAGCAGCTCGGTTGCTACGCCGACGCCCGCGGCGCCCTGGACATCCGCGGGGTGGGGGCGCGCTACGCCAACCTGGGCGTCCCCTACGGCCACACTCGCTGGATCTTCGACGGCCAGGAGATCTTCAGGCGGGCGGTGGTGGGAATGGCCCGGGCCTGCCAGCAGGCGCTGGAGAAGCGGGGCCTGTCGGTGGCCGACGTGGACCTCCTGGTCCCGCACCAGGCCAACCGCCGCATCATCGACGCGGTGGGCAAGCGGATCGGCATCGCCCCGGAGCGGGTGTTCGTGAACGTGCACCGCTACGCCAACATGTCGGCCGCCACCGTCCCGGTGGCGCTGGTGGAGGCGCTGGAGGAGGGGCGGGTCCGTCCCGGGGCCTGGCTCCTCCTCCCCGGCTTCGGCGCCGGCCTCTCCCTGTGCGCGCACCTGGTGCGCTGGGGCGAGCGGATCGGCCCTCTCGGCGAGAGCCAGGCGGCGCTCCCGCCCTGCGACCGCACCGGCCTCGATCTGGTGCGCGAGCTGCGCTCGCGCAAGGCGGCCCACCGCGAGCACGCGCGCGCCTTCGTCGAGGCGGCGGGCCCGGCCTTCGGCCTAGTCCCGTCCTGAAGGTGGCGCCCCGCCCCGACGACGGCGCGCCGGCGAGCGCCGAGCGGGTGGTCCCGGGCCAGCCGGCCGGGGCCGTCGCGCCGGAGCGGCTCCTGGTCGCGGCGGCGGCCCTGGGCGCCGTGGCCGCCCTGTACCTCCTCCGCGCCGCGGACGACAACCGCCTGGTCAGCTGGCGCTGGGTCTTCGCGGACGTCGATCCGGTCGGGCTCTACGCGCTCTCGGCCGCCGGCATCGCCGCCGCGCTCCTCCTGGCGCGGCTCCAGCCGCCGCGCCGCGGCGCCGCAGCGCTGCTCTTCGCCGCCGCGTACGCGGCGGGGGTGCCGTTCTGGCAGGCGCCCGAGGCCATCGTGGACGCGTCGCGATACTTCGCCCAGGCCAAGTACCTCGAGGTCCACGGGCTCGGCGCGTTCATGGAGGAGTGGGGCCGGGCCATCCCCGTCTGGACCGACCTGCCGCTGGTGCCACTCCTCTACGGGCTCGCCTTCAGGCTGCTCGGGGAGTCCCGGGTCGTCGTCCAGGCGCTCGGCACGCTCCTCTTCGCCGGGACCGCTGCCCTGACCCATCGCCTCGGGAAGGCGCTCTGGGACGAGGAGGTGGGGTTCACCGCCGGGGCCCTGCTCCTGGCCATGCCGTATCTACTGACCCAGGTGCCGGGCATGCTGGTGGACGTCCCCACCATGTTCTTCTTCCTCCTGGCGGTGGTGGCGGTCGAGGCGGCCTTCCGGCTGGGCGGGGCGACGCGGATCCTCCTGGCGTCGCTGGCGGTGAGCCTGGCCTGCTTCAGCAAGTACTCGGCCTGGCTCCTGCTCACGGTGCTCCCGGTCATCGGGCTGGTGCGCCGCGATGGCCCCCGGCCGCTGCGGACGGCCCTGTGGCTGGCCCTGGCGTCGGCGGCCCTGATCCTCTTGGCCGCGCTGCCGCGGCTCGACGTGCACAGCGACCAGGTGGCCCTGCTGCTTGCCTACCAGGCTCCCGGGCTCCGGCGCTGGGGAGAGAGCCTGGCTTCGACGTTCCTCTTCCAGATCCACCCCTTCGTGACCGCCGCGGCGCTCCTCTCGGCCTGGCTGGCGATCGACCGGCGCGACCGGAGGATTCTGGTGGTCCTGTGGCCGGTGGCGCTCCTGGTCCTGCTGCGGGTGCAGCGCATCCGCTACCTGCTCCCGGCCTTCCCCATGGTG
This sequence comes from Anaeromyxobacteraceae bacterium, assembly GCA_035762305.1. GTDB lineage: Bacteria > Myxococcota > Myxococcia > Myxococcales > Anaeromyxobacteraceae > DASTPH01. Next base: position 5,712 of record DASTPH010000082.1, read on the forward strand.
GCGCTCATGGCGGCCTACGGGCTCCAGCGGGTGCGGAGCCCGGAGCTGCGCCGCCTCGCGGCCGGCTGCGCGGTGGCCACCTCGCTGGCGGTGGCGCTCCACGGCCACCTGCCGTTCCTGCGGGGAACCAGCGCCGGCAACCTGAGATCGGCCGGGGAGTACCTGGACTCGATCGGCGAGGCGCGGGTGGAGGTCGTGACCCTGTCGCGCACGGACGCGGAGGTGAACCCGGCGGTGTGGGTTCCGCTGCTCGACCTCTACACGCGCAAGCCGCTTCGCTACGCCTACCCGGGAGCGCCCGCCGAGGCCAGGGAACGGGCGCGGACCTCCCCGCTGCGCTTCACCTGGGAGTACCGGAACCCGGACTGGTACCAGGGCGACGCCGGGGCCGGCGCGGCGGTGGCGCTCCTAGCCTACGACCTGGGCGCGCCCCTGTCGCCGGAGGTCCGGGAGCGGCTGCGGGGCCTCGGCCCGCCGCGGACGTTCGCGATCGACGACGGTGTGTTCCGCGACCGGCCGCTGGTGGCGGTCTACCGCGCCAGGCTAGCCGGGCCGTAGTCAGAATGGGGTCGCCCGGGAGTGCACACCGGCTGCGGAAGCAGCCTCGCCACCCTTCGGGTGGCTCGGCAGTCCCTACCACCAGCAGATGACCCGGTCGGCGTCGTAGATGCTGGCCACCAGCTTGGCGTAGTCCACGGCGCCCTTGTAGAGCGGGACCTCGGTGCTGCTCTCGCCCTGGGAGACGCCCTTGACGAGGCGGCGCGTGAGGTCGTCGGGCTCGGAACGCAGGATGTGAAGGATCTTCATGGGGTCCTCGTTTTCCCGCCCGCGAGGGCGGTTGGAATGCGTGGAGGGCGGGGTTCCCGCCGCAGCGGTCTCATGGCGGTGCTCGGTTGCCACGGTCGGTAGGGCGGGGGCTCGTCCCCCGCCGGCGGCATCGCCGCCGGATCCATGGGTGCGGGCAGGGCCATCAGTAGGCGATCACCAGCTCGCTCTCCTTGAGCAATCCGGGGAGCTCGTCCACCGTCACCGCCTTGAACCCCCACTTCTCGACGTTGGCCGGGACGTTGCTGTAGCGGGCTCCCCCCATCTCGTCGATGAAGCCCATGTTGTCCTGGTACTCCTCGGTCATGTCGATCTCGTGGTCCAGCACGAACATGGTGATGACGTGCTTCTCCAACAGGAGGCCGAGGCTGGATCGCAGCCCCTCGTACTGCCTGGCCTTGTCCTTGACGACCACGGCCACTTTCTTGCCGGTGCCCATGACGTGTTCTCCTCCTAGAGGACGACGTATCGCCCGCACTCCTCGACCATCTCGGCGTTTCGCCCCTGGGTGACGAAGTCCTTGTCCCGCAGCCCGGGCAGCGGCTTCCCCTTGAACCCGTTGGCGATGTAGCTGACCTCGCACACCGTCACGTTGCCCACCCCCAGCTCGAGCAGCTCGCCGAAGCGGGGGTCCTGGGTGGCGTGCACTCCCTCTCCGGTGAAGAAGACCTTCACTCCCTTACCCGCGGCCTTGGCCGCCTTGGCCAGGCCGACCACGTGCTGCATCGAGTTCCTGGTCGCCACGCAGATTCCCATCGTATCCGTCATCTCGTTCACCTCCTGGCTCGATCGACGTTCACCATCGTCCACCTTCACCCGGCCCTCGCCTGGGGCGGGGCGTCCTCCTTTCCAGGCCACCCGCGGCCGAGGCCCGCGCAGTCGCGGAGGAGCCGCGGGTGCGTGCGGGGGTTGAAGAGGATGTTCACGAGGAGGTTGCACTCGTTGGTGCAGTGACACCCGCCCCGCCGGAGCTCCGCGAGCACGCGCCGGGCCCGGAGGGAGCGCAAGAGATCCGGGACGTCGTACCCGACCTCCCGCACGTTGCCCATGAGCGCGTCCCACCGCCCCTCACAGGGGTAGAGGTCGCCGCCCTCGGAGAGCACCAGGTCGAGGCGCCCGGCGTAGCAGGGGAGGAGCCGCCGGCGCTCGAGCATCGTCCGGTGGACGAGCCGCCGCTGCAGCCGATCCTGCGCCGACTTCAGGCTCGCGCCGGCGAAGCGGTGCCGCCGGGCGTTCCACCGGGACTCGAGGTGCAGGCCGGCCTTCCGATAGAGGCCCGGGTCCACGCCCTCCATGGCCGGCCCGCCCGCGACCGGGCGGGCCAGCGTCAGCGTGTGGGAGCGCACCCCGTCGAGCCCGGCCACGAAGTCGACGACCTGCTCCATCCGATCCTGGTTCTCGCGGCAGAAGAGCGTGTTCACCCCGACCTCCAGCCGCCGGTGCCGCCCCGCCAGCGAGGCCAGCCTCTCCAGCGTCAGCATGGCGCGCTCGAAGCCGCCCGGCACCCCCCGCAGGGCGTCGTGGTCCGCGCCCACCCCGTCTAGCGAGACCTTCACCACCACCACGCTCTCCGGGCATCGCCTCAGGATCTCTTCGGTCCGCTCGGCGGTCACCTCCGGCAGCGAGCCGTTGGTCGGGAAGGTGAGAAAGGCCGCCCGGTTCTGGTCGTGGAAGACGGCGGCCACCAGGGCCAGGTCCTCCCGTAGGAACGGCTCGCCGCCCGAGAAGAGCACCCACAGCAGGGAGCCCATCGACCCGGTAACGCGGCGGATCTCGTCCAGGGAGAGCTCCGGGGCCGCCCCGGGCGCCTCTGCGAACCGCTGGTAGAAGCAGAACGGGCAGCGGGCGTTGCAACGCCGGGTGACGAAGAAGGTCAGGTGGACCGGCCGCCTCTTCCAGAGGAGGGAGCCGGCGTGCCCTAGCGCGGTGTGCATGGCCGGTATCGTCCCCGGAGGCGGATGCTCCAGACGTAGTGGAGGGCGCCCAGCGCGCCCCCGACGGCCACCGCCGCCGCGTAGAGGGTGAGGTAATAGAGGACCGCCAGGGCCGCGAAGCCCGGGCCGCCGGCGGCGAGCCAGGCGGCGGCGAGCCGCCGGTTCACGAGGAGGTCGAGGGCCAGGAGGGGCGGGATGGCCGCCAGCGGCCAAGCGGCTCCCCCGGCCAGGGCGGCGCCGACGAGGCCGGCCGCGAGCAGCGCGCACAGGACGTTGGCCTTCAGCTCCAGGGAGGCGGCGCCCGAGTCAGAGAGCAGGTCGCGGTTCGCCAGCGAGTACATGGTCCAGTAGCGGGCCTTCTTGACGGCGTTGGCGAGGGACCGTCGCAGCGAGAAGCGGAAGACGTGCGTCACTTGGAGCGCCGGATCCACCGCCAGCCGGCAGCCCTGGCGGCGCAGGCGGTGGCTGAGCTCCACGTCCTCCACGCTGGCGGCCAGGCCGATGAACGAGCCTTCCACGAACCCGCCCGAGCGCCGGAACAGATCGGCGTCGATGACCATGGCGTGGGCCGCCACGTAGTCGGGCTGGCGGCGCTTGGTCTCGAAGTGGTGGATGAAGGCCGACTGGAAGGCGCTGTAGAAGTCGCGGTCGTGAGGCACCGGCGTGTACGTGCCGCCCAGGACGCGGTCGCGCCGGTCGCCGAAGGAGACGTTGGCCAGCGCCAGGGTGTCGCGCGAGAGCAGGCAGTCGGAGTCGATGAAGAGCAGGATCTCCCCGCGGGCGGCGCGGGCTCCGGCGTTGCGGGCCCGCGACACCCCGCTGCGGCGCGGGAGCCGCACCAGGCGGCAGGGGAAGCGGCGGGCGATCTCGACCGAGGCGTCCTCCGAGCCGTCGTCCACCACCACCACCTCGAAGCGGCGGTAGTCGGAGGCCAGGGCGGCGGCCAGGCACTGGCCGATGGTGGCCGCCCCGTTGCGGTTGGGGATCACCACCGAGATGAACCGTTCCGCGGGCGCGGAGCCCTCGGGGGGCGGGACCGGGGGAGCCAGCAGCGCCGCGGAGGCCGGCATGGTCACCCCTGCCTGGCGGCCGGCGGCTGGCCGGCGGTAGCGGGGCGGAGGACGTCCTTCCCGGCCCAGAGCCAGAAGAGCGAGCGGGCACTCCGGAGGGCCGCGGCGCGGCCGTGCCGGTGCCGGAGGCCGGCGAGCTTGCGGAGCAGGTAGGACGGTCGGGAGTAGAAGGTGCGGTAGGCGCGCTGTCTGAGCTCGACGATCTGCTCCCGGGTCATGGTGGAGGGCACGAAGGCCGCGCCCTGGTAGGTGAAGTCCCGGAGGTCCTCGGAGACGGTCCCGAGCCCGGCGGCGCGGTCGTGGAGCACCGTGCCCGGGAACGGGACCAGGGCGTGGAAGCTGGCCCAGTCGGCGTCGAGCTCGCAGGCGAAGTCGATGGTCTGGAGCGCGTCGCGGTAGGTCTCGCCCGGGATCCCGAACATGAAGGTGGTCTGCACCGCCAGCCCGGCCTCCCTGGCCCAGGCCACCGCGTCGCGGGCCTGCTTCAGGGTGATCCCCTTGCGCAGCGTGTTCAGGTTCCGCTGCACGCCGCTCTCGACCCCGAAGAGGATGGCCCAGCACCCGGCCGCCTTGAAGGCGCGCAGCATCTCCGGGTCCACCTGGTTGGCGCAGGCGGAGGCGAACCAGGTGAAGTCCAGCCCCCGCCTACGGATCTCGCCGGCCAGGCGCATGGCGCGGTCGCGGTCCTCGGCGAAGGTGTCGTCGATGAACTTGATCTCCCGGAAGCCCTGCCGCAGGCACAGCTCGATCTCCTCGATCACGTTCTCCACGCTGCGATAGCGGATCCCGCTGCGGCGGCTCTTGTCCATCTGGAAGCAGAAGATGCAGTGCCTGGTGCAGCCGCGGGAGGTGAGCATCACCGCCACCGGCTTGCGCCTGTAGGTGGCCGGGGGCGGCAGGTAGCGGTTCCGGTCGCCGAGCAGGCTCCGATCGGGGAAGGGGAGGTCGTCCAGGTTCCGCATGAAGGGGCGGGGCGAGTTCACCTTCACCTCCTCGCCCTGGCGGAAGACCAGGCCGGCCACGCCCTCCAGGCCCTCCCCGCGCTCGAGACGCCCCACCATCTCGACCACCGTCTGCTCCCCCTCGCCCGTCACCGCGGCGTCGAAGCCGCGAGCGTAGTCGAGGCAGCCGGCTCCGGCGGCCACCGGGTAGGGCCCCCCGGCGCACACGAAGGCCTCCGGGTGGCGTTCGGTGACGTCCGCGGCGGTGCGCTCGGCCCGCGGCCAGCCGAAGGTGGTGGCGTAGATGCCGACCCACTCCGGCCGGTAGGCGTCCAGCTGGTCGAGGATGGCCCCATGGGAGAGGAAGGCGCCGTCGAGGAAGCGGACCTGGTGGCCGGCCCGCTCGAGGCTCGAGGCCACGTAGAGCGTCCCCAGGGGCTGCCAGTAGTTGAGCTGGGACCCGGCGGTCTTCCCGGGGAAGAGGTCCTCCGGGGCCCACGACGGGATGACGAGCGCGCACCTCATTCGACCTGCCTCGCCGGGAATGTCCTCGCGCCGGCTCCCGTCACCGGAGGAGCCCCATCCACCGCGAGTCTCGCAAGGGCGGGAGGCCCCGCCCCTGCGAGATCGCCACCCAGGGCCCGGCTGCCCCGAGGAGCGGCCGGGGTCGGTCCCCCGGGATGCGTGACCCTAGCGGTCGAGGGAGACTCGCCGGGTGACCTTGTGGATGGGAACCCTGTTCTCGGGATTCTGCACCTCGTAAACCAGCTCGACGGTGACGTCGGCGGCCCGCACCCCCTCCGGCAGCTTCACCTCGAAGGTCTCGTCCTTCGACTCGAAAGGCTGCAGGCTGGTGTCGCGGACGTAGGACGACTTGTTCTGCGCGCCGTAGACCATCTTCTCGTTGAGGCAGCTGGTGGCCTGCGGGTGGTAGTGGCGCTCGTCCTTGAAGAGGTCCTTGCCGTCGAGGCCCTTGGCGGTCACTTCCAGGACCGCTCGGTTGTGGGACGGTCAGCCATCGGGGATGCGGTGGCCGGCCCGGTTGCCAATCTTGGTGTTCACCACGATCATCGGGGTGAGCGCCCCGGCCTTGCGCAGCCACTGGTACCCGAGGGTCTCCACGTCGAGGGAGATGTTCTGGGCCAGGAACTTGGAGGTCCCCTCCTTGTCGTTGAAGTTGGGGCTGAAGAGGTGGTCCGGGCGGCCGCCAACCGGCTTCATGTGGCACTCCTGGCACGATTGGAGTCCACCTCGGGACAGATAGGCGCTCTGGTAGCTGGCGTACAGGGTGGCGCACTGGATGGGGTAGTCGAACTCGAAGTTCGGCCCCGTCCCGTGGCACTGGCCGCAGAAGATGGCCTGCCCCATGATGGCGCTCTTCTTCCCCTTGGTGAATACCTTGTCCTCGTGGGAGGGAAGGTCCTTGGCGCCGTAGATGACGTTGGCCTCGGGTGGCCCCAGCACCAGCTTGTGCGCGATGGCCTTCTCGTTGTGGCAGACGATGCAGGTGATCTGCAGCTTGGCCACCTTGGCCTTGGCGGCGGCCTTGTCCTTGTCGGGCTTGTCCTTGTCCGAGGCGGTGAAGAGGGCCTCCGCCAGCTCCGCCGCCACCGAGTCCTCGGCGTGGGTCACCGCCTGGGGCAGGTGGCACTTGAAGCAGGGGAAGGTCTTGAGGGTCGCCTCCTTGGGGCTCTTCACCTGGAAGGCGCTGGACCGCACCACCGGGATGAGCATGAGGCCCTCGGCCACCCCCAGGAAGGGCCGGGCGTGGTGCGACTTCTCCCACTGGGCGTAGATCTCCTCGTGGCAGGACTTGCAGCGGGCGGAGTCGTACATGGCCGCCAGCTGGTCGATGGTCTTGGCCTTCTTGGCCGCCTGCGCCTGGGCGCCCGCCAGGGGAGCCGCGGCCAGGAGGAGCAGCGCTGCGAACCGTGATCTCATGGAGGCTCCGTCTGCTCGGTGCGGGGTGGGGGCTGCTCGGGAGGCGCCCGACCGGCGCGCCTCAGTAGCCGCCCGTCGAGCCGCCGTCTTTCTCGGCGCGCTTCTTGGGGGCGGCAGCCGCCTTCTGCGGCGGCGCGCTCGCGGGCGCCGCCGGCGCCGCAGCGGCCGGAGCCGGCGACGCGGCGGTCGGGGCGGCCGCCTTCTCGCCGTAGCCGCCCGCCGGGGCGGCCGCCTTCTGGCCGTAGCCGCCTGCCGGGGCGGCCGGCTTCTGGCCGTAGCCGCCCGCCGGGGCGGCGGCCGCGGGCTGCGCGGCGGCCTGGGCGGCGGGCGCCGCCTTCTGCCCGGCGGCCTCGACGGCCTCGAGGCCGCGGGACCCGGTGTGCGAGGAGACGCTGTAGCCGATGAGGAACCCGACGATTCCCGCCACCAGCACCACCACGATCCAGAGGCTGGTCTTCATGAGGTCCCGGTCTCCCCGCCGCGCGGTCGCGGCGCCGCTTCGGCGCTCAGCACTTCTTGATGG
>DASTPH010000083.1:0-13242 GCA_035762305.1 Anaeromyxobacteraceae bacterium
CGCCTCCCGGGTGGAGGCGCCCGGAGCCGAGGCGCTCTACTGGCTCTCGCTCGCCACCTGGTCCTCGGCCCAGCAGAAGGGCGTCTCGGCGCTCCTGGCGGTGAAGGACGCGGCGCTGGCGATGATGGAGCGCGCCGCCGCACTCGACGAGCGGGTGGACTTCGGGGGGCCCGAGCGCGCCCTGGGGGCCTGGCGGGCCTCGCTGCCCGCCCCCGCCGGCGGGGGCGTGACCGCGGCGCGCGCGCATTTCGACCGGGCCCGGGCCGTCTCGCCCGGCTACCAGCTCACCCGGGTGCGCGAGGCGGAGACCCTGTGCGTGCTCCTTCAAGATAGGGCCCGCTTCGAGGCGCTCCTCGGCGAGGTGCTCGCCGCCGGGGAGGGGGCGCTCCCCGAGGCGGCGCCGGAGAATCGTCTGGCGAAGCGGCTCGCCGGGGCGCTCAAGGCCCGGGCGGGGCGGCTCTTCTGATCCAGGCCAAGCCTGGCCGCGGCCGGGCTGCTATGATGGCGTGGGCCCGGAGGGGGTCCATTGGCGAAGGTTCCGCACAGCGGAGGGGTGCCTCCGGAGGGGGAGCGTCAGCATCTGCCGGCGCTGCTCCGATCGGCCCGCGACGACCCGAACCGCGCACTGGAGCTTCTCGCCGCGCTCCAGCGCGTCACCGCCGGCCTCTCATGTGCGCTCACACCCGAGCAGGTGGCGCGGGTCGTCGTGGAGCATGGGCTCTCCCTGGTCGGGGCGAGCGGGGGTGGCATCCTGTCGGTGACGCGGTCCGGGAGCCTGCGGCTGCTGGCCAGGGTCGGCACCCCCGCGGACGTGGCCGGGACACACCGAGCCATTGCTGGCGACGCGGATCTGCCTGTCGCGGAGGCCTTCCGCGCCGGCGAGCCGGTCTGGCTCGAGTCGCCGGAGGCCATCGAGGCACGCTACCCGGGCATCGGCAAGCTCCGCCAGGCGGTCGGCGCCGAGGCCTGGGTGGCCGTCCCGCTGTCAGCGCGCGGGCGGGCAGTGGGAGTGCTCGGCCTTCGGTTCGCCGAGGCGCGCCCGTTCGACGAGGGCGATCGGGCCTTCATCCTGGCGCTGGCCGAGGTCTGCGCGCAGGCGCTGGACCGGGCCTTCCTGCAGCGCCGGGACGAGCGCTCCGCCGAGCGCGAGAGGGCGGCCCGGGAGCGCGCCGAGATGGCCAGCGTGGGTCTCGCCTGGTCGGAGTCGCTCTTCCGGGCCTGCGCCGATCAGGCGCCCTATGCCTTCGCCATCCTCGATTCCGAGGGACGGATCCACTTCGCCAACGCGGTGGCGGAGGCGATCGCCGGCCGCGGCGCGGGCGAGCTGCGCGGCAAGCGCTCGGAGGACGTCCTGCCCCCGGACCTCCTGGCCGTGCACCTGCCGGCCATCCGGCGGGCCATGTCGACCGGCGAGACCCAGTCGCTGGAATGGGAAACGCCCGAGCACCGGACCTTCGACCTGGCCTACGCCCCCATCCGGAGCGCAGCCGGCGGCGTCGACCACGTGGTCGCTTCGGCGTTCGACTTCACCGAGCGGCGCGCGCTCATCGAGGAGCGGGAGCGCCTGCTGGCCGAAAACCGGACGCGCCGCGAGCTCCTGCAGATCGAGGGCGCGCGCCGGGAGTCGGCCGAACGGGCGAGCCGCGCCGAGAAGGAAGCGGGGGAGCTCCAGGCGGTCCTGGACGCCCACGGCGGCGGGATCGTCATGCTGTCGCCGGAGGGCGAGGTCCTGCGCATGAACGAGGCCGCCCGGGTGGTCCTCGGCGTCTCCCCCGCCGAGGCCCCGACGCTCGCCTCCCTGATCGGACGCATCCGCCTCCAGACCGAGCGCGGACAGCCGGTGTCCCTCGAGCAGACGCTCTTCGCCCAGGTCCTGCGGAGCGGCGAGCCGGCCCGCGAGGGCCTGTTCGTCGCCCGGCGCGCCGACGGGACGCGGCGCTGGCTCCTCGCCCGCGCCGTTCCGGTTCACCGGGCAGGAGTGGTCCGGGGCGTCGTCGTCGGGTTCACCGACGTCACTGCGTTGCGCGAGCTCCGGGATGAGAGGGACGGCATGGTCCGCGCCGTCTCGCGCGATCTGAGCGCCCCGCTCGACGACATCGTCCGTCTGGCGAGGCTCGTCGAGGCGAGCGCGGAGCCGCCGCTCCGGGCGCGCCTCGAGTCGATCGTCGGGAGCGCCGAGCGCGTGAGCGCCATGCTCGGGGACCTGGAGCGGGTGGGGAGGCTCGAGGGTGGAGTGGGAGGACACGCCGAGCTCATCGACCTCAAGGCCTTCTTGCTCGACCTGTTGGGGCGGGTGCGGGGGAGGCTCGACGTCGAGAGGGTCCGCGTCTGCGTCCCGGAAGCCCTCCCGCGGGTGTGGATCGATCCCGACGACCTCGATCGCGTGCTCCTGGCCCTGCTTGCCAACGCGCTCGAGTACTCGAGGCCGGGCACGTCCGTCACCGTCGAGTGCCGGGAGGACGCGGGGGCGGTGGCGCTTTCGGTGGCGGACCTCGGCGAGGGGATCCCAAGCGATGAGCTGCCCCGGATCTTCGAGCGCTTCTACCGGGGGCGCAACGCCCGGTCCTCCCAGGGACTGGGGCTCGGCCTCTACCTCGCCCGCGCGCTCGTCGAGGCGCACGGCGGCAGCGTGACGGCGGAAAGCGAGCTCGGGAAGGGGAGCGTCTTCCGGGTCTCCCTGCCCGCCGCGCCGCAGTAGGCGGCGGCCTGCGCTTGATCGACGTCAACTCGGCGCGTGCGGAGGCGAGACGGCCGGGCCAGCGAATGGTCCCGTTCTTTCGGCGCGATCCGGCTCCCAAGTCCCTCGTTGGGGCGAACCCGGTGGCCCTCTCGACGGCAAGGAGGGAATGACGGGGCCGGGGCTGGCCACCCCGGTCGGTCGAACGCAGTCTGTCCTCGACCTCTCACCCTCCGAGGACTGCGATGCCAGAGCTGGGCGCACTCACGACCCTGCGGCTCGCGCTGACTTCTCGCGCGGCGGCCGGGGCGAGCTACTGCGCCGCTGGCACCGACGCCCCGGCCGGCCAGCTCTCGCGCGAGGAGATCCGCCGGCTCGCAGCCGCCGTGGCCCAGCTCGGCTTCCGCCGCATCCGCCTCACCGCCGAGCCGCGGCAGCGCTCGGACCTCACCGGCATCGTCGCGGATCTCCTCGCCATCCCCGGAGTGGAGGAGGTCGGGCTCAGCACCAGCGGCGATCTCCTGGACGCGCTCGCGCCGTCGCTCCGGAGCGCCGGCCTCTCCCGGCTCGCGGTCCGCCTCGACACGCTCCAGTCCGGCAAGCTCGCGGAGCTGGCCGGCCGCTCGGCGGCGCTGTGGCGGATCCTGCGGGGGTTCGACGCCGCCGCGGCCGCGGGTTTCCCCCGCCTCTCGGCGGTGACCGTGGTCCGGCGGGGCAGGAACGACGACGAGCTCGGGGCGCTGGTGCGCTACGCCTGGCGGCGGCGGGCCACCGCCCGGCTCATCGAGGCGCGGCCGTCGGCGCGGGCCACCCCGGTCAGCGCCGCCGAGATGCGGGAGGCGCTCCTCGCCCAAGGCGTCCGGCTGCGGGACGAGGAAGGCGGCTGGGGCCCGCGGCGGCACGCCAGCGGCGAGTCGGAGGACGAGGCGGGAGCCTGCGCCGGGGCGATGGAGCTGGTGTCTCTGCCCGACCCGGCCGCGCCTCCGTGCCCGCGCTGCAACCGCATCCGCATCGGGCCGGATGGAGCGGTGCGGCCCTGCGCCGGGGGGCGCCGGGAGGTCCCGCTGCGCGATCTGCTCCAGCGCGATCCCCCGAGCTCGGTCCGGATCCGGGCGCGGCTGGTCGTGGCGACGAGCCCGGCGCGGCGCCGCCGCCAGGGGCCGACGGCGTCGCCCCCTTCGCCCTGAGCGCCGGCGGGCCCGGGCATGGCGCGGCGGATCGACGAGGCGGTCGAGCTCACGGCGGAGGACCGGGCCATCCTGGAGGCGTGGGTGGCCCGGCCGCCCTCCTCCGGCCTGTCGCAGCGCGCCCGGATCGTGCTCGGCTGCGAAGGGGCGCGATCCGACGCGGAGGTCGGTCGCGCCCTCGGCGTCTCGGCCCGCACGGTCCGGAGCTGGCGCGCGCGGTTCCGGAGCGCCGGGCCCGCCGGGCTGTTCGACGCGCCGCGGCTTCGCTCCGGGCGGCGAGTCGACGAGGGGCGGCGAGCGCTGGTGCGCGGGCTGGCGCTCGGTGAGGAGGAGGCAGCCGACCCGGGGCCGAGCACGCGCGCCGCGGCCGCGGCCGGCGGCGTTTCGCAGTCCACCGTCTGTCGCATCTGGCGGGACCTCGGGGTCGCTGCCGCGCCGCGACGGGCCGATCCGCTGGACGTGCCGGCGTTCGTCGGGGGCGAGTGCGATCTGGCCGGCGTCCTGCTGGCCGCCCCCGACCGGATGGCGGCGTTCGTGCTCCGCAGCCCGGCGCGCGGGCGCGGCTCGCCCCGGGCCGGCTCGCTGCCGCCTCAGATCGCGGAGCTCTCGGCGCGGGTCGCCGAGCGCATGGCCCCGCTCTCCGGCCCGCGCCGCGCCGTCGAGGCCTGGCGCTTCCTCGACTCGCTGGAGGCGCGAGCGCCGGCCGCGGGCGAGCTTCACCTGCTCCTTGCCGACCGGTCCACGGCAAGGCTGCCGAGCGTGCGGCGGTGGAGCGAGGCGAGCCCGCGCCACCGCGTCCACCTGCCGCCCGCCGGCGCCGCGTGGCCGGAGGCGCTGGAGCGATGGCTCCCCTGGCTCCTCCAGAGTGCGAAAGCGGTCCAGGCGGCGCGGGAGCTGCGAGAGCGACTGGCGCAGCGGCTCGCCGCCCTCCCCGGCGCCGGCGCACCCTTCACTTGGTTCCCGCGGTCCGAGCGCCACCCGTCGGGCAAGGATTCCTGACTCACGCGGGCGCGGGCAGCCCGCCTGGGGATGCGCCCCCTACCCGCACCCCCCGTGCGGGTAGCCGCGACGCGCCGCGACGTCGCGCCCCCCGGCGCTGGAATGCCCGGCGACGAGCGCGGGCCGCGGCGTGCCCTGCGCTTGATCGATCGCAATTCCTCCCGCTCGATCTGGCGCCCGCGAGGGGCCCGGCGAGTCGGCCGCGCCTCCGGCGCGCGGCTCATGCCGGGGCGCTCGCCGCGCGGCCGGATCCGGAGGGCATGGGCGGCGCGCCGTGATTTTCGCTCCCGGTCACAGATGGGCATGTGACGGCCGGCCCGCGTTGCCGGGGCAGGAGCGCATCCCCACACTGGCGCCCGTGTCGAGCAAGTCACGCGCGAACCAATCCCTGACCGAGGACGTGAAGCCATGAAACAAATCCCACGTCGCGACTTCCTCAAGGTGACCGCCGGAACGGCGGGCGGCATCCTCGCCGGCCGAGCGCTCGGGCTCGAGCTGCTGCTTCCGGTCGCCGACCCCATGGGCGCCTATCCCTACCGCGGCTGGGAGACGTTCTACGTCGACCAGATCGCCTTCGACTACCAGGGGCGCACCACCCACTCCGTGAACTGCACCGGATCGTGCACGTGGAAGGGCTACGTGCGCAACGGCATCCTCTTCAAGGAGGAGCAGTTCGCGGACTACCCCGCCATCGACCCCGACCCTGCCGATCCCTCGGGGATGACGCCCAAGCGCCTGCCGGTCTACAACCCGCGCGGCTGCCAGAAGGGCGCCAACCACAAGGAGTACATCTACGGCGCGCAGCGCGTGAAGCAGCCGCTCATCCGCGTCGGGGCGCGCGGCGGAGGCCGGTGGCGCGTGGCGAGCTGGGCCGAGGCCCTCGACTACATCGCGCAGAAGGTCGTCGCCCACATCAAGAACGACGGGCCGGACACGGTCCACTTCTACGCCGCCATCCCCGCCAAGCACCACATCACCGTGGCCGGCGGCTTCCGCCTCTCGAACCTGATCGGCGCAGTGGCGATGAGCTTCTACGACTGGTACTCGGACCTGCCGCCGGGCGAGCCGCAGACCTGGGGCGTCCAGACCGACTCCTGCGAGTCCGCCGACTGGTTCAACTCGAAGCTCATCTGGCTCCAGGGGGCGAACCTCCTCGAGACCCGCATCCCGGACGCGCACTACTTCACCGAGGCGCGCGCCAAGGGAACCAAGATCGTCGCCTTCTTCCCGGAGTACGCGCCGGTCTCGATCCACGCCGACGTGTACGTGCCCATCAAGCCGGGCACCGACGCCGCCATGAACATGGCCGCGGCGAACTACATCGTCTCGAACAACCTCCACGACGCGTTCTACGTGAAGCGGTACACGGATCTGCCGTTCCTCGTCCGCACCGACACCGGCAAGTTCCTCCGCCAGAGCGATCTCGCCGCAGGCGGCAGCCCGGATCAGTTCTTCTTCTGGGACATGACGTCGAACCGGCTCCTGGCGGCGCCCGGCTGCGCCGGCAGCCCCGACAAGACGCTCGTCATCGGCGGCGCCGATCCGGCTCTCGCCGGGACCTTCAGCGTCGCGCTCGCGAACGGGTCGGTGGTGATGGTGGAGCCGGTCTTCGCCATCCTCAAGCGCCGGCTGGCTCCGTTCACGCCGGCGGCGGTCTCGGCCATCACCGGCATCGACGCCGGGCTCATCACCCAGCTGGCGCAGCAGCTGGCGACCGTGAAGCCTGCGCGCATCATCGAGGGCGCCGGGACCAACCACTGGTTCCACAACGACCTCATCAACCGCACCCAGATCCTGGTCCTGGCCCTGACCGGCAACGTGGGGAAGCCCGGCACCGGCTTCGACCACTACGTCGGCCAGGAGAAGATCTGGCCCGAGGCCGGCTGGTTCAACCTCGCCTACCCGAAGGGGCGCCCCAACCAGCGCTTCCAGAACACCACCCTGTGGACCTTCGTCCACGGCGAGATGCCGTCGGACATCGACTCCCTGCTCCCGGCGACGCGGCCCGACGGCTCGCCCGGCGGGATCAGGAGCTACATCCGCGAGTCGGTGTCGAAGTGGTGGATGCCGCTCTGGCCGTTCGGCACCCTCGACAACGGGCGTACGCCAAAGGTGATGTTCATCTGGGGCGCCAACTACGTGAACCAGGCCAAGGGCTCGAACTTCGTCATCAACAAGCTCCTGCCCAAGCTCGACCTGGTGGTGGACCTGAACTTCCGGATGGACACCTCGGCGAACTACGCCGACGTGGTCCTGCCGGTGGCGAGCCACTACGAGAAGTGGGACCTCAACTCGACCGACCTGCACTCCTACATCCACCCCTTCACGCCGGTCATCGACCCGCAGTTCGACTCCAAGACCGACTGGCAGGTGTGGCGCGGGCTTGCGGCGGCGATCCAGTCCGAGGCCATCAGGCAGAACTTCCTGGGCTTCCAGGACACGCAGACCAAGCCGGACGGGTCCCCGCTCTTCGACGTGTTCCGGGATCTGGCGCACCTCTCGAACGACTTCGACACGCTCAGGCCCGGCGGAGTGCTCCCGTTGCCGGGGGTCGGGCCCGACAAGGCCGCCTGCCAGTACATCCTCGACAACGCGGTCGAGACCGCCGGGTTCACGGTGGACTCCATCGGCGGCCTCGACAACCGCGTCCCGAACCCGGTCCCGACCGAGCCGACGCCCGTCCCCCCGCGGAGCCACCCGCGGCGCTTCGTGGCGACGAGCGAGGCCTGGACCAGCGAGATGAAGGCGGGGGTGCCGTACTACGGCTTCCAGCGGATGTTCGAGGAAAACAAGCCCCTCACCACGCTCGCGGGCCGGCAGCAGTTCTACATCGACCACGACTGGTACGTGAACGAGCTCGACGAGGCGTTGCCGACCTTCAAGCCGCCCGTGGAATCGGACAAGTACCCGCTCCGCTGGATCACCCCGCACGGCCGCTGGAGCATCCACTCCACCTGGCGCGACGCCAAGATGCAGCTCCGCATGCAGCGCGGCCGGCCCATCTGCTACCTGAGCCCGGCCGACGCGGCGGCGCGCGGGCTGGTGGACAACGACCTGGTCAAGATCTTCAACGACCACGGGACGAACGTGGTCCACCTCTGCATCAGCAACCGGATCCCGAATGGGATGGTGCAGATGTACCACGGGTGGGAGCGCCACACCATGGGCGGCATCTTCCTCGAGACCACCAACAACCCCGCGCCGGGGACGAACCACGGATCCTGGCAGGCGCCCACCGTCGTCCGGATCAAGCCGACGCAGCTCGCGGCCGGCTACGGCCAGCTCACCTTCCGGCTCAACTACTGGGGCCCGACGGGAAACCAGAAGGACACCCGCGTCCAGGTCGTGAAGGCCTGAGATCCATCCTCGAGGCCACTGAAAGGAAGAAACCATGGCGATCATTCAGAAACAGGTGAGGATGGTCTTCGACCTCAACAAGTGCATCGGGTGCCAGACGTGCACCATGGCGTGCAAGACCGCCTACACCGATCGGATGCCCGGGCAGCTCTACATGTGGTGGAACAACGTCGAGTCGCAGCCCGGGCGCGGCTATCCGCGGAACTACGAGAAGCTGGGCGGCGGGTTCGACCCCAAGACCGGCCTGGTGGACATCGGCAGCCCGCTCCCCAGCATCAACGCCGACTACGGGGCTCCCTGGGAGTACAACTACGGGCAGGTGATGCCGACCGAGTTCCCGGTCGCGCCCACCGACCCGCTGCTGCCGGTCGGAACCCAGGTTCCCCCGAACCCGGTCGCACAGCTCGTGCCGTCGCCCGATCCCGCCGGGCCGAACGCGTACGCCATGAACTGGGACGAGGACGTCGGCAAGGGCACCATGCCCAACGCCTACTACTTCTACCTCCCCCGGATCTGCAACCACTGCACCAAGCCAGGCTGCATGGCGGCCTGCCCGCGCCAGGCTCCCTACAAGCGGGAGGAGGACGGCATCGTCCTCATCGACCAGGAGCGCTGCGAGGGGTACCGGTTCTGCAACGTGGGCTGCCCCTACAAGAAGCCGTTCTTCAACCCGGACATCAAGAAGAGCCAGAAGTGCATCTTCTGCTATCCGCGGCTGAACCCGAAGACCGGCGCCGACCCCAAGGCCAGCTTCTGCTTCACGCAGTGCGTGGGCCGGATCCGCTTCCTGGGCTTCTGGAAGGACCCCGCCGTCCACGCCGACGCGCAGGCCTTCAACGCCCGCTACAACGTGAACCGGCTCATCGACGGGAGCTGGGTGGACGGCGTCAACCCGAACCCGGCCATGGGGGTCGCCCTGCGGCTCCATCCGGAGTGGGGCACCGAGCCCAACCTGTTCTACGTCCCGCCGCTCTCGCCGCCGCAGTTCAATACGGCCAACGCGCTCACCAACATGCCGCGCATCCCGGTCGGCTTCCTGGCGGGCCTCTTCGGCGACAACGCGGCGCAGACGGTCGGGCAACGGACGGATCGCGTCAAGAGCATCCTGGCGATCCTCCAGGCCGAGTTCGCGAAGGGCGAGGACGCGTCGGGGCTCCCGGTGTCGCCCCTGGTCCGGATCCTGGCGGCGCGGAAGGAGTACGGCGGGCCGGGCGAGTCGGCGCGGCTGCAGCCGTTCCAGTGAGGCGCGAGAGCGCTCGAAACGTAGAAGACACGACGAGAGGAACCGTCATGAAAACAATGCGTATCGTGCAGGCCTTCGCCCTCGCGTCCTTCCTGCTCCAGGCGCCGGCGGCGCTCGCGCAGAAGGTCGAGCCGGGCGCCTTCAACCACGACTTCCTCCTCACCTCCGTCCGTGTGGCCGGGCCGCTCGACACCGGGAACCTCGATCCCGCCTCGCCGGCCTGGCGCGGGAAATGGGCGGCGGCGCCGGTGACCCGGGTGAACCTCATGTGGAAGATCACCGCCAACGTCAACGTGGAGATCTTCAAGCTCATGGGCGCGGGCGCGGCGCGCATGCTCGACGTGCAGTCGGTGAACGACGGGACGGACATCGCCTTCCGCTACTCGTTCGCCGACGCGACCCAGAGCGACACCATCGCCGACGTCCCGCTCTTCCACGACGCCGCCGCCCTCAGCGTGCCCTTCGGCGTGGCCGACTCGCCCTTCTTCACGGGGTGCGATGCCGGACCCGTTCAGTTCGACATGATCCACATGGGCAACCCGTGCAACGACCCGACGGCCTTCCAGTGCTGCCCGGTCGGCATGCTGTTCTGGCGCGCGGACAAGGGGACGCCCAACGCCCCCGGCCGCACGCCGGCCACGGTGCCGGGCCCGAGCGAATCCGAGGTCATCACCGGCAACAGCCCGGGCTCGGTCCACGAGGTGGCCGAGACCGATGCCGACATCGTCCACACCTGGCAGAGCTTCGCCGCCAAGAGGTGGACGGTGGTGGTGGTGCGGCCGATCGTCTCGCCGCCTCCGCTGGAGCCGCCGGAGGGCGCCACCGTCATCTGCCGGGAGGGCATCGTCGGCACGGCGCCGCTTCCCCCGGGGACGCTCTGCACGCCGGTAGGAAACCTCCCCAACCTGGTCCCCGGCGCCACCTACCAGATCGTGTTCGCGAACTGGGACGGCGGCCAGCAGGAGCGGAACGGCCACAAGTTCATCGGGCAGTGGGGCGACCTGGTGGTCCGGTAGCGGGGGTCGTCCCGGAGCGCCTCGGGACGGGACCTGAGGCGCTCCCGCCCGAGTGGAGACCGCCGATGCTCGGACTTCGGATGCCGGAGCTGCTGCTCATCCTGGCCGTGTTGCTGCTGCTCTTCGGCGCGAGCAGGCTGCCGCAGCTGGGCCGGTCCCTGGGCGGCGCCATCCGCGGCTTCCAGAAGGCCGTGTCCCGCGAAGGCGAGGAGCCGGCCGGGGGCAGCCAGGCGGCGCTGACGGAGGGGTCACCCGGAGCACTCGGAGGCACGCATGAGCACCGCGAACCCGCCGTCGCAGCCCCTCGACCCGCTCCAGCGCCGCGCGGCGCTTAGGCTGCTGGCGCTGCCGTTCCGCTACCCCGTCGCGGAGGCGCTCGACGCCTACCGCAACGGCGAGTTCCTGGACGCCCTGCGGGAGCAGGCCGCCGCCATCCCGCACCTCGCCGCGGCGCTCGACCGCCACGCCGAGCGGCTGGAGGCGGCGCGCCGGGCGCTCGAAGGAATGTCCGTCACCGAGCTCGAGGTGGCCTTCACCGGCACCTTCGTGGCCGGGATGCCGGAGCCGCCCTGCCCGCCCTACGAGGGGCTGGTGCGCCAGGCGCACAGCCGGGTGCAGATCCTGCTCGAGGTGAGCGACTTCTACCGCCACTTCGGCCTCAAGATGGACCCGGGGGAGAGGAAGAACGAGCTGCCGGACCACCTCTGTGCCGAGATCGAGTTCCTCCAGTTCCTGTGCCTCAAGGAGGCGCAGGCGCGCGAGGAGGGCCAGACCGATCTCTGCCGCGGTTACGTGCTGGCACAGCGCGACTTCCTCGCCCGCCACCTCGTCGAGTGGACGCGGCCTTTCGCGGAGAGGCTGGCGGCCCATTCACAGCACTTGTGGTTCTCCGCGGTGGCCGCCCTCCTCGCCGACTACCTGGACGGCGAGCGCGCCCTCCTCGAGGGGTACCTGGCGGAGCTGAAGGCCGTCGAGCCGGCGGTGGCGGCGCAGGCAAACGACGCGACGCCGCCCCCGACGTAAGGCTCCTGCCGTGGCGATCTCCACCCTGGCCCGCCGCAGGGCGCTCCTCGACCGCCAGGGGCGTAGCATCACCTACCTCCGCCTCTCCCTCACGGCGCGCTGCAACTTCCGGTGCAGCTACTGCACCAGCGGCCTCGAGGCACCGGGGGGCCAGCTCTCCGCCGCGGAGATCCGCCGCGCGGTCTCCGCCCTGGCCGCGCTCGGGATCCGCCGCGTGCGGCTCACCGGCGGCGAGCCGACGCTGCGCCAGGATCTGGTCTCGATCGTCGAGAGCGTGCGCGACACGCCCGGAATCGAGGAGGTGGCGCTCACCACCAACGGCCAGCGCCTGGCCGGGGTCGCGGCCTCGCTCAGGCGGGCCGGCCTGTCGCGGGTGAACGTGTCGGTGGACACGCTCGACGGGAACCGGCTCCACCGCCTCTCGGGGCGCGCCGCCTCCCTGGCGCGCGTCCTCTCCGGGTTCGAGGCGGCGGCCAGCGCCGGCTTCGACTCGCTCAAGATGAACACCGTGGTGATGCGGGGCGTGAACGATGACGAGCTGGCAGCGCTGGCGCGATACGCCTGGAGCCTGGGAGCCACCCCCCGCTTCATCGAGCTCATGCCGTTCGGTCCGGGATCGCCGGTCCCGGTTTCGCAGATGAAGGTGCTCCTGGCCGCGCAGGGCATCCCCCTCCAGCCGGACGCGACAAGGGGCTGGGGCCCAGCGCACTACATGCACGGCGAGTCCGCGGCCGGGCGAGGCGCCGGGCTGGTAGGGTTCATCGGCGCCATGTCGGAGGGCTTCTGCGCCACCTGCAACCGCATCCGGCTCGGCCCGAACGGGGCGCTGCGCCCCTGCCTGGGTGGCCGGGCCGAGGTGCCGTTGCGCGACCTCCTGCAGCGCGACCTCGTCGACGTCGCCGCCGTCGAGGCCAGGGTCGCGGCGGCGCTCGAGAAGAAGGGGGACCGACACGACCTGGCGGGCCAGGCCGGCCTGGGGCGCCTTCCCCTGATGGCTGCCGTGGGCGGTTAGCGCCGCGGGCGGCGGGATGCGAGCCCGGACGGGGAGAGGCTGGGGGCTGTGGCTGTGCGCGTCGGCGGCCTGCGCCGGCGTCTCACCACCGCCGGCGGCGCCGGCGTCGCGCCAAGGTGATCCGGCGCTGGCCACCCCTCACTGCCGGGTCGGGCCTGTGGCCGGCGACTGGCGGCTCGGGCACGAGGTGCCTGCGGTCAAGGGATTCCCGGAGGTGGCCCCGAGCCCGGCGGTCGCATCGGGGGAGCTCCCACCGCTGCCCTTCTCGCGCTGGCCCGCCGAGATGCGGACCCTGTCGAGCCACGCTGCGAAAGCCTCACTCTTCGCCATGTACTGGCCTCGCGAGCGCTCGCCGGAGGCGGCCCTCGGCCTCTACCTCGAGCGGCTGCGCGACAACTACGCTCTGGACCTGCGCATCCCGCCTGAGTCGGTGCGCCGCGCGACCCGAGAGAGCGGCGGGAAGCCGGTCTCGGTCCTCGAATTCGAGTTCGTCTCCGCGGGCCACCGCTGGCGCGGCGTCCTCTACGCCGCGCCCCCCACGGCCGGCGGGGCGGGCATCTGCGTCGTCGGCGGGGTCGCCCCGGACGCCTCCTCCCCGGTGTGGGCGGAGCTGCTTCGCGCCGTCGAGGGTCTGCGCTAGCCTCGGCCCGAAGGCGGGTGCGCCCCGCGGGGCGGAACGGAGGATCGGATGACGAAGCTGGCGAGGTTGGCCGCCGTCGCCGCCCTGG
>DASTPH010000084.1:0-6584 GCA_035762305.1 Anaeromyxobacteraceae bacterium
ATCCACGGGCGTGGGCCGGAGGTGCGCTCGCGGCCGGGACCGCGTTCCTCGCGTGGCGGCTTCGCCGGCGGGGAGGCGCAACCCTCGGGCTGGCCCTCCTCGTCCTACCGCTTCTCCCGGCCCTCTACGTACCCGTGCTCGGCGAAGGGCTCGTGGGTGAACGATACCTGTACCTCCCCTCCGCGGGCCTGGCCCTGCTCGCGGCGCTGGCGTGGAGCGAGTGGCGACAGCGCGACCCGGCCCGCGACCGGCTCCGGCTGGTCACCGCCGCCGTCCTCGTAGCTGCGGGCGCGGCCGCAACCGTCGCCAGGAACCGCGCCTGGCACGACGATCTGGCGCTGTGGACGGACGCGGCGCAGAAGGCCCCGCGCAGCGCCGCGGCCCACGAGCATCTCGGGTATGCGCTCATCGCTGCGGGCCGTCCGGCCGAGGCCATTCTAAGCCTGTCCCGGGCCCTGGAGATCGACCCGGGTCGGCGCGACGCGCGCACCAACTTGGCGTCGGCGCTGGCTGCCGGGGGCCGGCTGGACGAAGCGATTGCCCAGGTCCAGGGCGTGCTGGCGGAGCGTCCTCAGAAGCCCGAAGCGCACGCCATCCTCGCGTCCGCGCTCGCCTCGCAGGGGAAGCTGACCGAGGCGGTGGCCGAGTACCGGCGGGCCGTGGAGCTGGACCCCAGGGTCGCCTCGTTCCACAACGGGCTCGCGATCGCCCTCGCACTCCTGGGCGAGGTACGGCAAGCCGAGGAGCACTTTCGCGAGGCGATGCGCCTCGACCCCGGGGAGCCCAGGTACGCGGAGAATCTGATCATCCTGCAGCGGCGAGCGTGCTGGGGCCCCCCGGGGCCTGCGAAGCGGTGAGGCGCTGACTAGGCTACGACTACGCCGACGCGGAGCCCGCGGCCCGGGCTCCTGGGATCACTCGGTCTACGAAAAGCGGGGATACCTCAGGGGCGCGGCAAGACGAGCGAGGCGCCCTAGGGCGCCTGCGGCCCGAGCTGCAAGTCTAGTGGCAGAAATTGCAGGAGGTGCTGCCGTCGGGGTTGAAGAACGCCGGGTGGCAGGCACCGCACGAGACCCGGGAGGTGCCGCCCCAGGGCACGAAGTCTCCGTTGCTCCCGTGGCACGGCGTGCAGTTGTTGTAGTAATCGCCCATGTCGAGAAACGGAGGGTTGGAGCCGCACCCCATGCAGTTCTGGAGGCTGTGCAGCCCGCCGGGGCCGCCGCCCGCGCCTGGCACGGCCCAGCCGACCTGATGCCCGCCGAAGGTGTACTCCACGCCGCCGCTCAGGTGCGCCCCGCCGGCGATGACCACGTTCTGGCCGAAGCCGTCCACCGTGGTCGTGGCGGGATGGCAGCCGAGGCACGGGGCCGCGTAGAGGTAGACCGGGTGGCTCGGCGAGGGGAGCCGAGTCGGCGGCAGGCCGTGGCACGCGCCGCAGCCCGCCTCCCCCGCTCCCACACGAGTCCAGTCGGGGGCGGTGTTGCTCCCGCCGGCGAGCGTGCCGCCGTGGCAGTAAGTGCTGGAGCACCGGGCCGCAGCGCGGTCCCAGGTCGGCGTCGAGGAGCCGCCGAGAGCCAGGCCGCCGAAGACCACGTCGGCGTGGGCGCCGTCGATGTGCCCGGGCGTGAACATGTCTGCGGGCTTCACATGGCACGCGGCGCAATCGTAGCCCGCCGCGACGTGGGTCGAGTGAGCCCCGACGCGGACGAGGTCGCCCGCGTTGCCCCAGGTGGCCCTGGGCGGTGCGCCGCTCTGGCCGTCGGCGCCGCCGTGACAGGCGACGCAGTTGGGCACGCCAGCGACCTCGAAGGGAGGCACGGTGACGCCGCCGTGCACCCCTCCATCGTGGCAGCTCGAGCAGGCGACGCCGGTGAAGGATCCCGTGAGATCCGCGCCGTGGCAGGCCTGGCAGGTGGCGAGGTCGCGGTTCGCGGAGAAGGCGTGGAAGGCGGAACTGGCCGGGTCGACCCAGGCAGCGTCGTGTCCCTGGATGTCGAGGTGGCCGTCGACGTGGGTCGGGCCCGAGAACGGATCGGGGTGGCAGACGAGGCAGCCATCGAGGCCCCCTTCCACGGCCGGGTGGGGAGAAGGTGGCGGCAGCCCATGGCACGTCCCGCACGCGTCGTCGCGCGCCGCCGTCCAGACAGGCGCGTTTCCTGCGTTCCCGCCCGGAAACGAGCCATGGCAGTAGCTCGCGCTGCACGAGGCCCCGTCCCAGATCGGCTGGACGGCCGGCGCACCCGGCCAGACCGCGACCGCCACGCCGGAGAAGGTCACCTTCCCCTGCTGCTGGGGAAGATGGGAGATACTCTCCGACGGGACGAGGTGACACGAAGCGCAGGCGACTCCGGTCCACGACGAGCCGCCGGTCAGGTGCCGCTGGTGGGCTCCGACGCCCCGGTCGGTGGTGGCCTGGCCTCCCCGGAGGTCGACCGGGGGCGCGGCGGCAATGAGCGGATCGCTGGAGGAGGAGGCGACGCGAGCCGGGTCGCCGTGGCAGCGGCTGCATTTCGCCGCCTGGCTGGTCCAGGCGCTCCGCGGTGTCTCGCGCGCCTGCCCGCAGGCGAGAACGGCCGCCGTGAAGGCGTAGCCAGCGTGACGAAACGCGAGTCGAGCCATTCCCCTCCCTGCGGTCCTGCGCGAAGCACGAACCTACCCCTTTTTGGGGCTCCGCGGCGGAGAATCCGACACCTGGCCCTACCGCTCCTGGTACTCCGGCCTCACCGCCGGGACGAGCTTCTGCTCGGCCGCCTCGGAGAGGAACCGCGCCACCGCCTCCCGCCCCGTCGCCCCCAGGTCGCGGGTCCACTCGTTCACGTACATCCCCACGAAGGTGTCGGCCTTCCTGCGGTCGAGGCCGCGGGCGTACTGCATGGCGTGGTCGAGCGCCTGCTCGCGGTTGGCGAGGCCGTAGGCCACGCTCTCGGCGAGGACGCGGGCCAGGGTACGGCGCAGCGGCTCGGGCAGGTCACGGCGCACGCCGTTCATGCCCAGCGGCAGCGGCAGCCCGGTCCGGTCCTTCCACCACCGGCCCAGGTCCTCGACGACGCGCAAGCCCTCCTCGGCGGCGGTGAGCTGCCCCTCGTGGATCACCAGGCCGGCGTCCACCTTGCCCCGCTTCACCATGGCGCCGATGGCCTTGAAGTCCTCGATCACCGCCTCGTGCCCCGGCAACCGCAGGGAGAGGGCCAGGGCGGCGCTGGTCCACTTGCCGGGGATGGCGATGCGGCCATGGGCCAGCTCCTCGGCCCGGAGGAAGCTCGAGCCCTGTGACACCACCAGCGTCGGGCCGTATCCGTCCCCGAAGGAGGCTCCCGAGTCGAGGAGCAGGTACTTCCCGGCCAGGTAGGCGTAGGCGTGCACCGAGAGCGCGGTGATCTCGTAGCGGCCCTCGACCGCGGCGCGGTTCAGGGTCTCGATGTCGTGAAGCTCGTGCACGAACTCGAGCCCTTCCGCCCGAACCGCGCCGGAGGCCAGTCCGTAGAACATGAAGGCGTCGTCGGAGTCGGGGCTGTGCGCCACCCGGATGGTCTGAGACATGGGGCCGGTGTATAGCTTTCAAGCTTCGTTGAAAACAAGAGGCGATCCGGGATAGATCCACGCCGCTCATGGCCTACCGCTCGCTCAGGGAGTTCCTCGATCGCCTGGAGCGGGCCGGCGAGCTCACCCGGGTCCGCGAGCCGGTGGACGTCCGCCTCGACATGGCGGCCCTGGCCGACCGCGCCGCCAAGCAGGAGGGCCCGGCGCTCCTCTTCGAGCGCCCCTCCGCGGGCGAGCTGCCGGTGGCCATGAACCTCTTCGGCACCCGCCGCCGCACCAGCTGGGCCCTCTCCTGCGAGGACTTCGAGGAGCCGGCCCGCGAGCTCCGCGAGCTGCTCCACCTGGCCCCGCCCCAGACGCTCTGGGAGAAGCTGAAGATGATCCCCAAGCTGGGAAGGCTGGCTTCCTACGCCCCCCGGCGCGTCTCGGGCGGCCCGGTCCAGGAGGTGGTGGACCGGGAGCCGGACCTCTCGCGGCTGCCGGTGCTCACCACCTGGCCCCACGACGGCGGGCCCTTCCTCACCCTGCCGCAGGTCATCACCCTCGATCCGGAGAGCGGCGCGCGCAACGTGGGCCTGTACCGGCTCCAGGTCCTCGGACCGCGGCGGCTCGCCATGCACTGGCAGCTCCACAAGACCGCCACCGCCCACTACCGCGGCTACAAGAAGCGCGGCCAGCGCATGCCGGTGGCCATGGCCCTGGGGGGCGACCCGGTGCTCACCTACTGCGCCTCGGCGCCGCTCCCCCCGGGCATCGACGAGTACCTCTTCGCCGGCTTCCTCCGGAAAGAGGGCGTGGCCCTGACCCGCGGCGCCACGGTGGACCTCGAGGTCCCGGCCGAGGCCGACGTGGTCATCGAGGGCTTCGTCGATCCCTCGGCACCGCTGGTGCGGGAGGGGCCGTTCGGCGACCACACCGGCTACTACTCGCTCGCCGACGACTATCCGTTCCTGGAGGTCACGGCGGTGACGCGGCGCCGCGACGCCATCTACCCCGCCACCGTGGTCGGGCCGCCGCCGATGGAGGACCTGTGGCTTGGCAAGGCCACCGAGCGCCTCTTCCTGCCCATGCTGCAGACGGTCTTCCCCGAGGTGGTGGACATGTCCTTCCCGGCGGAGGGCGTGTTCCACAACCTGTGCCTCTTGGCCATCCGCAAGGAGTTCCCGGGCCACGCCAAGAAGCTCATGCACGGCATGTGGGGCTCGGGACAGATGGCCTCCACCAAGACGCTGGTGGTCTTCGACGAGGACGTGGACGTGCACGACCACGCCCAGTGCGCCTGGCGGGCGCTCGCCAACGTGGACGCCAAGCGCGACCTGGTGGTGGTGGAGGGGCCGGTGGACGTGCTCGACCACTCCGCCCCGGCCTTCGGCCTGGGCGCCAAGATCGGCGTGGACGCCACCCGCAAGTGGGCCGAGGAGGGCGGCCGCGAGTGGCCCGAGCCCTCGGTCCATCCGCCGGAGGTGCTGGCCCGCATGGACGCGCTCTACCAGCGGCTGGTGCCGGGCGCCCCCGCCCCGCGCCGGCCCCGCATCGCGGCGCCGCCGGCGGCGAGCTGGACGCCGCGCCGGGGGAGCGTCACATGAGCGCGGTCCCGCTGCCGGGGGAAGGGGCGCGCGCGCCGGCGGTGCGCGCCATGTTCGACCGCATCGCCCCGAGCTACGACCTCCTGAACCGGGTCATGACGCTCCGGGTCGACCAGCGCTGGCGGCGAAGGCTGGTGCGGGAGCTCGGGCTCCGCGGCGGGGAGCGGCTCCTCGACCTGTGCGCCGGCACCATGGACGTGGCCGACCTGGCGACGCGGGCCGCCCCGGGCGCCACCGTGGTGGGCGCCGACTTCTCGCTCCCCATGCTGGCGCGGGGCGTCCGGAAGACCGGGCTCCCCGCCAGCGGCGCCGACGCGCTCAAGCTCCCCTTCCGCGACCGGAGCTTCGACGCGGTCACCGTCACCTTCGGCCTGCGCAACCTCGACGACTGGCGGGCCGGGCTCCTCGAGATCGCCCGCGTGCTCCGGCCCGGCGGCCGGCTCGGGGTGCTGGAGTTCTTCCGCGCCGAGTCGGCCGGCTCGCGGGCGGTGCACGGCTTCTACAACCGGCTCATGCTCCCGGTGATGGGGCGCCTCCTCTCGCCAGACCCGGAAGCCTACCGCTACCTGGTTGACTCGATGGAGCGATTCGCCTCCCTCCCGGAGTTCCTGCTGGGCGCGAGGGCGAACGGCTTCGCCGCCGCGCGCGGCGAGGTGCTCTTCCCCGGCGTGTGCGGCCTGGTGCTGGCCGGGAGGGCGGAATGAAGGTCATCGTCGGCGTCTCCGGCGCCTCGGGTGCGCCGTACGCCAAGCGGCTCCTCGACTTCCTCGCCGCCGACGGGCCGAAGCACGGCCTCTCGGCCGACCTGGTCTTCACCGAGACCGGCATGCAGGTGTGGATGTCGGAGATCGGCCACGCCCCGAGGTACCCCTTCACGGTGTGGAAGTCCCGGGACTTCTCGGCGCCCTTCTCCTCCGGGAGCGCGCTGGGCTACGAGGCCATGGTGGTGGTGCCCTGCTCGGCCGGGTGCCTGGCCCGCATCGCCCACGGCGTCTCGCTCGACCTCATCGGCCGCGCCGCCGACGTCATGCTCAAGGAGCGGCGCAAGCTGGTGCTGGTCCTGCGCGAGACCCCCATCTCGCTCATCCACGCCCGCGCCATCGCCCAGGTGGTGGAGGCCGGCGCCGTCGTCATGCCGGCCACGCCCAGCTTCTACTCGAGCCCCCGGGACATCGGAGAGCTGGTGGACACGGTGGTGGCCCGGGTGCTGGACCGCCTGGGAATCCCCAACGATCTGATGCGACGCTGGGAGGGACTGGCGCCGCGCTCGCGCGCGGAAGCCCCGGAGGACTAGTGCTGCGCCGAAGAAGACATATCCCGGTTCCTCGGCGGCGCGGCACGCGGGTGGGGGTCCGGGGGAGGCGGCGCTCCGCCTCCCCCGGTAGGGCTCTGCGGGGAGGGCCCGGGCCTTGCCCTCACTTGCAAGGCCCGGGGCCTTCCCCGCAAAGTGCGACGGAG
>DASTPH010000085.1:0-8680 GCA_035762305.1 Anaeromyxobacteraceae bacterium
TGAGCCCCAGCGCCTTGAGGAGGGTGCGGGCCACCTTCACCTCCTCCAGGGGGTCGGCGGCCAGCGACACCCGCACCGTGTCGCCGATGCCCTGCGCCAGGAGGATCCCGAGGCCGGCGGCGCTCTTCACGGCGCCGGAGAGGAGCGTCCCCGCCTCGGTGACCCCCAGGTGCAGCGGGTAGTCGAAGCGCTCGGCGAAGAGCCGGTTGGCCTGCACCGTCATGGCCACGTCGTGGGCCTTGAGCGAGACCTTGATCTCCCGGTAGCCCAGGTCCTCCAGGATCCGGATGTGGCGCTCGGCGCTCTCCACCATCCCCTCGGCGGTGGGCCAGCCGCGCCTCTCGACGATGTCGTCCTCCAGCGACCCGGCGTTGACGCCGATGCGGATGGGGACCTGGCGCTGGCTGGCCGCCTTCACCACCTCGCGCACCCGCTCCGCGCTGCCGATGTTGCCGGGGTTCAGGCGGATGCAGTGGACGCCGGCGT
Source organism: Anaeromyxobacteraceae bacterium (assembly GCA_035762305.1). GTDB lineage: Bacteria > Myxococcota > Myxococcia > Myxococcales > Anaeromyxobacteraceae > DASTPH01. The sequence goes on from DASTPH010000085.1 coordinate 487, forward strand.
CGAGGGCCAGGAGGGCCAGTCGGTAGTCGAAGTGGATGTCGGCCACCAGCGGCACCGGCGAGGCGCGCACGATGCCGGGCAGCGCCGCCGCCGACTCCCGGTCGGGCACGGCCAGCCGCACGATGTCGGCGCCCTGCTCCGCCAGCGCCCGAAGCTGCGAGAGCGTGGCGGCCGCGTCGGCCGTCTGGGTGGTGGTCATGGACTGGACGGCGATGGGCGCACCGCCCCCCACCGGAACCCGTCCCACGTGGATCTGGCGGGTCCGCCGGCGCTCGGCGATGGCGGGGAGGCTCCCGTGGTCGTAAGCGCCCATACGCGGTCCGGCCCCGTGGGCCGCCCTCGATCTAGCGCCTTCGCGACGGAGATGCCAGCCGGTGCCCCCGCCCACCGCTTCCGGGCGGGGCTCGAGTCGGCCTTATTTCTTCGCCAGCTCGGCGTCCACCAGCGGCTTGAAGGCCTCGAAGGGCTGGGCGCCGGAGAGGAGGACCCCGTTCACGAAGAAGGCCGGTGTGCCGGAGACCCCCGCCTCGTCACCCGCCTTGCGGTGCGCCTCCACCACCTTGGCCTTCTCCCCCGAGTCCAGGCAGGTGTTGAACTTGCCGCTGTCGAGCCCCAGGTCCTTGGCGTACCCCTTGAGCGAACCGACGTCGAGCCCGCGCTGGTTGGCGAAGAGTTTTCCGTGCATCTGCCAGTACTTGCCCTGGTCGCCGGCGCAGTGGGCGGCCTCGGCCGCCTTGGGGGCGTTGGGGTGGAAGGGCAGCGGGTAGTCTCGGTAGACGAGCCGCACCTTCTCGCCGTAGGTCTCGAGCACCTGGTTCACCACCGACTCGGCCCGCCCGCAGTAGGGGCACTCGAAGTCCGAGAACTCCACGATGGTCACCGGGGCCTTGGCCGACCCGCGGGAGGGGCCGTCGGCCGCGACCTCGATCCGCGGCGGCCGCCAGGCCGGCAGGAGCACCTCCACCTTGGCCTCGGTGCGGAGCGTGTCGTAGTAGGCGCGCAGCGCCTCCTGGGCCCGCTGCTGCTTGAGGAAGCGGACGATGTCCGGCCGGGCCTGCTCCAGCGGCGGAACCTGGCGCCCGCTGGCCTTGGCGCGCTCGTAGAGGTCCTTCACCTCCTGCGGCGAGGGCTCGGGGATCTTGGCCAGCACCTCCGACTCGACGAGCTGCTCCGGGGTCTTGCCGGCCGCCTTGGCCTTGGCCTCCACCAGCCGCTTGGCGACGAGCCCGTCCAGGGCCGCCTTCTTCATCTGGTAGGTCCGCTCCTGGTGCTCGTTCTCCGCCCGTCGCAGATCCTTCTTCACCACCTCGTCGAGATCGGCAGCGGTGACGACCTCGCCGCTCCAGCGGGCCATGGCGGCCTTGGGATCCTGGGCCTCCTCGGCCGCGGCGGTCGGCTTGGCCGGCGGCGCGGTGGGCGCGGTGCAGGCCATGGCGCCGAGCAGCGACAGAGCACCGGCCAGGGTGTGTGCGGACATCAGGACTCCTTTGGGGGTTGGCGACGGAAAATTGGATTGTTCGTCATAACCAGGCGCGGGTCAACCGCCTTCCCCGCGCCCGGCCGCTTCAGGGGCGAGCGTACCGGGCCAGCTCTCCCGCCACCAGCCGCTCCAGCGCCTGGGCCTCGAAGGGCTTGTCCAGCCGCGGGCGCGCCGTGCGCTCCAGGAACTCGCGCGCCGCCGGGGTGAAGGCCCCCCCGGTGAGGAACGCCACCCGGCCGGCCAGGTCGGGCGCGGTGCGCTCCAGCGCCTCGAGGAGGTCCTGCCCGGTCAGCTCGGGCATCATCAGGTCGCAGAGGAGGAGGTCGAAGGTCTCGCCTCGCTCGACGCGGGCCAGGGCGGCGCGCCCCGAGCTCTCGACCACCACCTCGTGGCGAGCGCCGAGGATGCGCTGGACGGCCCGGCCCACCAGGGGCTCGTCGTCCACCACCAGGATGCGGGCGCGGGACACGGGCGGCGCGACGGCCCGCGCCGCGGGCGCATCCGGCTGGCCCCGCGCCGGCGGCAGGATCACTTGGAACACGCTGCCGTGGCCGGGCCGGGAGGTCACACGGATCTCGCCCCCCAGGCCGGTGACGATGCCGTGGCAGATGGCGAGGCCCAGGCCGGTGCCCACCCCGGGCGGCTTGGTGGTGAAGAAGGGCTCGAAGATCGAGGCCAGGTGCTCGGGCGGGATGCCGGTGCCGGTGTCGTGGATCTCCACCACCGCCCGGCCCCGATCGTCGGTGCGGGTGACCGCCCGCACCTGGTTCTTGTCGGCCCGGCCCTCGGGGATGGCCTGGGCGGCGTTGATGAGGAGGTTCAGGAACACCTGCCCCAGGCGGTGCTCGCTGGCCTCGACCGCGGGGACCTCGCCGAAGTCCTTGATCATCCGGGCCCGGTGGCGGATCTCGTTGCGGGCCAGGTTCAGGGCCGACTCCAGCACCCGGCGCACGTCGGTGGGCCCCCGGGCCGGCTCGTCGCCGCGGGAGAAGGTCTTGAGGTCTCGGACGATGGCTCGCACCCGCTCGGCTCCGCCGCGGGCCTCCTCGAGCGCCTCGCGCATCTCCACCAGGTCCTCGGGCGGGACGGCCCCGCCGGGCCCGGCGCCGCCGAGCGCCTGAGCCACCCATCCCAGGTTGGCCACCACGTAGGCCAGGGGGTTGTTGATCTCGTGCGCCACCCCGGCGGCCAGCGTGCCCATGGAGGCCATGCGGTCCGACTGGATGAGCTGGGCATGCAGGCGGCGCTTCTCGGTCACGTCGGAGAGGGTGCCGATGAGACGCAGCGGCTCGCCGCGCGGGCCGCGCTCCACCACCTTGCCGCGGCACAGCACCCAGCCGGCCCCGCCGCCGGGCAGTGACAGGCGCCGCTCGTACTCGTACCAGGGACGCCCCCCGGCGACGTGCTCGGCCACGCCGGCCGCCTCCGCCGAGCCCTCCTCGGGGTCGAGCGCCGAGAGGGTGGCCCGCCCGTCCTGGAGGTCGCCGCCCGGAACTCCCAGCCGCTCGGCCCAGGAGGGCGAGAGGTAGCCGCTTCCGGTCTTGAGATTGAGCTCCCACAGGCCGTCGCCGGTGGCCTCCAGCGCCAGCTTGAGGCGTTCCTCCGAGAGGCGCAGCGCCTCCTCGGCCCGGCGCCGATCGGTGACGTCGCGGTTCACGGCCACGTAGCCGGTGATGCGCCCGGCCTGGTCCCGCAGCGCCACCGAGACGCCCTCCACGTCGATGTAGCTGCCGTCCTTGCGGCGCTGCCGCATCTCCAGGCGGATGCGCCCGTCCTCCTGGAGGCGCGACAGCATGGCCTGGTCGAAGCCGCGGTGGTACTGCGTGTCGAGGAGCCGCAGGATGGGGCGGCCCATCACCTCCTCCGCCTTCCAGCCGTAGATGCGCTCGGCGGCCCGGTTCCAGGCGCGCGCCAGGAACTTGTCGTCGAGGCCCATGACCGCCTCGTTCATGTTGGCGAGCAGCATGGCCTGGTAGGCCACGGTTGCCTCGGCGCGCCTGCGCTCGGAGATGTCGCGCACGATGGCCTGCAGGTAGGTGGAGCCCTCGATGGTGATGAGCCGGGCGCTCACCTCCACCGGAAAGGTCGAGCCGTCCGCCCGCCGGTGCACCGCCTCGTAGACCACGCCCTCGGCCGGGGCCCCCGTCAGGCGGCGGCGCACCTCGGCGGTTCCCTGGCCGGCGCAGAGGTCGTCGGCGCCCAGCGCCATGAGCGCCTTCCGCGAGTGGCCGTAGGCCTCGACTGCCCGCTCGTTGGCCTCCACCAGGCGCCCCGCCGGGTCGAAGAGGAGCAGGATGTCGCCCGAGTAGCGGGTGAAGGACTCGAGGTGGCGCGCCAGGGCCAGGCGCGTCACCCCTTCCCGTTCCTCGCGGCGCGGGCGGAGCGCGTCCCCCCGGGCTCTCCTGGGCATGCCTTCCCTGCCTTGTCCCCGCCCGGCCATTTTCACTCGAAGCGGGGGAAAGCGGAAGTCCCTGCCATTATGATCGGGGCCCGCCCGACTGCCCATGCCCGCCGACGCCTGGAGCCCCGATCTCTACGCCCGCTTCGGCGCCGAGCGCGCCCAGCCGTTCCGGGACCTGCTGGCCCTGGTGCGGCCGCGCCCGGGCATGCGCGTGGTGGACCTGGGGTGCGGCACCGGCGAGCTCACCGCCGAGGCCCACCGGCTCCTGGGGGCGCGGGAGACACTGGGGATCGACTCCTCGCCGGCCATGCTGGAGCGGGCCCAGCCGCTCGCGGGCGGCGGCCTCTCCTTCGCGCGCTCGGACATCGCCGATTTCGCCGGCCAGGGGCTGGACCTGGTGCTCTCCAACGCCGCCCTGCACTGGGTCCCGGACCACGAGGCCCTGCTCGGCCGCCTCACCCGGGCGCTCGGGCCGGACGGCCAGCTGGCGGTGCAGGTGCCGGCCAACCACGACCACCCCTCGCACCGGTTGGCCCACGAGCTCGCCCGCGCGCCGCCCTTCGCCGAGGCCCTCTCCGGCTACGCCCGCGGCACGCCGGTGCTCGAGCCCGAGGAATACGCGCGGCTGCTCTTCCGCCTCGGCTACCGTGAGCAGCAGGTCCAGCTCCGCGTCTACGGCCACCCGCTGCGGGAGCCGGCCGAGGTCGTGGAGTGGGTGCGGGGCACCCTGCTCACCGACTACCGCAAGCGGCTGCCGGCCGAGCTGTGGGAGCGCTACCTCGCCGCCTACCGGGAGCGCCTGCTCGAGGTCCTGCCCGACGAGCGCCCGTACTTCTACGCTTACCGCCGCATCCTGTTCTGGGGGCGACGCTGATGGACTCAGGCGGGGGACGAGCCCCCGCCCTACCTACTGCCGAGCCACCCGAAGGGTGGCGAGGCTGCTTCTGCAACTGTTGTGCACTCCGCGTCCAACTCGGCCGGAGAACCCGACGAGCCCGAGGATTCCCAAAAGCCTCGCCGCCCGTCCCGGACGGCTCGAATCGGCGGGGGACGAGCCCCGGCCCTACGGGCATCGTAGCGGCGGATCCTGTTCTGGGGCCGGCGCTGACCGGCCTCACCGGAAGGGGCTGGACAGGGCGAAGAAGCCCTTGATCTTGTCGTTGGTCTCGCGCAGCCGCGCCGAGAGCGTGCGCAGGAAGGTCCAGAGGAGGTCGTAGGCCAGGTCCTTGTCGATGAACATGAGCTGGTCCAGGTCCTCGCGCCGGATGGCCGCCAGGGCGCAGGCGGAGTGGGCCCGGGCGTCGGCGGAGCGCGGCGCGTCGTCGATCATGGCCATCTCGCCGAAGTAGCTCCCCGGCTCGACGATGGAGAGGGCCTCCTCCCCCACCCCCTCCACCTGCTTGGAGATGCGCACCCTGCCGGCCACCACCACGTACATCTCGTCCCCGGGCTCGCCCTCGCGGAAGATCACCTCGCCCTGCGCGGCGTCGCGGCGCCGGGCGATGCCGGCCAGCTTGCGGAGCTGGTCGCTGGAGAGGGTCTGGAAGAGGGGGCAGGCGCGCAGCGGGGCCGGGTCCATCGCGGCCAGCGTACCACGGCCGAACCCTCCTGCTGACAAGCGGGCTCCCACCGGCTAGATCGAGAGCATCATGGCCCAGCACGAGAAGCTCGTGATCGTCGGCAGCGGCCCGGCCGGCTACACCGCTGCCCTCTACGCCGCGCGCGCCAACCTCTCGCCCCTCATGGTGGAGGGCTTGCAGCCGGGCGGGCAGCTCACCATCACCAGCGAGGTGGAGAACTACCCGGGCTTCCCCGACGGTATCCTGGGCCCGGAGCTCATGGAGCACATGCGGAAGCAGGCCGAGCGCTTCGGCACGCGCTTCGCCATGGGGGAGGTGACCCGGGTCGACCTCAAGGTCCGCCCCTTCCGGCTGTGGCGGGACGACATCCTCCACACCGCCGATGCGGTGGTGGTGGCGACCGGGGCCTCGGCCAAGTGGCTGGGCCTCCCCTCGGAGAGGCAGTACCAGGGGCGCGGCGTCTCCGCCTGCGCCACCTGCGACGGCTTCTTCTTCCGGGGCGTGGAGGTGGCGGTGGTGGGCGGCGGCGACACCGCGGTGGAGGAGGCCACCTTCCTCACCAAGTACGCCTCCAAGGTCTACCTGGTGCACCGCCGCGGCGAGCTGCGCGCCTCCAAGATCATGCAGGAGCGGGCCCGCAAAAACTCCCGCATCGAGCCCCTGTGGAACGCGGTGGTGGACGAGATCCTCGGCGACGGCAAGGCGGTCACCGGGGTGCGCCTCAAGAGCACCAAGGACGGGAGCACCCGCGAGCTGCCCTTGAAGGGCGTCTTCATGGGCATCGGGCACGAGCCCAACACCGCCATCTTCAAGGGGCAGCTGGAGATGAACGAGGTCGGCTACCTCAGGATCAAGTCCCCCTCCACGCGCACCTCGGTGGAGGGCGTGTTCGCCGCCGGCGACGTGGCCGACCCCACCTACCGGCAGGCGGTGACCGCCGCCGGCATGGGGTGCATGGCCGCCATGGACGCCGAGCGCTGGCTGGCGGAGAAAGGGATCCACTGACGCGACCCCGAGCGGCAGCGCGCGTGGCCCTCTCCCGGGGAGCGGGCGCTCGGCCTCCCGGGAAGCCGCGAAGGGTGAGGGCCATGAAGATGATCGACGTCGGCCAGAAGCCGGCCACCGAGCGCGTGGCGGTGGCGCGCGGCTTCGTGGCCATGCGCCCGGCCACGGTGCGGCGGGTGCGGCGCGGCGAGGTGGAGAAGGGGGACGTGCTGGCGGCGGCGCGCCTGGCCGGCGTCATGGCCGCCAAGCGCACCCCCGACCTGGTGCCGCTGTGCCACCCCATCGCCCTCTCGGGGGTGGAGGTGGAGGCCTGGCCCCGCGGGGGCGGCATCGAGGTCGAGGCCACGGTGCGCACCGTCGACCGCACCGGGGTGGAGATGGAGGCGCTGACGGCAGTGGCCGCGGCCTGCCTCACCGTCTACGACATGCTGAAGCGCCACGAGCGGGGCATGCGCATCCAGGGGCTCGAGCTCACGGAGAAGCGGGGGGGCCGGAGCGGCCACTGGCGCCGCGCCCCGGGCGCAGCGCGCGCGCGTCGAGGCCCAGCGCGGCCAGGGCGTTGAAGCCGCAGACCCGGCGCACCACCGCCGCCGAGAGCCCGGCCCGCGCCAGCCGGTCGGCGGCCCGCGGCAGCGCCAACAGGTCCCCTCCCTCGCCGGCGCCCGAGCCGAGCACCAGCCCCTCGGCCCCCAGCGAGCGGACCAGCCGCACCGCCGCCTCCAGCGCGCCCGACCCCGAGAGCCACAGCCCGGCCTGGTAGCCGCAGGCGCGCACCATGCGCACGGTGCGCGCGTCGACCGGGCCCAGAAGCACCCGGCCCGGCTCCAGCTCCGCCTCGCGCAGGATGGCCAGGATGCGGCGGGTGAGCCGGACCGCGTCCGCCTGCGGAACGCGCACCGCCACCGGCAGCCGCAGCTCCCGCGCCATCTCCAGCTGGCGCGAGAGGAGCTCCTCCTCGCGCCCGCCTCCCTCCCAGAGGCCGATCTCGCCGATGGCCACCACCTCCGGCCGCCCCAGGAGGTCGGGGAGCTCGGCCAGGAGGGCCTCCAGCCCGCGCCAGGGGATGCGGCGGGGGTGGACCCCGAGGGCCGCGTAGGCCAGGAGCCCGTGCCGTCGCAGTCGGCGCACCGCCGGGCCGCAGAGCCGCTCCCAGCCTTGACGCACCGAGGCGGCGCTGGCCGCGGCCGGCTCGCCCGCGGGGCAGAGCGCGCCCGCGACCCCGAAGAAGCCTAGGTCGGCGGCGTCGCGGCCGGCCACGCCGGCCGGGCTGAGGTGGGCATCGAAGAGCATCGGCTCGAGCGTAGCACCTCCGCGGGACCGGTCCCACGTCGCCCGGGCCTCGCTCCGCCGGCGCGCGTCCTGGGGTCGCCTCGGGCCTCCCCCTCCGGCACTCGCGCCGAGGGTCGCGCCGAGGCCTCGCCCCGCCGGCGCGTGTCCTCTGGTCGCCTCGGGCCTCACCCTCCGGCCCGTCCTCGCGCCGGGCAGCGCACCCGGGCCTCGTTCCGCCGGCGCGTGTCCTCGCCGCCCCGCGGCACCCATGGCGGCGCCGCGGCCCCGAACGACGAGGCGCGACGGCGAAAGGCGTGCCTCGTCCCGTGCTTTCCTGGTCGCGTTCCCGGCGCGTGTTCGCCGTCGCGACGTCGAGTCCGTCGGCGCGACGCCGCGACCGCGGCACCTTCGGGCGGCTGCGGGGAAGCGCCGGCGGAGCGAGGCCCGGGCGCTCAAGAT
>DASTPH010000086.1:0-5551 GCA_035762305.1 Anaeromyxobacteraceae bacterium
CTCGCACGCTCGGCGCAGGCGGAAGAAGACCTGGTGGCGGTCTGGGATGCGGCGCGGCACCGTCCGTCGCCGATCGACGGCTACTTCGGCGGCGTGTACTACATCGGTCCGATCTTCACCGCGTTCCGTGGCACGCCGGAGGCGACCGAGTTCTACCGGGTGCTGCGCGGCGAGATCGAGGAGCGCGTCCGCCAGAAGAAGGGGCCGATCACCCCTGACGGCGAGATGGGCGAGGAGAAGTACCGGCTGGTCGTCGAGGGCCCTCCCAACTGGACCAACTTCCGCGAGTTCTGGAAGATGTTCTACGACGAGGGCGCGGTGGTGGTGGCCTCGAGCTACACCAAGGTCGGCGGCATCTACGACCTCGGCTACCGCCACGATCCCGATCATCCGCTGGAGACGCTCGCCGACTACTGCCTCGGCTGCTACACGAACCGGAGCCTACCGCAGCGCGTGGAGCTCCTCGAGAAGTACCTGAGCGACTACCAGGCGGACGGGCTCCTCATCAACTCCATCAAGAGCTGCAACAGCTTCTCGGCCGGGCAGCTCATGATCATGCGCGAGATCGAGAAGCGCACCGGGAAGCCAGCCGCCTTCATCGAGACGGACCTCGTCGATCCCCGCTACTTCTCCGCGGCGAACGTGAAGAACCGCCTGGAGAGCTACTTCCAGATGATCGACCAGAAGCGGAAGAGCGTCGCCCCCGCGGCGTGAGGGAGAGCGCCATGAAGTGCTTCGTGGGCATCGACCTCGGCTCCACCACCACCAAGGCGGTGGTGGTGGACGATGGCGCCAGCGTGCTCGGGCGCGGCATCACCAACTCCCGCTCGAACTACGACACGGCCTCGACGGTCTCGAAGCAGGAGGCCTTCATCGACGCGCGGTTCACGCTCTTCCGCCGCGGGCTGGCGCAGGTGGAGGGGATCGGGGGGCGGGTGGAGGAGTTCCTCGCCGGCCTGGAGCGGCACTTCCGGCACGTGCAGTTCCGCGACCAGCTCGACGACCTGGAGGCGACCTGCGTCAGGAACTCGGGCGGGCTCCGCTTCGTGGGTCAGCAGGAAGCGCTGGCCCGGACGCTCGGCGAGGTGTTCCGCCGGGTCCGGGACGAGTCCCCGGCCCTCTTCCAGCCGGGGGCACGGCGCAAGTCCGACTTCTTCCGCGACGTCGCCGGGTCGGCCTTCATGGCGGAGGCCGAGGCCGAGTGTCGCTCGACGGGGCTCTCCTTCGACCTCCTCCTCAACGTCTACGACAAGTCGATCATCGAGGTGGAGAACCGCCCCCCGACCGGCGCCGGCGAGCAGAAGTTCCTGCGCGCCCTCGACGCCGCCCTGGCCAGGGAGGCCGCGCTCCCGGCGGCCGAGGTGCGCGAGGCCATCCGCTCCGCGCTCGCCATCCCGCTCGAGGAGGCCTACGTCGTGGGGACGGGCTACGGGCGCGTCCGGCTCCCCTTCCCCAGGGAGCACATCCGCTCCGAGATCCTCTGCCACGGCCTCGGCGCCCACCTCATGTACCAGGGCACGCGCACCGTCCTCGACATCGGCGGGCAGGACACGAAGGCCATCCAGGTGGACAAGGACGGCATCGTCGAGAACTTCCAGATGAACGACCGCTGCGCGGCGGGCACCGGCCGCTACCTCGGCTACGTCGCCGACGAGATGAAGATGGGCCTCCACGAGCTCGGCCCCATGGCGCTCAAGGCCCAGAAGACGCTCCGCATCAACTCGACCTGCACGGTGTTCGCCGGCGCGGAGCTGCGGGACCGGCTCGCGCTCGGCGACCGGCGCGAGGACATCCTGGCGGGCCTCCACCGGGCCATCGTGCTGCGCGCCATGTCCATCCTCTCCCGCTCCGGCGGGATCCGCGACCAGTTCACCTTCACGGGCGGAGTGGCGAAGAACCAGGCGGCGGTCCGCGAGCTCAGGAAGCTCGTGAAGGAGAACTACGGGGACGTCACCATCAACATCAACCCGGACTCGATCTACACCGGCGCGCTGGGCGCGGCCACCTTCGCCCAGCGGGCGGCGGCGTAGCGGAGAGGAGGCCCCATGCCCATCACGGCGGGCGTCGACGTCGGCACCGGCTGCGTGAAGGTGGTCCTCTTCGACGTGGGCGGCGAGCCTCGCCTCCTAGCGAAGGGCGTGGAGCGGATCCGCCAGCGCGATCCCTACCACCTCGCGGCGCAGCTCTACGACGCCCTCCTCGCCGAGGCGAAGCTCGCCCGCGGCGACGTCCACTACGTCGCCACCACTGGCGACGGCGAGGGCGTCCCCTTTGCGACCGGTCACTTCTACTCCATGACCACCCATGCGCGCGGCGCGGTGTTCCTCGACCCCTCGGCGCGGGCGGTGCTCGACGTCGGTGCGCTGCACGGGCGGGCCATCCGCACCGACGCCCGCGGCAAGGTGCTCACCTACAAGATGACCAGCCAGTGCGCCTCGGGGTCCGGCCAGTTCCTGGAGAACATCGCGCGCTACCTCGGCATCGCGCAGGACGAGATCGGGCCGCTCTCGCAGCAGGGGACGAGCCCGGAGAAGGTGTCCTCCATCTGCGCGGTGCTGGCCGAGACCGACGTCATCAACATGGTGTCGCGCGGCGTCTCCGCGGCCAACATCCTCCGCGGGATCCACCTCTCCATGGCCGGGCGGCTGGCGGGGCTCGTCAAGGGAATCGCCGCCGCCGAGGGCACCGCGCTGGTGACGGGCGGGCTGGCCCTCGACTCCGGGCTCGTGGCCGCCCTGCGCGAGGCCCTCGCCGAGGCGAGGAGCGCGCTCGAGGTGCGGAGCCACGCCGACTCCATCCTGGCGGGTGCCATTGGCGCTGCGCTGTGGGGGGCGTTCCGCCACGAGAAGCTCAAGGCCCGGGGGGCGGCGCCAGGCGCGGCCGCGAGGGCGGCGTGACGGCCGCGGCCGCCACCCGCCCGCTGTCCCCGGCCGACCTCGACGCCGCCGTCGAGATCGACGGGGCCGCCGCCGGGCGCTCGCGCCGGGGGTTCTTCGCGAAGCGCTTGGCGCTCCTGGCCGAGGACCCCGAAGCGGGGTTGGCGCTCGGGGCGGAGCGCGACGGGCGCCTCCTCGGGTTCGCCTTCGCGCGGCTCGTGGACGGCGAGTTCGGCGGGACCACCCGGGCCGGGGTGCTCGACGCGCTCGCGGTGTCGGAGGCGGCGCGGGGCGCCGGCGTCGGCTCGGCGCTGCTCGCCTCGCTCACGGACGCGCTCGGAGCGCGGGGGGCGCGCCAGCTCCTCACCCAGGCGGACTGGAGCGAGCACCAGCTGGTCGGGTTCTTCGCGGCGTCGGGCTTCCGGCTCTCGGGCAGGTTCGTCCTCGAGCGCGGGCTCGAGCGCCCGGCGGGCGAGGACTTCGCCTGGGAGGACCTGCCGGTCCGCTCCATGGACGAGCGCGACGCCCAGGCCATCGTGCGGCTCGACCGGCGCATCACCGGACGGGACCGCGCGGCCTACTACCGGCGCAAGATCGCCGAGACGCTGCGCCACGCCGGCGTCCGGGTGTCGCTGGTGGCCGAGGTGGACGGCGCGTTCGCCGGGTTTCTCATGGCGCGGGTGGACTACGGCGACTTCGGCCGGACCGAGCCCACCGCGGTGCTCGACACCGTCGGCGTGCATCCGGACTTCGCGCGCCGGCACGTCGGAAGGGCGCTCGTCGAGCAGCTGGTCCTGAACCTCGGCTCGCTCCGGGTCGAGCGGATCCTCACCGAGGTCGGGTGGGACCAGCTCGACCTGCTGGCGTTCTTCGCCCGCACCGGCTTCGGGCCTTCGCAGCACCTCTCCTTCGAGAGACCCATCGGCGCTTCGCCGCCGTCCGGCGGCGGGGCCCGGGGTGCGCGCTCCTCCCGCATCGTGGTATAGCGATGCCGGAATCCGCCCGCTCGCCGGTCCACCGATGAACCCGAACGAGTTCACCGCGCTGGTCTCCGAGATCACCCGCCACGTGGGCTCGCGCCCGCTCGACGCGGCGCTCGAGGCCGACCTGAACCGCGCCTTTCCCGCGCTGGGCCCGACCTGCGGCGCGATCCTGGAGGCCTGCCGGGGCGCCATCGCCGCCGGATGGATGTGCCAGCGCGAGGCGGGCGGGATCCGCTTCGGCCGGGTGGTGAAGCCCGGCGACGCGACCGGCGGCTTCAGCGTGGACGTGGTGGACATGGAGGAGGTGGTGGGGCCGCACCACCGCCACCCCAACGGCGAGATCGACCTCGTCCTGCCGATCGCCGGGCCGGCGCGGTTCGACGGCCGCGGCGCGGGATGGGTGGTGTACGGGCCGGGCAGCGCCCACCGCCCGACCGTGCGCGGCGGGCGGGCGCTGGTGCTGTACCTGCTCCCAGGGGGAGCCATCGAGTTCACCAAGGAGGCGTCGCCATGAACCGTCCCTGCCGCTTCAGCAACGCGCTCCGGGAGGCCGCACTGGCGGCCTCGCTCCTCCTGGCGGCGCGCGCCGGCGCTGCCGAGGGCCAGAAGATCAAGGTGGGGCTCATGCTCCCCTACAGCGGAACCTACGCCGCCCTGGGGAACGCCATCACCAACGGCTTCAAGCTGGCGGTGGCCGAGCAAGGCGGGAAGCTCGGCGGGCGCGAGGTCGAGTACTACACCGTGGACGACGAGTCGGATCCGGCCAAGGCGCCCGACAACGCGAACAAGCTGGTGAAGCGCGACAAGGTGGACGTGCTCGTCGGCACCGTCCACTCCGGCGTTGCGCTCGCCATGGCCAAGGTCGCGCGCGACAACGACACGCTCCTGGTCGTCCCCAACGCCGGCGCCGGCGACCTCACCGGCCCGCTGTGCGCGCCCAACATCTTCCGCACGTCCTTCACCAACTGGCAGCCCGGCTACGCCATGGGCAAGGCGGCCTTGCAGCAGAAGAAGAAGACGGCGGTGACCTTCACCTGGAAGTACGCCGCCGGCGACGAGATGGTGGGCGGCTTCAAGGAGGCCTTCGAGGCCGGCGGCGGCAAGGTGCTGAAGGAGCTGTCGCTGCCCTTCCCGCAGGTCGAGTTCCAGTCATACCTCACGGAGATCGCCGCGCTGAAGCCGGACGTGGTCTTCGTCTTCTTCGCCGGCGGCGGGGCGGTGAAGTTCGTGAAGGACTACGCTGCGGCCGGCCTCAAGGCCAGCATCCCGCTCGTCGGGACCGGCTTCCTCACCGACGGCACGCTCAAGGCCCAGGGCGAGGCGGCCGAGGGCGTCCTCACGACCTTGCACTACGCCGACGACCTCCAGAACCAGAAGGACAAGACGTTCCGCGCCGCCTACCAGAAGGCGTACGGGTCGGAGGCCGACGTCTACGCGGTGCAGGGCTACGACGCGGCGCAGCTACTCGCCGCCGGGCTCATCGCCGTGAAGGGAGACCTGGGCAAGCGCAAGGCGCTCATCGCCGCCATGGAGTCGGCCAGGATCGACAGCCCGCGCGGCCCCATGACGCTCTCGAAGGCGCACAACCCCGTGAACGACTTCTACCTGCGGCGGGTCGAGGGAGGGCGCAACAAGGTCGTCGGCATCGCCGCTCCGGCACTGGCCGACCCGGCCCGCGGCTGCAAGATGTGA
>DASTPH010000087.1:0-5909 GCA_035762305.1 Anaeromyxobacteraceae bacterium
AGCGAGCGGTGCACCAGCTCGGCGTCCAGGTGGCAGGCCTGGCCGGTGGTGATGGCGCGGGCGGGGATGCCGGCCCGCTCCAGGCGACGTGCGTCGTTGTCGGTGGCCAGGTCGGCCGAGACGGCGCCGAGGCGCCAGCCGCGCTCGCGGACGGCGCGGGCGGTCGCCTCCAGCACCGCGGTCTTGCCCGATCCGGGCGAGCCCATGAGGTTCAACGCCAGCACCCCCGCCTCCAGGAAGTGCTCGCGGTTGTGGCGGGCGGCGAGGTCGTTGCCGGCCAGGATCTTCTCGTGCAGCTCCACCGGCACCAGCGTCGGGTCGCCGCAGCCGCAGGTCGTGCACATCAGGGCACCTCCATCTCGATGCGCTCCAGCAGGATCTCGTCGGCGCCGGGCGGGAGCTCCGCCGGACGGCCGCACTCCGGGCAGGCGAGCGGCGCCCCGCGCTCGAGTCGCCGGCCGCAGGCGGGGCAGGCCCAGGCCGCCACCACCCTCCGGAGGTCCAGCTCGGCGCGCTCGCAGCCGGTCCCGGCCCGGAAAGTGTGGTAGGCGGTCCGCAGCAGGTCCGGGTCCACCCCCGACAGCTCGCCCACGCTCACCACCACCCGGTGCACCGCCACCGCCCCGCGAGCGCGCGCCTCCGCCTCGACGCGGCCGACCAGCGACTGGATCAGCGAGTACTCGTGCATCAGCAGATCCGCGGCAAGGGCTCCCCCTCGATCTCGGCGAGGAGGCGCCGGCCCAGGCCGGTGTCGAGGATCACCGAGCCCGGGCGCTCGGCGATGGCGGTCGCCACCACCGCCGCCCGGCGCCCCAGCGGGTGGGCCCTGAGCGCCGAGAGCACGCGCTCGGCCGCCCCGGGGCGGACCCCGATCACCGCCTTGCCCTCGTTGGCCACGTGGTAGGGATCGATGCCCAGCACCTCGGCGGCGGCGCGCACCTCGGCGGTCATGGGGACGGCCGCGTCCTCGAGCACGATGCCCACCCCGGCCTTCTGGGCCATCTCGTGGAGCGTCGAGGCCAGCCCGCCGCGGGTGGGGTCCTTCATGGCCACCACCTCCTCGCCCCCGGCGCGCAGCGCCTGGCGAACCAGACCGTTCACCGGGGCCACGTCGGAGCGGAGATCGCCCTCCAGCTCCAGCGCGTGGCGCCGGGTCATGATGGCGAAGCCGTGGTCGCCCACCGTGCCGGTGAGGATCAGCCTGTCGCCGGGGCGCAGCCCGGCGTCGGTCACCACCCGGTCGGCGAATCCCACCCCGGCGGTGTTGAGGATGATGCCGTCGAGCTCGCCCTTGCCCATCACCTTGGTGTCGCCGGTGACCACCGGCGCCCCCGCCTCCCGGCTGGCATCGAGGATCGAGTCCCGGATGCGCACCAGGTCCGGGCGGGGGAACCCTTCCTCGATCACCACCGCGCAGGTGAGGCCCAGCGGCTCGGTGGCCCCCATCATGGCCAGGTCGTTGACGGTGCCGGACACCGCCAGCCGGCCGATGTCCCCGCCCGGAAAGAAGATGGGGTGGACCACGTGGGAGTCGGTGGTGATGACCAGGAAGCGGTCGCCCACCCGCAGGGCCGCGCCGTCGTCGAGGGCGGAGAGGCCGATCCCGTCCACCGGCTGCGCCAGGGCCAGGAACACCTCCTCGATGAGGGCGCGCATGGCGCGCCCGCCGGCCCCGTGCTTCAGCCCCACCCGGTCGTTCACGGCGCGCCTCGGCCCCTCACGTCCCCACCTCGCGCAGGTCGGGGAGGCCGCCGTACAGGTGCCAGATCTTGCAGGCGCCCTCGGAGGAGACCATGCAAGCCCCCACCGGCGACTCCGGCCGGCACTCCTTCCCGAAGAGCTCGCAGTCCCGAGGGGTCTTGAGCCCCGACATGATGAGGCCGCACAGGCACTTCTCGGCGAGGAGGTTCTTCTCCTGGCCGCCGACCCGGGCGATGTCGATGCGGAAGCGGTGGCGGGCGTTGTGGCTCGCGAACGAATCCCGCAATTCCAGATTTCCGCGC
This sequence comes from Anaeromyxobacteraceae bacterium, assembly GCA_035762305.1. Classification (GTDB taxonomy): domain Bacteria; phylum Myxococcota; class Myxococcia; order Myxococcales; family Anaeromyxobacteraceae; genus DASTPH01. The sequence continues at coordinate 2,004 of DASTPH010000087.1, forward strand.
GGCACGCTGGCGATGCCGCGCCACACCCCGTCGGCCACCCGGAAGACCTTCCACAGCTTCTCCTGGGCCGGGCGGTTGCCCTCCCGGGTCACGCAGCGCGGGTAGCAATTGGCCACCTCGGCCTTCCCGGCCCGGACGAGCTCCACGCACTTCAAGATGGCCGCCAGGACGTCGAGCGGCTCGAAGCCGGCCACCACCACCGGGGTGCCGGTCTTGCGGACGAAGGGCTCGAAGATCCCCCAGCCGGTGATGGTGGCGGCGTGGCCGGCGGCGATGAACCCCTGGATGTTGGTCTCCTTCAGCTCGGCCACCACCTCCATGGCCGCCGGCACGTACTTGTGGGCCGAGAGGATGGAGAGGTTCGGCGGCAGGCCGGAGAGCACCACCGCGGCGGTGGCCACCGCGGTGGTCTCGAAGCCGCTGGCGAAGAAGACCACCTCGGCCTCCGGGTTCCGCGCGGCGATCTCCACCGCCTGGGCCACCGAGTAGACCACCTCCACCCGGCCGCCCTCGGCCTGGACGTCGGCCAGCGAGCGGGAGGCGCCGGGGAGCCGGAGCATGTCGCCGTAGGTGCAGACCACCTTGCCGTCGGCGGCGAGCGCCACCGCCTCGTCCACCTCGGGCGTGTCGGTGATGCACACCGGGCAGCCCGGGCCCATGATCACCTCCAGCTCCCGCGGGAGGACCGCCCGCAGGCCGAAGCGGGCGATGGCCTGCTCGTGACTGCCGCAGACGTGCATGAGCGGGATGGGGACCCGCCCCACGGCCTTCACCTCGCGGTGGATGGCCTGGGAGAGGGCCCGGGCCCGCCCCGGATCCCGGAACTTGAGCTCCTGGAAGAGGTCAGCCACGGCCGCGCCCTCCGGGCACGTCCCGCCCGGCCGCCATCTCGGCGCGGACGTCGGCGGCCATGAGATCGCCCTGGGCCGCCTCCTTGAGGATGGTGTCGAAGAGGGCCAGGGTCTCCTGCACCTCCTCGGGCGGGATGCGGCGGATGGCGAATCCCACGTGGTTGAGCACGTAGTCGCCGGGCTGCACCGGCTGGTCCACGATGTCGAGCCGGAGCTCCTTCACCACGCCGAAGAAGTCCACCCGGGCGGAGAGCCCGTCCCCGTCCACCGAGAGGACCTTGCCGGGAACGCCGAGGCACATGGGTTAGGCTCCTTTTGCCCAGGGCGGGCCGCGGGTCGCCGCGTCCGCGACCAGGGCCTGGCCGAGCGCCAGGCCCCCGTCGCCGGGGGGCACCCGCTGGTGCAGGTATACCTCGAAACCCCCGAGCGCCCCGAGCACCCCCTCGGCCAGCCGGGCGTTCTGGAAGCAGCCGCCGGAGAGCACCACCGGGAGCCGGCCGCGCCGGGCGGCGGCGGCCCGCAGGAGCTCTCCCGCCGCGGCCCCCAGCGACTCGTGGAAGCGGGCCGCCGCTCGGGCCGCGCCGTTTCCGTCGAGGAGGTCCGCCACCAGGGCGCGCAGCAGGGGGCGCCAGTCGAGGCGCCAGGGGTCGGCGGACAGGTCCAGCGCGAAGGGGTAGCGCCCTCGCTCCGCGGGATCGGCGGCGTTGTCGAGCGCCACCGCCACCTGCCCCTCGTAGCGGGAAACGGGCCGCGAGAGGGCGATGGCCCCGGCGGCGTCGAAGAGCCGGCCGGCGCCGTGCGCCGCCGGGGCGTTCAGGCCGGAGCCGATCATGCGCCGCACCAGCGCCACCCGCTCGGCGGGCACGTCCCGGAAGAGCGCCAGCCGCGACAGCGGCGGGTCGCCGGCGAAGGCGTCGTCCAGCGCCGCCAGCGCCACCCGCCAGGGCTCGCGGATGGCCAGCTCGCCGCCGGCCAGGGCCACGGGGCGGAAGGTGGCCAGCCGCTCGAAGCCGCGCGCGTCGGCGAGGAGCAGCTCCCCGCCCCAGGCGGCGCCGTCGGGGCCGTAGCCGGTGCCGTCCCAGGCGAGCCCCAGCACCGGCCCCTCGAGGCCGTGCTCGGCCATGGCCGCTACGAGATGGGCGTGGTGGTGCTGCACCGGCACCAGGGGCGCGCCGAGGGCCGCCGCCCGCTCCCGGGCGTAGCGGGTGGAGAGGTAGAGGGGGTGGAGATCGCAGGCCAGGACCTCGGGGCGCAGGCGCAGGAAGCGCTCCATCCGCTCCACCGCCTCGGCCAGCGAGTCGTAGGTCTCGAGGTTTTCCAGGTCGCCCACGTGGGGTCCCAAGGTGGCCTGGTCGCCGGCCGCCAGGCAGAAGGTGTTCTTCTTGTGGGCCCCGCAGGCCAGCACCGGCCGCGACAGGCGCCGCCGCAGGCCGATCGGGCGCGGCACGTAGCCCCGCGAGCGGCGCAGCAGCACCGGCCGCCCGGCCACCAGCCGCGCCACCGAGTCGTCGGCGCGGGACTCGATCTCCCGGTCGTGGAGCAGGAACAGGTCGGCGATGCCCGTGAGGCGCTGCAGCGCCTCACGGTCGCGGAAGGCGATGGGCTCCTCGGAGAGGTTGCCGGAGGTCATCACCAGCGGCCGACTGGCCGCCTCGAGGAGCAGGTGGTGCAGCGGCGTGTAGGGGAGGAAGAGACCCAGGAGCGGGCTGTCGGGTGCCACCTCCGGCGCCAGGCCGGCGCCCTCGCGGCGCCGCAGGAGCACGATGGGACGCTCCACCGACGCCAGCAGGTCCCGCTCGGCCTCGGAGATCGCCGCCAGCCGCTCCGCCTCGCCGAGGTCCCGCGCCATCACCGCCAGCGGCTTCTCCTCGCGCCGCTTGCGCTCCCTGAGCCGCCGCACCGCCTCGGGCGAGGTGGCGTCGCAGGCCAGGTGAAAGCCGCCCAGCCCCTTCACGGCCACCACCCGCCCCTGGCGCAGCGCCGCCGCCGCGGCGCCGAGCGGGTCCTTCCCGGGGACCGGCTCCCCCGAGGCGGACCGGAGCGAGAGCCGCGGCCCGCAGGCCGGACAGGCGTTGGGCTCGGCGTGGAAGCGGCGGTTCCCCGGGTCCTGGTACTCGCGCCGGCAGCCTTCGCACATGCGGAAGGGCGCCATGGTGGTGGCGGCCCGGTCGTAGGGGACGTCGCGGGCGATGGTGAAGCGGGGCCCGCAGTCGGTGCAGTTGGTGAAAGGATAGCGGTGTCGCCGGTCGGATGGCTCGCGGACCTCCGCCAGGCAGGCCGGGCAGGTGGCCAGGTCGGGAGGGATGGAGACGCGGCGCTCGTCGGCGGAATCGCTGGCCACGATGGCGAAGTCCGCCACCGGCTCGGGGGCGATGGGGTCGGCCCGCACCTCGTCGAAGGCCGCCGCCGGCGGCCGCTCGTCCCGGAGGCGGCGCTGGAAGTCGTCGAGCGCCCGCGCCTCGGCGAAGGCCTCGATGGTGACGCCGCGGGCGTCGTTGCGGACGCGGCCGCGCACCCCCAGGGCCCGGGCCAGGCGGTAGACGAAGGGGCGCATGCCCACGCCCTGGACGGTGCCCCGGATCTCGATGCGGCGCCCCTCGACGGGCGCGCCCGCGCGTGGGCGTTCCATTGGCCGCCACCCGGACCAGCAGGGCCGGGGAGGCCGGTGCCGCCGCTGCCGGTGAGGAAGCGAGTCTAGCAGCGCCACCGTCTGCGGCGCAAACGTGCCATGGGAGGGCTCTCAGGGGCCGGAGACTTCGCGCAGCACCCGCCGGGGGATCGTCACCGGGCGCCGCGAGCCGGAGCTGGAAGCTCGGCGAGCGACCTGAGGTACGCCACCAGGTCCCAGGTGTCTTCCGGGCTCAGCGCCGCCCAGGCGGCCATGGACGTGCCGGGAACGCCTTCGCGCACGGCAACGAAGATGCGGAGGGAAGAGGTCCGGGCCTGCCAGGTGGGGTCGGTGAAGTCGCGCGGCGGCGTCGAAAGTCCGGCGCGGCGCTGGCCGCGCCCGTCGCCGCGCTCTCCGTGGCAGAGGGCGCAGTACCTGGCGAACAGC
>DASTPH010000088.1:0-3544 GCA_035762305.1 Anaeromyxobacteraceae bacterium
CCCGGGGACAACATCACCATGGAGGTGGAGCTGATCACGCCCATCGCCATGGAGAAGCAGCTTCGCTTCGCCATCCGCGAGGGCGGCCGCACCGTGGGCGCCGGAGCGGTGGCCGAGGTGGTGGAGTAGGGCGGGGGCTCGCCCCCCGCCGATCACACCGTGGAGGCAAGGTAGGGCGGGGGCTCGTCCCCCGCCGATGACACGTGGAGGCAAGGTAGGGCGGGGGCTCCCCGCCGGGAGAACTTGGAATCGGCCGGGCGAACGGCGGCGAACGCGCCGCGCCGCGCTCCGGCGAACCCAGAGGCTTTCGAGAATGGCAACCCAGAGGATCAGGATCCGGCTCAAGGCCTACGACTACAAGCTGCTGGACCAGGCAGCGGGCGAGATCGTGGAGACCGCCAAGCGGCACGGCGCCAAGGTGGCCGGGCCCATTCCGCTGCCCACCCGGATCAACAAGTTCACGGTGCTGCGCAGCCCGCACGTGGACAAGAAGTCTCGCGAGCAGTTCGAGATCCGCACCCACAAGCGGCTGCTCGACATCCTCGAGCCGACGAGCCAGACGCTCGACGCGCTCATGAAGCTCGACCTCTCCGCCGGGGTGGACGTCGAGATCAAATGACCACACCGGGTGCAAGAGCAGCCTCGCCCCCCTTTGGGTGGCTCGGCAGTAAGTAGGGCGGGGGCTCGTCCCCCGCCGGAAACCGAACGAACCGAGAAGGCCATGGCCAAGTTCGACGTCTACAGCCTGAAGCGCGAGAAGGTCGGCGAGATCGACCTCGCCGACGCGGTCTTCGCCGCCCCCGTGAACGAGCACCTGTTCTACGAGGTGGTGAAGGCCAAGCTGGCCTCCGACCGCTCCGGGACCCACGCCGTGAAGACCCGCTCCCTGGTCTCGGGCGGCGGCAAGAAGCCCTGGCGCCAGAAGCACACCGGTCGCGCGCGTCAGGGGTCGACGCGGGCCTCCCAGTGGGTCGGCGGCGGCAAGGCCATGGGGCCCACGCCGCGCGACTACGCCTACGAGGTGCCGCGCAAGGTGCGCAGGGCGGCGCTGCGCTCGGCGCTGTCGCTCCGGTCGCGGGAGAAGAAGCTCCTCATCGTTGACGCGTGGCGGCCCGGAGCCCCGGCCACCGGGGAGGCCGGCCAGGTGCTGGAGGCCCTGGGCGCCCGCCGCGCCCTGGTGGTGGATGGGGCCGCCAACGTGAACCTCATGAAGTCGGTGCGCAACCTCCCGGGCTCCGACTTCCTCGCCGCCGAGGGGCTCAACGTCTACGACGTCCTCAGGCACGAGACGCTGGTGCTCACCGCCGAGTCGGCCAAGAAGCTGGAGGCGACGCTCACATGAACCTCGCGCACCAAGAGATCGTGAAGCGCCCGCTCATCACCGAGAAGGCCGAGCGGGGGCGCCAGGAGCACCGCCACTACGCCTTCGAGGTCCACCGCCAGGCCACCAAGGTCCAGGTGAAGCAGGCTGTGGAGGGGCTCTTCGGCGTGCACGTCACCGCGGTCCGCACCGCCCTCCGCGCCGGCAAGGTGAAGCGCGTGGGCCGCACCGTGGGCCGCCGGCCCGCCTGGAAGAAGGCGGTGGTCACCCTCAAGGCGGGCGAGACCATCCCGCTGTTCGAGGGCTCGTAAGCCCGGGAGACGCCCATGGCCCTCAAGACGTACAAGCCCACCAGCCCGGGACGCCGGCTCATGTCGGTGTCCGACTTCGCCGAGATCACCAAGGGCCGGCCGGAGCGGAAGCTCACCCGCCCCATGCGCAAGAGCGGCGGGCGCAACAACCACGGCCACATCACCACCCGCCACACGGGCGGCGGCCACAAGCGGCGGTACCGCCTCATCGACTGGCGGCGCGACAAGGACGGGGTGCCGGCCAGGGTGGCCGCCGTCGAGTACGACCCCAACCGCAGCGCCCGCATCGCCCTGCTCCACTACCGGGACGGCGAGAAGCGCTACATCCTCGCCCCGGTGGGGGTGAACGTGGGGGACGTGCTCCAGAGCGGCGAGACGGTCGACATCCGCCCCGGCAACACGCTTCCCATCCGCGCCATTCCGGTGGGCACCGTGATCCACAACGTGGAGATGCAGCCCGGCTCGGGCGGCAAGCTCATCCGCTCCGCCGGCTCCTTCGGCCAGCTCATGGCCAAGGACGGGCGCTACGCCCAGATCCGCATGCCCTCGGGCGAGGTGCGCGAGGTGCTGCAGGACTGCAAGGCCACGGTGGGCCAGCTGTCGAACGTGGAGAGCTCCACCGTGCGCGTCGGCAAGGCCGGCAAGAGCCGCTGGCTGGGCATCCGGCCCACCGTGCGCGGGCTGGCCATGAACCCGGTGGACCACCCGCACGGCGGCGGCGAAGGGAAGTCGGGGCAGGGCAACCCGCACCCGGTGTCGCCGTGGGGGCAGAAGACCAAGGGCCTCAAGACCCGCAACAACCGCCGCACCGACAAGTACATCGTGTCGAGGCGCCGCCCCGGCGTGCGCAGCCAGCCGCGCTAGCCGGCGAGGGAAGGAATCATGTCGCGCTCCATCAAGAAGGGCCCGTTCGCCGACAAGCACCTCGTCAAGAAGGTCGAGGACGCGAACCGGACCAACAAGAAGTCGGTCATCAAGACCTGGTCGCGGCGGAGCACCATCCTGCCCGACTTCGTGGGGCACACCTTCGCGGTCCACAACGGCCGCAAGTTCGTCCCGGTGTTCGTCACCGAGAACATGGTGGGCCACAAGCTGGGGGAGTTCTCCCCCACCCGGACCTTCCACGGGCATACCGGCGAGAAGAAGGTGGTGGCCGCCGGGCCGGTGGGCCCCGGAGTCGCCACCCCCGGCGCTCCGATGCCGGCTGCGCCCGCCCCGACGCCGGCCGCGCCCGCCGCCGCCCCCAAGAAGTAGAGGAGCCACCACGCCATGGCCGAGACCCGCACCAAGAAGGCCCCCCCCAAGCCCAAGGCGCCCGCGGCCAAAGCCGCCGGGAAGGGCGAGAAGCCCGCGACGGCCGCCAAGGAGACGGCCCCGGCGCCGCGCGCCGAGGCCCGGCCGCCGGCCGGCCCCCACGCCCGCCTGCGATTCCTGCGGGTGGCGCCCCGCAAGGTCCGGCTGGTGGCCGACGCCCTGCGCGGGCTCAAGGTGGGCCAGGCGCTGGCCGTGCTCAAGTACACCCCCCAGGCGGCCGCCAAGCACCTCGCCAAGGCGCTGCGCTCGGCGGTGGCCAACGCCGAGCAGAAGGGCGGGCGGGTCGACGTCGACGCCCTGTGGGTGAGGACCCTCACCGTGGACCAGGGCCCCAAGTGGAAGCGGTACATGCCCCGCGCCATGGGGCGGGCCACCCGCATCGAGAAGAAGACCAGCCACGTCTACGTGGAGCTCGGCACCGGCGCCTAGCGCCGAACGCCGCCTCAGGAGATTCGCACATGGGTCAGAAAGTCCATCCGGTCGGCTTCCGCCTCGGGATCATCCGGTCCTGGGACTCCAAGTGGTACGAGGAGAAGAACTACGCCAAGTGGCTCCACGAGGACATCCGCATCCGCGAGTTCGTCAAGGAGAAGCTGGG
>DASTPH010000089.1:0-2172 GCA_035762305.1 Anaeromyxobacteraceae bacterium
CGATGACCGGGTCGGCGGCGTCGGTCCCCACCGCCTTGATGGCGTTGAGGTAATGGGTCACCGCCGAGTAGAGGCCCGCCTGGATCATGCTGGGCTGGGCCTTCTTCTTGTTGTCCGGGTGGTCCTGGAAGCGCTTCGACCACTTGCGGGTGTCGTCGTTCAGGTCCCAGTAGAAGGACTCGGTGAGGTACAGGCCCTTGGCGTTCGCCAGGCCCAGGGCGTGGACGTCGGTGATGAAGACCAGGAGGCCGGCCAGGGTCTGCTTGGGGGTGACGCCGAACTCCTTGGCCTGCTTGACGGTGTTGATGGTGTCGCCGCCCGCGTTGGCCATGCCGATGACCTTGGCGCCCGAGGCCTGGGCCTGGAGCAGGTAGCTCGAGAAGTCGGTGGTGCCGGGAGACGGGTGGCGGGCCGCGCCCAGCACCTTGCCGCCGGCGGCCTTGACCACGGCGGCGGTGTCCGCCTCCAGCGAATGGCCGAAGACGTAATCGGCGGTGATGAAGAACCAGGGGTCGCCGCCGTTCTTCACCACCTCGCGCCCGGTGCCGTTGGCGAGCGCCCAGTTGTTGTAGGTGTAGTGGACGTTGTAGGCGGTGCACAGCTCGCCGGTGAACTTGGTGGTGGCCGGGCCGGAGAGCAGCGTGATCTTCTTCTTCTCGGCGGCCACCGGCATCACCGCCCCGGCGGTGGAGGACGACACCAGGTCGACGATGGCGTCCACCTTGTTCTCGTCGAACCACTTGCGGGCGGTGTTGGAGGCGATGTCGGCCTTGTTCTGGTGGTCGGCGGAGATCACCTCGATGGGCTTGCCCAGCACCTTGCCGCCGAAGTCGGCCACCGCCATCTGCACCGCCAGCACCGAGCCCGGACCGGCCAGGTCGGAGTAGTAGCCGGTCATGTCGGTGAGCACGCCGATGCGCACCACGTCGTCGGAGACCTTCCCCTGGGCCGGCGCCGCCGAAGGCAGCGCCGCCAGGGCCAGGGTGAACGCGATCGCCACCGTCCTCTTCATGGATGCACCTCCATCTCGGGTTGACTGCTAGACGCCCAGGTACCGATGCAGCTTCTCGGTGTTCGCCTCCAGCGCCTCGCGCTGGATCAGGTCCACGATGCGGCCGTGCTCGACCACGTAGTGCCGGTCGGCGAGCGTGGCCGCGAAGCGGAAGTTCTGCTCCACCAGCACCACCGTGAAGCCCCGCTCCTTCAAGGTGCGCACCGCCCCCCCCAGGGCCTGCACGATGACCGGCGCCAGCCCTTCGGTGATCTCGTCGAGGAGCAGGAGCCTGGCCCCCACCCTGAGGATCCGCGCCATGGCCAGCATCTGCTGCTCGCCGCCGGAGAGGCGCGTCCCCGGCGCCTTGCGGCGCTCCTGGAGGTTGGGGAACATCCGGTACAGCTCCTCCACGCTCATCCCGCCGCTGCCCACCGCGGGCAACAGGGTGAGGTTCTCCTCGGCGGTGAGCGAGCCGAAGATGCCGCGCTCCTCGGGGCAGTAGCCCAGCCCCAGCTTCACGATCTGGTGGGGGGCCATGGCGATGGCCTCGCGGCCGTTCACCATCACCGAGCCGGTGCGCCGCCCGGTGAGCCCGAGGATGGCCCTCAGGGTGGTGGTCCGCCCCGAGCCGTTGCGCCCGAGCAGGGTCACCAGCTCGCCGCGGTTCACCGCGAAGTCCATCCCGTGGAGGATGTGCGACTCGCCGTAGAAGGCGTGCAGGTCGCGCACGCGCAGGAGCTCGGTCGGGGGCGGGGGGATGTCCAGGCTCACTCGGGCACCCCGATGTAGGCCTCGAGCACCTGCGGGTTCCTCGAGACCTCGGCGTAGCTCCCCTCGGCCAGGATCGAGCCGCGCTGCAGCACGGTGATGGTCTGGCACAGGTCGGCCACCACCGAAAGGTTGTGCTCCACCATGAGGACGGTGCGGTCGCGGGCCACGCGCCGGATCAGCTCCACCACCCGCCCCACGTCCTCGTGCCCCATGCCGGCCATGGGCTCGTCGAGGAGGAGCATCTCCGGGTCGAGGGCCAGGGTGGTGGCGATCTCCAGCGCCCGCTTGCGCCCGTAGGGCAGCTCCACCGCCACCGTGTCGCGGAAGGACCCGAGGTCCACCGCCTCCAGGAGCTCCTGGGCGCGGCCGTGCAGGGCGCGCAGCGTGGCGTCGGAGCGCCAGAAGTG
>DASTPH010000090.1:0-45703 GCA_035762305.1 Anaeromyxobacteraceae bacterium
GGGGGGGGTGGTACTCTCCGGACCGGGGTCGCAGCTGCTCGAGGACCAGCACGTCAAGAAAGCCTTCCTGGGGATGTGAGCCATGGACAAGGACATGACGAAGGTGCGCCGGTGGATGACGCCGAACCCCATCACCATCGAGGACGCCGCCACCATCGTCGAGGCCATCCACCTCCTGAAGGAGAAGAGCATCCGGCGCCTCCCGGTGATGCGGAAGGGGAAGCTGGTGGGGGTGGTGACCGAGAAGACGCTGAAGGACTTCACGCCCTCCAAGGCCACGTCCCTCGACACCTGGGAGATCCACTACCTCCTGGCGCGGACCCCGGTCTCGGCGGCGATGAACCCCAACCCCCACAAGGTGCGCCCCGAGGACGACATCGCCGACGTGGCCAAGCTGCTCCACGACCGCAAGCTCAACGGGGTGCTGGTGGTGGAGAAGGACCAGCTCGCCGGCATCCTCACCACCACCAACGCCCTCGAGGCGCTCATCGCCTTCGCCAAGGCCATCCAGGCCGCCTGATGCCACGGCCATGAGGCGGGCCACCGCCGATCGCGGCGAGATCGTCCACGTCGCCGGCCTGCACGGGCTGTCGCCGGCCCTTCGCGACGGCGCTCCGGTCCTCTCCTCCGGGCACGGCGACGCGGCGCGCTGCGGGTGGGAGGCCTTCTTCGCCGCCATGGAGGAGCGTGGGCTGGCGCTGGCCTGGGACCCGGAGGACCCGGCAGCGGCCGCCCTGGTGCCCCGGAGCGAGCTGCCCCTGCACGGCCACGTTTCGCAGGGAGGGCTGGCTCGCACGGCCCGGTTCGTGCGCGCGCTCCTGGGCCGGAGCGGGCCGCAGTAGGGCGGGGGCTCGTCCCCCGCCGATGTCACCTCGGAGGCACGGGCAGGGCGGGGGCTCGTCCCCCGCCGATGTCACCACGGATGCACGGGCAGGGCGAGGCGCGGCCAGGCTCGGCCCGGGGGCCGTCAGCGCCGTCGCCCTCCTCCTCCGCGGCCGCTCCTCCGGCCGCCGCTGGCCCGCTTGCCGCCGCCGCCTCCGCGCTCGTGCCGCTCCCCGGCCCCGCGGCGGCCCCCGCGGCCTCGTCCCTCCGGCGGAGCGCGCGGCGCCCGGCGCACCTCCCCGCCCTCGACCAGGCCCAGGTCGATCTGGCGCCGCGCCGGGCTGGCGGCCAGCACCTCCACCTCGAGCTCGTCCCCGACCCGGAAGGCGCGGCCGCTGCGGCGCTCCACCAGGGCGTGCAGCGCCGGGTCGAGCTCGAAGCCCGGCCCGAGGTCGTCGACCTTGACCAGGCCCTCCACGAACCAGGGCCTGAGCTCCACGAACAGGCCGAACTCGGCGACGGTGGCCACCACGCCAGGGAAGCGCTGCCCCACCTTGTCCTGCATGAGCAGCGCCGCGTAGTAGGCGTGCACTTCGCGCTCGCACTGCATGGCGGCCCGCTCGCGTTCGGAGGCCAGCGCAGCTACCTCGGCGAGGTCGGGGACGCGGCCGGGCCGGCCCTCGCGCCCGCCTCCCCGGCGCTCCGCCTGGCGCAAGAGACGGTGCACCACCAGGTCCGGGTAGCGCCGGATGGGCGAGGTGAAGTGCAGGTAGTGCTCGGCGGCGAGCCCGAAGTGCCCGATGTTCTCCGGGCTGTACACCGCCTGCATCATGGCCCGCAGCAGGAGCTGGTTCAGGGCGCGCTGCTGCGGGTGGCCTCCCATCCGCTCCAGGAGCGCGTTCAGCTCCCGCGGCCCCGGCGTCTCGGGCGCCGGGAAGCCGTGGGCCCGGGCCAGATCCAGGAAGGCCTCGAGCTTCTCCTCGTCGGGCAGGCCGTGGACGCGGTAGATGGTGGGCAGGTCTCGCGCGCCGAACCAGCGCGCCACCGCCTCGTTGGCAGCCAGCATGAACTCCTCCACCAGTCGGTGGGCGCGGTTGCGGGGCCGCTTCTCGATGGCCAGTACTTGGCCCGCGTCGCCGAGCACCACCCGCGGCTCGGGGAGGTCGAAGTCGATGGCGCCACGGCGCCGCCGCATGGCGGTGAGGGCCTCTTGCAGCTCGCCCATGGCCTGGAAGGCGGGGCGCAGGAACTCCCGGTGTGGGACGCGCTCGCCGGAGAGCACCTGCGCCACCTCGCCGTAGGTGCAGCGCGCGGCACTGCGCATCACCGCCGGGTAGACCTCGGCGGCGCCGACCTCGCCGCGCCCGTCGAAGCGCATGTCGGCCACGAGGCACAGCCGTTCCACCTCCGGGTTGAGTGAGCAGATGCCGTTGGAGAGGCGCTCCGGGAGCATGGGCAGCACCAGTTGCGGGAAGTAGACGCTGGTGCCGCGGCGCAGGGCCTCGGAGTCGAGGGCGCTCCCCGGCCGCACGTAGTGCGAGACGTCGGCGATGGCCACCACCAGGCGCCAGCCGGCGCGGCGGCCGGGGAGGCGCTCCACGTGGACGGCGTCGTCGAAGTCGCGGGCGTCCTCGCCATCGATGGTGACCAGTCGGAGCCCGGTGAGGTCGCGCCGGCCGGCCCGGTCCTCCGGGCGCACCCGGTCTGGCACCGCCTCGGCCTCGGCCGCCACGTCGTCGGGGAACAGGTCGGAGAAGCCGCGGGCGTAGGCCACCCGGAGCGCTTCCAGGCGGGGGTCGCCCGGGCGGCCCACGCGCTCCACCACCCGCCCCCGCAGCCGCCCCGGACCCGGCTCCAGGGCCACCTTGACCAGGTCCCCCTCGGCGGCGACCCGCGTCTCCGCCACCGTCACCTGGCCCTCCAGATCGCGGTCCAGCGGCACCGCGAAGGTCGAGCGCCCGCGGGGGTGGTAGGTGCCGAGCACGGTGCGGCGTCGGCGCTCCACCACCTCCAGGGAGCGGGCCATGGGACGTCCGCCGCGGCCGGGGACCACCTCGACGCGAACCAGGTCGCCGGAGATGGCCTCCGCCGCCAGGCCCGCCGGCACGAAGACGTCCTCGCCACCGTCGAGCCGGTCGACGAAGCCGTAGCCGGCCGCGAGCCGGGCCAGGGTCCCGACCGCCCCGCGCCCGGAGAGCGCCGGGGGGCGGGTCCGCGCCACTGGAACGGCCGCCGGCGCCCCGGCCGGCGCTGCGGCCGCCGCGAAGCGCTTCCCCTGCTTGCGGGCCAACCCCTCGCGGACCAGGTCGCGCAGGATCCGCTTCACCGCGGTGCGCTCGCCCGGGTGCAGGCCGGCGCGGTGCTGGATCTCGCCGGCGGAGCGCAGGCGCCCGGGCGACTCCGCCAGCGTAGCCACCACGGCCGCGCGCGGGTCGCGGGGTCGTTCACGGGAAGGCATGCGGGCGCGCATCTTGGCACGGAGGCCACGGGCGGTCGAGGGCCGGGCGCCCCGGGTCCCCGGTCCATGGGCTTCAGGCCACAGGCGTCAGGCTTCGGGGGGAGGCCGCGTCGCGCCCGCGTTCGGCGGAGCAGTGCCTGAAGCCCGACGCCCGAGGCCCAAGGTAGCCAGGCGTTCACCGTCGTCCTTGCAAGGCGGCCGCCGGCCCGGCTAGAGAGGGGCGATGCTCTCGCCAGCCGCCGCCCTACGGCGGATCCTCGACCGGATGGCCGAGGTGGGGCCGCTCCCCGCCGAGCGCGTCTCGTTGCGCGAGGCGCTGGGCCGGGCGCTCGCCGAGGACGTCGTGGCGCCGCGGTCCCTGCCGCCCTTCGACAACTCCCAGATGGATGGATACGCCCTCCGGGCGGCCGACGCCCCGCGGGCCGGGGCTCGCCTGAAGGTGGCGCTGGAGGTCTTCGCCGGCGACGCGCCCGCCGTGGCGCTGCCGCCCGGGACCTGTGCCCGGGTGTTCACCGGGGCTCCGCTCCCGGCGGGCGCCGACGCGGTGGAGATGCAGGAGGAGGTGTCCCGCCGCGGCGTGGTGGCCGTGTTCCGGCGCCGGGCCGAGGTGGGGCGCTTCGTCCGGCCCGCCGGCGCCGACGTGCTCGAGGGGGCGGTGGCCCTGACCCGCGGCTCGCTGGTCGACCCGGGCGCGGTGGGGCTGGCGGCCGCGCTGGGGCGGTCGGAGCTTCCGGTCCACCGCCGGCCCCGGGTGGCCATCCTGCCCACCGGGAACGAGATCGTGCCCATCGACCGGCACCCCGCCCCCGGGCAGATCGTCGACTCCAACAGCCACGCCCTGGCGGCGGCGGCGCTGGAGGCCGGGGCCGTCCCGCTGGTCCTGCCCATGGCGGGCGACGACCGCCACTCCCTCCGGGCCGCGCTCGAGGCGGCCTCCGGCGCCGACGTGCTGGTGACCACCGGCGGGGTCTCGGTGGGCGAGAAGGACCTGGTGCGCACCGCCCTGCAGGCCGCCGGCGCGCGCCTGGCGCTGTGGCAGGTGGCCCTCCGCCCCGGCAAGCCGTTCGCCTTCGGGACCTGGGGCGGCACCGCGGTGTTCGGCCTGCCGGGCAACCCGGTCAGCTCCTGGGTGACCTTCGAGCTCTTCGTCCGCCCGGCCCTGCGCGCCCTGGCCGGCCTGCCCGGGTCGGGACGGCTCAGGCTCCCGGGCCGGCTCTCGCGGGCCCAGGACAAACCGCGCCACCTGACCCTGTATCTGAGAGTGCGAGCGCGCCCATCCAGAGGCGGGCTGTGGCTCGATCCGCTGCGCTCCCAGCAGAGCGGCCACCTCACCTCGGCGGTGGGCGTGGACGCACTGGCGATCCTCCCGGCGGGGCTCACGCGCGTCGCGCGCGGGACAAGGGTCGATGCCCTGTGGCTGCGGCCCCCGGCCGCCACGTCGGACTCCAAGTAGAAGGATGGTATAAGCGTAGTGATGTTGAACCTCGCCTGGGATCGGCCCGAGGAATGCGATCACGTCCTGCTCCTCGCGGACGACGATCCCGCCCACCTGCAGGCGCTGTGCGACCGGCTGGGCCGGTCTCCGGGCCGCCTCCGCGTCTCGGCCCTGGGCCGCTACCCGCGCTTCAAGATCGTCGCGGTGCGCGACGGCGAGGAAGCGCTGCTCAAGGCCTCGCCGGAGATCTCGGTGGCGGCCGTCGACCTGGTCATGCCCCGACGCAACGGCATCGAGGTCATCCAGGAGCTCCGCTCCAAGCGGCCGGACCTGGCCATCCTCGCCTTCACCGCCGGAGCGCCCCCGTCGGAGGCGGTGGCCGCCATCATGGCCGGTGCCGACCACTTCCACGAGTACAGCGACATCGAGAGCTTCGAGCACGCCGTGGAGCTGGCCATCGACCGGCGCCGCCTCACGCGGCTCATCGAGCGAAACGAGGCCGAGGTGGACGAGGCGCGCCAGCGCCTGCAGCGGATGACCGGCGGCCTCGGCCCATCCCTGCCAGGCCTGCGGCCGCCACAGACGGCCGAGGCCGTCATCCCCCTCGAGGAGGCCACGCGACGCTACCTCCTCGCCGCAGCCCGCATCTTCGAGGGCGACCCTCAGGGCATGGCGAAAAAGCTGGAGATTTCCTACTTCGCCCTGAGGCGCCTCCTCAAGCGGCACGACGTCCCGTTCCCGGGGCGGACCAACAGACCTAGTTCACGGAAGGGCTAGACCCGTTCCGCTGAAAGTGCTATTACGCTCCCTGAGGGGCGGAATTCGCTATTTATTTTGGCGAAAACCGCCAAAACGCCGCCGTTGACATCCCCCGCAAGGAGCAAAGACAAATGGCTCTGGCTGACCGCTTCTCGGTGAACCTCAAGAACGAGCGCCTCCGCCGCAAGCTCTCCCAGGAATCCCTGGCCGCCAAGGCCGGGCTCTCCGTATCCTACATCTCCATGCTGGAGCGCGGCCAGCGCACGCCACCGCTCGACACGCTGGAGTCGCTCGCCAAGGCGTTGCAGGTCGCCCCCACCTCACTGCTGTCCTGACCCTCAGAGACCGCGGCCCGCGGGGGGTCGCGGTCCCGAGGCGAGGGAGGGGACCCCTCGATTCCGAGCAGTCGCGACGCGCCCCTGGCGCGGAGGCGGCGACGTGTCTCCTCGGCGGGCCGTGGCCAGCACGTGCATCCCGGCCCGGAATCGCTTATCTTCCGCCCGCCCGAGGGGATTCGGCACGGAGGAGCTCTGGATGGCGACCAGGATGGTGAACTGCAAGAAGCTGGGGCGGGAGCTGCCGGGCCTCACCTTCAAGCCATTCCCGAACGAGCTCGGCCAGCGCATCTACGACGGCATCTCCCAGGAAGCCTGGAAGATGTGGCTCGAGCACTTCAAGATGGTCATGAACGAGTTCCGGCTCTCCCCGGCCGACCCGCGCACCAACCAGATCCTCTTCCAGCAGGCGGAACAGTACTTCTTCGGCGAGGGCGCCCAGCTCCCCCCGGACTATCGCCCGCCCCCGTCCAAGGGGTAGCAGCCATGCGAGGCGAGGGCGAGATCCTCCTCGTCTCCACCTACGAGCTGGGACACCCGCCCCATGGGGTGGCCTGGCCGGCGGCCTTCCTGCGGCGCGCCGGCTTCCACCCGGCGGCGCTCGACCTCTCGGTGGAGCCGTTCGACGAGGAGCGGGTGCGCCGCGCCCGCCTGGTGGCGCTGTCGGTCCCCATGCATACCGCACTCAGGCTGGGGCTCGAGGCGACGTCCCGCATCCGGGCCGTGAACCCGGCGGCGATTCTCTGCTTCCACGGCCTGTACGCGCCGCTCAACGCCAGGCGCCTCGTGGCCGCGGGTGCGGCGGCGGTGCTGGGCGGCGAGTGCGAGGAGGACCTGGTGGCGCTGGCCCGGGCCGCCGAGGCCGGCCGCGACCTCGCCGGCTTCGTACGAGCCGGCCGGGCGGGGGCGAGCCTCACGCGGCTGGACTTCCCGGTCCCGGACCGCCGCGGGCTCCCTCCCCTGGCGAGCTACGCCCGCCTGGCCCTCCCCGACGGAAGCCAGCGCACCGCCGGCTACGCCGAGGCCACCCGCGGCTGCAAGTACCTGTGCCGGCACTGCCCCATCCCGCCCATCTACGGCGGCCGGTTCTTCGCGGTGCCGGTGGAGGTGGTGCTCGAGGACGTGGCCGCCCAGGTCGCCGCCGGGGCCCGCCACATCACCTTCGGCGACCCGGACTTCCTGAACGGGCCGGTCCACGCCCTCAGGGTGGCGCGTGCGGCCCGGGCCCGCTGGCCGGACCTCACCTTCGACTTCACCGCCAAGGTGGAGCACCTGGTGCGCCACCCGGCGGCGTTGGCCGAGCTGGCCGGCCTGGGCGCCCTCTTCGTCACCTCGGCGGTGGAGTCCCTCTCCGACCTGGTGCTCGGGAAGCTCGAGAAGGGGCACACCCGCCGCGACGCCCTGGCGGCCTTCGAGATCTGCCGGGAGGCGGGGCTGGCGCTCCGCCCCTCGCTCGTCCCCTTCACCCCCTGGTCCACGCTCGACGACTACTTGGTGCTGCTCGAGGTCTTCGAGGCGCGCGGGCTCCTCGGCGCGCTCGACCCGGTCCAGCTCGGCATCCGGCTGCTGGTGCCGCCGGGATCGCTGCTGGAGGGCGAGCCGGAGCTCGCGGCCGGAGGGCTCGACGAGGAGCGGCTGGGCTGGCGCTGGAGCCACCCCGATCCGCGCATGGACGCGCTGCAGCGCCGGGTGGCCCGGCTGGTCGAGGAGGCCGCCCGCCGCGGCGAGGACCCGCTCGCCACCGTGGCGGCGGTGAAGGCGCTGGCGCTCGCCGCCGCCGGGCGCGAGCACGTGCACGTGGCGCGGCCCTTCTCCTCGCCGCGCGCGCCGCGGCTCACCGAGTCCTGGTACTGCTGAGCCGAGCCCACCGAGGGGCAGTTGGCCCCTCTCCGCGGGACGTAGGGCGGGGCTCGTCCCCGCCGTGCGCTGCGCCTCACAGCGCCCGCCGGTCTCCGGGATCCCCGGCGGCCCGGTCTCGCCTCCGGGCGCTGTCCTCGCTCGCGACCCCGGAGCGGCTGCCGCGCGGCGACGGGGAGCGCGCGGCGGCTCGCAAACGTCGGTCGCGCAGCCCAAGGACCTCCTCGGCGCATTGGCGCTCCACGACGGTTGCTCGCCGCCGGCCGCGGCCCCGGGTCGCGCGTATCGCAGCGGGCCGCGGCTCGCTGCGGAGGCGCCCTCCAGCGAGACCGGGCCGCCGCGGACGTCGACGAGGCTCGCGTGACTCGGTTACCGAGATCACACCGTCGGCAACGGGGCCCGGATGTCGAACCCCAGCCGCGCCTGGGCCGCCCGGAGCGCCCGCTCCACCTCCTCGGGCCGTTCGCCTCGGGCAAAGGCGAAGCCCAGGTAGGCGTCGCCCTCGGGCAGCGGCACCACCTCGCGCCCCTCGGGGACGGTGACCACCACGTCCTCCACACCCGGGACGGCGCGGGCGCCGTCGATCCCCGACACCCCGTGGAGGATGCCGCGGCGGGGGATGGGCAGCATCATCACGCCCGAGGCCCGCGCCTCGCGGGTGAGCGAGGAGAGCGGCAACCCCATGGCGTGGGCCACCACGATCTCCTCCAGGGACAGCCCGGCCCCGAACCGGAGCGCGCGGGCGCACAGCCCCCCGATGCTCCGGGCCGCCACCTCCAGCACCACCGGCCCCCGCTCCGCCAGGCGCAGCTCGGCGTGCACCGGCCCCTCGGCGAGTCCCAGCGCCCGGGCCGCCCGCGCCACGACGCTCCGCACCGCCTCCTGGATCTCGGCCGGGTGGCGCGAGGGAGTGAGGTAGATCGTCTCCTCGAAGAAGGGGCCGTCGAGCGGGTCGGGCTTGTCGAAGAGGGCCAGCACCTCGAGCGAACCGCCGCGAAGCAGCCCCTCCAGCGCCACCTCCGCACCGGGCACGAAGGCTTCCACCAGCACCTGCCGGGCGGCGCGCGCGTCGCGGGGGCGACGCTCGGACCTGGCCTGCAAAAGGATGCGCTCGATGCGGCGCCATGCCGCGGCGAAGGCGACCGGGTCGTCGGCGCGGATCACCCCGCGACTGGCCGAGAGAAGGAGCGGCTTCAAGACGCAGGGGTACCGGACCTCGCCGGCAGGGCCCTCCGGCCCGCTCGCCAGGTCGAAGGCCCGGAAGTCCGGCACCGGTACGCCTGCCCTCCGGAGCGCGCGGCGCATGGCGTGCTTGTCGGCGGCGCGCCGGGCCGCCTGCGGCGGGTTATGGGGCAGGCCCAGCTTCTCGGCCGCCAGCGCGGCGATGACCGCCGTCCCCTCGTCGACCGGGATCACCGCGCGGATGGGGCGCCTCCGGGCCGCCCGGGCGATCTGGCCGGCCGCCCGCGCCGGCCGCCGATAGTCCAGGGAGACGAGGTCCTCCGACTGGCCGAAGGCCTCCTCGATCCGGTGGCAGCGGTCGCTCCCCAGGAGGAGAGGCACGCCGAGCCGCGCCGCCGCGGCGCGGAAGTCGTCGGTGCGGTAGCTCCTCGTGGGCACGAGGAGCAGGAGCTCGCCGGGGGCACTCACGAGCCGGGATCCATGCCCGGCCAGCGGAACGCCTGCAAGCCAAACCACGCTAGGCCTTCCAGCGCATCTCCCAGACGCAGGTCCGACCACCCCGACTCCGGCAGCTGATCTCCTCCGACGAAACCTCCTGCGCGCCGGCCATGACCATCATCTGCTCGTGGAAGGCCTTGAGCAGGGCGCACATCTCGCTCGACGGAAGGCCGTAGTCGCTGAGCTCCACCCGCGCCCTCCCCGGTCCCTGGAGGTCCACCTGGAAGCTGCCGGTGTCGTGGTACAGGCGCCAGCCGACCTGGGCTCGCCTCAGCGTCTCCTGTGGATCGCCGGCCCTGACGAGGTTGGCGTAGATGCCGGAGAGGTCGGCCTGGGCCACGGTGCGCCCCATGACCGCGTAGACGTCGTCGCCGACGTCCGGGACGTTCTCCCGGAGGAGGCGCGCCAGGGCGCGAATGAGCGCGAGGTTCTCCTCTTCCGGGTACCAGCTGGAGGGGAGGATGCGAGCGTCCAGGTACTTGTGCAGCTCAGGCGGCAGGATCTGGCGCGCCTTCTCCTTGAAGTTGCCCCGGATGAACTTCACGGCATTCATCATCGCCGTGCCCTTGATGCGCGCCAAAGACCTTCCTCCGCGCGGAAGCGCGACCTTCCGGGCTCCGGGCCCGGTCTTCACCCCGCGCCGTCCATTGAACCACGACCGGAGCAGCACGGCCACGGTGTCGTCCGGGCACCTCCCCGCGGCGCCGCGCTCGGGCCCGAAAAGAAGCGATGGCCGGATGGTGGGTCCATCCGGCCTCCGCCCCCCTGAATGTCAGGGCTCGTCTGGTGGACCCGACCGGGATCGAACCGGTGACCTCCTGAAT
Organism: Anaeromyxobacteraceae bacterium; assembly: GCA_035762305.1. Classification (GTDB taxonomy): domain Bacteria; phylum Myxococcota; class Myxococcia; order Myxococcales; family Anaeromyxobacteraceae; genus DASTPH01. Next base: position 10,171 of record DASTPH010000090.1, read on the forward strand.
GCCATTCAGGCGCGCTCCCAGCTGCGCCACGGGCCCGTCAAGTCGCTACGCCTCGCTCGTCGCCTCCCGCTCCAGTCGCGCCACCTCGCCCTGCTGCGAGGCCATCCGCTCTTCGAGGTCCCTCACCCTCGCCATCGCCCCCTCCAGATCCGGCGGCACGGACACTCGCCCTTCCCGCGACAGCCGCCGAAAGCGTTCTCCCAGATCCCGGAGCCTCTCGTCCAGTTCCCGCCGCGTGAAGGCCAGGTCCAGCTTCCGCTTTCCCAGCTGGGACCCTCGGATGACCCGGTCCCGGAGGTCGATGAGGAGCTTTCGTATCTGCACCGATGACCCCCTGCGCCTCCAGGGGAGCGCGGTTCTTAACGCGCGCCGCCGGGGCCCGTCAAGGTGCTCTTTCCAGGACTTCACGCCACTGTGGATGGCTTGCGTCACCTCGGCCGGCTCGAACCGCGGAGCAGGCGCGGACGCAAGCAGCCGAGGCGAAAGCGATTTGCGAAAGGGATGGGCCCGGCTCGGCTGGCATCGCCGTTGCTACCCCGCCGGGAGGGAGGTTCCCCATGCGCCCACTCCATCGTCCCTACCTCGCCGTCCTCACGCTGCTCCTTCCCGCCCCGGCTCCAGCCGGCGGCGACGATCCGGACCGACCTGGGACCCGGCTGGCCCAGGTCTACCCGCCGCCGCCGGGCGCTCCGGCGCGCGCGCCCGCCGGCGCCCCGCCAGCCGCATACCCTCGCGCTCCGGCCCCGCGGATGACCGCCGCTCCACCTCCGCCGCCCGGCGGCGGTCACCCGACCGCCCCCGTCGCGCCGCCCGGCGCCCGTCCCCCTCCTCGCGGCTACTACTACGGGCCGGGCTACTACCCGTACTCCCCGTACTACGTGAGCCCGTGGGCCTACTCGGCCTACATGGGCGCGCCGTGGTACTGGGGCTGGGGCTGGGGCTACGGCTACTACCCGGTGTACCCCGAGCCTCCTCCGCCGCCGCCGGGGCAGGCGCCGCCGGGGAGCCGCATCAACGCCGAGCTCGCCTTCACCGGAGGTCCGACCGATCAGCGATCCTACGGCGATCCCACGGTCCGGATCGGACCCGGCGCGTCGGCCGGCGCCTCGCTACGGGTCGAATCGCCCGGCTTCGGCGTCCACGCCGGCTACGACGGCTTCTTCCAGAACACCTGGGTGGACTTCGACATCCCCACCGCGCTCGACTACTTCACGGCCCACGCTACCTGGTCCTTCGTCTCCGGCCAGAGCGGCCGCCTGCGCCTCGAGGCCGGCATCTCGGTCCTGAACTGGCGGGCCCTGCCACCGTACGGCTCCGTCACCGCGGTGGGGCCGGACGCCGGGGTCTCCGGCCAGATCTCGCTGGTGGGCCCGTTCGGCGTCCAGGGCTACGCGCGGATGACGCCCTGGCCCCGGCTGGCCACGGACCTCTACGCCGGGGCCGCCCTCCGCTTCGGCCCCATGGCGGTCAGCGGCGGCTGGCGCGACCTGCGCGCCGACGGCGGAGACACGGCGCCGAGCCTGCGCTTCGCGGGCCCGCAGTTCGGCGTGTCGCTGCTCTTCTGAATGACGAGCCCCCGCCCTTACGAGTGGGCGCGGTGCGATCGGCGGGGGACGAGCCCCCGCCCTTACGAGGGGGCGCGCGGTGCGATCGGCGGGGGACGAGCCCCCGCCCTACTTCTTGGCGGCTCCGGCCTTGGCGGCGGCCTTCTTGGTCTTCAGGCGGCGCTTCCAGCGCTGGCGCCGCTTGCTGATCATGCGCCTGTGCTTGCTCTTGGATCGGGCCATCGCTCCTCCGTGGACGCGGCTCCCCGCCGTCGAGGGGGCACTCCTATAGCACGGCGGCGCCGGGGCGCGACACCGCGGCGTCGCCGGGCGGCCGGCGAGGGGCGTCACTTCTTCTCCGGCCGCTCCGCCGGGGCCGGGCGCGCCTCGGCCGGGCGCGGCTCCGCCGGTCGCGATTCCGCCGGGCGGCCCGGCGGCGCCATCCCCTCGGCGCCGCGCACCGCGGTGGGGCGCGCCACGGCCGCCGTCACCGGCGCTCCCGCCGGCAGGGCCTTGGGCGGCTGGGGACGGGAGCCCGACGAGAGCTGGCGCCAGCGCTCCGCGATGGCCCGCACCTCCTCGAGGGGCAGCGCCCGGGCCAGGTTCCCGTTCACGCCGTCGAGGTCGCGCGCCATGCACAGGGAGTTCAGGATGGCCTCCTCGGTGGCCTCGATGACCGCCTCGTAGAGGGGGTCGAGCCGCTCGTCGAGCAGGATCTTCATGCGGTAGACCATCTTTCGCGTCTCGCGCGGAACCTTGTTGGCGGTGGAGAAGGCGATGACGATCTCGCCCGAGCCGTGGCCGGCGGTGGACCCAACGCGGCCGATGCCCAGGCCCCCCCGCTTGGCCAGCCGTCCAAGCTGATGGGTGGTGAGGGGGGCGTCGGTGGCCACCACCGCGATGATGGAGCCGGCGCTCCCCTCTCGGCGCGGCAGGTCGGCGTAGCGCTCCTCCAGGAGCTCACCCACCGGCAGCCCGCCCACCCGCAGCTGGCGCATCACCCCGAAGTTGGACATGACCAGCACGCCCAGCGCGTAGCCGCCCAGGACCTCGGGCAGCCGGCGGGAGGCGGTGCCGACGCCGGCCTTGAAGTCGCAGGTGATCATCCCGGTGCCGCCGCCGACGTTCCCCTCGGCCACCGGCCCGTCGGAGGCGGTGTTGATGGCCTCGTAGACGTGCTGCTCGCGCACGTGGCGGCCGGCGATGTCGTTGAGCCAGGAGTCGTCGCACTCCCCGACCAGCGGGATGATGACGTCGTGCTCGCCGCCGATGGAGGGGTACTTCTCCACCATCCACTTCACGGCGGCATCCGAGACCGCCCCGACGCTCAAGGTGTTGGTGAGGAAGATGGGGGTCTCGATGAGCCCCCACTCCATGAGCTGGGTCATGCCCGAGACCTCGCCCGCGCCGTTCAGGACGAAGCCGCCGCCCACCACCCGCTCCTGGAAGATGTTGGCCGGGTTGGGGAGGATGCAGGTGACGCCGGTCCGCACCGGCCCCCGGCCGACCTTATGCGGGCCGGCGCCGCGGATGACGGTGGAGTGGCCAACCTTGACGCCGCCCACGTCGGTGATGGCGTTCCAGCGCCCCGGCTTGAAGCGGCCGAGCGGGATGCCGAGCTCGCGGGCGCGCACCCGCGGCGCCGGCGGGGGGGCGCCGGTTTCGGGCATGGGGTAGGAATACCGGAAACCCGCCGGGGCGGCGAGTTCCCTACCCCGCCTCCGGCTCGCGGCGCGGCGGCAGGCCCACGCCGCCGTCGGCCGGCCCGTCGCCCCGCTCCGCGTCCGGCACCCCGTTCACCGACGCCGCCCGCGACACGGCGAGCAGGGTCTCCTCCCCCATGCCGGCGGCCCGCGGCGCCGGCGCGGCGGCGCCCTCCCCGTTCGTCGCAGCGCGCTGCAGGGCGGGTCCGGCACACTCGACCGAGGCCACCCGCGCCGCCCGCCGCCGCTCCCGCTCCCGCTCCTGGTGGCGGCGGATGGCGAAGGACAGAATCTCCCCGATCAGCGCCCGGTAGTCGATGCCGGCCGCCTGGGCGATGAGCACCAGGTCCGACCACCCCGGGGTGAGGCCGGGCAGCGGGTTCGACTCGATGAAGAAGACCCGCCCCTCGGCGTCCATGCGGAAGTCCAGGCGGGCCACGTCGCGGCAGCCGAGCGCGGCGAAGCACTCCCGGGCCGCCCGCTCCAGCCGTTCCAGCTCCCGGGCCGCGAGCCGGGCCGGAACCTGGTAGCGGATCTTCTCGCTCGCCTGCTGCTTCATCTCGAAGGAGTACACTGGCGTCGGGTCGGAGGGATCGAGGAACTCCACCTCCATGGGCGGCAACACCCGGGGGCGCCGCTCGCCGAGGAGCCCCACCGTGAACTCGCGCCCGGAGACGTACTGCTCCACCAGCGCCGGCTGCCGGTACTTCTGGATGAGCTCGCGGGCCACCTGGCGCAGCTCCGCCTCGTCGCGGACCACCGAGCGCGGGGTGACCCCCTTGGAGGTCCCCTCGGCCACCGGCTTGGCGATGAGCGGGAAGAAGAGCTCGCGCGGCAGGCGCTCCCGGCCGGTGTTCATCACCAGGTAGTCGGGAGTGAGGACGCCGTGGGTCTTCACCATCCGCTTGGCCAGCGCCTTGTCCAGGGAGACGTTGAGGGCCGCCGGATCGGAGCCGGTGTAGGGGATGTCGAGCAACTCCAGGAGGGCCGGGACCTGCGACTCGCGGCTGCGCCCCCGGAAGCCCTCGGCGATGTTGAAGACCACGTCCACCGGGGTCGAGGCCAGCTGCAGCGGGAGGTCGCTCGAGGCCTCCAGGTCGACCACCTCGTGCCCGTAACTGGCGATGGCCTCGCGGATGGCCTGCAGGGTCTCGGGCGGGTCGTACTCCGCCTCCTCGTCCTGCTCCCCGGCCAGGTCGGGCGTCACCCGCTTCACGTTGAAGGTGAAGCCCACCTTGAGCCGCTCGGCGCGCCGCGGCCGGCCGCGCCGCTCCCGGCGGTCCGCGAGGCCCCAGCGGCGCGCCGCGCTCTCGATGACCGCTCCCACCACGGCGTCGGTGTGCAGCCCCTCCAGCGCCGCCGAGGCGTAGATGCCGGCCCCGGGCTGGAGCGAGGGCAGCGCGTTCAGCTCCAGGAACCAGGGCTCCCCGTCCTCGCCCAGCCGGAAGTCGATGCGCCCCAGGTCGCGGATGCCGAACGCCCGGTAGGCGGCGGCGGCCAGCTCGTGGATGCGCGCCGCCTGCGGGCGCGACAGCCGGGCCGGGGCCCGCACCGAGACCAGGTCGTCGAGGCGGGTCTTGAGCTCGTAGTCGTAGATGGCGTGGCGCCGCGTCTGGCGGGCCCGCTCGTCCACCACGTACTCCACCGGCTGCAGCACCCCGCCGCGGTCCTCCGCCGCCGCCTCCAGGAAGGGCACAGTGACGTCGCGGCCGGCCACGAACTCCTCCACCAGCACGCCGGCCGGATAGCGCTCCAGCAGCGACGCCACCGCGCCGTGGAGCCGCAGCGGGTCCTCCACCACCGAGTCCTGGGTGATGCCCTTGGACGAGCCCTCGAAGTTGGGCTTCACGATCACCGGCAGGCGCAGCGCCGACGGCTGCAACTGGCGCGGGGTCTCGAGGTATTGCCAGCGCGGCGTCGGCACCCCGTGCTGGGTCAGCACCAGCTTGGTGAGCTGCTTGTCCAGGGTGAGCGAGAGCGCGTAGGCATCCGAGCCGGTGTAGGGCATCCCCAGCTCGTCGAAGAGGGCCGGGAAGAAGGCCTCGCGGAAGCGGCCGCGCCGCCCCTCGGCGGTGTTGAAGACCAGGTCCGGGCCGAAGGCCTCCAGCCGCGCCACCGTCCGCGACGCCGGCCCCGAGACCTCGATGTGCTCCACCCGGTGGCCCAGCCGCTCGATGGCGCCGGCCAGCGACTCCACCGTCTCGCGGCTGTCGAACTCGGCCTCCTCCTCGTCCTCGGAGAGGCGCAGGTTGTGAGTGAGCGCGATCCGCATCGGCGCTCAGGCGGCGCCGCGCGCCGCGCCGGCAGGACGGGCCTCGCGGGCGCTCTGGCCGGGCGGAGTCGGCGTGGCCGGGTGGAGCGGGTGGGCCACCACCTCGATCTTCGACACCACCTTGGCGTCCACCACCTGCGTGTCGGCGAAGATGTCGCCGATGCGGACGCCCAGCCGGTCGCTCCAGACCATCCAGCCCTCGAAGGCCACCACCGGCAGGCCCACCAGCGGCACCAGGAGCCAGGCGATGGGCACCACCGAGAAGAGCGCCACCAGGGCGAAGGGGGCGTTGCGCAGCATCGACTCCCGGTAGCCGGCCGGGACCCGCTTCGGCAGCACCATGGTGCGCACTCCGAAGATGCGCTTGCCCACCGACTGGCCGTGCATGAAGCCGTCGGCCAGGAGGAGGTACAGCACCCCCAGGACCGGCCCCACCTCGTGGGCGGCCTGGGTGACCGCGAAGGCCATGACGAGGTCCACCAGGCGCGCCAGGCCCCGCAGCGTCAGGTCCGCCTTGGGGTACGGCGATCCCTCGCGCCGGGCCTCCCGCACGGTCACCGCCCCGTCGGGGCCCGGGCAACGCCCCGCGTGAAGAACAGGTAGGCCATGGAGGGACGGTGCGAGCCCTCGCGCATCACGAAGTGGAGGGACTCGAAGCCCCACCCCTCCGCGGTGCGCTCGTTCAGCGCCGCCTGCAGCGACTCCTCGGTCACCGGCGCGACCTCGACCACCTTGTAAGTGATCTCCGGGCGATCGGTCAACGCCGTCCCCCGGTGAGGAGGCGCGCGGCGTCGCGGGCGTAGTAGGTGAGGACGAGGTCGGCCCCCGCCCGGCGGATACAGGTGAGCGTCTCCAGCACCACCCGCGGCTCGTCGATCCACCCGGCCTGGGCGGCGGCCTTGATCATCGCGTACTCGCCCGACACGTGGTAGGCGGCCACCGGCACCTCGAAGCGGTCTCGCACCAGCCGGACGATGTCGAGGTAGGGCACCGCCGGCTTCACCATCACCATGTCGGCGCCCTCGGCCAGGTCGAGCGCCACCTCGCGCAGCGCCTCCCGGGCGTTGGCGGGGTCCATCTGATAGCCCTTGCGGTCCTTGGGCACCCCCGGCCCCTCGCGCGGCGCGCTCTCGGCCGCGTCGCGGAACGGGCCGTAGAAGGCGCCGGCGAACTTGGCGGCGTAGGAGAGGACGGGCACGTCGCCGAGGCCGGCGTCGTCGAGCCCCTTGCGGATGGCGCCCACCCGCCCGTCCATCATGTCGGAGGGGGCCACCAGGTCGGCGCCGGCCCGGGCGTGGGCCACCGCCTCCCTGGCCAGGAGCGGCAGGGTGGCGTCGTTGTCGACGGTCAGTTCGGGGGGATGCCCCCCCGACCCCCCCGCGCGTTCCGGGGCAGCCTCACCCGGCTGCCCCTCCACGCGCACCCGCGGCGCGGGAACGCCCGCCTTCTGGGGCTTCAGGATCCCGCAGTGGCCGTGGTCGGTGTACTCGCACAGGCAGACGTCGGTCATCACCACCAGCCCGGGCAGCTTCTCCTTGAGCGCCCGCACCGCGCGGCACACCGGCCCCTGCTCGTCCCAGGCGCCGCGGCCCTGGGCGTCCTTGCGCTCGGGGTTGCCGAAGAGAATCACCGAGCGCACCCCGGCGTCCCAGCCAGCCTGCGCCTCGGCCACGAGCTCGTCCACCGAGAGCTGGAACACGCCCGGCATGGACTTCACCGGGTTGCGCACCTTCTGGCCCGGCACGACGAAGAGCGGCCAGACGAGGTCGTCGGGGGCGACCGCCGTCTCGCGGACGAGGGAGCGCAGGGCCTCGCTGCGGCGGAGGCGCCGAGGGCGTTCCTGGGGGAATGGCATGGCCGTCTTCTAACGCAATCGCAGCGACCGCGAAAGGGCCGCTGCGGGGCGGGAAACCGTCGACTCTGGGCGGTTTCCCGCCGGCGCGTCCCTGTCGCGAAGGCCTCCGCGCTGGCGGCGGCGCCGCCCAGCCATCTGGCCGTGGGGAGGGCCCGGCGCCACCCGTGGACGCGCCCGCGCGGCGAGCCGTCTCCCTCACCGCCCGGCGAGCGCGCGCCAGAGATGGCACGGGTCCTCGTCCCCGGGGCGACGCCGCGGGGCGGCGCCGGCCCGGGACGGGAACCGCGCCCAGGCGCCGCGGTGGACCCGGGAGACCCGAACGGATAGGAACACTGGCACGAGCCCTCGAGGAGCCGAAATGACGCCCGCACTCGACCTCCCGCCCCTCGCCGTGCCCATCGCCCTGGTGGCCCTTGCCGCCTGCGCAGGGTCGCGGACGCCGCCGCAGGGCGCAGCGGAGCGCTTCCTGTCCGTGGAAGGCGGAGCGGGCCGGCTCCGGGTGTCCGACGGCGGCGCGGGCGAGCCGGCGGTGGTCTTCCTCCACGGCCTGGGCTCCGACCTCGAGGCCTGGCGGGCCCAGCTCGACCACCTCCGGCCGGGCCGGCGCGCCGTGGCCTACGACCAGCGCGGTCACGGAGGCTCCCATCCGGCGCGCGACGGCGTCTACACCGTGGAGGCGCTGGCCGGAGACCTCGAGGTGGTGATCCGCACCCTGGGGCTCGGGCGCGTGGTCCTGGTCGGCCACAGCTTCTCCGGGACCGTGGTCACCTCCTGGGCCGCCACCCACCCCGAGTCCGCCGCCGGCCTGGTCTATGCCGACGCGGTCGGCGACTTCCACGCCGTCCCCCGCCAGGGCCTCGAGGAGCAGATGGGCCGGGACGAGGCGATCGGCCCCGACCCCGCCCGCCGGCAGCAGGTCTTCGCGGAGATGCTGGGGGCGGCGGCCCGCCGCGATACCCGCGAGCGCGTGCTCGCCGCGGTGGCGAGGCTCGACCCTCCGGCCTTCGCCGCCCTGCGCCGCAGCATGTTCGAGTTCCGCGTCGGCGATCGCCTGGCCGCCTACCGCGGCCCGGTGCTGGCCATCGAGGCCGAGGGCGCCGATTTCCCGATCATGGCCTCGAAGGTCGTGCCCGGCGCGTCGCGCGTGGCCATCCCCGGCGTCTCGCACTGGCTCATGATGGACGACCCGGCGGCCTTCGACCGCGCCCTGGACGCCTTCCTGGCGAAGCTCGGGGAGAGACGCTGAGCGCTGGGCGCACACGGCGAGCCGGGCCGGCCCCGCGCGGGCATGGCCTCACAGCGCCCGCCGGTCTCCCGAGATCCCCGGCGGCCCGGTCTCGCCTCCGGCGCTGTCCTCGCTCGCGACCGCGGAGCGGCGGCCGCGCGGCGACGCGAAACGCGCGGCGGCTCGCAAACGTCGGTCGCGCAGCCCAAGGACCTCCTCGGCGCGTTGGCGCTCCACGACGGTTGCTCGCCGCGACCGCGGGCCTGGGTCGCGCGCATCGCAGCGGGCCGCGGCTCGCTGCGGAGGCGCCCTCCGGCGAGACCGGGCCGCCGCTGACGTCGGCGAGGCTCGCGGAAAGCGGTTACCGCGATCACCAGCTGACCAGCGCCTCCCGAGCCACCGGCTGCGGGAGCGAACTCCCTCCGGCGTGGATGACCTTCGCCCTATCGCCCCAGGCGCCCGAGAGGGCTCGTGATCGATGGTCGGGCCGGATGCCTGAGGCCTGCTCCTCCGCGGCGCGGACCGCACCGCGGATCACGGCCCGCCGCGCGGGTCCACCTCGCGGAACACCAGCCCGGCCGGGACCTTGGGGTGGAACCAGGTGCTCTTCTGCGGCATCACTTCGCCCGACTCGGCCACCGCCTCCACCTGCCACAGCGGCGTCGGGTTCAGGAGGAACGCCGCCTGGAACTCGCCGGCCAGCGTCCGGCCCACCGCCTCGCCCGCGTCCCGGAGGTAGGTGAGGTTCTCCTGGCGCTCCTGCGAGGCCGGGGACAGCCCGAGCGCCCCCTGCATCACCGCGGCGTGCAGCACGGTGACGTCCAGGGCGCGTAGGCTCTCGTTGCGCGGCAGCGGCAGCGACGAGAGGTCGGCGTCGTCCCGGAGCGTGAGCAGGCGCGCCTTCCGGTCCTCGGCCGTCACCATCAGGAAAGCGGTGGAGCGGTCCAGGTGCTCGGCCAGGCGTGAGATGGCCCAGGCGCGCCCCGAGGTCCAGCGCACGTCCTCGGCGATGGTCTCCACCCGGAAGAGGCGGTCCAGCCGCGCCGCCAGGTGGGCGACCCGGAAGTCGCGCAGTCCGGAGACCGCTCGGTGGGTGGGAAAGATGACCAGCCCCGGGTCGCTGGTCGAGCACAGGAACATGAGCGCCCAGCGGTGGCCGGCGTCGGGCGGCAGCCCAGGCGCGGCCGCGTCCACCAGGTCGCGGTAGCCCAGGGACGCCGCATAGCGGTGGTGGCCGTCGGCGATGAGGATGCGCCGGTCCGAGAGGACCCGCTGCACCGCGGCCAGCACCGCCGGCTCGTCCACCCGCCACAGCCGGTGGTGGACCCCGTCGGCGGTGTCGGCCTCGCTCGCCGGCTCGGAGGAGAGCGCGGCCGCCAGCGCCACCTGGGCCCGGTTGTGCTCGTCCTGGTAGAGGCCGAAGACTGGCGAGAGGTTGGCCCGGACCGTCTTCAGCAGCTCCAGCCGGTCGGCCTTGGGAGCCGCCAGCGTCCCCTCGTGCGGGAGCACCACCCCCTCGCGGAAGTCGTGCAGCCGCACCGCCGCCACGAACCCGCGCCGCACGTGCTGCCGGCCGTCCGGCGCCACGAAGACCTGCTCCAGCGGGTAGAGCGCCGGCCTCGGGTCGCGCCGGAGCGTCCCGTCGCCGAGCCAGGCGGCGAAGCGATGGGCGGCGCGGAGGTAGCGGTTGTCGCCCGGGCCGTCGCCCGGGCGCTGTGGGTCGAGGACCAGGTGCACCGCGTTGTGCGGGTCCTGGGCCATGAGCGCCGCCTGCTCCGCAGGGCCGATGACGTCGTAGGGCGGCGACAGCAACGCCGAGAGGGCCGGGCCCCGGACCGGGTAGCGGATGCCGCAGAATGGCGCGATGGCCGGCATTTGCGGGCGCAAACCGTAGATCACCCGCCCGGCGTCGGCAAGCGGCCTCCCGGGGCCTTCACCCGGCGAAAGCGCGCACCGCGTCCCAGGGCACCGCGCCGGCCCGCAGGAGCCGCGGGCCACCAGGCTCGACGGCCACCACCGTGCTGGGCAGGCCCCCCGGCGTCTCCCCGCCGTCGAGCACCACATCCACCCGCGAGACGAGCCCGGGATCGAGGTCGCCGGGCCGCGTGGGGGGCGGGCCGCCGGAGGGGTTGGCGCTGGTCGAGATGAGCGGGCCGCCGGCCAGCCGCGACAGCTCGCGCGCCAGGGCGTTGTCGGGGACCCGTACCCCCACCGTGCCGTCGCCGGCCACCTCCGGCGGGAGCCCCGGGGCCGCCGCCAGCACCAGGGTGAGGGGCCCGGGCCAGAAACGGGCCGCCAGCCGTTCGGCCAGGGGCGGGAAGGCAACCGCCACCGCCCGGGCCATGGCCGGGTCGGCGGCCACCAGCGGCAGCGGCCTGCCCTCGGGCCGGAGCTTGGCCGCCGCCAGGCGGGCCACCGCCGCCGCCGAGGCGACGAGCGCCCCCAGGCCGTAGAAGGTTTCGGTGGGGTAGACCACCAGCCCGCCGCCGCGCAGCACCTCCGCCGCCCGCCCGGGGTCTCGAGTGACGACCGCCGCCACGGCCTACCCCGCCCGGCGCGCCCACTCCTCGAAGAAGCGGTCCAGCTGCGCGTCGATCTCCAGGGGCTGCGCCCGGAGGAGACGCCGGGCGCGCTCGACCCGGAGGCCGCCGCGGAGCGGGCGCGGCGCCGGCAGGCTGGCCTCGGCGGTGCGCACCGGGACGATCTCCCCCTCGAGGCCGAAGCGGCCGGCCACCTTGCGCGCGAACTCCACCCGGTCGAGGACGGTGGCGCCGGAGGTGTGGAGCACGCCCTGGTAGTCGGTCTCGAGCAGGAGCTCCAGGGTCATCTCGGCCGCGTTGCGGGCCAGGGTGGGCGAGACCAGCTGGTCCGAGAAGGCCTTCACCGGCTCCTTGCGGGAGAGCTTCTCCACCACCTGGGTGGCGAAGGTGGGCTTGGCGCCGGGCCGGCCGCTGTAGACCACCGCCACCCGAGCCACGGCGCGGTCCGGCGCCAGGAGCAGCGCCGCCTCCTCGCCAGCCCGCTTGGTGCGGGCGTAGACGCCGCGCGGGTTGGGGAGGTCGTCCTCCCCGTAGGGCCCGGTCTGGCCGTCGAAGACGTAGTCGGTGGAGATGGCCACCAGGCGGGCCGAAAGGGCGCGGCAGGCGCGGGCCACCTCCTCGCTCCCCCCGACGTTGGCGGCCCAGGCCCGCTCCGGGTCGCGCTCGCAGCCGTCCACGTCGGTCATGGCCCCGGCGTGCAGGACCGCGCCGGCCCCGAAGGCGCGCAGGGCCTCGAAGGTCGAGCGGCCGTCCCCGAGATCGGCCGCGGCCCAGGCGAAGAGCCCGGGCGGGAGACGGCATGGACCGCGCCCCAGCGCCAGCACCTCGTGCCGCCTCGAGAGGAGCGCCACTGCCTCGGCGCCGACGAGACCGTTGGCGCCGGTGACCGCCACCCTCATGGCGCCGCCGCCCCGGTCGCCGCGCCGGCGCCCGCCGCCCCGCTCACGTCCGGTTCCCGTAGTTCCGCTGGTACCAGCCGCGGTACTCGCCGGAGAGGATGCGCTCCCACCAGCCGCGGTTCTCGAGGTACCAGGCCACCGTGGCGCCGAGCCCGTCCTCGAAGCGGGTGCGGGGCTCGAACCCCAGCTCTCGGCGCGCCTTCCCGGCGTCGATGGCGTAGCGCCGGTCGTGGCCGGGGCGGTCGGCCACGAACTTCACCAGCGTCCGCGGCTTGCCGCAGAGGTCGAGGATGCGGTGGACGATGTCCAGGTTCTGCCGCTCGCTCGACCCGCCCAGGTTGTAGACCTCGCCGGGACGGCCCCGCTCCAGCGCCGCGGCCAGCCCGGCGCAGTGGTCCTCCACGTGGATCCAGTCGCGCACGTTGCGCCCGTCGCCGTAGACCGGCAGCGGCTGGTCCCGCAGGGCGTTGGCGACCATGAGCGGGATGAGCTTCTCCGGAAACTGGTAGGGGCCGTAGTTGTTGGAGCACCGGGTCACCACCACCTCGAGCCCGAAGGTGCGGGCGTAGGCCAGCGCCAGAAGGTCGCTCCCCGCCTTGGAGGCCGAGTAGGGCGAGCTCGGGGCCAGGGGGCTCTGCTCGGTGAAGAGCCCGGCGGACCCCAGCGATCCGTAGACCTCGTCGGTGGAGACGTGCAGGAAGCGCACCCCCTGGGCGGCCCGGGCCGCCTCCAGGAGCACCTGGGTCCCGCCCACGTTGGTCTCCACGAACACCGAGGGAGTGTGGATGGAGCGGTCGACGTGGCTCTCGGCGGCGAGGTGCATCACCGCGCCGAAGCGCTCCTCCTCGAAGAGCCGGCGCACCAGGTCGCCGTCGCAGATGTCGCCCCTCACCAGACGGTGGCGCGGCTCGCCGCGGAGATCGGCCAGGTTCTCGGCGTTTCCGGCATAGGTGAGCTTGTCCAGGTTCACGACGCGCCAGGCGGGCCGCTCCCGCAGGAGCCAGCGCACCAGGTTCGAGCCGATGAAGCCGCAGCCGCCGGTGACGAGGACGTTCACGGCCCACCGTGTAGCCCGCGCCGCGCCGGGGTGTCAAACGCGGGAGGCTCAGGACCTCTGCGGAGCAGCACGAGTGGCGCGAATCGAGAGTCCCACGCCGACCGTGTCCGCGCCATGCGGGTGGGGGTCCGGGGGAGGCGGCGCCCCGCCTCCCCCGGTAGGGCCCGCGGGGAGGGCCCGTGCCTTGCTGCCTCTTCTTGCAAGGCACGGGGCCTTCCCCGCGAAGTGCTGCGGAGCAGGGGCGGCAAGGTGGGCTCAGGACTTCTGCGGAGCAGCACTACTCGAGGAGGCCGGCCTGGCGCGCCTTCTTCTCGAGCTTGTCCTTGATGCGCTCGAAGCGCTTGCGCAGGGCGGCTTCCTCGGCCGGCGCCCCGCCCTGGTCCACCAGCACCTCGGCCACCTCCCGCCAGGAGAGCTTGCGGTCCACCCGCAGGATGAGCAGGGTCCGCTCGTCCGGGTCGAGCGTGGCGCGCAGCTCCGCCAGCTTCTGCTCGCGCAGGTCGCGGCGCAGCACCGAGCTGCGCCGGACGTCGTCGGCGATGCGCGAGGCCATGGTGGTCTCGAAGCGCTGGCCTCGCTGCCGGAACGGATCGCGCGCGAAGCGGGCCGCGGCGTGGTAGGCGATGCGGTAGACCCAGGTCCGCAGCGACGACTCCCAGCGGAAGCCGGCGAAGCCCCGCCACAGGTCCTCGGCGAACTGGGAGAACACCTCGGCGGCGTCGGACTCGGACTTGACCATGGCCGTGAGGTAGCCCAGCACCTCCGGCCCGAGCCAGCGCAGGGCCTCGGTGGCCGCCCGCTGCAGGTCGCCCTGGGCCGCCAGCTCGTGGACGCGGTCCTCGGGGGTCATACGGGCCATGGTAATCCCCGGCGGGCGGTCGTTCCAGGATCGCGGGCCGGCGGGAGAGGCGAACTCGGCATCGGCTGGCGGCTGCGAGATGCGGCAACGGCCCCCGGTTGCGGATGCGGCTCCGGTAGCGGTTCCGGATGCGGCAGCGGCTGCCGCAGGCGCATCCGCAGGCGGCAGCGGCTTCCGCAACCGGTCCCGCAGCCGGATCCACACCCGCCGCCGAGTCCGCAGCCGGACGCGTTCCACGCCTTACGGGCTCCTAACCCACCCGCCGGAACGCCAGCAGCCCGCCCAGGAGGAAGAGGGCGTCGGGAGCCCAGGCCGCCACCATGGGGTGGAGGCGGCCCGAGAGCCCGAGCGACCACCCCACTCCCTGGATCGCCCAGAAGAGGGCCGAGATGGCCACCACCTCCACCAGCGAGGCGGTGAGGTGTCCCTTGCGCTCGCGCCGCAGGGCCAGGGCCAGCGTGCACAGCAAGGCGGCGAATCCGGCCAGCGGCCATGCCAGCTTGCGGTGCCGCTCCAGCTCGAACTCGGCCACCGGGAGCCCCAACCGGCGCCGGAGCGCCGTCTGCTCGGCCAGTACCGCCCGCCGCATCTCGCCCGGTCGCCCCGGCCGCACCGCGAAGGCCTCCGGGTCCTCGTCGAAGCGATAGCTCCGCTGTGGGGCCCGTTCCAGGGTCATCGACCCGTCCGGCGCGAAGGCGCGCTCCGCCACCTCCTCCAGCACCCAGGCGCCGTCCGGGCCGGGCGCCATGCGCGCGGCGTCGATGCGCCGTTCCAGGCGGAAGCCCCCGGCCAGCTCCAGCACCGTCACCCGCTCGAAGCGCCCGCGCCCGGCCCCGGCCTGCAGGTGGTAGACGCGCCGCCCGTCGCGGCCGCGGAACCAGCGCCTGGGCTCGCGCCAGCGGTACCAGCTCCCGGAGCGCCCGAAGCGGGTGGCCATGATCTCGTCGACCCGCGCGCTGGCCCCCACCACCAGCGCGTCGTCGAAGGCGGCCAGGGCCAGGGCCGACAGCGCCGCCACCGCCAGCGCCGGCAGCGCCAGCCGCCAGGGGCCGAGCCCCAGGGCCCGCAGCGCCACCCACTCGCGGGTCCGACGCAGGGCGCTGGCGGTCACCGAGGCCCCGAGCAACATGGCCGCCGGCGCCATCTGCCACACGATCACCGCCGACTTCCATAGATAAAGCTCCGCCGCCGCCCCGAGCCACCCGGGGCCCCGGAACGCGGTGGCGTTTTCGGCGAAGTCCACCACCAGGTACAGGGCCACCACCGCCAGGAGCGCGGCCAGGAAGGCCAGGAGGGCCCGGCGGGCCACGTGCAGGAACAGCGTCATCGCACCGCTCCCGGCCCCTTGCGGTGGAGCCCCCACAGCGCCAGCCCCCCCGCCACGACGAAGGCGGCGTTGGCCAGGTTCGGCCCGAGCCAGACCGGGAGCGCCCCGCCCTGCGACAGCCCCTCGCCGAAGCGCATCACCGCGTAGTAGGCCACCACTGCCAGGAGGGTCGCCCCGTAGCCGAAGGCCCGGCCGCCGCGGCGGGCCGCCGCGATGGGCACGCACAGGAGGGCGAAGGCCAGGATGCCCACCGGCCCGGCCAGCCTCCGGAAGAGGAAGCTGCGCCAGCGCCGCCCCTCCTCCGGGCTGCGGGCGCCGTGGGCCAGGGCGGCGATCTCGCCGGCGGTGAGCTCGAAGGCCGAGCCCCCGAGCCGGTTCTTCTCGCCGAGCGTGGGCCCGAGCCCCACCGACACCGTGGCCTCGGCGAAGCGACCTTCCAGGTAGTCGCCGCGCTCCTCGCGGTGCACCTCCCCGGCCTCCAGCACCAGGCGCATGGCGTCGCCGGGGCCGGACGGCTCCAGGCGCCCCCCCTGGGCCAAGGCCAGCACCGGCGCGCGCGGGTCGGAGCGATCCTCGATGAGCACGTGGCGCCAGCGCCCGGCGCGCGCCTGCTCGGCGTACAGCGTCAGGGTGGGGAGGTCCTCGTAGAAGACCCCGGAGCGCACCTCGCTGGAGACGTTCTTCTTCACGATCTGGTCGACCCGGGCCCGGGCGGCCTTGAGCCCCCGCGGCTCGACGTCCAGCGTGAGCCACAGGGCCGCCGCCGAGACCGCCAGCCCGAGGAGCAGCGGCACCTTCACCAGCCGGAGCGGCGAGATCCCGGCCGCCCCCATGGCCACCAGCTCCCGGTCCTCGGTGAGGCGCCCCACGCCCAGGACGCCCCCCAAGAGGAAGGCCACCGGCAGCACGTAGCCGAGGAAGTGGGGCACGAGCGACGCCACTACCACCACCAGATCCAGGCCGGAGACGCCCGACCCCAGGAGCACCTCCGCCTGCCCGAGCAACTGGGTGGCCACCAGCACCTGGGTGAGGAACACCAGGCCCGCGGCGAACGGCGGAAGGATCTCCCGGGCCAGGTAGCGATCGAGGACGCTCACGCCTTCTTGGCGGCGCCGAGCTTCGCCTGGAGGGCGGCGTCCTTGGACTCCACCTCCCCGGCCATCCGGTCCCGCTGGGCCCGCACCCGGGCGGCCACCTCGGGATCGGAGCGAGCCACGATGCGCGCCGCCAGGAGCCCGGCGTTTCGGGCGCCGGCCTTGCCCACCGCCAGCGCGCCCACCGGCACCCCGCCCGGCATCTGGGCGGTGGAGAGCAGGGCGTCGAGCCCGTTGAGGTCGCTCGAGGCCAGCGGCACCCCCAGCACCGGCAGCTCGCTCTCGGCCGCCACCACCCCGGCCAGGTGGGCCGCGGCGCCCGCTCCGCAGACGATCACCTGGATTCCGCGCCCGGCCGCCTCCCGGGCCAGGCGCGCGGTGCGCTCCGGAGTGCGGTGGGCCGAGGAGATGTGGACCTCCGAGGCGATGTTCATCTCCTCGAGCGCCGCCCGCGCCTCGGCCATCACCTCCCAGTCCGAATCGGAGCCCATGAGGATGAGGACCCTGGGGTTCATGCGCTCTCCTTACCCTGGCCCCTTCCGCCGCGCCGGCCGATGTCCGTGCGGTACTGGCAGCCGCGGAAGTGGATCCGGGCCGCCGCCTGGTAGGCGAGCTCGGTCGCGGCCTCGAGCGTCTCGCCCAGGGCGCAGGCAGTGAGGACGCGCCCTCCGGCGGTCAGGAGGCGCCCGTCGGGCGATCGCGCCGTGCCCGCCTGGAACACCTGCACTCCGGCCGGGAAGTCGCCCTCGGCCCCCTCGATGGCGTCGCCGGTGACGGGCTTGCCCGGATAGCTCTCCGCCGCCAGCACCACCCCCACCGCCGCCCGCCCGTCGAAGGTCATCTGCGCGCCGGCGAGGTTGCCGCGCGCCGCCCCCAGGAGCACCGGCAGGATGTCGCTCTGCATCTTCAAGAGTATGGGCTGGGTCTCGGGGTCACCCAGCCGGGCGTTGAACTCCAGCACCCGGAGCCCCTCGGCGGTGAGCATGAGGCCGGCGTAGAGCGCTCCGCGGAAGGGGCGGCCGCGCCGCCCCATCTCCCGCACCGCGGGGAGGAGCACCCGCTCCTCCACCAGCCGCTCCACCTCGGGCGTCACGCTGGGCGAGGGGGAGAAGGCCCCCATGCCCCCGGTGTTGGGGCCGCGGTCGCCATCGAAGATGCGCTTGTGGTCCTGCGCCGACGGCAAGAGGCGCACCCGTTCGCCGTCGGTGAAGGCGATGCAGCTCGCCTCCGGCCCCGAGAGCCGTTCCTCCACCACCACCGCGGCGCCGGCCGCGCCGTGGACCCGGTCCACCAGGATGCTCTTCAGGGCGGCCTCGGCCTCCTCCACCGCGCCGCAGACCACCACCCCCTTGCCGGCGGCGAGCCCGTCGGCCTTGACCACCACCTGGCCGGCGCGGGCCCGGGCAAAGGCGAGCGCCGGCTCGACGGCGGAGAAGACCTGGTACCCGGCGGTGGGGATGCCGGCCGCCCGCATCACGTCCTTGGCGAAGGCCTTGGATCCCTCGATCTCCGCCGCGGCCGCGCTCGGCCCGAAGACCGGAACGCCGGCCGCCTGGCAGCGGTCGGCCAGGCCCAAAACCAGCGGCGCCTCCGGGCCCACCACCACCAGGTCCACCCGGCTCTGGGCCGCCCAGCCGGCGAGGCCCTCCAGGTCCCCGGGCTCGACCGGCGCCGCCCGGGCCAGCCGGAGGATGCCGGGGTTGCCGGGGGCGCACCACAGCTCCCGGAGGAGCGGGCTCTGGGCGATCTTCCAGGCGAGCGCGTGCTCGCGGCCGCCGGATCCCACCACCAGGACTCGCATAGCGGCCCTCTCCATATCACGGCCGGAGGTCGAGGAGCGCTCCCCGCGCCCGCGCCTGGCCGGGGTCGTCGCGCCGGAGGGCCTCGAGCCGAGCCCTGGCGCCGGCGCGATCCCCCGCGCGCGCCGAGAGCAGGGCCTCGCCCAGCCGGGCGGTGGGCAGGGCCGGGTTCGCCGCCAGCGCCAGCCGGAAGGCGGCCAGCGCCTCGCCGGCCCGGCCCAGCGCCAGGAGCGCCCGCGCCCGGACCGCCTGCGCCACCGCGTCCTCGGCCTCGCGGCGCAGGGCCGCCTCGGCCGCCTGGAGCGCCTCGCGCGGGCGGCCCCGGTCGAGCTCCAGCTGCGCCAGGAGGACGTACGGCCGGGGATCGTCCGGGCTCTCCTCCGCCGCGCGGCGGGCCAGCCCCTCGGCGGCGCGGGTGTGGCCGAGCAACAGCCGGGCCAGGGCGGCCGCCTCCAGCGCCTGGGCGGCCCGGGCCGGCTCGTGGCGGGCCAGGTCCGCCAGGGCGTCGGCCCCCTCGGCCAGGTCGTTGGGCGCCTCCCAGAGCTCCCGCAGGCGCAGCCGCTGCCGTGGCTCGACGGGGTCGCGGCGCGCGGCCTCGGCTCCGAGGTCCAGCGCCATGCCGCGGGCCTGCAGCCGCGCCAGCGCGCCCATGACCTCCACCAGCAGCTCCAGATCGGGCCCGGAGCCTGCGGCGATGGCCCGGTAGGCCTCCACCGCCTCGCCGTAGCGCCGTTCCACCACCAGGATCCGCGCCTCGAGGAGGCGCGCCGCCGCCGTCCCGGCGCGATCCCCGAGCGCGCCGGCTGCCTCGCGCAGGGACGGCCCGTCGCCGCGGCGCCAGGCCAGGGCCGCCTCCTGGAAGCGAGCCGGCGCGCTGCCGGGGACCCGCCGCAGCGCCTCGGCCACGCTCCGGTCGGCCGCCTCCAGGGTGCCCGCGGCCGCCTCGGCGGCGGCCCGCTCGGCGAGCAGCCGCGCCCGCAGGGCGTCGTCGGCCTGGAGGCCGAGCGACCTCTCGAGCAGCGCCCGGGCCGCCCGCGGGTCGCCGTTCACCTGGAGCTCCAGGCGGGCCTGGAACAGGAGCGGCCGGGGGGAGCCGGGGTCGAGCCGGGCCCACCGTTCCAGGGTGGCCCGGGCCGCGTCGAGCCGGTCCAGGCCGACCTCGACCTCGGCCCGGAGCTCGAGCGCCTGCGGCTGGGCCGGGTCGACCTCCAGCCGCCGGGAGAGCCGATCGAGCGCCGCGCCGGCGTCCCCGGCGCGCCAGCGAGCCAGCCCCGAGAGGCGCAGCGCCCGCAAGTCGCCCCACGCCTTCCAGGCGCGCTCCAGGTGGCCGGCCGCCGCCGCCGGGTCCGTCGCCAGCAGCGACTCCCCGAGCGCGAGCAGGCCCTCCCGGCCGTCCGCGGCGACGGCCGCCGCGCCCCGCGCCGCCTCCAGCGCCTCGCGCGCGCTCGCCTCGCCGGGCGCGAGGGCGATGAGGCGCGCCCGCGCCGCCAGGAGGTCCGGCCGCCCCTGGGCGCGCTCCAGCGCATGGCCCAGCAGGCGGTGGGCGCGCCGGAGGTCGCCGGCGTCGGGCTCGGTCCCGGCCGACCAGGCGAGGGCCGTCACCCAGCAGGCGAGGGCCTCGAGCCGGCCGGGGTCGGCCGCCAGCACCTCGGCGCAGGCCCGGCGCGCCTCGGCGGTGCGGCCAGGGAGGTCCGCCCGGAGCGCGGCCCGTCCCGCGGCCATGCGGGCCTCGACCTCTCCCTGGGCGGCGCCCGTCCCCTGGGCCCGCCACTCGGCGGCCTGGTCGGCCAGCGGGTCGGGGGCGGGCGCCGCCGCCGGGTCCGCGCGCCGGCGGCAGCCGGGCGCCAGGAGGAGCAGGATCGCCAGGGCCCAATGGATCGCCAGCGATCGTCGGTCCTGCGACACGTGGACGCCCCGCGCCGTCTCATGGCGGTGCCCGGTGGCCAGGAGCCGGTAGGGCCGGGGCTCGTCCCCCGCCGATTCGAGCCGCCCGGAACGGGCAGCGAGGCTCTTGGAAGCCTCGGGCTCGTCGGGTTCTCCAGCCGTGTGGTGCGCACCGACTGCAGAAGCAGCCTCGCCACCCTTCGGGTGGCTCGGCAGTAAGTAGGGCCGGGGCTCGTCCCCCGCCGATTCGAGCCGCCCGGAACGGGCGGCGAGGCTCTTGGGAAACCTCGGGCTCGTCGGATCCTCCAGCCGAGTTGGATGCGGAGTGCACACCGCCTGCAGAAGCAGCCTCGCCACCCTTCGGGTGGCTCGGTAGGGCGGGGGCTCGTCCCCCGCCGGCGGCGGAGCCGCCGCATCCACGCGTGCAGGCACGGCCATCAGTGCCGGAAGTGACGCATGCCGGTGGCCACCATCGCCAGCCCGGCTGCGTCGGCGGCGGCCACCACCTCGGCGTCGCGGACCGAGCCGCCGGGCTGGATGACGGCGGTGGCGCCGGCGCGGATGATCTCCTCGACCCCATCCCTGAAGGGGAAGAAGGCGTCGCTGCCCACCGCCGACCCCCGGAGCGGCAGCTGGGCCTTCATGGCCGCGATCTTCACCGACTCCACGCGGCTGGTCTGGCCTCCGCCGATGGCCACCGTCCTGTCGCCGGCGGCGAAGACGATGGCGTTCGACTTGACGTGCTTCACCACCTTCCAGGCGAAGAGCAGGTCCCTCCACTCCGCCTCGGTGGGGGCGCGGCGGGTCATGAGCCGGCAGTCCTCGCGCCGGATCCAGCCCAGGTCGCGGTCCATCACCAGCAGGCCCCCCACCAGCGAGCGGACATCGCGGAGCTCCTCGGGGCGCCGCCGCCAGTCGGAGCGGGGCTGGGCGAGGCGCGGCGCCGAGAGCAATCTCAGGTTCTTCTTCTGCGACAGGGCCTGGCGCGCCGCTACCTCGTACCCCGGCGCGATGACGCACTCCAGGAACAGGTCGGTGAGCTCCTTGGCGGCGGCCGCGTCCACCGGGCGGTTCAGCGCCACGATGCCGCCGAAGGCCGAGACCGGGTCGCAGGCCCGGGCCTGGGCGAAGGCCTCGGCCGGGGTGGCTCCCAGCGCCACGCCGCAGGGGGTGTTGTGCTTGACGACGACGCAGGCGGTCTCGTCGAACTCCTTCACCGCCGCCAGGGCCGCCTCGAGGTCGAGCAGGTTGTTGTAGCTGAGCTCCTTGCCCTGGAGCACCTCGGCGAAGGCGACGGTGGGCTCCTCGGGCTCGCGCCCGGCGCGGTAGACGGCGCCGGCCTGGTGGGGGTTCTCCCCGTAGCGCAGGTCCTGGACCTTCCCGTAGACCGCCGCCAGCGTCCCGGGGAACCGGGACGGCTCCGCCTGGGGGGTGGGCCGGGAGGTCAGGTACTCGGCGATGGCGGCGTCGTAGGCGGCGGTGTGGGCGAAGGCCTTCTTCATGAGGTGGAAGCGGGTGGCCTCGGAGAGCGCCCCGCCGGCCTCGATCTCGCCGACCACGCGGTCGTAGTCGGCCGGGTCCACCACCACCCCGACGTGGGCCGCGTTCTTGGCGGCGCTGCGCACCATGGCCGGGCCGCCGATGTCGATCTCCTCCACGCACTCGGCAAAGGGCTTGCCGGCGACCACCGCCTCGCGGAACGGGTAGAGGTTCACCACCACCAGGTCGATGGGCGGGATGTCGCGGGACTGCACCTCGGCCTCGTCGGCGGCGAGGCCGCGCCGGTAGAGGATGCCGCCGTGCACGCGCGGGTGCAGCGTCTTGACGCGGCCGCCCAGGATCTCCGGCGCCCGCGTCCACTCGCCCACCGGCACGACCCGGAGGCCGGCCTCGGCGAGGGCCTTCTGGGTGCCGCCGGTGGAGATGAGCTCCACGCCCTTCGCGGCGAGGCGGCGGGCGAAGGGGACGAGGCCGGTCTTGTCGGAGACAGAGACGAGGGCGCGGCGGACCACGGGGGCACCTCCCGGAGGGGTGCCCTTTCTAGCTTTCGCGCCCAGGTCTTTCAAGGGACTCGATTCCTGCCGAGCCGGCCGGAACGGCCGGCGAGGCTGCTTCGTTCAGGAGACGCCCCTCCCTCGACGCCCCGCCGCGTCAAACGAGGCCCGCTACCTCGAGCCCCGTACTGGAGTCGGTCGCCCCGGCCCTCGCTCTCGAGGGTCCCCGCTCCGGGACGGCGGCGGTCTCGCGGGGGCCGTGGTTCCCGCGGTCAGTCGAGCTCGTCGTCCGGTGGCGCGATCGCCGGGCCACCGGGGACGGGCTCGTCCTCGGCGATGGCGCGCAGCTTGAGCAGGCCGCGCGTCTCGACCTGCCGGATCCGCTCGCGGGTGAGGTTCATGATGGCCCCCACCTCCTCCAGCGTGATCCCGCCGCGGTCGGCCACGTCCAGGGCGCAGGTCTCCTCGAGCTCCCAGATCTCCTTGTCGGGGAAGTTGAGCTTGATGGAGCCGGTGGCCGGGTTCACGTCCAGGTAGAGGTGGTGCTTGCAGGAGATGAACATGCACGGCCGCGGCCCGTTGGCGCAGTCGGCCCGCGACCGCGGCCGGGTGCGCTCGATCTCCGCGATGACCGCCTCGAGCTCCGGGTCGACCATCCCCAGCGCCCGCTGGCGCCGGAGCTCCCGGGCAATCTCCTTGCGCGACATGGTCTTGGACCGGCGCCGCCCGCGCTTGCCGTCCGGGCCGTCCCCCTCGACCTCCGGCCGCTCGTTCCGCCTCGCCTCGCTCATCCCGCCGCCTCCCTTCCTCGCCACCCCCGCCGTCCACCGGGTGCGCCGCGGCCGCGCCGCTACCCGGTTCCTCGCAGCCCCGCCCTGGGCGGCACCGTCGCGATCCGCCCGCCCACCCTCTCGATGCGGCGAAGCGCCTGCCTCACCTCCCGCTCCGCCCGGTCCAGCTCCGACTCCATCACCCGCTGCTGCGGGTGCCCCCGCGCCTTGCGCTCCAGATCCCGAAGCAGCGCCGCGAACCCGTGCTCGACGTCCTCGAGCCGGTTCTTCAGCGCCACGAAGCTCCCCCGGATGTCGTCGATGGTCATGCCCTCGAGCATCATCCGCTTGATGAGGTTGATGCGGCGCACCACCTCGACCGGGTAGAGGCCGGTCGAGCCGGTGTGCTTGCCCTTGCGGCCGACGCGGCGGCTGCGCGGGAGCAAGCCCACCTGGACGTACTTCCGGAACGTCGACTCCGAGAGCCGTGCGCCCCTCGACTCGAAGAGCCGGACCACCTCCCGGCTGGTGATGCCTCCGGCTCGGTCCTGCTCGATCCGCTCGACCTCGCCGGGCTGGAGGAGGAATTCCACTCGGCTCCTCGCTGCTGGAATAGAACTTGAGTGTCCGATTCCTAAAATTAGTCATGCACGCTATTACACTGAATTGATTCCGTCAACCAGGAGTCCCAGGAGGGGCTCTCCCGCGTCCCCCGAGCGCGGGACGCTGGCTTCAGCCTCCGGACCTCACGGCCGCGCGCCCCGGCACGGATCCGGCGGGCACTGCCGGCAGCGGGCCGCGACGGACCGCCATACCAGCCGTGGGGTACATCCCCCCGCCGCCGCTCGACGCGAGTGGAGCCCCGGCCCGTGAACGGCAGACCCCGGCGGGCCCTGCGAGACTACCGCCCCAGCGTAGGCGACCAGGTCGCCCGCCGACCTGGCTGGACCTCCACCGTCTTGAGGGCCGAGCCCAGCGTGGGATGGACCAGGCGGACCGCGTAGCGGCCCGCCGGGATGCGCACCTCGAGCGGCGTGTCGCCGAGCCGCTGCCCGCCCAGATACACCCGGGCCCAGGGCGTGGCGTTGAGGGACAGGATCCCCTCCCCGCTCCCGGGGTCGGGCAGCGGCAGGGAGCGGAGCCGCGAGCTGCTGGCCGCCACCCGCGGCCGTCCATCGCCCTCCTCGGCCGGGCCGGGGGCGCCGGGCTCGGCCTTCGCCGCGCCCGCGCTCGCCGGTGCCGCGCCCGGCGCCTGGTCCGCGAGCGCCGCCGCCTCTCCGGGAGGAGGGCCCGCCGTCGGAGCGCCGGCCCGAGCGTCGGACGCGACCTGATCGCTGCCGGCCGCGTCCGCCGGCTCGACAGGCGCGCCGGCGCGCCGGGTCTCCATGGCCCGCCAGGCCGCCACCCCGGCCGAGCCCAGCGCCACCGCCACCGCCAGGGCCAGCACCGTCCGGGCCCGTCGCGGCGGGGGCGGCAGCGTCTCGGTGGAGGCCTCGGGATCGACCTCCGCCTCGCCGGCGGCTCGCTCGTGCACGGGATCCCGCCCCTCACCCCGCGCGGCAGGCCAGGGACGCGGGAGCCCTCTCCCCGGCGGGGAGAGGGGGGGCTCCGGCGGCCGGACCGCTGTAGGCTCGCCGGCGCGGGCCGACGGCGGGGTCGCCTCCTCCGGCCAGAGCCGCCGCATGAGGGGACCCAGGGCCAGGTCCTCGGGCGAGCGGGCGAGCCGGAGCAGCACCGCGCCGAGCGCCGACCCCAGCTCGTCGGCGGTGCGGGTGCGCCGCTCCGCGTCCCGCTCCAGGAGCCCCATCACCGCCGCGTCGAGATCGGGGGGCACCTCCTCGTTCCACGCCGAGGGAGGCGAGATGGGGTCGCCCGAGAGCACCGCGGCCATGGTGGCGGCGTCGGCGTCGCGGGCGAAGAGGCGCCGCCCGGCCAGGAGCTCCCACAGCACCACCCCCAGCGAAAAGAGGTCGGCGCGCGCATCCACCCGCTCCCCGCGGGCTTGCTCCGGCGCCATGTAGGAGAGCTTGCCCTTGACGGTCCCGGGATCGGTGAGGCCAGCGGCATTCATGGCCCGGGCGATGCCGAAGTCCGCCAGCTTCACCTCGCCCTCGAAGGAGATGAGCACGTTGTGGGGCGAGACGTCGCGGTGCACCAGGCCCGCGACCCCGCCCGCCTCGGGCGGGCGGTGGGCGTAGGCCAGCGCCTTGGCGACCTCGGCGGCCACGAACACCGCCCGCGGGACCCCGAGCCGCGCCCCGCGCTGGCGGCAGCGCTCCACCACCGCCCCCAGGGTGCGGCCGTGGACGAACTCCATGGCGATGCAGTACCGCCCCTCGATGCGAGCGAAGTCGAAGACGTGGACGATGTTGGCGTGGGCCAGGCGCGAGGCCAGCCGCGCCTCCTGAATGAACATGCGGACGAAGTCGCTTCCCTCGGCGTGGTCGCCCCGCACCACCTTGAGGGCCACCTCCTTGACGAAGCCCTCGGGGCCTGCCACCTCGGCCCGGTAGACCTCGGCCATCCCGCCCGAGGCGACGGGCTCGAGGAGTCGGTACTTGCCGAGGGAGCGCAACCGAGGTGATTGTACCCTTCGCCCGGCGCGAAGGAGGGACCCGCCCTGGCGCGCGGGGTGGTCCGGCTGGACGCGACCCGGATCACGGGGTCGCGGCGCGGCGCCGCTCGCCGGCCAGCGAGCGCAGCAGGGGGGCGAGGTGAGTGAGGTCGCGGACCTCGCCCACCCGGCCGGCCGCGGCCCCGAAGCCGAGCACCGGGACCCGCGCCAGGGTGTGATTGCGGGTGGAGAGGTCCTCGACGTTCCCGTGGTCGCTCGCCACCACCAGCGAGTCGCCGGGCGCGAGCCCGGCCACCAGCGCCCGCAGCATCCGGTCCAGGCGCGAGAGCGCCTCCAGCGCCCGTTCCATGGAACGGGCGTGGCCGGCCTCGTCGCTCTCGAAGAACTCGAAGAGAACCAGATCGCGAGCCGCGGCCAGCTCGAGCAGCACCTTCGCCGCCTCCTCCGGCGTGCGCCGCGGCAGGCGGGCTCCGAAGGCGGCCGCTCGCGCGCCGGTGAGGTCGTGGGTCAGGGCCTGGCCGCGCCGCGCGTCCTCCCAGGTGAGGAAGCGCTCGCCACCGGCGGCAAATGCCACCGTGGTGGCCGACGCCCGCGCCCGCCGCCGCAGCGCGGAGAGGTCGAACTCCGGCTCGCCCTCGGCGGGCAGGCCGAGCCCGCGCAGGTGGGCCACCGGGAAGGCGTTGGCGAAGGCGGTCCGGCGGCCGGCGGCCGCCAAGGCCCGGAAGAGGGAGCGCGGCTCGAGCCAGGCGCGCAGGGCCCGCGAGGGGAAGCCGAGGAGGTGGCGACCCATGGCCATGGGGGCGTTCTCGCCGGAGAGGATGGCGCTCTGGCCCGTGGCCGACTGCGGCCGACCCGGCACCCCCAGGCAGGCGTCGGCCAGGGCCGCCCGGCCGCCGCGCGGCAGCGTCGCCCCGCTCCCGTCGGCGAAGCGTGAGAGCAGGAACTCCCCGCGGGCCAGCGGGTTCACCGAGGGATCGCGGGCGCCCGCCCCGACCCCGTCCACGAAGACGAAGAGCACCGCCACCGCGGAGATATAATCGCCCGGCCGTGCGCGCTCGGCTCGCTCCGCTCCTCGCCGGCCTCCTCGCCGCCTGCGCCGCCCCGGCGCCTCGATCGGCCGGGCCGGAGCTTTCGAGCTACCCGCCGGAGGTCCAAGCCGCCATCCGGGAGCACCGGGTGGTGCGCGGCATGGACGCGTCGGCGGTCCGCCTCGCCTGGGGCGAGCCGGACGCCGTGGAGCGCACGCCTTCGGCGGCCGCGCCCGGGCTCGAGTACCAGCGGTGGAGCTGGCGCCAGGGGCCCGGCGGGCCGGCGCGATACGCCTGGCTCGCCGACGGGCAGGTGGTGGACGCGCTGGTCGCGCCTTGAAGGCCGCGGCCCCTGCCTCGCCTACGGCGCCTGCACCGCAACGCCCGCGGCGTCGCTGGTGCCGGCCCAGACCGCGCTGGCGATGCTGGTGTTGCCGGAGGTCGAGCCCTTCTTCAGCGCCGTCAGGCCCACCAGGGAGTTCGAGGCCCCTTGGGTCGGGAAGCAGGTCGGCTTGTCCAGGTTGAAGGGGTTCACCCTCCAGTCCGTGTCGTTGAGGAAGGCGAACTGGAGCAGCGCCGTTCCGCTCTGGGGGGCGTTGCTGCAATTGGGGGTGGCGCTCGAGTTGTAGGTCCCGCCCGACACCGTCCACACGCCGTAGAAGGCCGCGTCGCAGATCCCGCTGCAGGCTCGAGACACGGGGTATGGGTTCGTGAACTGCGGCGACCCCGCATAGCTGGAATAGGTGGCGATCTTGGTTCCGGCGTCCATGCCGGGCACGGAGAGGCTCGGCGCCGAGGGGGCGCCGGCCACCTCGCCCCAGTACTGGTCCGAGCCGACCTGGGCCGTGAAGCGGAAGGTGGCGCCGGCCTGGTAGAAGTCGCCGCTGGCCTCGTAGAGGCCGGGCTGCGATGGCGACTCGTGCAGGGTGGCCACCTCGGTCCCGCCGCGGAGGAGCTTGACGGTGGCGCCGGAGAGGGGCTTCACGTCGCCGGCGGAGGGGCTGGTGACGCTGGTCTGGCCCAGGAACAGCTGGGCCTCGGTGACCGCCGTGCCGGTGATGCCCGACGGCAGGACCGGCGGCGACTGGACGAGCATCGCCACCAGCACGGTGTCGTTGGTGAGCTTGCACCCGGCGGCCAGCGCGGCCAGGGAGAGGGCGGCGACGGTGCGCATGGCGAGATCCTCCGGAGCCCCATCTATCCGAAACCCGGAACCAGGGCCACCCGACACCCTGCGACTTTTCGTGCCGCTTCCCACATCCCGGGGCTATCCTGCGCCCGGACATGCCGCGCCTCCCGGAGCCGCGCTTCGCCGCCGACTGCGCCATCGTCGTGGACGGGAGCCGCGTGCCGGCCCGCGGCGGCGAGAGCGTGGCGGCGGCGCTCCTGGCGGCGGGGCGCCCGCTCCTCGGGCGCAGCCCCAAGTACCACCGGCCGCGAGGCCCCTTCTGCCTGGCCGGGAGCTGCGGGCAGTGCCTCGTGCGCGTCGAGGGACAGCCCAACGTCCGCGCCTGCCGGACCGCCTGCCGTGATGGGCTCAGGGTCGAGACCCAGAACGCCTGGCCGCAGGCGAGCCACGACCTCCTCGGCGCGGTGGACTGGCTCGCCCCGCGGGGCCTGGATCACCACCACCTGGCGATTCGCCCCGCCGTGCTGAACCGCGTCGCCGTCCGCGTGTCGCGGGCCCTCTCCGGCACCGGCCGTCTTCCGGACGCCGCGCCGCCGCCCTGGCCGCCGGCTCGCGAGGAGCGCTTCGAGGCCGTGGTGGTAGGCGGGGGCCCGGCCGGGCTGGGCGCGGCCGAGGCGCTGGCGGCGGCGGGGCGGCGGGTCCTCCTCGCCGAGCAGGACCGGTGGCTCGGGGGCCGGCTCCGGGCGCGCCTCTTCCTCCCGGGCGATCCGCCGGCGCCGTGGGCCGAGGAGGTCGCCGCGGCGGTGCGCCGCGCCGGAGGCGAGGTGGTGCTCGGCGCCGCGGCCCTGGGCCTGTGGCGCGACGGCGGCGAGCCGCTCCTGGCCATCCTCTCCGAGGACCCGCGCTGGTTGCGCCTGGTGCGCGCGCCGCGGATGGTCCTGTGCCCGGGCGGCGCGGCGCAGCCACCCCTCTTCGATGGCAACGACCGGCCCGGGATCTTCGCGGGCCGGGGCCTGGCGGTGGCGCTGGCGGAGCACGGCGTGGTCCCGGGGCAGCGAGCGGTGGTCCTGGGGGACGGCCCGGAGCCCGACGCCCTGGCCGCCCGGCTCCGTCAGGCGGGCATGGAGACGGCGGTGACCGGCGCGGCGCCGGCGCGGGCCCGCGGCCGCCGCCGGGTGACGGCGCTCGACCTCGCCAACGGCTTGCGCCTCGAATGCGACACGGTGGCGGTCTGCGGCCCGCCGGCGCCGGCCTGCGACCTCGCCCGCGAGGCGGGCGCGGCGGTGGCCTTCGACGCCGCCCTGGGGGCCTTCGCGGTGCGGGCCGGCCCCGACGGCGCCACCGGAGTCCCGGGCCTGTGGGCGGCGGGCGAGACCACCGGCGCCCTCGGCGCCGGCGAGGCCGCGGCGGCGGGGCGGCGCGCCGGGGAGGCGGCCCGTGGGTAAGACGCTGGCGTGCGCCTGCGAGGACGTGACCCTGGACGACGTCCGCCGCGCCTTTGCCCTGGGGCACCGCGACCTCGAGTCGGTGAAGCGCTACACCGGGCTCGGCACCGGTCCCTGCCAGGGCAAGAGCTGCCTCGCCCTGGCGGCCAGGGAGCTCCTCCGCCTGGGCGCCACGCACGGCGAGGCGGCGCCCTTCACGGCGCGGCCGCCGCTCCACCCGACCGCCCTGGCCGCCCTGGCGTCGGTTGACCCCGACTCGCTCCCGCCCGGCCCGGGCGTGCCGCTCCCGCCCGCCGGGCCGCCCCCGCCGGCGCCGCGCCCGAGCGGTCCCCTCCCCGCGCGGGCGGAGGTGGTGATCGTCGGCGGCGGCATCATGGGGCTGGCGCTGGCGTACGAGCTGGCCCGGCGCGGCCTCACCGACGTGGTGGTGTTGGAGCGCGGCTACCTGAACGCCGGCGCCTCGGGGCGGAACGGCGGCGGCGTGCGCGCCCAGTGGTCGACCCCCACCATGATCCGGCTGGCGCGCCGCAGCATCGAGATCTGCGACCGCTTCGCCTCGGAGATGGGCGTGAACGTCTGGTTCCGGCGCGGCGGCTACCTGTTCCTGGCCCCTGGCCAGGCCCAGATCCGGGACATCGAGCGGAACCTCGAGCTCCACCGGCGCATGGGCGTCCGCACCCGGCTCATCTCCCCGGCCGAGGCGGCCGAGGTGGTGCCGGAGCTCGACACCTCCCGTTTCCTGGCCGCGGCCTGGAACCCGGACGACGGGGTGGTCTTCCCCTGGCCCTTCCTGTGGGGGTACGCCGTCCGGGCCGAGGCGCTCGGGGTGAAGGTCCGCACCTTCACCGAGGTGAGGGGCTTCGAGTCCGCCGGGCGGCGCCTCACCGCGGTGGTCACCTCCGGAGGGACCATCGCCTGCGGCTCGGTGGTGAACGCCTGCGGGGCCTGGAGCAAAGAGGTGGCGCGGCTGGCGGGGGTCTCCCTCCCCAACCAGCCGGTGCGCCACGAGATCCTGGTGACCGAGGCCGTGAAGCCCTGGCTCGGGCCGCTAGTCTCGGTGCTCGGCACCGGCCTCTACTTCTCCCAGTCGCTGCGGGGGGAGATCGTGGCGGGCATGGGCGACCCGCAGGAGCCGGAGGGGCTGGAGATGGGCTCCTCGCTTCGCTTCCTGGCCCGCTTCGCCCGCGCCATCACCGCCTGCGCGCCAGTGGTCGGCGGTCTTCGGGTCATCCGGCAGTGGGCCGGCTGCTACGACGTCACCCCCGACAACAACCCGGTGCTGGGCCCGGCCGGCTTCGACAACTTCCTCCAGATGTCGGGCTTCGTGGGCCACGGCTTCATGATGGCCCCGGCGGTGGCCGAGCTCCAGGCGGACCTCATGACCGGGCGCGGCCAGGACGAGATCTTCGAGCGCTTCACGGTGGCGCGTTTCGCCGGCGCCGGGGCAGTGCGCGAGGACTTCATCATCGGGTAGAGTCCCGGCATGCCACTCGGAAAGACCATCGCCTTCCTGGGCGCCGGCAACATGGCCGAGGCCTTCATCAAGGGGCTGCTGCGGGCCGGCGTGGCCGTCCCCGCCGAGATCCTGTGCACCGACCGGCGCAAGGACCGGCTGGAGGAGCTCAACCGCCTCTACGGCGTGCGAACCTCGACCGACAACCGGGCCGCGGCGGCCGAGGCCGAGATCGTCTTCCTGTCGGTGAAGCCCCAGGTGATGAACAAGCTGCTCGACGAGATCGCCCCGGCCCTGGACCAGAAGAAGCTGGTGGTCTCCATCGCCGCCGGCGTGCCCCTGGCGGCCATCGAGCGCCGGGTGGGGCACGGCATCCGCATCGTCCGCACCATGCCCAACACTCCGGCGCTGGTGGGGGCCGGCGCCACCGCCATGGCCGCCGGCGAGCACGCCACCGACGCCGACATGGCCCAGGCCAAGGCGCTCTTCGACGCGGTCGGCAAGACGGTGGCTGTGGACGAGCCGCTGCTCGACGCGGTGACCGGCCTCTCCGGATCGGGCCCGGCCTACGTCTTCCTGGTCATCGAGGCGCTGGCGGACGCCGGGGTGAAGGTGGGCCTCGACCGGCGCACCGCCCAGGACCTGGCGGCCCAGACCGTGCTCGGCTCGGCCAAGCTCTTGCTCGAGACCGGCGAGCACCCCGGCCGGCTCAAGGACCAGGTCACCAGCCCCGGCGGCACCGCCATCGCCGGCCTGCACACCCTGGAGGCCGGCGGCCTGCGCACCACCCTCATGAACGCGGTGGAGGCCGCCACCCGACGGGCCCACGAGCTGGGCAAGCGCTTCCTGGACGCCAAGGAGGAGGAGGACTGATCTCTACCCCGGCGCGAAGTAGAAGAGCATGGCGATGATGCCGTAGAAGGTCGTGAGCAGCACGCCCTTGTACCAGTTGGCCTTCCCGTCGCCGGCCACCATCGTTCCGATGAGGACCCCCAGGAAGGCGGTCCCCAGCTCGGCCCGGCTGAAGGCCAGCGTGAACGGTCCCGGGGCGATGAGGTGGCTCGCCAGGACCAGCACCGGGGCCACGAAGAGCGAGATCTGGATGCAGCTCCCGAGGGCGATCCCCACCGACAGGTCCATCTTCCCCTTGCGCGCCATGGCGACGGCGGAGCCGCTCTCGGCGGCGCCGCCCACCACGGCGAGGAACACCAGACCGATGAAGGCGTCGGACATGCCGAGCGCCTTGCCCGTCCCCTCGGCGGCTCCCACCAGGACCTCGCTCATCCAGGCCGCGGCCACCGAGGCCACCACCAAGCTCGCCACGGCCCGCCCGAGGCTCCAGTGCGCCTCCCCGTGCCCCTCCGCCTCGCCGGCCCCCGCGCTCCGGAAGAGCTCCGGGTGGGTGCGGAGCATGAAGACCAGGTAGAGGCCATAGGCGGCCAGCAGCGCGACCGACAGGGCCGTGTTGAGGTGGACCTCCGGCACCGTCAGCTCCCCGCCGCCGAAGAGCCGGGAGAAGGCGCTGGGCACCATGAGGCTGGTGGTCGCGAGCAGCATCATGCTCCCGTAGAGCCGGGTGGTGGCCGGGTTGAACTCCTGCTCGTGGTGGCGGAGGCCTCCGAGCAGGAACGCCCCCCCGAGCGCCAGCAGCAGGTTGGCGAGGATGGCGCCCACCAAGGAGGCGCGCACCATGTCGAACAGGCCGGCGCGGAGCGCCACCACCGCGATGATGAGCTCGGGGGCGTTGCCGAAGGTGGCGTTGAGCAGCCCGCCGACGGCATCGCCGGTCCGATGGGCCAGCTGCTCGGTCGAGCGCACGATCCCGGCTGCGATGGGCACGATGGCGAGCGCCGCCGAGAAGAACACCAGGGGCGGCGCCGCGCCGAGGTGCTCCAGCGCCAGCGTCGCCGGGATGAAGACCAGGAGCCAGTTCACGGACGGGCGAAGCCACCGCGCCGTCGCCGCGCCGTTGCCACCGCCGGTCTCGTCAGCCATGGCTCCTCCCCGGCGCCAGCGGCGCCCCAGGGGTCACATCCCGAACGCCAGCGCGGCGACCGCGAACCAGTCCGGCGTGGCCGGGTTGAAGGCGTAGACGGTCGCCGAGAGGCCGCCGAAGGTCAGGCGCCCCAGGAGGCCGCGCTGGACCTCGACCGAGGTCTGCACCACGCGCGTCCGCTGCCCCACCAGGCCGAGCGCCAGCCACTCCGCCGGAGAGGTGGTCAACTCGCTCCACAGGTAGAAGTAGCTCGCCCCTCCGTTCTCGAGGTCGATCACGTATTCGGCCTCGGCGTACCACTCGAGCCAGCGCCAGGAGAGGTCCAGCTCCAGCCCGGGCGCGAGACCGTTGGTGCGCCCCAGGACCACGCCGGCCATTGGGGTGATCAGGAGCTTCAGGGCCTCGCCGGTTTCGAAGTTCCATCCGGCCCAGAGCGAGCCGGTCCGGAGGTCCTCGTAGTTCCAGCGAGCCTCCAGGTGGAGCCCGCCGCGGTCGGCCTTGGCGATGCCCAGGAGGAAGTCGGCGTCCCGGGGAAGGAAGTACTGGTAGGCGGAAGCCTCCCACGACCACGAGGGCGCCTCCGGAGCCTGGCCGGCCGGTTGCGCTTCCGCCGCGGCGGCCCCCGCCGCGTGGAGCAGGAGGGCCGCGCCGATCGCCGGGAGCCGGACCATGGCGATCACCCCCCGAGGGCGATGGTGAGGCCGACGAGCACGGTCCCGATGGCGACCATGGAGAGCGCCATGCCGAGCGCCCGCCCGCCGGCGAAGTGTCCGAGCCCGTAGCCGACCCCGAAGAGCATGGCGATGGCGACGCCGTTCGAGATCCGGTGCGCTCGCAGCGGCTCGATGGGGAACAGGAAGGGAATCGCGACCGGCAGCGTGGAGAGAAAGACCAGGAGAAACACGCCCAGGGCGCCGAGGAAATCGCGTCCGGTGACGCCGCCGCTCGGAACCTCCTTCATGCCGACGAGATCCAGCCGCAGCCGTTCCAGGGTGGCCGCCGCCGCGGACGCCGCCACCAGCGGCGGGAGGGCGTTGGCGACCAGGCGGCGAGCGCGCTCGGCGTCGGGCTCGCCCCGGACCGCCCGGAGCAGGGTGAGCCCGCGCCGGCGCTGCACCAGCGCCGTGATGACGTACATCACCCCGTCGACGACGCCCCAGGCCGTGTTGCATCCCAGGGCACCGAGCAGCATGGTGCGGATCTCCCCGCGCCCGCTCTCGGCGACGCTGAGCGTGCCCGTGAACGAGAGCGCCATGATGAGGCCGAAGATGACCTCCGAGAGGCGATCCACCGGGCTGAGGATGGGCTCCCACCCGCGCCGGACCGGCGCCGCCTGCGTCTCCTTCCCGCTCTCGACCGGCATCGCGTCTCCTCGAGGTCCTGCTGGCGAGCCGTTGCCTCCCGGTGACCATACTCCACCCGGAGCCGACCGTCCCCGGAAAGGGGAGCCCCTCTCGACGCGGCCCGCGAGCATTGTCAGGCTCGGCCGGCCGTGACAGCATCCCGCCCCGGCAGGCCCAGGAGCGACCCCCGACGGCCTCCTCTCGCCATGACCATCCCCACGCGACAAGACCTGGCCCGCATCACCATGGCGGTGCTGGTGCTCGCCATCCTCATCGCCGGCACCGCCTGGGTGCTGCGGCCGTTCCTGCTCGCCCTGCTCTGGGCCGCCATGATCGCAGTCTCCACCTGGCCCATCCTACTCTCCGTCCAGCGCCGCCTCGGCGGACGGCGCGGGCCTGCGGTGGCCCTGATGGTGGCCTTGCTGCTCGTCCTGGTGGTGGGCCCGCTGTACCTGGCCATCTCCACCATCGTGGAGAACGCCGGGCGGCTCGTGGAGGTGGCCAGGTCGGCCTCGACCCTGGGGTTGCCCGATCCGCCGGAGTGGCTGGGAAGGCTCCCGCTGGTCGGCCCGCGCCTCGATGCGGGGTGGCGCTCCCTGGCCGAGCGCGGTCCGGACTCCATCTGGGCGCAGCTCGCCCCCTACGGCCGCGACGTCGCCAGGTGGCTCGTGTCCCACGCCGGCAGCTTCGGCGGCACGGTGGTCCAGCTCCTGCTCACCGTCCTCATCACCGGGATCCTCTATTCCGGCGGCGAGGCGGCTTCGGTGGGCGTACGGCGCTTCTTCCGGCGCCTGGCGGGGCAGCGGGGCGAGGACGCGGTCGAGCTCGCCGGCAAGGCCGTCCGCGCCGTGGCCCTGGGGGTGGTGGTCACCGCCGTGGCCCAGTCGGCGCTGACCGGCCTGGGGCTGGCGGTGGCCGGCGTCCCGCACGCCGGCCTCCTCGGCGCCATCACCCTCGTCCTCTGCATCGCCCAGATCGGCCCGCTCCTGGTGCTGGCGCCGTCGGTGATCTGGCTCTACGCCACCGGCTCGACCACCTGGGGCACGGTGCTCCTGGTGTGGAGCCTGGGCGTGCTGGTCCTCGACAACGTCATGCGCCCCATCCTCATCAAGAAGGGCGCCAACCTGCCGCTCCTGCTCATCTTCGCCGGCGTCATCGGCGGGCTCATCGGCTTCGGCGTGGTGGGGCTCTTCATCGGGCCGGCGATCCTGGCGGTGGCCTACATGCTGGTGGGGTCCTGGGTGGCGGAGATCGATCGAGAGCCGGCGGCGGGCGCGCCCTAGCCGCCAGGGTCGAGCTCAGGCCCCGCCGCGCAGTCGATGCGCTCACCGACGGTGGCGGTAGGTGCTCACCACGTTGCCCTTGCTGGTCCGGGTGGCGTCCTTGAGCTCGAGGCGGGTCGTCGGGTCCGTGGGCTCGAAGAGGCGCCGGCCCCTCCCCGCGATCACCGGATGGGTGATGAGCGTGAGCTCGTCGAGGAGGCCCGCGAACAGGAGCTGTCGCACGAGCGAGAGGCCGCCCATCACGGCGATCTCGCCGCCCTGGCGGCTCTTGAGCCCGCGCACGAAGGTCTCGAGGTCGCCCTCGATCCGCGTCGAGTTCTGCCACGAGAGCGGCCCCTCGAGCGTGCGGGAGGCGACGAACTTGGGCACCGTGTTGATGAAGGCGGCGAACCCCTGGTCGGCCCTGGCGTCGGGCCAGTAGCCGGCCCAGGCCTGGTAGCCGGCGCGGCCGAGGATCAC
>DASTPH010000091.1:0-2989 GCA_035762305.1 Anaeromyxobacteraceae bacterium
CCGCGACGGCCACCTCCAGGCCTTCAAGATCGGCGCCTTCCGCCTGGCCGTCGAGGCCGGCGTGCCGGTGCTGCCCGTCGCGGTCGTCGGCACCGCCGAGGGCATGCCCAAGGGCAGCCCCTGGGTGCGCCCGGCCCGGCCCCGGGCGCGGGTGCTCCCGCTGGTGGAGACCGGAGGTCTCGCCCCGGAGCAGGCGGAGCGCATACGCGACGAGGTGCGGGAGCGCATTGCAGCCGCGGTGGCGGAACTGGAGCGCGAGGCCTGAGGGGCGGCCCGGTCTCGCCTCCGGCCGCCCCATCGCGACGCCTGCGGCTCGCTCCGTGGGCGGCCTCCAGAAGGTCATCTGCGTCCCGGGCGAGTTCTTCGACGTGAGCCCCGGGAAGCGCCGCAGCCGCGGTGGCTCTCGCTTCAAGGGGTACGTGCTTCAGCTTCGGCCCGGCCATGCCGGTGCTGGAGAAGGCGCTCGGGCGGCTCGGGGAGATGATCGGCGCGACGGGTCGGTGATCGAAGGCACGCCGGCGGCGGTGTCCCGGCGACGGTCAGCCATTCGCCACGACCATGCTGAACAGGGCGACGCTCGCCCCGGGCTCGAGGTTTCCGGTCGCCTCCTGCAGCTGGCACGTCACCATCTTCTGCGCGGACGGCCGAAGCGCCGTGTACAGACGGTCCTGCCCGTTCAGCGGCTGGTCGGGGAACCACATCTGCGTGATGTACCGGTCGATTCGGCCCGTGAGCTGGAAGTGAATGTGGGGAGCTCGACTCCACCCCGGTATGACGGGGTACGGGCCAGGCTTGATCGTCCTGAAGCGGTAGCGCCCTTCGCCGTCTGTGGTCGTCGCGCCGTAACCCTGAAAGCCGGGATCCAGCGGCGCCGGATTGCCATCGGAGGGATGCGAGTAGCGCCCCGCCGCGTTTGCCTGCCAGATCTCGACCTCGACATCCTTCACCGGCAGACCCTTGATGTTCAGCACCTGGCCCATCACGTAGAGGAGTTGGCCCTTGGCGCGCTCTCTCCCGCCCTGCATCGAGTTGAGGTCCGTGCCAGGGCGGAGGGGCTTGTTCGAAAGCGGGTAGAAGGGACCTGCCGTCAGGCTGGGCGTCACGCCGTCGAAGACCCACTTATGCGCTTCCTCTGCGGCGAGCGCCGCCTGCAGCCGGCCCAGGAAGACGAAACCGCCGGCTGCCAGTGAGCCATGGATCAGCTGGCGCCGCGTGACGGCCATGTGGTCGGTCATGTGGCCCTCCCACGGCGGATGAGGTTCCTCATCTACCCGAACCCACCACGTCGGCACGGTCCTCTTGGGGCGCCCCCGGGGCCGCAGGTCGCCTCGTGGTGGCCCATCGGTCGCCGGTATTCCGTGGTCTCCGGGGGGCCCGATGCCCCGCCCGGGGCGATCGTGAAGCTCGGTCGCCGCGTGTATGGTGCCGCCGTGAACCTCGAATACCGCGACCTCACCCCGCGCCTCTGGCCGGAGCTCTCGCGGCTCTTCGGGCCGAGGGGCGCCTGCGGCGGATGCTGGTGCATGTGGTGGCGCATCGAGAAGGGCGAGCGCTGGCCCGAGGTGAAGGGCGCCCCCGCCAGGCGGCGCCTTCGCGCCCTGGTGCGCGCCGGCCGGGCCCACGGGATCCTGGCCTTCGCCGGCGGCGAGCCGGTGGGGTGGTGCTCCTACGAGCGCCGCGTGGACCTGCCCCGGCTCGACCGCGCCCCGAGCCTCGCCTGCGACGACGCCGGCGAGGTCTGGTCGCTCCCCTGCTTCTTCGTCAAGGCGGGCTGGCGCGGGAAGGGCGTGGCCAGCGGTCTCCTGCGCGCGGCGCTGCGAGCGCTGCGCCGGCGCGGTGCGCGGCTCGCCGAGGGCTACCCGGTGAAGCCCCCGCGTCCAAAAGAGCGGATTCCGGCTGCCTTCGCCTATACCGGCACGCCAGAGCTCTTCCGCGCCGCCGGCTTCCTCCGAGCAGCGCGCCGGCCGCGCGGCCGGCAACGCGTTCGCCTCCGGCTGACTGATCGCTGAAATCTTTGCGTCCGGATGGGTAATGTGGCGGTTCGGTGACGAGAGGTGACGTCTCGGAAAACACCCGTCATGGCCATGGCGCTGTTGCGGCCGACGGGGCTAGATCGGCTCGTGAACCGAGTGGCGAAGAACGGGATGCGTGTGGCCAAGAAGGCCGAAGCGATGCTGGATCTGTGGGCGATGGTGAAGCGCGCCCACCAGGACGTGCCGCGAGATCGCGACCTCGCCGACGACCGCGAGGGCCGTGGCCGGCGCGCCGCCGATCCGGCCGCGACCGGACCAGTCGCCGCCGCGGAGTAGCCGCGGCGCCTCAGCGCTGGTGCCCGCCGCGCGTGTGCGAGTCCCCGGGCTCGGCCCGGTGCGGGTGGTCGTGTGCCTGCCCGCCGTCGTGGGCGTGACCATGGTGGTGGGGATCCCCGTGGCCGTGATGGGGCGCATCCCCGTGGCCGTGCGCGTGGCCGTGGTCGTGCGGGCGCGGGGTTCCGCTGGGCCGGGGCAGCGCCGCCCTGCGCGCGGCCAGCCACTCGACCCAGCGCGAGAGGCCGTCGCCGGTGCGGGCCGAGAGCCGGACCAGGGCCGGGCGGGGCATGACCCGGCGCAGGGAGTCCTCGATCCGGGCCGGGTCCACCTCCAGGTGCGGCAGGAGGTCGCACTTGGTGAGCAGCACCAGGTCGGCCGCCTTGAACATCACCGGGTACTTCTGAGGCTTGTCCTCCCCTTCGGCGACCGACAGCACCACCACGTTGGCGGCCTGCCCCAGGTCGTAGATGGCCGGGCAGACCAGGTTCCCCACGTTCTCGATGAAGAAGACCTCGGTCTCGCGCCAGGGGAAGTCGTGCAGCGAGCGGTGCACCAGCTCGGCGTCCAGGTGGCAGGCCTGGCCGGTGGTGATGGCGCGGGCGGGGATGCCGGCCCGCTCCAGGCGACGTGCGTCGTTGTCGGTGGCCAGGTCGGCCGAGACGGCGCCGAGGCGCCAGCCG
>DASTPH010000092.1:0-23827 GCA_035762305.1 Anaeromyxobacteraceae bacterium
CACCGTTGGGGAGGGCGAAGGCGTTGGGGCGGAAGTTCCTCAGGACCTTGATGCGGAAGGGCACGGCCTTCCAGGCGGCCGGCGACTGGATCTTCCTCGCCACCGACATGAGGTAGGCCTCGAGCGCCGGATCCTCCAGGATGTCGCCGCCGTCGTCGAGGCGCTCCTGCTCGGCGGCGGCCTGCTTCCACATGGCCTTCTCCTCGTCCTCCGGGCGGTACTCGGGCGAGCTGACCGGCGGCAGGCTGGTGGTGGCGCAGGCGGAGAGGGCGAGCGTCAGGGCGCCCGCAGCGAGGTGGGCCGCCGTGAGATCGGGACGGCGGGTCACGACCGC
Organism: Anaeromyxobacteraceae bacterium; assembly: GCA_035762305.1. Classification (GTDB taxonomy): domain Bacteria; phylum Myxococcota; class Myxococcia; order Myxococcales; family Anaeromyxobacteraceae; genus DASTPH01. The sequence goes on from DASTPH010000092.1 coordinate 335, forward strand.
CTCGGCTCCAGGCGGTCGAGGATGGAGCGCACGAAGCCGTCGGCGCTGGCGGGGTCGCGCAGGTCGAAGGAGCCGCGGGCCATCTCCACATCGAACCAGAGCACCTTGCCGTTGCGGTCGATGAGGGCCAGGTTGAGGAAGGAGTCGCCGCCGGTGGAGCCCGTGCCGAAGACCGCGTTCAAGGCGTTCACCACGGTGCGCCCGCCGCTCGAGATCTCGTCGTAGCCGTAGGCGAGGACGAGCAGGTCCACCCCGGCCTGCTCCAGGATCTTCTTCACCGGGCCCACCGAGTAGTCGAAGTTCTTGTACTTCTCGATGAAGATTGGATAGGCGTAGGTGGCGCGGACGATGGAGGGGCCGACGTCGCCGTAGAGGAGGCGCATCTCCTCGAGCTCTTCCTTCATCGCGCCCGCCGGCTCGACCAGCTTCACCTTCCAGCCCTTCTGGGCCAGGTTCCGCTGCAGCGACTCGGTGACCGCCTTGCGACCCTGGGTGCTCCACTCGTCCTTGAGGACCGTCTGGCCGCCGGCGGTGAGCTCGTAGACCTTCACCACCGGCGAGACGAGGCCGACGGTGCGGGCCGAGCTCGCCGTCTGCGCGAACTCGGGGCGGGCGCGGTAGTGCGTCCCCTGCACGCAGGCCGAGGTCGCCAGCGCCAGGACCAAGGCCGGCGCGAGGCCGGCCGGAGCGAATGGTCTCATGAGTGCCCTCCCGCGGGAGCCAGTCGCCCCCGGGCGGCCTCCACGTCGGCCGTTGCCGCTCAGTATACCCAGCCGGGTCGGGTGGTCGAAAAGTGGCAGCCGGACCTACCTTGGCGCAGGAAGGAGGAAAGGGAGGCTGCGTCTCACCGTCGCCGGGGCAGCCCCTGGCCCCCACTCGCCCGGGCGCCGTTTCCGACGACCTGGGTGCAACCCGGCGCGGCGTGAGGTAGAACCGCCCCGCCACATGACCTCCCTCTCCGTCCTGGTCCCGGTTTACGACGAGCAGCACCTGGTGGCCGCCTCGTTGGAGCGGCTGGAGGTGCTGGAGACCAGCCCGGAGCTGGAGCGGGTGCAGGTGGTGGTGGTGGACGACTCCTCCCGCGACCGCTCGCCCTCGGCGCTCGAGGCCTTCGCTCGAGAGCGCGGGATCGCGCTCGCGCCCGCGCCGCCTCACGCGCCGCGCGGCTCCGGAAAGGGGCCCATCGAGGCGGTCGAGCGCGGCCGGGGCCGGCGCGGCAAGATCGACTGGCTCTTCCTGCACCACGCCCGCAACGGAGGCAAGGGCGCGGCCGTCCGGACCGCGCTCGGCCGCGCCGAGTGCGCCCTCTCGGTGATCCACGACGCGGACCTGGAGTACCACCCGCGCGACATCCTCCGCATCGTCCGGGTCTTCGTGGAGGAGAAGGCCGACGCGGTCTTCGGGTCGCGCTTCGCCGGCGGCGAGTCGCGGCGGGTGCTCCTCTTCCGCCACCAACTCGGCAACAAGCTCCTCACCTTCCTCGTCAACCTCGCCACCAACCTGAACCTCACCGACATGGAGACCTGCTACAAGGCGGTGCGCACGGACCTGTTGCGCTCCATCCCCATCGTCTCCGACGACTTTCGGCTCGAGCCGGAGCTGTGCGTCAAGCTCGCCAAGCGCGAGGCCCGCCTCTTCGAGATCCCCATCAGCTACTCGGGTCGCACCTACCAGGAGGGGAAGAAGATCGGCTGGTTGGACGGGTTCCGGGCGCTCCTGGCCATCCTGCGCTTCGCCTTCTCCGACGAGGTCTACGTCCGGGACGAGCACGGGAGCCAGATGCTGGGGCGCCTCGCCCGCGCCCAGCGCTTCAACCGCTGGATGGCCGACATCATCCGACCCTACTGCGGCACGCGCCTCCTCGAGATCGGCAGCGGGACCGGCAACCTCACCCGCGAGCTCGTGCCGCGCGACCGATACGTGGCGAGCGACGTGAACCCGCTCTACCTCCACACGCTCGAGAACCTGACTGCCGACCGCCCCTACCTCACCGCCCAGTACACCGACGTCACGGAGCTCGCCTCCTACCCCCGGCTGGAAGGGGGCTTCGACACGGTGGTGTGCCTGAACGTCATCGAGCACGTGGACGACGACCGCGCCTCGCTCGAGAACATCCGCGACGTGCTCTCCGAGGACGGGCGCGCCGTGGTGCTCGTGCCCTGCGGCCCCTGGAACTTCGGCTCGCTCGACGAGGTGCTGGGCCACAAGCGCCGCTACACTGCCGAGTCGCTGCGCCGGGTGGCGGCCGAGGCGGGCTTCGCCGTGAAGGCCATCGTGCCCTTCAACCGGGTCTCCTCGCTGCCCTGGTTCCTGAACGGGCGCATCCTGAAGCGCCGCCACTTCGGGCTCCTGCAGATCAAGGCGGTGAACTGGCTCACACCGGTCTTCCGCCTCGTGGACCGCCTGCTGCCGCTACCGCCGCTCTCGCTCATCGCCGTGCTGGAGCCGCGCAAGGGATCGGTCGCGACTCGCGCGGAGATCGACCTCTCGAGGGAGCGCGGGGCTGCCGCGAAGTGACCCCGGGCCCCGGCGGGGGGCCGCCGCGCCCGCCTATCCGACACGGCCGGCCTTGCGGCGGCCCTCCGCCGTCGCGAGCCGGTAGCGCGTGCCCCGCGTCGCCCCGGTGCGGGTGAGGAACGGCGCCCGGGCCAGATCCCGCGTCGCCTGGCGCCTCGAGGCCCGCCCGCGCAGCGCCGTGAGGTAGTCGGCGAGGGTCACCTCGCCCAGGCGGTGCACCAGCCGCAGGAGGAGGTTCATGCGCTCCCTCGGCCCGAGGGTGCCCCGCGCCGTGACGCCGAGTTCCTTCGCGAGCGGCTCCTCGCGCGAGAAGTAGCCCCAGCGCCGGTACTCGGCGAGCGACTCGTCCACGTCCCGGCGCGCCAGCTCGCCGCCGAAGGTCCGCGTCCCGAGAAAGAAGCGCTCGCCCGCGGCAGGAGACGTCCGGGCCATGACGAAAGCCGCCACGTCGTCCAGCTCGGAAGAGCGCGCCACCCGGCGGGCGAACTCGAAGGCCACCCCCAGAGCGGCCGGCCACCGGGCCCCCGCCAGCGCCCGCCGCAGCTTCAGGGGGTCGAAGCGGTCGTATCCCTTCGCCATGAGCTCGACCAGGACCCAGAGCAGGCGGGGCTCCTGGCGCGCTGCCTGTGCCGCCAGCACCACCAGTTCCTCGGGAGAAGGGGCGCCGCCGCCCCAAGGCACCCTCCGTCCCTCCGCGCGCGCTCCCACGGACGCCAGCTCGTGGTAGAGGCGGGGCAGCTCCCGCTCTGCCATCGGCACCCGGGCCAGGTCGGTCACCTCTCCTCCCGGATGTCGTCGAGGAAGTCCGCTGCGTCGAGGGCGCCCGGCACCCCTTTCTCCGCCAGCTCCTCGAGGCGCCGCTCCACGATCGCCAAATCTGGCTTGCGCTTGAGGAGCGCCCTGGCGTGTCCCACGTCCTTCTCCCTCCCGGCGAAGCACTTCATCACCAGGAGGTCCTCGACCCCGAGGGCCATCACGCGGAGCCTGTCGCCGGAGAAGATTTCCTTGAGCCGGCTGCCGTAGTCCGGCGGGAGGACGTGGGCGAAGGTCTCGTAGTATGGGTTCACCCAGTCCGTCGCCAGCCCCAGCGCCCGCGCCACTTCTCGCAGCTTGGGGGCGATGTCCTCGAGGCGGCCCCGCGCCGGGTAGGCGTCCACGTCGGTGGTCCGTACCGGCAGGCCGTAGGCCAGCATCATGGCGCTTCCGCCACCCACCACCAGGGTGAGGGGGGCCTCCAGCCGGGCGTCCAGGGCCCGGAAGGCGGCCCTCAAGATCTCGGACCCGAGCGCCGAGCGGGGTGGCGGGGAAGCCATAGCGACATGATTATACTCCGGATTTATCATGGCGCAAATCTCCCCGACGATGCCCAGAACCGGCGCCGTCGGCTGGCTTGCGCGCGCGGTCCGAGCGGGCTACATGGCCGCCGGTGCCGCTCCTCGACGCCATCCGCGCCCTCTGCGAGATCGACCCGCCCCATCGCCTCCCGCCCTGCGACCTCGGCGAGCTGGCCGACGTGCTCGTGGCCCACGGCCTCGCCCCCATGGCGAGCTACCACGTCGAGAACCGGCTCGTCGGCGCCGGGTTGCCCGACGCCTTCCGCGAGCGCCTGCTCACCGTCTACCAGGGCGTCGTGAACGACAACCTGTACCGGGTCCTCTCGCTGCGCAGCGTCCTCAGGGAGGCGGCCGGGGTCCCGGCGGTACTGCTCGACGGCGCCGCCTACGCCGACTGGCTCTACCCGCACCTCGCCTTCCGCCCGCTCGGCGACCTGCGCCTGTCGGTGCGGGGCGAGGACGGGGCGCGCTTCGCCGAGGCGGCCTCGCGGGCCGGCTTCGCCCTGGAGGAGACCGGCCCCGGCGGGCGGACCGCCACCTTCGGCGACGGGAAGATCCGCCTCGCCATCCAGGAGGGGCTCTGGCCCGGGGCGGCGGCCGACCCGGGCCTCTTCGAGCGAGCGCGGCCCCATCCGGCCTTTGGCAAGTCGGTGGCTCGCCCCGCGCCGGAAGACGCGCTCGTCGGCGCGGTGGCCGGCCAGGCGCTCCTCGGCCTCTACGCCCCCCTGCATACCTTCGTCGATCTCCGGCAGCTCCTCCGGCTCGAGCCCGGCCTCGACGTCGCGCTCGTCGCCCGCCGCGCCCAGGTGCTCGGGCTCGAGCGCGCCCTCTACGGCTCGATGACGCTGCTCGCGCATTTCTTCCCCGACGTCGGCGAGCGCGCCCGCTCGCTTCGCCCGGCGCTGGGCGCCGCCGAGCGGATGGCGGTCGAGGCGGTGGTCGAGTCGGCCCGGGACCCGGTCCGGCTCCGGCACCTGCGGGGCGCCGAGGCGGCCGCCCGCGCGGTGGTGGCCCCGCGCGCCTAGAGCACGCCTGGAGATCCCGACCAGCCCGAGGTCTCCCAAGGCCTCGCCGCCCGTTCCGGGCGGCTCGAGTCGGCCCTACGGCTCGCGACGCTGTGCTACAACTCGCCGACCGGGGGCGCTCTCGAGCCCCCCCAACGGCACGGGAGTGGCGCGTGAAGATCGTCGTCGTCGGAACCGGCTACGTCGGGCTCGTCACCGGGACGTGCTTCGCCGAGTCCGGGCACGAGGTCGTCTGCGTGGACACGGACGAGGGGAAGATCGCCACCCTGCGCGGCGGCGGCATCCCCATCTACGAGCCGGGGCTCGAGGAGCTGGTCCGGCGCAACGCCAGGGAGCGGAGGCTCTCCTTCACCACCTCGCTCGCCGAGGCCATGCCCGGCACCGAGGTGGCCTTCATCGCCGTGGGCACGCCGCCGGGCGAGACCGGCGAGGCCGACCTCAGCCACGTGCTCTCCGCCGCCGAGGAAGTCGGTCGAGCCATCCAGCGCTACACGGTGGTGGTGAACAAGAGCACCGTCCCGGCCGGGAGCGCCGAGAAGGTGGCCGAGGCCATCCGCCGCGTGAACCCGGGCGCCGAGTTCGACGTGGTCTCGAACCCCGAGTTCCTGAAGGAAGGGGCCGCCATCGACGACTTCATGCGGCCAGACCGAGTGGTGGTGGGCGTCTCGTCGGAGAAGGCCCGCGCCATCATGGCCGAGCTCTACGCCCCGTTCACCCGGGTGGAGCAGCCCATCCTCTTCATGGACACGCGCTCGGCCGAGCTCACCAAGTACGCCGCCAACGCCATGCTGGCGACCCGCATCTCCTTCATGAACGACGTGGCGGCCCTGTGCGAGCGGCTCGGGGCCGACGTGGACAGCGTGCGGCGGGGCGTGGGCTCGGACAAGCGGATCGGGTACCCGTTCCTCTTCCCCGGCAGCGGGTTCGGCGGTTCCTGTTTTCCAAAAGATTTACGGGCACTCATCCGCATGGCCCGAGACCTGGGCCTGGACTTCGACCTGTTGCGCTCGGTGGAGCGCGTGAACGAGCGCCAGAAGCGCTGGCTGGTGGACAAGGCGCTCAAGCACTTCGGCTCCTTCGCCGGGAAGACCTTCGGCGTCTGGGGACTGGCCTTCAAGCCCAGGACCGACGACATGCGCGAGGCGCCGTCGATCGCGGTGGTGGAGGGACTGGTGGGCAACGGCGCCCGCGTCCGGGCCCACGACCCGGTGGCCTCCGAGGTGGCGCGCCGCCTCTTCCACGACCGCATCGAGATCGTGCCCGAGCCCTACGCGGCTGCCCAGGGCGCCGACGCCCTCTTCCTGGTCACCGAGTGGAACGAGTTCCGCCAGCCGGACCTCAACCGGCTCAAGCGGGCCATGCGCACCCCGGTCCTCCTCGACGGCCGGAACGTCTGGGACGCGGGCAAGGCCAGGGCCGCCGGCTTCACCTACTACGGCGTGGGCCGCGGCCACCCCGGCGGATGACGCTCGGGCGCGCCCTCCTCGCCTCGCTGCGCCCGAGGCAGTGGACGAAGAACGCGCTCCTGCTGGCACCGCTGGTCTTCGCCCACCGGGTCACCAACCCGGGCTCGGTCCGGAGCGCGCTCCTGGCGGTGGTCGCCTTCTCGCTGCTCGCCAGCGCCGTCTACCTGGGCAACGACCTCGCCGACCGCGACCGCGACCGGGCCCACCCGGTGAAGCGGGAGCGGCCGGTGGCGGCCGGCCTCCTCTCCCCGGGCTGGGCCGGCGGCGCGGCGCTGCTCCTGGGCGCGGCGAGCCTCCTCCTGGCGTGGGCCCTCGGCGCCGTCTTCTTCGCCTGGTGCGTCGGCTACCTGGCCCTGCAGGCCCTCTACGCCGGGGTGCTGAAGCAGGTGGCGGTCGTGGACGTCTTCGCGGTGGCGGCCGGCTACGTGCTGCGGGTCGTGGCCGGCGCCGCGGCCATCCAGGTCCCGGTGTCGAACTGGCTCTACCTGTGCACCCTCCTCCTGGCGCTCTTCCTGGCGCTGGAGAAGCGGCGCGCCGAGATCCTACTGCTCGGCGCCGAGGCGGAGCACCACCGCGGCATCCTCTCGGCCTACTCGGTGGGCCTCCTGGATCAGCTCTCCGGCATCGCCGCCGCCGCCGCGGTGCTCGCCTACTCGCTCTACACGCTCGCGCCCGACACGGCGCAGAAGTTCGGCAGCGACCGGCTCAAGTACACCATCCCCTTCGTGCTCTTCGGGATCTACCGCTACCTGTGGCTCTCCCACCGCGCCGGCGAGGGCGGCGAGCCGGAGCGGGTGCTCCTCCGCGATGGGCCCACCCAGCTGAACCTCGTCGGCTGGCTGGCGACGGTGGCCTGGGCCATCTACGGGCGGGCGGGGTGACGCGCCATCACAGCGCCCGCCGGTCTCCGAGATCCCCGGCGGCCCGGTCTCGCTTCCGGGCGCTGTTCTCGCTCGCGACCCCGGAGCGGCGGCCGCGCGGCGACGAGGAGCGCGCGGCGGCTCGCAAACGTCGGTCGCGCAGCCTGAGGACCTCCTCGGCGCATTGGCGCTCCACGACGGTTGCTCGCCGCGACCACGTGGCCGGGTCGCGCGTATCGAAACGGCCCGCGGCTCGCTCCGAAGGCGCCCTCCAGCGAGACCGGGCCGCCGCGAACGACGAGGTTCCCGAGAGGCGGTTACCGAGATCACGCCTTGGCGCCTTTCCCCCTGGAGAGCGCCGCCAGCACCCCGGCCACCTCGGAGAGCACCAGCTCCAGGCGCCGCGTCACCTCCAGCGCCTCCAGGACCCGGAGGCGCGCCTCCGGGTCGCTCACCACCGCCGCGGCCACCAGGTCGGCCAGGCGCCCCGGCGAGCGAAGCCGGGCGGCCATCTGCGCCAACTCGGGCGCGCCCGACTCGGGGGGCAGCACCTGCGTCAGCTCGTAGACCGCCTGCTCCAGCGCCTCCATCCGGTCCCGGATCGCGCCCGGCGCCTCCGGGTACTGGTCCTCGAGCACGTCCACCGCGAACTCGCGGTAAGGCTTGCCGTTGTCCAGCTCCCGGCGCAGCCGCACCCGGGAGGCGCCGCGCAGGACGATGTGGTAGCGCCCGTCGGGAAGCCGCTCGTCGGCCTCGATGACCGCCGCCCCGGCGATGGGGTGGAGCGGCGCCCGGTCCTGCGCGGCGTCGGCGGCGCTCCGAAGCGTGGCCACCGCCATGACCCGGTCGCCGGCCAGGGCGTCGGCGGTCATGGCCCGGTAGCGCGGCTCGAAGACATGGAGCGGCATGGGGGTCCCCGGGAGGACCACCGCGCCGGGCAGCGGGAAGACCTTGACGGCGCTCCGGGCCCCCTCCACGAGCGCGCGGAGGCTCTGGCGGGGGCCCGGCGCCATCGCCCTCCTAGGCGACGGCGCGGCGAAGCCGCGCCCGCGCGCGAGTGCGCGCGCGTCGGGGTGGGGGCGTCGAATCGGGAACGCAGGCGCCTGCGCGCCCGCGCCCGGGCTTTGCCCGGCGGGGCGGGGCGGCACGCCCCGTGATGATCTTCCTGAACCATGGCGCGATTCGAGACACCGAAGGTGGTCTCGAATCGCGCACCATGGTTCAGGCGGCCTTGCCCGCGGCCGCCTCGGCCTGCTTCACGCCTGCCTGGATGCGCATGCCGTAGAACGACCGGTACACGAACACCAGCGCCACCAGGAAGAAGAGGACGAACAGGAAGCCGCGGGTTCCGGCGCCGAGCTGGATGGCCAGCTCCACCGCCAGCAGGCCGAACAGGGTGGTGAACTTGATGATGGGGTTCATGGCCACCGAGGAGGTGTCCTTGAAGGGGTCGCCCACCGTGTCGCCCACCACCGTGGCCGCGTGCAGCTCGGTTCCCTTGGCCTTCAGCACCACCTCCACCACCTTCTTGGCGTTGTCCCAGGCGCCGCCGGCGTTGGCCATGAAGATGGCCTGGAAGAGGCCGAAGACGGCGATGGAGATGAGGTAGCCGATGAAGAAGAACTCGTTCAGGAAGGCGAAGGCCAGGGTGGCGCAGAAGACGGTGAGGAAGATGTTGAACATGCCCTTCTGCGCGTACTGGGTGCAGATGGCCACCACCCGCTTCGAGTCCTCCACCGACGCCTTCTCCACTCCCTCCAGGCGGATGTTGCGCTTGATGAACTCCACGGCGCGGTAGGCGCCGGTGGCCACCGCCTGGGTCGCGGCCCCGGTGAACCAGTAGATGACGGCGCCGCCCATGACCAGGCCCAGCAGGAAGAGCGGGTTCAGGATGGAGAGCTTGTCGAGGTTCTTGGTGAGGCCGCTGGTGAGGAGCACGATGATGGAGAAGATCATGGTGGTGGCGCCCACCACCGCGGTGCCGATGAGCACCGGCTTGGCGGTGGCCTTGAAGGTGTTGCCGGCCCCGTCGTTCTCCTCCAGGAAGTCCTTGGCCCGGTCGAAGTTCACGTCGAAGCCGAACTCCTTCTTCACCTCCTGCTTCAGATTCGGGACGTTCTCGATGAGCGAGAGCTCGTAGACCGACTGGGCGTTGTCGGTCACCGGGCCGTAGCTGTCCACGGCGATGGTGACCGGCCCCATGCCCAAAAAGCCGAAGGCCACCAGGCCGAAGGCGAAGACCGCCGGCGCCATCATGATGCCCGCCGGGACCAGCGTCGACACCAGGTAGGCGCCCCCCATGAGCGCGGTGATGACCACGCCCATCCAGAAGGCGGAGAAGTTGCCGGCGGTGAGGCCGGCTAGGATGTTGAGCGAGGCCCCGCCCTCGCGCGAGGCGGTCACGATCTCCTCCACGTGGCCGGACTTCATGGAGGTGAAGACCTTCACCATCTCCGGGATGACCGCGCCGGCCAGGGTGCCGCAGCTGATGATGGTGGAGAGCTTCCACCACAGGGAGCCGTCACCGAGCTGCGGGATGAGGAGCCAGGAGACGAGGTAGGTGAGGGCCACCGACACCAGCGAGGTGAGCCACACCAGGAAGGTGAGCGGGTGCTCGAAGTTCATCTTGACGGCGTTGAGGTAGCGCGCCCGGGCCAGCCCCTGGTTGATGAAATAGCTGCCCACGCTGGCCACCACCATCATGATGCGCATGGCGAAGATCCACACCAGGAGCTGGACCTGCGCTCCGGTGTCCGGGACCGCCAGCACGATGAAGGAGATGAGGGCCACGCCGGTGACGCCGTAGGTCTCGAAGCCGTCGGCGGAGGGGCCCACCGAGTCGCCGGCGTTGTCGCCCACGCAGTCGGCGATGACGCCGGGGTTGCGGGCGTCGTCCTCCTTGATCTTGAAGACGATCTTCATGAGGTCCGAGCCGATGTCGGCGATCTTGGTGAAGATGCCGCCGGCGATGCGGAGCGCCGAGGCGCCGAGCGACTCGCCGATGGCGAAGCCGATGAAGCAGGGCCCGGCCAGGTCGCCCGGCACCCACATGAGGATGCCGAGCATGATGATGAGCTCGGTGGAGATGAGCATGGTGCCGACGCTCATGCCGGCCGCCAGCGGGATGGAGTAGGTCGGGTAGGGCCTGCCGGTGAGCGAGGCGAAGGCGGCGCGCGAGTTGGCGAAGGTGTTCACGCGCATGCCGAACCAGGCCACGCCCGAGGAGCCCAGGATGCCGACCAGGCTGAAGATCAGGATCACCACCACCCGGCCGAAGCCCAACCCCCGGCTGCCGTCCGCGGCGTGGGCCAGGAAGCCGAAGTAGGCCACGATGATGAGGGCGATGAAGGCCCACAGCACGGCGATGAACTTCGCCTGGGTCTGGAGATACGTCTTGCAGGTGGCGTAGATGAGCTCCGAGATCTCGCGCATGGCGCGGTGCACCGGCAGGCTGCGGAGGTGCCTCGACTGCCACAGGCCGAAGGCGAGGCCGGCGATCGACACCAGGACGCCGACGGAGAGGAGCGAGCCGCCCCGCACGCCCATGAACGTCACCGTGTTGAGGTCGGGGAGGATGAGGCTCGCCTCGCCGCCCCCCTTTGGGCTCGCGAGCGCGGCGGAAGAAAGGAGCGCGGTCAGGTTCATCACTGGTACGACCCTCCGTTCGAGGCCTCGACGCCTCGGCAGCCCGCCCAGGACGGACGGGCGAAGTCAATGGAATTTCTGAGGTTCGGGCGCGCGGATACTACTTGGGCGCCCGGCGAGTTGGCAACCTGAGTTTTGCTGCTGCGGGGGAATGAATACTTATCAGCCGCCGCGGCCGTTATCACACGCGCTTTTGCCGATGTGCCCGAGGTTTCCCAAGAGCCTCGCGTCGGCCCCCGCCCTACTTCCGCTGGAAGGCCTCGACGTTCGACTGGTCGAGGGTGGCGAAGTTCACGTTGAAGTAGCCGGCCTGGGCCGCCGAGAACATGACCCGCTTCACGAGCCGGAAGGGGACCTTCACGTCGGCCTGGATGTTGACGTCGCCCTTCCAGTTCTTGTCCCGGTCCGGGTCGTTCTGGTGGATGAAGTCCCAGCGCTTCTTCTCGTCGCGCAGCCGCTCCTCGAGCTGGGGGATGTTCAGGTAGCCCGAGTCGCGGTCCAGGTCGGCCACGTCGGCCACCTTCTGCCCGGTCACCACCACCTGGGTGGCGGAGATGGCCACCACCGGGGCCACCTCGATCATCTGGCCGTGCAGGGCGTCGGGGAGCTTGATGTCCTTCTGCATGAAGAGGACCTCGCCCGTCGCCGAGAACTGCTGCAGGAGGAAGATGACCAGCATGGTCATCATGTCCACCATGGGCACCACGTTGAGGTCGGCGTTGGTGGCCTTGCGGCCGCCGGACATCTTGCCGCCCCATACCTTGGAGCCCTGGAGGCGCCTCGCGGGCCGCTTGCCGGGCTGGACGATGGGCATGACGGCTCCTACCCGGTGGCCATGACCGCCACGGCGGAGAGGCCGGCCCCGACGCAGGCGTCGATGACCTTCACCAGGTCGGCGTAGATGACGGCGTCGTCGGCCGCCACCGTCACCGAGGACTGGTCGGGGTACTCGGTCTTGATCTGCTTGAGCTTCGTCGACAGGGCCCGCAGATCGTAGACCGGGCCGCCGTCGGGGTTCTTGCCCGCGCTGGGGATCTCCGCCGACATCCCGGCCGAGGTGGTGAGGGTGAGCCCCTTCTCGGTGAGGGCCACCGTCACTTGAAGTTGCTTCATCTCCGCGGCGGTGGGAGGCGGGCCGCCGGCGCCCGGGGACTGGGCCTGGAGCCTGGAAATCTGGGTCCACACCGCCGTGAAGAGCAGGAAGGCGATGCAGCAGGAGAGGAGGTCGATGGCGGGGATGACGTTGATGACCGCGTCGAGGGCCTTCTTCTTCTTCCCGCGACTCCCGCCCTGCTCGGGGACTCCGCCGCCGCCGGCCATCGGCTACTCCTCGGCCTCCACCGGCACGCCCGCGGGCATCTTCATCTTGTCCTTGTTGGCCACGATGAGGTTCAGGACGCCCACCGCGCTCTCGTTGATGTCGTCCACCATGTGCTGGGTTCGCCCCTGCAGCACCGAGTAGATCGCCAGCGAGGGGATGGCCACCCCCAGCCCGAAGGCGGTGCAGTTCATGGCCTCGGAGATGCCCTGCGAGAGGATGGCGGCCTTGTCGGCCGGGTTGGCGTTGGCCACCGCCCCGAAGCACTTGATGAGGCCGGTGATGGTGCCGAGCAGGCCGAGCAGCGTAGCCACGTTGCCGATCATGGCCAGGTAGCCCGTCCGGCTCTCGATCTTGGGCGACTCGCGCAGGGTAGCCTCGTCCATGGCGGCCTGCACGTCGTCGTCGCCCTTGGGCACGCTGATGAGCCCGGCCTTGATGACGGAGACCAGCGGGGTGCGCTTCTGCCCGGCGCAGTAGCTGATGGCCTTGTCGAGGTCGCCCGAGTAGATGTGCTTCTTCAGGCCCCTCAGGAAGGTCTCCTTGTCGATGTTCGCCTTGAAGTAAAGCGCATAGATCCGGTCGAACATGATGGCCAGCGCGAAGACCAGTGTCGCGGCGATGGGGTACATGCCCCAGCCGCCTCCCTCGAACGCCCTGGCGATGCCCTCGAACAGTTCGCTCATCTCTGACCACCTCCGGACCAAGCCCTATCATCGGCTCTAAACCTCGTCAACTCGCTGGCTTACGCACCTTGGCGCACCTCGACCGCCCGCGCTGGGCTCCCGCGCCGGGCAATCGCCGACGCGATTGCCCGGGGCGCGCGACGCGTCGTAGGCTCCAGGGCCCTCGCCGCCATGTCCGACGCCTTCGCCCCGCTCCTCGTGCCCGCCGGCGGCTCGCCCGTTCAGGCGGGGCGCCTGGCCGCCGAGGTCGAGGCCGGCCCGCTCATGGCGGCCGACCGGCCGCCCCTGCCCGGTGGGCTCGCCGCCCGGGCGCTGGCCCTGGTCCCGGCGTGGCTGGCGGAGGTTCCAGAGGAGGCCTGCCGGGCCGCCGACGGGTCCCCGGCCGGCGGCGAGGCGGCGCTGGCGTGTCCGGCCTCGGCGGCGGCCCGCGAGCGGCTGGCGGCGCGCATCCAAGCCGCGCTCACGGCCGGCTACGGCGGGGTGGCGCTCGACCGGCCGGACGCGGCCCTGTCCCCGGGCCTGCTCGGCGCCGGCTTCTGCACGGCCTGCCAGGACGCCTTCCTCCGGGAGCTGAGGCGGGAGTACGGGGAGCAGCTCGAGCCCATCGACGGGCAGGCGCTCGCCCGCGAGGCGCTGGCCCAGGCCAGCGGCGCGCTCGAGCTCGACGCCCTTCCCTTCGGGCGGGAGTTCTGGCGCTTCCGCGCCGACTCGGTGGCCCGCGCCGTCGCCGCCGCGGCGCGGGCTGCCCGCGACTGGGCCCGCTCGGCCGGCAAGGCGGTGCACGTCTCGGCTCGCTTCGCTTCCCTGGGCTCGGCGCAGGCAGCGGCGGCGCGCAGCCTCGACTCTGCGATCTTCCCGGCCGCGCCAACGCTGGGGCCGGGCGCCTTCCGGCTGGTCCGGGCGGTCATGGGGCGGAAGCCCTGCGCCGTCGAGCTCCCCCAGGGAGCCGAGGCACACGCCTCGCGCGTGGCGAGCCTGGCCGCCACCTGCGGCGTCGAGGTGCTGCCGCCGGACGAGGCCGCGGCCCGGTCGCTCGCGCCCCTGCGGCGCCTGGCCCGGGAGCTGGCTGGCCGCCGCGGCGCGCCCGGGGCCCACCGGCCGGTGATGGAGTGCGCCGTCCTCTACTCGGCGGAGAGCGACCTGTGGAGCGGCGGGCGCCACCGGGCGGCCGTGGCCGAAGCGCTCGAGGCGTTGGCCGGAGCCCAGGTGCAGGCCGCGGCGGTGGTGGACCCGGCCCAGGCGCCGCCCCGCGCCGTGCTGGTGCTGGCCGGGGCCGAGGGGCTCTCGCCTCACCAGGCGCACCTGGTGCGCCGGCGGATCGAGTCGGGCGGCGGGCTGCTCGCCTTCGGCCGGCCGGTGGCGCTGGACCACGGCGGCCGCCAGGCGCCGCTGCCCTTCCTCCCCGAGGGGAAGCCCGCCGGCGTCCGGGTGGGCCAGGGGACGCTGGTGGAGCTGCCCGAGCTCGCGCCCGTCCCGGGGAGCGGCCTGGCCGCCCGCCCGCCGAGCCCCGAGCCGCTCTCGCGCGCCCTGCAGGTGCTCCTGGGTCGGGGCGTGCGCGCCGCTTCGACGCTGGCGCGCTCGCCGCTCCTGGTCTCGCTGTGGCAGGAGGGCGAGGCGTTGGACGCGCACCTCGTATCGCAGGACGAGCGGCCGCTGCGCGGGGCGACCCTGTTCCTCGGGGTGCACGTGGTGGGCTCGCCCCGGCGCGCCCGATTCCGGTCCGCCGAGGGGGCCGACGAGGTCATCACCGTGAACCCCTCCGGCTACTCGGTCTCGACCGTGCTTCCGGCCTTCCGCGGCTGGGCGGTGGTGTCGCTCCCGGAGTGAGCGCTGGGGGAACGTGAGCGCCTCCAGCCCCGCCCTACCGTTTCGCCGCTGTCTGGCGGGTGGCGGCACCGCACGGCTGGGGAACCCGACTTACTGCCGAGCCACCCGAAGGGTGGCGAGGCTGCTTCTGCAGCCAGTGCGTACTCCGCGTCCAACTCGGCTGGAGAACCCGACGAGCCCGAGGCTTCCCAAAGCCTCGCCGCCCGTTCCGGGCGGCTCGAGTCAGGCCTCGCCGCCTGTTCCGGGCGGCTCGAGTCGGCGGGGAACGAGACCTGAGAATTGCACTCCCTATCGCGGCGCGCGCGGCAGGAGCACCGTGACCGTGGTACCGTGGCCGGCGACGCTGTCCACGGTGATGGCGCCGCCGTGGCGGGCCACGATGCCCTGCACGATGGGGAGCCCCAGACCCGAGCCGCTGCCGTTGGGCTTGGTGGTGAAGAAGGGCTCGAAGATGCGCTGGCGAACCTCGGCGGTCATCCCCCGCCCGTCGTCGCAGACCCGCGCCGCCACGCCGTCGCCTGCGGCGGAAAGGGTGAGGGTGATGGTCCCGCCCCGGGACAGCGCCTGGGCGGCGTTGGTGACCAGGTTCACGAAGACCTGAAGGAGGCTGGCCTTGACGCCCCGGATGAAGGGCAGGCCCCCCTCGAAGCGGGTCAGGACCCGACCGCCCGACTCGCGCAGCGCCGGCTCGCACATGCGGGCCGCCTGGACCAGCAGCGCCGCCATGTCCACCGGCTCGGCCTTGTCGGGCGAGGGGCGAGCGTAGATGATGAGGTCGCGGGAGAAGCGCTCCAGCCGCTCGCCGGCCTCGCGGATGCGCCGCAGCTTCTCCACGTCGGCCGGGTCGAGCCCGCCCACCCGGTACTTGAGCAGGAGCGCGTCGGCGAAGCTGACGATGGCCACCAGCGGGTTCTTGAGCTCGTGGACGATGCCGGCGGCGAGCTGCCCGAAGCCGGCCAGCCGCTGGTAGTGCTCGGCCCGCTCCTCCATCTGCCGGAGCTGGGTCAGGTCCTGGCCGATGGCCACCACGCCCTCGGTCTCGCCCCCGGCACCGGTGGCCGGCGAGGTGTTGAAGGCCACCTGGGCCTCGCCGCCGCCCCGCAGGAGGATGCGGGTCTCGAAGCTGGTCACCGGCTCGCCCTCCAGGCTGCGGGAGAGCACCCGCTCCAGGCGCTCGCGCTCGGACTGGCCCACGAAAGAGAGCAGGTCCTCGCCGATGGCCTCGTCGCGCGACCAGCCGGTGAGACGGCACAGGGCCCGGTTGAAGACCGTCACCTGGCGCTGCCGGTTCACCACCGCGATGAGCGCGTTGGCGTTCTCGATGAGGTCCTCGAGGTAGGTCTTCAGATACGTGAGCTCCTCGATGGAGCGCAGGTTGCGCATGCCCAGCGCCGCCTGGTTGGCAACCTGGAGGAGCAGCGGCCCGTCGGAGAGGGCGTCGCCCGGCGCGCCCACCGAGTACTCGAGGTTCAGGACGCCGAAGAGCTTCCCCCCGGTGGCCAGCGGCACCGACAGGACCCGGTCGGTGCCCTCGAAGACCGCCTGGTCGCCCTCCAGCACCTGGACCCCGCTCGCCTCCAGCGCGCCCTGGGACAGCCCGGTGCGGCGCACCGCGGCCCGCTTGAGCGCCAGCTGCTCGCGGGCCCCCGGCTTGAGCTGCCCGCGGGCGTAGAGGGTGGTGAGCCCCAGGTTGGCGGCGTCCACCAGGCGCACGCAGTAGTTGCGACCCGGGAACAGCAGGTCCAGGGCGCGGGCCACCGCTCCCGAGACGTCCTCCTCGGAGCGCGCCGCGGCGAGCGCGCGGGACAGATCGAGCAGCGCCCGGCTGGCGGCGGTGTCGGCTCCTTCCAGCTGGGGGGTGACCACCACCAGCGTCAGGCGGCGGCGCCCCTCGGGCAGCCCGCGCGCGTCCACCCGGGCCGGCACCGCCCCGATCCGCGACCACCAGCTGGCGGCCCGGCCCGGACCGGGCAGCTCCGCGCCGCCGGCGTCGGGCGGGAGGAGCTCCAGGATCCGGCGGCCGCGGCACTCGCCGGCGTCCTGGCCCAACGCCTGGGCGAAGGCCTGGTTGGCGGCCAGCACCGAGTCCCCCTCCAGGATGGCCGCCCCGGCGGGGCCGCAGGCGAAGGCCGCCAGGAGCTCCTCGCCGTCGAGCGCGGCGGCGCTCCCGTCTCCCGCGGGCCGGGCCTCCGGAACCGGGCGCGGGCGCGCCCTGGCCTGGCGCGGCGCCCTCATCGCTCCCTCCCGCCGCGGCCCGTCATTCGTCGGTCGCCTTGTCGAGGTCCACGATGCGGACCTTGCCCAGGTAGGTGGTGGTCTCGTAGCGGGTGATGCGGCCGATCTTGCGCACGATCTCCGCCATGCGCTCGGCCTCGCGGTAGATGATCTCGATGGGGCGCGCATTGGCGTCGTCCGCCGGCACGCGGCGACGGAGCAGCTCGGCGTATCCCATCACCGAGGTGAGCGGCTGGTTGAGCTCGTGGGCCGCCGCCCCGGCCAGCTCGGCGATCATCGCCTGCTTCTCGCGCTCCTTGAGCTTCTCCTCGGCGTTGGCGAGCCGCTTCTCCACGTCGATGCGCGCCCGCTGGTCCGCCAGGATGGCCACCCAGGCCATCTCCTCGCCCTCCTCCTCGAGCAGCGAGGCCGCCACCGTCACCGGCACTCGCTCCCCCGCCTTCTGGACGATCTCGGTGCGGTACCCCTCGAGCCGAAGGGCAGCGCCCGAGGCGCGGATGCTCTCCACCACCTCCTGGGTCACCCCCGCCGGCAGGAGATCCTGGGCCGTGAGGCTGGCGATGGCCTCGCCGGCCTGGTGGCCGGTGAGGGCCTCGGCCGCCTTGTTGAAGAGCACCACCCGGCCGGTCAGGTCGAAGGCCATCACCGCGTCGGGCGAGCTGTCGATGAGCCGCTCCAGCAGCGCCTGGGTGCGGCGCAGCTCGAGCGCGAGCATGCGCTCGCGCTCCTCTCGCGGCAGTCGGACCGGGGCCACGGCGCCTGCGATCCTACCACCCGTGCCCGCGGCGACTCTAGAACCAGCAGGCTCCAGGCATCAGACTTCGGGCTTCAGGATCGGCACGAACGGGCTGCCCTCCCCGAAGCCCGACGCCCGAGGCCCGAAGCCCGCGAGCGACGAGGCCCCCGCGCTACGGCCTGCCGGCGCCGCGCCAGGCGGACAGCGCGGCGGCCATGACCTCGCGCACCGGGACGCCCTTCTCCCGCGCCCGCAGGGCGCAGTCCTCGTACTCGGGCTGTGCCCCGGCCACCCGGCCGCCTTCCCGGGCCACCTTGACCCGCACCGGGCCGTAGGGCGTCTCCACCTCGACCAGCTCGCGGGAGAGCTCGGTCCGCTCCACCGGGTGGAAGCGCACCCCGAGCGTGGTGGTCTCGGCGAGGAAGGCGCGCGCCACCGCCTCCCGGCAGTCCGCGTCGGCCAGGGCGCCGAGGAGGAAGCCGGGGCGCCCCTTCTTCATGGTGAGCGGGGCCGCCCAGGCGTCGCGGGCCCCGGCGGCCAGCGCCGCCTCGATGCCCCGGCCCACCAGCTGGCCGGGGCAGTCGTCCAGGTTCGCCTCCAGCACCCACAGCCGCTGCGCCCCCGCCACGCCGGCCGCCTCGCCCAGCGTGAGGCGCAGCGCGTTGGGGCGGTCCGGCCAGCGGGCGGTGCCGATCCCGACGCCCACCCGCTGCGGGACCACGGGCGGCGGCTCGCCCACCTCGCACAGCGCCGCCAGGAGCGCCGCCCCGGTGGGCGTCACCGCCTCGCCCGGCGGTCCCCCCAGCCGCACCGGCGTGCCCTTGAGGATCTCCAGCACCGCCGGGGGCGGGACCGGGAGCGGGCCGTGGGCGGTCTGGATCACGCCCTGTCCCAGCTCGGGCGGCAGGGCGCACGGCCGCGGCCAGCCGAGGAGCTCCAGCGCCGCCGCCGCCCCGCACACGTCCACGATCGAGTCGACCGCCCCCACCTCGTGGAAGTGGACCGACTCCAGATCCACCCCGTGCACCGTGGCCTCCGCCCGGCCGATGCGAACGAAGACCGCCCGGGCGGCCTCCTTGGCCCGCGGCGAGAGGCCGCTCCGGTCGACGATCTCCAGGATCTGGCGCAGGCCGCGCTCCGGGGGCTGCGGTCCCGCGACCACCACCTCGAGGTGGGTACCGCGCAGCCCTCCGGCCTCGGCGGCCGCCACCTCCAGCCGGAAGCCCTGAAGGGGCAGGGTGGCGAGGAGCTCTTCCAGATCGGCGCGCGGCACGCCCAGGTCGAGCGCCGCGGCGAGGAACATGTCGCCGGCGATGCCGCCGATGGGCTCGAGGACGAGGACGGTGGCCATGTGCGCCTCGCTGACGCACCCGCGGTCATACCACGGCGCGGCGGGCCCCGCTCAAAGCCGAGCCGCCAGTCCCGCCACGAAGCCGGCGCCGAAGCCGTTGTCCACGTTCACCACCGCCACGTTGGGGGCGCAGGAGTTGAGCATGGCCAGCAGCGCGGACAACCCCCCCAGCGAGGCGCCGTAGCCGACGCTGGTGGGCACCCCCACCACCGGCTTGCCCACGAGGCCCCCGACCACGCTCGGCAGCGCCCCCTCCATGCCGGCCGCCACCACCAGCGCCACCGCCCGCTCCAGATCCTCGCGGCGCGCCAGGAGCCGGTGCAGGCCGGCCACCCCCACGTCGTAGATCCGGATGACCTCGACGCCCATGACCGTGAGCGTCACCGCCGCCTCCTCGCATACCGGGACATCGCTGGTTCCGGCGCAGCACACCGCCACCGGGCCGCGGGTGGGCAGGTCCATCCGCCCCCTGGACAGGGTGCGCGAGACCGGGTCGTAGCGGCTGCCCGGCACCGCGCGGCGCGCCGGCCCGGCCTTGTCCGGGTCGAGGCGGGTCACGAGGAGCGGCCCGCGCGCGGCGAGCCTCCTGGCGATGGCGGCGATCTGGGCCGCGGTCTTGCCACCGGCGAAGACCACCTCCGGCATGCCGATGCGCAGCGCGCGATGGTGGTCGAGGGTGGCGAACCCGCCCAGCGACTCGTAGGGCGCCCCCTTGAGCGCCGAGACCGCCTCCCCGACGGTGGCCTGGCCCCGGCGCAGCCGCCCCAGGAGGCGCCTCAGCGCGCGCTCGTCCATCAGGCGCGCCCCAGGGCCTCGAGCAGCGGACGCACCCGGCCCGGCTCCGGCATGAAGAGGATGAGCCCCTCGAGCGGGCCCGGCGGCTCGGAGCAGCTGAACCGGGTGGCGAGCGCCACCGCCCCCTCCTCCCGCGGCACCAGGGCGTCGAGGCACTGCCGGCCGCCGCCGCGGGCGAGGCGCGGCACCGAGAGGAGCAGCTTCTGCTTCACCAGCTGGGCCACCGCCGAGACGAAGGCCGAGCCCACGATGTTGCCCGATTCCATGAGGGCGCTCTCGGCCATCGAGCCCCAGCCGGTGGCCTGCACCGGGTAGCCGAGCGCGGCGGCGAGCCGGGCGGCGTCCTCCTCGGGCAGCGCCAGCACCAGGTGTCCGGCGAGGAGCCCCTCCAGCCGCACCGCCACCGCCACCAGGTCCTGGCCCAGGGCGCCCAGGAAGTCGGCGATGGCGCCGGGGCTGCGCCCGGCCCAGGTCTCGGGCACGTCCATGTCGAGCCGCTTCTTGATGAGGCGCCCCAGGGAGGAGAGCGCCTGGCCGCACCCCACCGAAACCATCTCCTGGAGCGCGTCCAGCTCCGCCGGGAGGAGGGTGTCAGGGCCGTCGCTCATGCCGCGAGGAGCCTCGGGACGTCGAGGACGAACACCGGCCTGCCGCTGCCGAGCACCGTCACCGCCGATAGGCCCTGCACCCGGTCCAGCGGGGGGGCCAGCGGTTTCAGCACCGCCTCCTCCTGCCCCAGGAGCGCGTCCACCGCCAGGCCGACGTGACCGCCGCCGGAGTCGGCCACCACCACCTGGCGCGCCCCGTTTCGGCGCGGCGGGTCGGGGATGCCGAGGAGGCGCCCCAGGTCCTGCACCGGGACGTGCCCTCCGCCCCAGGCCAGCATCGGGCCTCCTTGGCTGGTCTCGAGGCGCTCCAGGTCCACCTCGGCGGCGCCGTGCACCTTGGCGATGGGGAGGCCCAGCACCTCGTCGGCCACCCGGACCAGGAGCACCGGCTGCACCGCCACCGTGAGCGGCAGCCGGAGGAGGAATCGGCTCCCCAGCCCGGCCGTGCTCTCGATCTCCAGCGTCCCGCCCACCGCCTCCACCACCCGCTTCACCGCGTCCATCCCCACCCCGCGTCCGGAGACGTCGGTGACCACCTCGGCCGTGGAGACGCCCGGCAGGCAGGCCAGCCCCAGCGCCTCCCGGTCGGACAGGGCCGCCGCCTGCTCGGGCCGGATGGCGCCGCGGGCCACCGCCGCCTCCCGCAGCTTGCGCGGGTCCATGCCCCGGCCGTCGTCGGCGATTTCAAGGATCACCCGGTCCCGCTCGCGGCGCGCCGAGACGGCGATGCGGCCGGTGGCGGCCTTGCCGGCCTGGATCCGCACCTGGGGCGGCTCCAGGCCGTGGTCCACCGAGTTGCGGACCAGGTGCAGCAGCGGGTCCCCGAGCTCCTCCAAGATGGCCCGGTCGATCTCGATCTCGGCCCCGGCCACCACCACCTCCACCTGCTTGCCGGACTTACGGGCCAGGTCGCGGGCCGCCCGGGGCAGCCGGTCGGTGACCACGGCGATGGGGGTCATGCGCACCGCCATCACCTTGCCGTGAAGCTCCTTGACGAGGGTGTGGAGGCGGTCCACCCCCTCCTCGTGGGCGCGCCGCTGCGGCTGCACCAGCGCCCGCCCCACCTCGCGAAGGCGCGCCGTGGCCAGGATGAGCTCCCCCACCGTGTCCATGAAGTAGTCGAGCAACTCGGTGCGCACCCGCACCGTGCGCGGTCCCTCGGCCGCCGGGGAGGGCGGCGGCGCCGGCGTGGCGGTGAGCGGAGGCAGCGCCGCCGCCTCGCCGCGCACCACCACCGAGGCCAGGTCCGAGATCTGCGACAGGGCCCGCTCCACGGCCTGGGGTCGTTCGCCGGACTCGAGCTCCACCTCGAGCCGCTTGCCGGGGATCCGGCCGGCCTTGAGGTCCTCGGCGCTGGGCGAGGAGCCGAGGACCGTTCCCAGGCCGGCCAGCTTCTTCAGCACCAGGAAGGCCCGGACCGCCGGCACCGGGCAGCTGGCGGCGATTTCCACTCCCACCTCCAGGCGCCGCGGCGCCGGGGGCGGCGTCTCCGGGGGCGGCGGCGAGGGGGACGGCTCGGGGGGGCGCGCGGCCGGGCCTGGCGCGGCCGGCCCGCGAAGCGAGGCGGCGGCCTCGGAGAGCCGCTCCAGGAGCTTCGGATCGGGCGCGGCCGGCGGCTCGATGCCGGCGCCGGTCACCATGGCTTGCAGGCCGTCGGTGGCGAGGAGCAGCGCGTCCACCACCTCGGGCGGAGCCTTGCCGCTGCGGCCGCGCAGCGCCCCGAGGAGGTCTTCGACCCGGTGGGCCAGGCGGGCAATGGCGTCGAACTGCATGGCCGCGGCCATGCCCTTCACGCTGTGGGCGTGGCGGAACATGGCGTCCACCAGGGCGGCCGTCTCCGCGCCTTCCCGGCCGGCGCGCTCCAGCCGGACCAGGTCGGCGCCGAGGGCCTCCAGGTGCTCCCCGGCTTCGGACACGAACAGCCCGAGGTATTTCCCCATGTCCACGGGGCACCCCCGGGTGCACTCTAGCCAGGCGCGGCGACGCCGCGCCCGCGCGCGGGCTTTGCCCGGTGGGGCGGGGCGGCACGCCCCGTGACGAAGTGCCTGGACCATGGCGCGATTCGAAGCGCCGGAGGCGATTTCGAATCGCGGACCATGGTCTAGGCCTCGCCGAGGACCTTCTTCACCACCGAGAGGACGTCCTCCGACTTGAACGGCTTCACGATGAAGTCGCTCGCGCCGGCCTCGATGGCCTCCATCACCAGCGACTCCTGGCCCAGGGCGCTGCACATGACGATCACGGCCTTGGGGTCGCCCTTGATGATCTCTCGCGTCGCCTCGATGCCGCTCTTGAACGGCATGACGATGTCCATGGTGGTGAGGTCCGGCCGGAGCTCCTTGTACTTCTCCACCGCCTCGAGGCCGTTGGCGGCCTCGCCCACCACCTCGAAGCCGCCGCCCGAGAAGATGTCCTTGATCATGTTGCGCATGAAGATGGCGTCGTCGACCACCAGGACTTTCTTCGGCATGGCCTCGGTTTCCTTCCCAAGGGGCGCGCTCGCCCCGAGGGTCTCGCCACGTTACCACCGGTTTCCGGGGCCGAACAAGAACGGGGCCGGAGCGAGATCGGCTGGTGGGAGAGCGTCACACCCGCGCGCAGCAAGCCTCGGGCCTCACCCTCCGGCACGTCCTCGCGCCGGGCATGGCAGCCGCGGCCGCGACGCGCGGTCTCGATGGTCGCTGCGCGCCGGCGAGAAGGCGCGCCCGGGCCTCGCCCGGCGGCGCGTGTCCTCGCCGCCACGGGGCGTCCGTGGCGGCACCGCGCCCGCGGGCCGCGAGGCGCGACGGCGAAAGGCGGGCTTCGCCCCGTGCTTTCCTGGCGAAGGTTTCGACGCGTGTTCGCCGTCGCGACACGGTGCGCGTCGGCGCGGCGCCGCGACCGGCGTACCCACGGGCGGCTGCGGGGAAGCGCCAGCGGGCGAGGCCCGGTCGCTCCAAACAAGAACGGAGGCGGCCCGGTCTCGCCAGAGGCCGCCTCCACAGCGCCGCACTCGAGTCCGGCGGTGGCCGCGCGGCGCCGCGAGCGCCAGGGTCGCGCGGCGAAGCCTGTCTGAGCCTCCGCGCCGCGAAGCGAAGCGCGGAGGCGAGT
>DASTPH010000093.1:0-96981 GCA_035762305.1 Anaeromyxobacteraceae bacterium
TCGCTATCTTCTGATGTCGATGTCGAAGGCGTTCACGGCGGTGCTGGTGTTGTGTGCAATCGAGCAAGGGCGCTTCCGGCTCGACACTCGCGTGGATGAAGTGATGCCCGGGTTCGGCGTCCGAGGCAAGGAGGGGGCCACAATTCAGCAGGTTCTCTGTCACACCGCTGGCCTGCCTTTCGCCCTCGTTCCGCCGCCGCTTCCCTTGTGGGCCGCCGGCGACCTCGCGCGCGCAGCGAAGGCGATCTGCAAGCTCAGGCGGTGTACGAACCCGGCACGCGGTGCGCGTATACCTCCGGAACGGGCTATGACCTGCTCGGGCACATCGTCGCCGACACCGATCCGAAGCACCGCTCTTTCAGTCGAATCGCCAAGGAAGAGTTATTCGATCCGCTCGGTATGCGAACCACCAGCTTTGGACTCGCCACCGACCACCCGAAGCGAGTGCCGGCGTCGCATACCCCAGCGAATGATGGTCCCACGTCCCCGATAATCCGGCAGATGCTCAATGAGTCGTTTGGAGCTGACGCCGAGATGCCTTCCGGGGGCGCTTTCGCCGAAATCGACGATGTCTTTCTCTTCACGGAAGCGCTGATCGGCCGAAGCAAGAACGGCACCGAAATCATTTCCCCGGCCATGTTCGATCGAGCACGCCGGAATCACACCGGTGACCTCAAGCTAGAAACGATTCTGCCTCGCGAGCGCTTCGGAATGCTATGCCAGATGGTACGGACGGCGGGCATCTTCGAATTCGTTAAAGTCGCAAAGGCGGCGAGGGGTGGCGAGACGGCTGGCACCAGATTCCCCGACTTCCCGGCGAATTTCACACTGCTCGGAGGCTATGTGCGGGGGAACGGTGACTACCACAATGCATGCGGCCGCACAGCTACGCCGAGCGCGATCTGCGCTGTTGGGGGCGCCTCGACCGGCTGGATGATAGATACCGAACGTGACCTCACCTTCATCTTTCTCTCCGCCGGGTTCGTCGAAGGGTTGGAGCACCCCCGTCGGCTGTCGCGTCTGGCCGATCTGGCGCTCGCCGCGATCCGAGATTGAAGGCCTGGCCCGTGTCGGAGGCAGACGTTTTCTCCATGCCAGCTAACGAATCGACCTCTTGCCCTCACGCCGGTCCGCGAGCTTGCGGGTGCCGCTCCTCAGCGAGCCCTATGGCTAACGTCTCCCCTGGGGCCCCCTTGCGCACCAGGACCTCGCCCCGGGCTCGGGCACCGGCTCCTCCGCCCAGCGGAAATCGTCGGCACCGACCGACCCGACCGGGCGGCGCGCGAGAAGCCAGCGACGGTTGACCTCTGCGGGCATCGATTCCTCCGGGGAGGAGCCCTCGCGGCGCTCCAGCCGCGAAGTATGGCCCAACGGCGCCGGCGATTCACGGCGAGCGTCTCGCCCGCATTTCGGGGTGCGCGGCCGGGGCCCGCTCGGTAGCTTCTCCGGCATGAGCGGCGGCCTGCAGCGCGGCACGCCCCGGGCGGCTCGCCGGCGGTCGCCGGGGCGACCGGTCATCGCCGTTGCGCTGCTCGCGACCTCCGGCTTCGCCCTCGCCGGGGAGGGCGGGGGCACGGCCGACCCCGCCGGGT
The DNA here is from genome assembly GCA_035762305.1 of Anaeromyxobacteraceae bacterium. Classification (GTDB taxonomy): domain Bacteria; phylum Myxococcota; class Myxococcia; order Myxococcales; family Anaeromyxobacteraceae; genus DASTPH01. Next base: position 1,593 of record DASTPH010000093.1, read on the forward strand.
GGATCGCCGATCTCGGGCTGCACGTCGACGCCCGCCCGGTGCGCGAGCGAGCCGGCTGGCGCCCTCCGAAGGTGATCCTCGTCGGCGCCGATGCGCCGGAGCGAATCGCCGCCCTCCGCAAGGTCGCGCCGGGTGTGCGCTTCGTCGAGGTCCCGGACCGCGCGCCGGCGCCCGACGTCTCCGACGCGGACGCGGCGATCGGGATCTGCGACCCGGACGTCGTCGCCCGGGCCGCGAAGCTCGCCTGGATCCAGCTCCTCAGCGCCGGCGCCGAGCGCTGCGTGCGGCTCCCCGTCGTCCGGGAGCGACGCCCGCTCGTCACCAACATGCAGCGGGTCTACGGCCCGGCGATGGCGGAGCACGTCTTCGCGATGCTCCTCGCATTCACCCGAAGTCTCCATCCCCTCCGCGCCGCGCAGGAGCGGGGGGCCTGGCTCGACCGCGCCGATCTCCCCCGCCTCGACACCCTCGGGGGCAAGACGATGCTCGTCGTCGGGCTCGGGGGAATCGGCACGGAGGTAGCCAGGCGCGCCAGCGCGTTCGGCATGCGCGTCATCGCGACGCGCGCCAGCGGCCGCACCGGTCCCGAGTACGTGAGTTACGTGGGACTCCCCGACGAGCTCCTCCCGCTCGCCTCGCAGGCCGACGTGGTCGTGAACTGCACCCCGCTCACGCCCGCGACGACGGGCCTCTTCGACGCTCGCTTCTTCGCGAGGATGAAGCCCACCGCCTTCTTCATCAACGTGGGCCGCGGCCGGAGCGCCGTGACCGCGGACCTCGTCGAGGCGCTCCAGCGCGGCCGGATCGCGGGCGCGGGTCTCGACGTGGTCGATCCGGAGCCGCTCCCGCCCGGGCACCCCCTCTGGAAACTCCCCAACGCGATCGTCACCCCCCACCTCTCGGCCGCGGCGGAGATGAGCTCCGGCCTGCGCTGGCGGGTCGTGGAGGAGAACCTGCGCCGCTACCTCGCCGGCGAACCGATGCTCTCGGTCGTCGACATCGAACGCGGCTACTGAATCGTCGCACCGTGAGGACACCCCTGCGAAACCCACCGCCCCTTGGCCGGATGCCAAGCGGTGGTAGGTCTCGGCAGGGTCGGCCTGGATCGCGATCGCGGAAGGTCGCGGGCTTGGCCGCTGCGTCGGTCATCACGATCCGCACGTACCGTGAACGCAGCCTTCACGGTTTGGCGCGACGGCGGCGCGGCCAATTCACCGGCCGTAAACGACGAAGCCCTCGGACCTCCACTCTCGCGTAGAGTTCCGAGGGCTTCTTAAGTCGGGGAGACAGGATTTGAACCTGCGACCCCTTGGTCCCGAACCAAGTGCTCTACCAGGCTGAGCCACTCCCCGTCGCTTGAGTTGCGCGGAAGCTTCGCCCGACGCCGGGAACGGCGGGCACCTCGCAAGCTCGCGTATCTACTGGAGCCCCCCCGGACTGTCAAGGTGGTCCCCGGCGGCGGGCTCTGGAGCCGACGGCGCCCTGCTCGCTCCCGCTCCCCTACCTCGTGCAGCAGGCCTCCACGTCCTGGGGCGCCTTGGGGATGGCCGCGGTCAACACCTCGCCGCCGTCCTCGGTGACCAGGACGTCGTCCTCGATGCGCACGCCGATGCCGCGCAGCCGCTCCGGCGCCTTCTCGTCGTCGGGGGCGACGTACAGGCCCGGCTCCACGGTGAGCACCATCCCCGCCGCCAGGGAGCGCGACTTCCCGTCGAGGTAGTAAGCCCCCACGTCGTGCACGTCCATCCCCAGCCAGTGGCTGGTGCGGTGCATGTAGTAGCGCTTGTAGGAGGCGTCGGCGATCCGCTCCTCCACCGAGCCCTGGAGCAGCCCCAGCCTCACCATCGAGCCGGTGAGGTGGCGCACCGCGAGCTCGTGGATCCCGTCGATGGTGGCGCCGGGCTTTACGGCGGCGAGCCCCTCCAGCTGGGCCGCCAGCACCGCGTCGTAGACCTCGCGCTGAGGCGGGGTGAAGGTGCCCGAGACCGGGAAGGTGCGGGTCACGTCGGCGGTGTAGAGCCGGTACTCGCCGCCGGCGTCCACCAGGCACAGGTCCCCCTCGCGCAGCACCGCCTCGCCGGCGCGGTAGTGGAGGATGCAGGCGTTCGCGCCCGCGGCCACGATGGTGCCGTAGCCGGGCCCGCTCCCGCCGCGGCGCCGGAAGGCGTACTCGATCTCCGACTGCACCTGGTACTCGCGCGCTCCGGGCCGCCCGTCGCGCATGGCGCCGAGGTGCGCCTCGGCGGTGATCTCGACGGCGCGGCGCAGCCGCTCCACCTCGTGAGCCGACTTCACGAGCCGCATCTCGTGGAGGATGGCCCCGTGGTCGATGGTCGCCCTCGGCACCCGCACGCCGGTGCGCTCCTTGTCCCGCAGCCGCGAGAGGAGCCGCGCCACCCGCTCGTCCCACTCGCGGTCGCGCCCGAGGCGGAACCACAGCGGCCCGGGGTGGTCCAGGTACTCCTCGAGCCTCGACTCCATCTCGGCGAGCGGATGGGCCTCGTCGGCGCCGAAGTCCGCCTTGGCGCCCTCCACCCCGGCGCGGCGCCCGGTCCAGATCTCCTTGTCCCGGTCGCGCGGCCGCACGAACATCGCGAACCGGGGCCTGCCCGGCGGCGGGTCGGCGAAGAGCAGCGCGCACCCCTGCGGCTCCTCGAAGCCGGTGAGCCAGAAGAAGTCCGAGTCCTGGCGGAACAGGTACTCGTTGTCGGCGTTGCGCAGCTTCTCGTCGGCCGCCGGAAGCAGCATCACGCCGCCGCCGTGCCGCCGCATCTCCGCCGCCACCGCGGCGCGTCGCTCGGCGTGGCGCTTCGGGTCGTAGGGCATGCGGGGGCTAGTGGCGCGCGTCACAAGTCCCGAGCCCGCCCCGGCGCGCGCCACGCGGGTGGGGGTCCGTGGGAGGCGGCGCCCCGCCGCCCCCGGTAGGGCCCGCGGGGAGGGCCCGTGCCTTGCCGCCTCTCGTGCAAGGCACGGGGCCTTCCTCGCGAAGTGCTGCAAGGTGAACGAGGTGGGCTCATGACTTCCGCGGAGCAGCACTAGGTATAACCCGCCGGCAAGTGCAGGACCACGCGCAGCCGTCCCCCTGCGTCGCCCGCGGCTTCCAGGCTCCCGCCCAGGCTCCCCGCCAGGCCGCGCGCCACCGCGAAGCCCCTCCCGGCCTCGGCCGGCGGCTCGCCGCTTCCCAGGGCCGGCGCCCGCGGCGTCGCCGCCGGGATGCGCTCCACCTCCACCCGGACCCGATCGCCCGCCCGCCCGGCGCGGACCGAGACCTGCGATCCGGCCCCCGCGTCCTGGCAGAGGTACGAGAGCAGGAGCGTCAGAGCCTCGATCACCACCCGCCACTCCCCCTTCACGGAGAGCCCCTCGGGAACTTCGGTGGCCACCTCGACCCCACCCGGCCCACGCACCCGGATCGCCTCGACCGCCTCCTCCACCGCCGAGGCCAGCGGCACCACGCCGCCCCGTCCCGGCGCGGCGGTGGCGCGCTCCGCGTCGTGCAGCATGCGCAGCGTGCGGCCGATGCGCGCCAGCGCCTCCGCCGACTCCTCCAGGCACTGCAGAGCGTCCTCGGGCAGCTCCCCCCGGCGCAGCTCCGAGGCAAGCTGCCGCACGTTCGAGGCCGCGGCCGCCGCCGGGCTGGCGATCTCGTGAGCCACGCCGGCCGCGAGCCGCCCCAGGGCCGCCAGGTGCTCGGCCCGGGAGAGCTGGGCCTCGCGCGCCGCCAGCTCCCCGGTCCGCTCCGCCACCGCCTCCTCCAGCCGGTGGCGCAGGCCGTGGAGCACATGGGCCTCGTCCACGAAGCGGCCGGCCAGGGCCAGCCCCACCGCGGCGATGGCGGCGACGATGCCCACGTCCGCCAGGAGCGGAGCCCTGAGCGCGCCGGCGACGACGAGCCCGTCGCTGGCGGCGGTGGCCACCAGGGCGGCCAGGCCCAGGGCGTGGAGCAGGGCGTAGCGCTCGCCGCGGCGGGCCGCCAGCGCGAACCGCGCCGCCACCAGGGCGGTGAGCGCCACCAGGGCGACCACCAGCGCGTCTCCGTAATGGGTCGTCTCCGGGATGCGGTAGACGCTGCCGGCCACGGCCAGCGCAGTCACCCGGTCGGTGAAGGCCGCGCCGGGGATCACCGCGACCAGGCCTGCCAGCGCCAGGCCCGCCGCGAGCCGGTCGCGGAGCGGGCGCGGCGGCCGGCGGAGCTGGACGTCGGAGTAGCGAAGCCAGATGCCGGCCTGGAGTGCGGCCAGCGCCAGCTGCGACCGCGAGAGCGCGGCCACCACCTGGTCGCTCACTGGTAGGTACGACACGAAGTCGGCGGCCGCGTAGAACGCCGCCACCAGCGAGAGCACCAGGAACCACCTCTGCTCCGACCAGCCGGGGGCCCGGCTGAAGCTCGCCGCCAGCACGGCCGCGTACGCCGACAGGCCGGCGGTGGCGAGGGCGAGGATGGCGGCGGCGGTCATGGACGCTCGTTCCCCGGAACAGACATTGCAAGAACCAGGCGGTTGCCGGGACGCGTCCCCTCCGAGAATCATGTCGAAAAACGCGAGGGCCGCCGGGGCCTCGCCCACCCCGGGGTGCCATGCCACACATCCCACGAACGCGGGTCGTGTGGGCCCGGGGCCGCGCCTCGCACCGAGGGCGCCGGCGGGGACCAGCCGACGAGCCTGGCCCTACCGCCCGGAGGGCCATTCGGCCCCGCACCAGGCCTTGAAGGCCTGGCGCTGAGCGTCGGACGGGGCCCGCTGCGGCTCCAGCCAGACCGCGTCCTCGGGCGGGGCGGCGAGCGGCACCTCCAGCTCCACCAGCTCGTCGCGCCGGAAGACGGTGAGCCGGAGCGAGCCGCCGGGACCGCGCTCCTCGAGCCGCTGCCACAGGCCGGCCCGGTCCACCCGGAACCCCGACTCGGCCACGATCTCGTCGTCGGCGTAGAGCCCGGCGCGCCAGGCCGGGCTCCCCTCGCGCGTGGAGCGGACCGAGAGCTTCGCGCCCGGGGCCAGGTCCGCCCCCAGGAAGCCCGGCGCCGCCCTGGGCCCGTTTCCCTTGGGCGGCGTCCCGCCCTTGTCGTCGAACGACTCGGAACGGCGCGCCCGCATCGCGAGGCCGACGAGGTCCAGGTCCAGCTCCAGCGGCCCGGTGCCTCGCACGTGCCGGTCGAAGAACTCCGCCGCCGGCCCCTCGCCCAGGGCCTCGGCGCAGGCGCGCTCCACCCCGTCCTCCGGGAGCCCCCCCTCTCCGTGCCGGTCGAGCAGCAGGCGCAGCAGCCAGTCGAGCGAGCGTCCGGCGCGCCGCAGGCGCAGGTCGAGAGCCAGCGCCACCAGCGCGCCCTTCAGGTAGTAGGACACCGCGCTGTTCGGGGTGTTCTCGTCCGGGCGGTAGTGCTTCACCCAGGCGAGGAGGCTCGCCTCCTCCAGGCTCATCTTGGCGGCGCCCGGGGTGCGCTCGAGGGAGCTGAGCTCCTCGCCGAGGTGCTTCAGGTAACGCCTGGGCTCGACCAGGCCGGTCCGCACCAGCGAGAGCATGTCGTAGTAGCTCGTCACCCCCTCGAACCACCACAGGAGGCGGGTGTACTGCTCGCGGGAGTAGTCGTAGGGGAGGAGGGCCGCCGGGCGGAGCCGCTTCACGTTCCAGACGTGCAGGAACTCGTGGGCCGCCAGGGCCAGGGTCTCCTCGTAGGTCTCGCGGGGGAAGAAGCCGGTGCGGGCCACGTTGAGCGCCGTGGAGCGGGCGTGCTCCAGCCCGCCGCGGCGCTTGTCGGTGAGGTGGACGATGAAGAGGTAGCGCTGGTAGGGCAGCCCGCCCATGAGGCCGCCCAGGTGCTCCACCACCCGGGCCAGGTCCCGCGCCAGGGCGGCCGCGTCGAGGCTGGCGCGCCCGGAAAGCGCCACCTCGTGGGGGCGCCCCAGCGCCTCGAAGCGCAGAAGCTCGTGGGTCCCCACCTCCACCGGCGAGTCCACCAGCTCGTGGTAGTCCCGCGCCGCGAACTCGGTCGGGCCGCCCGCCAGGGCGGTGGCCACCCGCCACCCGGGCGGAGGGACCACCTCGAGCCGGCAGGCCTCGCCGAGGCGCCCCTCCGGGTAGAGGAACATGGCCGCGCCGTTCCAGAAGGCGTGCTGCCCGTCGAGGTGACAGGTGCGGACCGTGAGCTCGTTGGCGTAGACCCGGTAGCGGACCGCCACCCGCTCCGCGGCGCCGGCCTCGAGGCGGAAGCGATGCTTGTCGAGGCGCGAGAGCGGCAGCGCGCGGCCCCCGCCGTCGGAGGCCGCCACCCCCTCCAGGTGGCGCGAGAACTCGCGCACCAGGTAGCTCCCCGGGGTCCATACCGGCAGGGCCAGCACCGGCGCCGGGCCCGGGCGCGTGAGCTCCAGCTCCACCTCGAAGAGGTGGGAATGGGGCTCGGGCATGGCCACGCGGTAGCGCACGGCGAGTCGATGGTAGACGACCCGGACCGCGCGGGGAACAGGCGCCGCGGGTGGAGCGGCGAGCACCTCGCCGTGGGCGGCTCGAGACCATCTGGTATGGTGAGGCCGTGACTCCCGGGGGGCCACTCGGCGGCGCGCTGGCCGCGCTGAAGATCCACTTGCTCGGCCGCTTCGAGGTGGTTCGCGGGGACACCCCCGTGCCGCCGTCGGCGTGGCGCCGGCGCCGCCCGGCCGACGTCTTGAAGCTCCTGGCGCTGGCCCCGGGCCACCGCTTGCCCCGCGACCACGTCATCGACACCCTGTGGCCGGACAAGGACCCGCAGAGCGGCGCCAACAACCTGCACCGGGCCCTCTACGACCTGCGCCAGGTGCTGGGCGGGCGCTGGGTGGAGGTGGAGCACGGCCAGGTCTCCCTGCGCCGGGAGGCCTGGGTGGACGTGGACGCTTTCGAGGCCGCCGTGGCCTCGGGCCGCCTCGAGGCGCTCCCCGCCGCGATCGGGCTCTACAAGGGGGACCTGTCGCCCGAGGACCCCGACGCCCCCTGGCTCGCGCCGCGGCGGGCCGCCCTGCGCCAGGCCTTCGCGGGCGCCGCCCTGCCGCTGGCCTCGGGCCTGGTCGACCGCGGCGATGGCCCGGCGGCGGTGTCGCTCCTGCGACGGCTGCTCGAGGTCCGCCCCGAGGGCGAAGAGGCCCACCGGTTGCTCATGCGCCTCCTGGCGCAGACCGGGCGCCGCGCCGACTCGCTCCGCCAGTACGACGCCTGCGAGCTGGCGCTGCGGGCGGCGGGGCTCGGCCCCCCCGGTCCCGAGACCCGCGCCCTGCGGGAGGCCGTGCAGCGCGGCGAGGTGGGCCCCGGCCCGTCGCGGACGCCGGCGGACGGGCAGCGGCGCGCCGCGCGGCGCCTGCTGGGGGTGGCCGACCCGCCGCCGCTGCGCGGGCGCACTCCCGCCCTGCTCCTCGCCGAGTCGCTGGTGGAGCGGGGCTCGGGAGCGCTGGTCCTCCTGGGTGAGCCGGGGGTGGGCACGACGCGCCTGGCCGTGGAGGGAGCCCGGGTGGCCCAGGAGCACGGCGCCACCGTGCTGGCCGGCGTCGCCGGCGAATGGGGCCCGGCCCCCTACTCGGTGATGGCCAGCGCCCTCCGCGACTGGCAGGAGGCCTCCGGCGCCGGGGGGCCCGACCCGTTCGCCTCGCTGCCCCGGGGCCCGCTGGAGGGGCAGAAGCTCCGGCTGACCGCGTCGGTGGAGCGGGCGCTCCAGGCCGCCGGCGGCGGAGGCCCCCTGTACCTGGTGGTGGAGGACGTCCACCTGGCGGACGAGTCGAGCCTGAACCTGCTGCACCACCTGGCCCGCTCGGCCCGCGCGCTCAAGCTCATGATGGTGTGCACCTGCCGCGAGGACGAGGTCCGCGCCGGATCGCCAGTACAGACCTTCCTGGCGCACCTCGACTGCGAGCGCCTGGCCACCGGCGTGCGCCTGGGGCGGCTCGGGCTGGAGGCCACCCGAGAGCAGCTCGCCGACCTCCTGCGCTCGCCCCCCACCGACGCGCTGGTCCGGCAGGTCTACCGGGCCACTGACGGCAACCCGCTCTACACCGCGGAGGTGGCGCGTGCGCTCGAGGCCACCGGGCACCTCTCCCTGCCCGAGAGCCCGGCGGCCGCCATCCGCGCCCGCGTGGCCTGGCTGGGACCGCGAGCGGAGGCGCTCCTGGCGGCGGCGGCCGCCGCCGGCCAGCGCTTCGAGTTCGAGGTGGTGCGCCCGGTCTCGGGCCTCACCGCCCACGAGGTCCTGAACGCCCTGGAGGCCTGTCTGGAGGCGAGGCTCCTGGAGGAGCACGGCGGCGGCTACCACTTCCACCACGCGCTGGTCCGGGAAGCGGTCTACGAGGCCCTCCCTCCCCGCCGCCGGCTGGAGCTGCACCGAGCCATCGCCGACGCCGTCGAGGCCCGGGCCGTGGCCGCGGGAGAGGCGGAGGAGGCCAGCGAGGCGCTCGCCTTCCACCGCCGGGCCGGCGAGCAGTGGGGCGCCGCCTTCCGCCACCTCGCCGCCTCGGGCCACCGCGCCGCGGCCCGGGGCGGGCTGGCGGAGGCCTCGGCGTTCTACCAGCAGGCGCTGGAGCTGGCCGACCTGGCCCAGGCCGGCGGCGCGGAGCGGCTGGACCTGCTGGAGACGCTGGGGCGACTGCAGCTGACGCTGGCCGAGACCGAGGCAGCCACCGGCGCCTTCCGGGCCGCCGCCGAGCTCGAGGGGCCGGACGGCTGGCGCCCCGACCCGGAGCAGCGGGCCCGGGCTCGCCGCCAGGAGGCGCTGGGCCTGGTGGCCGCCGGACGGGCCGTGGAGGCCGAGCCCATCCTCGAGTCGGCGCTGGCCGTGGCGGACGGCGGCTCCTCCGGCGAGGCGGCGGAGATCTTGTGGGCGCGCTCGGCGCTGGCCTGGCACCGGGGCGACCCGTCCTCGGCCGCGGCCCTGGCCGACCTCGGCACCCGGGAGGCGGCCCGCATCGGCGATCCGGAGATGGGCGCCCGCTGCCGCGAGGCGGCCGCCCTGGCCCGGGGCACCCGAGAGGCCGACGGCGCCGGCCGGACCGACGAGGCGGCCGAGCCCTTCGACCTGCACCTGGCCCTGTGGGAGGGGGCGCTCGCCGCCGGCCGGCCGCTCGCCGAGGTGGAGGCGGCGCTGGGGATCTTCGGCGACCGGGCCTCGCGCCGCGGCGCCCCGCGCCCGCTGGCGGTGGCGCGGGCCGTCGAGGGGGCGCTGGCTCTGGAGGCGGGGCGCCTCGACGCCGCCGAGGCGGCCCTGCGCGGCGCGGTGGGGCTGGCGCGGGAGGCGGAGTTCGCGCTGGGCGAGGCCTTCGCCCTGGAGCGGCTGGGGGTGGCGCTCACGGCGCGGGGCCGGATCGACGAGGGGCTCGACGCCCTGGGGGTGGGGATGCTGGTGGCCGAGCGGGCGGTGCTGCGCCGCCACGCCCTGACCCGGGTGCACGTGGCGCTGACCCGCAACCGGCTGGCCGCCGGAGCCGTGTACGCCGCCGAGGACTTCGCGCGCGAGTCGAGCGAGACCGCGGCGCGCCAGGGCGAGTGCGCCGTCTGCGGCGCGCTGCTGCGCCCGGAGCTGGTGCGGGTGGCGCTGGCGCGGGGCAGGCTCGACGAGGCCGAGCGGGCGACCGCGGATCTGGAGACGTTCTCCTCCAGCAAGGGCTGGGCCGCCCCGGCGGCCATGGCCCGGATGGCGAGGGGGCGCGTGCTGGGCGCCCGCGGCGCCACCGCCGAGGCGGTGGCGGCCCTGGAGGAGGCGCGACAGGGCTTCCTCGGGCTGGGCTACGCCTACCAGGCCGCCCGGGTCCTTCAGGTCCAGGCGCGAGTCCTGGCCGCGGGCGGGGTGGCCTGGGCCGAGGAGGCTCGCCGCCTGGCCGCCCAGGCCGCCGAGGCGCTCTCGGCCGTGGGGGCGGTACCCGCGGACGCGTGAGGCGGATCCGGGATCGGCCGGCGAGGATCAATGAGCGCCGCCGCCGCCCTGGGTCACCAGCCCCGGCGCGGGCGCGAAGTCCCCGCCCTTGCCGCGCCAGAGCACCTGGTCGCCCACCCGCACCGCCATGGCCGCCTCGTTCTCGGCCACGAAGCGGGTCTCGGGGATCCTGGCCAGCGCCTCCTCCGAGAAGAGGGCCTCGGGGCGGAGGGCCGGCGCCTCGAGCGCCGACGCCACGAGGTGGGCGATGGCGAGGTAGCTCGTGGGCTTCGCCACCGTCGCCTGGCGCGCCGGGGTCGGCGGGAGCCCGGGACCGACGAGCTTCAGCGCCACCGGCACGGTGGTGATGGACGGCAGCGGGATCTCGCGGACGTCCGCCGGCTGGAAGCTCGCCCCGGCGAGCGCCATCCCGTGCTCGGGGACGAAGACCACCAGGGTCCTCCGCCCGCTGGCCTGGAGCGCCCGGAAGAAGGTTTCCAGATTTGCGAAGAGCCGCAACCCGGCCTCGCGGTAGAGCTCCTTCCGGCTGCGCTGCCACCAGAGGTCGTCGCCGGCGTCGTGGGCGCCGCTGTGCAACGTGGTGAGATCCGCGTAGAGGGCGGCGCGCCGTGCCGCGGAGCGCCCCCGGGCTTCCAGCCATCGGGCGAGCAGCGCCCCGTCGTCGTGGATGGGCGTGCCGTCGAAGTCGACCTGCCGGACTGGCAGGCCGTCGAGCGCGAGGGGGGCGTCGGCGTGGCCATGGGCCTGGATGTCCTCGACGAAGCGATAGGAGGGGGCGTCGTTGTCGACGGCGGACCAGGTCTGGTATCCGGCCCGCCCGAGCGCGTCGAGCAGGTAGCACTCCCGCCGGGTGGTCCGGTACAGGTCGGTGTGGCGGGCCTGGCCGCAGGGGGCGCGGAGGAGGCGGATGGCGGATGGGTTGGTGTAGGAGGAGACGGTGTTGAAGCTCGAGAGCAGGAGGTCGAACTGCCGGAGGAAGGGGGTTTGGTCCAGGCCGCTCTGGCGGAGGTCATCCCAGGACATGGAGCACACGTGCAGGAGGACCACGTCCAGGTCCTCGCCGGCGGCCCGCTCGGGGAAGCGGACCGAGCGCCGAGACTCCGCATCGAAGAAGCCGTCGATCTCGGTGGCCACTCCGGCCCCGCCGCGGCTCGCGCCGAACAGGGGCACCGAGAGGATGGCCGCGAACGCCAGCGGGGCGAGCACCATCCGCCTCGCCAGGACGAGGGATGCCGCGAGGAGGGCGAGCACCACCAGGACGTCGACGAGGTTCACCGCTCCCGCGAGCACGCGGATGGCGTAGGCGGGGGAGACGCCGCCGGTCTCGCCGAGGAGCCTCGCGGCCCGGGCCGGCGACGGGAGCCACGACTCGCGCCAGAGCAGCGCCACCCCGGCGGCGGCCGCCAGGGCGTGGCGCGCGCCGCGCCAGAGGCGCCTTCCGGCCGCCGCCCGGGGCAGCGGCGCCGAGAGGATCAAGGCCAGGACGATATTGGGAATGGGCTCGAGGCGGATGGCGCCCCGGAAGTGCAGGTACGCCGCTGCGAGGAAGTAGCTGGCCCACGTTCCCATGTGGTCGCCCGGCGGCGGCTCGCCTCACCGCTTCGCCAGGTCCCAGAAGGCATACCACCGCAGGATGAAGTCCACCCGGTGGACCCCGCCCGGCGAGCGCAGGTTCTTCTCCCAGGCGTACTCGATCCCCGCCGCCGGCTGGAGGCCCGTGAGCCCGTCCAGGTCGAGCGCCAGGCCCGCCCCCGGGCCGAGGGAGTTGTTCCAGTCGAGCCCCAGGGTGTCGAGCTTGTAGCGGATGCGCAGGTACGGGGAGAGGACGAAGGTGAGCGGCTTCGGCGTCCAGCGGTGGAGCACCCAGCCCTGGCGCACCCACCCCTGGAGGATGAGGTTCTGCGGCCCGTGGCTGGGGATCTCCCAGCGGAGGGATCCCCAGGTCGTGCCCGGCCAGTCGCCCTTCTGGATGTCCCAGTAATGGTACCAGTCCGCGAAGGGAGCCGTGTAGGGCGCGGTGGTGCCAGAGGCCGTGTTCCACTGATAGACATACTCCACGCCCGCCGTGACCAGAGGAATTCCCGGGCCGGTGAAATCGACGGCCGCCCCGGCGCCGGGCCCGAGGTAGTTGTTCCAGTCCTGTCCCAGGCTGTCCCACTTGTAACGAAGCGTGGCGTACGTCTGGAGCACGAAGCCTGCCTTCCCGGCCGGCCACCGCACCCAGGCGACGCCCTGGCGGACCCAGCCCTCCAGGACCAGGTCGTTCTGGCCCGGGCTCGGGATCTCCCAGTAGACGTCGCCCCAGGTCGAGCCGGGGAACCCCTCGACGGCCGGGGCGCGGCCCGGCGCGAGGGCGCAGGCCGCGGCCAGCGCCGCGGCGGCGAGGCGAGCCGGGCGCCGGCAGCTCATCGCCGCTCCCGCCGCAGGACCTGCACGCTCCTCGGGCCGGAGGCGAGCGCCATCTGGTAGGTGGCCGCGACCGCGAAGCCCTGGCCGAGGTACTCGCGCGACGCCGCGCCGAAGGACCGGTCGCTGTGGTGCTCGTCCAGCACCACGTAGTCGGGGCGGGCCCGGCGCACGGCCTCGCGCCGCTGGCCGGCGTCGGCGCGGGAAATGGGCACCACGCGCATGGGCGGGCGGGCCGCTTCCAGGTAGTAGCGGTAGACGTATTCCGGCGATCCGGAGTCGGAATCCACCAGCACCGTCCGCCCGCCCCCGTCCCCGCGCAGGAAGGCGACCGCCGGGGAGAGGTCGGGCCCCTCCCGGCGCAGGGTCCTCATCTCGTGGACGCCGAAGACCCAGACCACCACCAGCACCGCGGCCGTGAAGAGCGGCCGGGCCCGGCGCGAGGGATTGCCGGAGGCGAAGATCTCGCTCATGTGCGCCACCCCCACGCCCGCCGCCGGGGCCAGCACGGCGAAGGCCAGGAGCTTCGCGGTCTGGGCGTCCTCCGCCGCCCGGCTGGCGAAGGGGACGAGGAAGGCCGCGCCCGCGACCGCCATGGCCACCGCGGCGCGCGCCCGGCCGTCCCGGTGGAACAGGGCGAAGGTGGCGAGCAGGAAGGGCATGGCCAGCCCGTCGAAGACCCGGAGCAGCGTCCCCGGCGCGAGGCTCCACCCGCCCGGCCGGAACGGGTCCAGGGCCTCCCGGATCTCGGGCCAGACCGGCCGCACCGCGATCCAGGCGTACGCGAAGAGCGCCGCGGCCATGGTGAGCGCGAAGGCCGCGGCCGCGCGATCCCGGCGCCAGAGGACCAGCGCCAGGGCGAGCGGGACGGCGAAGGCCGCCGCCACGTAGCTCGCCATGGCCGCCACCGCCAGCGAGGCCCCGGCCAGCGCCGCCAGGCCCAGCGAGGCGAGCGACCGCCGCTCGCCGAAGGCCCCCTCCGCCAGGGCCATGGCGAGCCCGAGCAGGAGCGCCGCCGCCACGCGCGGGTGCACGGTGGCGAAGAGCTGCAGCGGCGCCCCGAGGAGCACGAAGGTCCCGGCCACCACGAGCCCGCGCCGGCCCCACCCCGGGGCATTGCCGATGCGGTACACGAGGAGGACCAGCAGGAGCCCCATGGCGGCGCTGGCGAGGCGGGCCGCGGGGAGGCCCCCGAGCCGCTCGGCCCAGGCGGCGGCCGCGGGGGTCAGGACCACCGTGCCGGGCCATTCGCACATCGCCGCCGCCAGCGGGCCGTCCCCGCCCTCCCCCGGAGGGCACGCCGGCGCGCCGCTGGCCAGCACCTCGCGTCCCATGAGGATGTCCTTTGCCTCCTCGGGCCCGAGCGGCGTCCGGACGAGCCCCCAGGACGCGCCGGCGAGGGCGTAGGCGAGCACCAGGAAGAGCGCCCAGGGCCTATTCCGTCCGCGGTTCTCCATGCACCAGCTCGTCGATCCGGGAGGCGACCTCCGTGAGCCGGCGGGCCTCCTGCGAGCACTCCCCGTCGAGGCGGATGCCGGCCAGGTACTCCGGGTACTCCTCGCCCGGCAGGGCCGAGCTCCTCACCACCTGCCCGGTGAGGGCGATTCGCTCCTCGCCCAGCACCACCTCGATGCCCAGGCGCTCGCCCGGCGAGCGCTGGCGCGCGTTGACCAGCAAGAGGCCGGTGGCGGAGAGATCCTTCATGGCGGCGGTGGAGACCTGGCCCGCCCGCTCGCGGAGCAGCACCGGCAGGTAGGCCAGGGAACGGCCCGCTCGGTCCGGCAGGCCGTCGCGCCGGGAGAGCCGGCGCTCGAGCCAGGTCTGGTAGCCGAGGGCGTGCTCCTTCATGAAGCGCGACACCGCGGCCTCGTGGAGGTAGCGGCTGAGGACGTCCCTGGCGTCCTGGGGGACGTCGAGAAACTCGAGCCCGAGCTGCAACGCCTCGCGGTTCCCGATTCGGGCGCTGCGGCAGCGGACCACCCGGCAGCGGAGCCGGAGCGCGGCTCGCGGCAGCAGCAGCGAAAGCTCGATGGGCCCCTGCGGGACCTGGCCCACGGAAACCAGCCCGGCGCCATCCGGGGTCAGGTCCTCCACCACGCCGAAGCGCTCCGCCCCGCTCCCGTCGCCGGCGGGGCGGAAGGAGGCCACCACCGTCTCGGGGACGCGGAACTCGGCCCGCCGCTGGCGGACCTTGGCAGAGCCGAAGCCGACGATGGTCGCCGCCAGCCCGCTGTTGTAGAGCGCCCAGAAGCTGTTCACGGCCACGATGAACCCGTCGGAGCGCCGCCCCAGGAGCAGGCTCGCCAGCGCCCAGACCGTGGCGGCCAGGCTGGAGAAGAACACCGCCAGCTGCGGCAGGATGAGCCCCGACGCGCCGACGACGCGCGCCTTGGGGGTCACCTTGAAGACCTTCCCCTTCCCCGGGATGAGGGGGATCACCAGGGTCTCGAGGTAGGTGAAGTACTTGGCCATGCTGTACTGCTCGAGCATCACCTGGCCGCCGACGCCCCTCGCCATCTCGTTGAAGGCCCAGGTGGAGATGGCGAAGTAGGGCACGAAGTGAAGCAGGTACTCCGCGTCCAGGGCGCGCATGGGCAGGACGCCGGTGACGAGGGCGATGGGCGGCGTGGCGTAGAAGATGATCTTCTGCAGCCCCTCCAGCGGGTAGATCATCGAGCCCAGGTAGCAGAGCCGCTGCGGGAGCGAGAGCCCCGGGAGGAAGAGCGGGTTGGCCTTGGCGAAGACCTGCCAGTTCCCCACCCCCCAGCGCTGCCGCTGGATGGCGAAGGGGGCCAGGGTCTGGGCGGCGATGCCGTAGGCCAGGAACTCGCGGTGGTAGACCGAGGCCCAGCCGCGGGCGTGGATCCGGATCGAGGTGAGCATGTCCTCGGTGATCGATCCGGTGGGGAACCCCCCGATGTCCTCGAGCGCCGTGCGGCGGAGGATGGCGCAGCTGCCCACGAAGAAGGCGGCGTTCCACCGGTCCTTGCCCGGCTGGATCACCGAGAAGAAGAGGTACTGCTCGGCCCAGATGCGCTTCCCCTTGCGATCCCAGCGGTGCTGGATGGAGTCGACGTTGTAGAACTCCTGCGGCACCTGCACGAAGCCCACCGAGTCGTCGGCGAAGTACCCCATGAGCCGATCCAGGAAGTGCGGCAGCGGGACGTGGTCGGCGTCGAAGAGGGCCACGAACTCGGCCCGGGAGTGCGCGAGCCCGAAGTTCAGGTTCCCGGCCTTGGCGTGCTCGCTGGAGCGGCGCGCCAGGTAGACGCAGTTGAGCTCGGCACACAGGGCCTCGACCTCGGGGCGGGCCCCGTCGTCGAGCACCAGGGTGCGGTGCGGATAGCGCAGGTCGTTGCAGGCCAGCAGGGTGGTCCGCAGCACCGCCAGCGGCTCGTTCTTGGTGGGGACCAGGACGTCCACGGAGCGGCCCGGCAGCGGAGGCGGAGCCGTGCGCTCCCGGGGCCGCCAGACCGTGAAGTAGAAGAGGACGGTGGTGACGAAGCCGAAGACCTCGGCTCCGTAGAGCAGCCAGGAGAAGGTGGGGGCCGCCGGGTTGAAGGTCTCCGCCTGGCGCCAGTACAAATAGTAAAGTGAGACCGCGACCGCCACCACCGCAAGCGCCCGCCGCGCCTGCTCCACCCGCCTGTTCGACCCCTCCGTGGCGCACCTCCTCGACCGTGCAGGCGCGGGGCGGAGGCGCACGGTCCCCTGCCCTCAATGTTCGTCCAGTTCCGAGTCAGCGACAGCCCCAGGATCGCGTGTCAGGTGAGGTGGGCACACGCCGGGATCGGAGCGTTCCAGAGGTCCGACGTCTCGGTCGGCGGTTCGCACCGACCCGCCCGAGTTGCTCAGGCCGTGAGCGTTCCGCTCAACCGGCGCCGGCGCGCGGAGCCGGCGGGGTGGGCCCTGGCTCGCCGAACCCCAGCGCCCGGCGAAACATGGCGCGAGGCCCGCGCGGCACGTCGTCTGCAGCAAGGCACGGGTCGGGAGGGCAAGGAGATCCCTCATGGACGCGCCCGATACCAAACGCCTGCGGAGCCTGCTCGAGGAGTCGAAGCGCCACATCCTCGCCGCTGCCAGGAGGACGCTCCTCGAGGAATCGACTCTGGACAGCGACGACCTCCCCGACGAGATGGACCAGGCCTCGAGCGAGCACGCGCACTCGTTGGTCTACCGCCTCCGCCATCGCGAGAAGCTCCTGCTGGCGAAGATCGAGAAGGCCCTGGAGCGGCTCGAGGACGGCAGCTTCGGCATCTGCGAGGACTGCGGGGAGGCAATCTCGCCGAAGCGGCTCGCGGCCCGGCCGATGGCCACCCTGTGCATCGACTGCGAGCGGGACAAGGAGCAGCGGGAGCGCCTGGTGGCGTGAGCCGGTCAGTCCGCCGAGTGGCGAGCGGGGCGGAGCCGGATCACGACCGCGCTCCGGCGTCCTTCGCGCTCGTCGGGGACGCGCGGAGGCGACGGGGCGGGAAGGTCGAGGCGGGATCGGTCCCGCTTCGCCCTGTCCCGCCGTAGCCGCTCCAGCTTCTCGATCACCCACGGGGGTGGAACGCGCTTCATGGCTTCACCCTCCGGTCGAGCTGGTTGCAAGCCGGTGCAAGCCGGTTGCCCCCCTCCCGGGACGCTCACCGCGGCGGCCACTGGTCCACCCCTGCGGGGCATCCCCTTTGGGCACCGCGTGTACTCCGCGTCGATTCGGCTGACCGCGGTTCGCCTGGGCGGTAGAGAGCGCATGGTCGCAAAACGCATCGTTCCCTGGAGGGCCCATGAGTGAAACCGGTCTGGTGTCGCGCTGGCGATCGTGGTCGCCGCAGCTGCTCAGCATCCTGAGGATCGTCACCGCATTCCTCTTCATGCAGGTCGGGACCGCCAAGCTGTTCGCGTTTCCGGCTGCCATCATGCCGGGTGGGGGAACCGCTCCCCTGGCCTCGCTGCCGGGTATCGCCGGCATCCTGGAAACCCTCGGTGGCGCGCTCCTGTTCCTCGGGCTCTTCACGCGTCCCGTGTCGTTCCTGCTCTCGGGAGAGATGGCCGTGGCGTACTTCATCGCACACGCGCCTCAGGGCTTCTGGCCGGTCCTGAACGGGGGCGCGCCCGCCGCCCTGTACTCGTTCCTCTTCCTCTACCTCTCCGCCGCCGGAGGCGGGCCCTGGAGCGTCGACGCGCTGCGCGGCCGCTGACTCGAGCCGCCCGGAACCGGCGGCTCGAATCGGCGGGGGACAAGCCCCCGCCCTACGGAATCGATCAGGCCGTGCGTGCCGCCACCCGCCAAGCAGCGGCGGACGGTAGGGCGGGGGCTCGTCTGCCAAGCACCCGCCCCACGGAAGCGCTCCGCGCCACGGGCAACGAATTGGTTGCATGTAACCCTGGGCGGCGCTAATCATGCAATCAGGAGGTTGCGCATGAGCACCGATCGGATCGAGAAGCGAATCGAGCTGCGGGCGCCGGTGGCGCGGGTGTGGCGGGCGCTCACGGATCACCGGGAGTTCGGGGAGTGGTTCCGGGTGAGGCTGGACGGCCCCTTCGTCCCCGGGGGCACCTCGCGGGGGCAGATCACCTACCCGGGCTACGAGCACCTCAAGTGGGAGGCGGTGGTGGAGAGGATGGAGCCGGAGCGGCTGTTCTCCTTCCGCTGGCATCCCTACGCCGTCGACCCGAAGGAGGACTACTCCAGGGAGCCCACCACGCTGGTGGAGTTCCGGCTGGAGGCCATTTCCGGCGGCACGCGCCTCATCCTCACCGAGTCCGGCTTCGACCGCATCCCCGCCGGCCGCCGCGCCGAGGCGTTCCGCATGAACGACGGCGGCTGGACCGAGCAGATGGCGAACATCGAGCGCCATGTCGCCCGGGCGGCGTAGCGCCCTGGCCGCCGCGCCCCGGCGGCAGGCGCCGGTCTTCGCCGCCCTGGGCGACGAGACCAGGCTCTCGCTGGTCGGGAAGCTCTGCGGCGAGTCGCCCCAGTCGATCTCGCGGCTCACCGAGGGCTCGGACGTCACCCGGCAGGCCATCAGCAAGCACCTGCGGGTGCTGGAGGGCGCGGGGATCGTCCGCGGCCAGCGCCGGGGACGCGAGACCCTGTTCCGGCTCGAGCCCCGGGCACTGGACCAGGCCCGGCGGTACCTGGACCAGGTGTCCGCGGAGTGGGGCCGGGCGCTGGCGGGCCTCAAGGCCTACCTGGAGGAGTGAGGCGGCCGCGGCCGCACCGGCCGGTGGCCAGGCGGAGCGGCGCCTCGCCGCCGCGTTGTGCGCTATGGTCGTGTAGTGGATCCCCATGGCCTCCGCCGCGTGGTCTCGCCGCCGGGCGCGCTGCCGCAGCGCGCCGACGTGCTCGACCCGTCCCTGCCGCTGGGCGAGGACGAGCTGGCGATCTCGGTCGAGGCCCTCAACGTGGACTCGGCCAGCTTCCGCCACATCGAGTCGGTGGTGGGGCGCGATCCGGAGCGCATCGCCCAGGAGGTGCTGCGCATCGTCCGGGAGCGCGGCAAGATGCACAACCCGGTCACCGGCTCGGGAGGCATGCTCTGCGGCCGGGTGGAGGAGGTCGGGCCGCGCCACCCGGCGGCGGGGAGCTTGCACCCGGGCGACCGGGTGGCGACGCTGGTCTCGCTCACCCTGACGCCCCTCCGGCTCGACCGCATCCTGGCGGTCCACCCCGAGATCGACCGCGTCGAGTGCCGCGGCCGGGCCATCCTCTTTGCCTCCGGGCTGTGGGCCCGCCTCCCCGGGGACCTCCCGGAGGGACTGGCGCTGGCGGCGCTCGACGTCTGCGGGGCCCCGGCGCTGGTGGCGCGCCACGCCCGCCCCGGCCAGCGCGTGCTGGTGCTCGGCGCCGGCAAGTCCGGGGCGCTGGTGTGCGCCCAGGCGCGGGCGAGCCTCGCCGGTCGCGGCGAGGTGGCAGCCGCCGACCGCTCCCAGGCCGCGCTCGAGGCCCTGGCCCGGGCAGGCCTCGCCGGCCGCACGCTGCGGGTGGACCTGACCGACGCGGTGGGGACGCTGCGCGCCGTCGAGTCAGCCGGCGGCCCCTTCGACCTGGTGGTGAACTGCGCCAGCGTCGCTGGCACCGAGATGGCGTCGATCCTTCCGGTGAGGGACGGCGGCACGGTGATCTTCTTCTCCATGGCCACCAGCTTCACCGCCGCCGCCCTGGGCGCCGAGGGGGTGGGCCGTGACGCCACGCTGGTCATCGGCAACGGCTACGTCCCCGGCCACGCCGAGCTGGCGCTCGATCTCCTCCGCCGCGACGCAGGCCTGCGGGCGCTGTTCCACGATCGGTACGGACGGTAGGCCCCCGGCCGGGGGGCCGCAGGGGGGTCGGCTCGACCGTGAGTCATCGGTGAGTCGCTGCGTCGGATCATCCAGGCGCGGGCGAGGCGCGGGAAGCGCCGGGGGGTCGCCCGATGGGGGGGTCGCATGCAGACCGCAATTCACACCGGGCCGCTCGGGGCCTCGGTCGAGCTGCTCCCGGCGCCGCCCGAGGTTCTCGAGCCGGTCGGCGTCGCCGAACCGCTCCAGGCTCGCCAGGCTGCGTTCGTAGCCGAGAAGCCTCTCTTCCAGTCGGTGACATGCAAGAAGGCGCCGGACACCGCCGTGTTTGGGCTGCTGCTCCTGCTCTGGGGCGGGTTGCTGGCCGCCGGCTTCTGGATGGTCGCGGACGTCGCCAGGGGGCTCGCCATGGCCGACCGCTGCAACGGCCAGTGCGTCGAGGTCGCGAGGTGATCGGCGCCGTGGCCGGCGGCGCTCGGCGCCGCCGGGCAGCGTCACTTCACTACGGGTGCGCCTGAGCCGCCGCTCGGCGGTCCCTGTAGGGTCGTTCATTGACGCGGATCAAGACCGCCGGTCACGGAGGGTCTCCGGGTGGCCTCCACCTCGTCGCGCCGTTGCGCTCCCGAGAGGGGGAGCATGGCAAGAGCGAGGACCATCCACGGTGGCGTGCTGGGGCGCGAGCGGCTCTTCGCGCTCCTCGATCGCGCCAGGGGCAAGGCGATCTGGATTGCCGGTCCCCCGGGAAGCGGGAAGACGACGCTGGTCTCGAGCTGGCTCGGCTCGCGGCGCGTGAGCAGCCTCTGGTATCCGGTCCGCCCGGAAGACGGCGACCTGGCCTCGTTCTTCTACGAGCTCGGAGCGCGGGCCGGCAGGCGGCGAACGCCGCTCCCGCCTTTCACGCCGGAGTACCAAGGGGGCGAGGGGGCGTTCGCGCGGCGGTTCTTCCGGGAGCTCACCCGGGGGCGGAGGCGGCCCTGGGCCCTGGTGCTCGACGACTTGGAGCGCGTCGCGGCGTCGCCGTCGTTCCTGGACATCCTGCGCGACGCCCTGGAGGATCTCTCGCCGGGAACGAGGGCCATCCTGGTCTCGCGCGAGCAGCCGCCGGAGGGGTTCACGCGGCTGGTCGCAAATGGAGTCCTGTCCGTCGTCGGAGGAGATGCCCTCCGGCTCACCCCGGGGGAGGCGCTGGCCATCGCCCGGGCCCACGCGCCCGGGAGGACCCCGGAGGAGCTCGACCGTTTGTGCCGGCGCTCCGCAGGGTGGGCGGCGGGGCTGGTGCTCCTGGCGTTCAGCCCGGCCGATGCGGCCGACTCCGATCAGGAGCCGAAGGCCCTGTTCGCATACCTCGCCAGCGAGCTCCTCGACCGGGCGGACCCGGACACCCGACGCATCCTCGTCGCCTCGGCTGTGCCTCCGGTCCTCCCCGCCCGCATGGTGGAGGCGCTGTGCGGCTCCGAGCGCGCGCTCGCCGTGCTCGAGGATCTCGCCAGGCGTGCCTTCTTCGTCGCCCGCCGCGGACGCGAGGATCCGGTGTTCGAGCTGCACCCGCTCGCACGGGAGTTCCTGCTGGAGCGCGCCAGGGCAGAGATGCCGCCGGAGCGGCTCCGAGCGCTCGAGGAATGGGCGGCCCGGCTCCTGGCGGAGACGGGGCACGTCGAGGATGCGATCGATCTCCACCTGCGCGCGCAGGCCTGGGCGGATGCGACGCACCTCGTCCTCCTGCGGGCGCCGCTCCTGGCCGCGACCGGGCGGACCGCCAAGCTCGAGGGGTGGCTCGAGGCGCTCGGGGAGGCCCAGGCGGCGCAGCACCCCTGGCTCTGGTATTGGCGAGGCGTCTGCCGGCTGGCGGTCGACCCGGCGACGGCGAGGCAGCACCTCGCCCGCGCCTGGGAGGGCTTCGAGTCGGCCGGGGACGCCCGCGGGCTCCACCTCGCGTTCGCCGCTGCGATCGAGAGCTTCGTCCTCGAGTGGAACGACCTGCGCGGGATGGACCAGTGGATCGATCGCTTCGAGACCGCCTCGCGCCTTCACCCGGTGACGCCGGGCGCCGAGTTCGCGCACCGCTCGGCGACGGCAATCCTCGCAGCCTTGACATTCCGTCGGCCCGGCAGCCAGGCGCTTTCCGAGTGGGAGGGGCGCGCGCTTGCGGTGGTGAACGACACATCGCTGAGGCCGGTGGCTCGCCTCACCATGGGAGCCTACCTCCTCGTGGCCTGGGCGTTTCGCGGTAAAGGGAAGCGAGCGGCCGAGGTGGTCGGCACCCTTGCGCCGCTGGCGCGAGCAGGTGCGACCGATCCTCTCGTCGGCCTGGCCTGGCTCGCGAGCGAGGCGCTGCACTTCTGGCAGGTCGGCGAGCCGTCGAGATCCGAGCTCGCCGCCAGCCTGGGCCTGCAGATGGCCCGCGAGAGCGGAGTCCACGTGTGGGACTTCCATCTCGGACAGCAGCGGGTACTGGCGGCGATCGCGGCCGGAGAGCCAGGAAGGGCGCGGCAGCACATGGCCTCGATCGAGGCCTGCCTGCGGGAGCGTCGCCCGCTGCACGACGTCAGCCTGCTCGAGATGGAGACGCTCCTTGCGCTTCACGCCGGTGACGCCGAGTCCGCGGCGCGCGCGGTGAGAGCCGGGCGTGAGCTCGCGAAGGCGGCCGGGGCGAGCGGATTGGCATTCGCCGAGGCGCTGTCCACGCTGCACGTCGCCGTGGCCCTCGTCGAGGCCGGGGACCCGGAAGCGCGCCCACAGCTCGAGGCGCTGCGTCGCGGCGGAACCGCCTGGAGCGCCCTCGGCGAGATGGTCGTCGAGTTGGCCCAGGCGGAGCTGGAGCGGCGGTCGGGCGACCTCGTCGCGGCCCGAGCGCACCTCGAGCGCGGCCTGCGCGTGAGCCGCGAGAGGAGCATCGCGCCCGACCTCTGGTTCTCCCGCGGCCGGCTGGCGGAGCTCTGCGCCCTGGCCATCGACTCGGACGTCGAGTCGGAGCACGCCCTGGCCCTGGTGCGGCGGCTCGAGCTCGCCGCGCCGGCGGGGTGCGCGTCCGAACGCTGGCCGTGGAAGCTGCGCATTCGCCTCTTCGGGCAGTATCAGGTGCTCGTCGCCGGCACGCCCTTGCGCCCGTCTGCCAGGGCACGCCGGCGTCCGCTGGACGTCCTGCCGGCGCTGGTGGCGCGCGGCGGCCACTCCGCCACCGCCCAGGCCATTGCCGCCGCGCTCTGGCCCGAGTCGGAGGGAGATCTGGCGCACCACGCGCTCGAGACGGCCGCCCATCGCCTGCGCCGGCTGCTCGGCCACGAGGTCGTGCAGCACCGCGAAGGCGAGGTGCGTCTCGACGCCGGGCGCTGCTGGGTGGATGCCCTGGCCTTCGAATCGCTCCTCGCCGAGGCCGCCGCCCTGGCGCAGCGCCGGGACGGCGCGGGTGCGCTCGCGGCCGCCGGCGGCGCCCTCGCGCTCTACCGCGGCCCGTTTCTCGAGGGTCGGGAGGAGCCGTGGGTGCTCTCGGCGCGGGATCGGTACCGCGCCCGCCTGGGACGTTGCCTGACCGATCTGGATCGGACCGGGGCCGACCGCCAGGCCCTGCTGCGCTTGCGGGCCCGCGCCGCGGCCGCCGACCCGCGGCTCGCGGACGCGTCGCATTCCAGGAGCGTGGACCGAGGCTGAGCCGGCGCCGGTCCGGGCTCGAGGATGCGGCGACGCCGCTCCGGCGCTCGACCGTCCGGCGACGTGCCGGGCACTCGCCCTCCCACCCAGCGCCGGCTTCCGTCGAGCCGCGCGCCGATCTAGGCTGGAGCCAGCCGGCCAAGGCCGCGCCCGGGATGGGGCGGGGGGCTGGGACGGAGGCAACCCATGGTGAAGACGATCGGACTCGCGAGCGCGCTCCTGTGCCTCCTCGCCGCCGCTCCGGCGCGCGCCCAGGAGGTGGACAAGGCCACCTGGATCGAGACCATGAAGACGGCGCTCCCCACCGCCTTCTGCGCCGAGGGCACGCCCTTCCGGACCTGCTTCCAGGTCACCCAGGAGGAGTGCGAGGACGCGGCCGCCTCCGCGGTCCGCCTCTGCCTGAAGAAGCTCCAGTCCCAGATCCCGGCCAAGCTCAAGCAGCCCAAGGACGGCGAGAAGTGGGGACAGAAGGTCGGCGAGTGCGCCGGGAACAGCTACACCGCCGCGCTCGCCACGAAGAAGCTGAAGACCAAGGAGTGCCAGTAGTCGGTACGCTCTGCCGCGGCCTCGACCTGCCTCGCGCCGCCGCCGCGGCGAGCCCGCCCTGGAGATAAGGCCGATGACGCTGTCCCGTGCTTCCTGGCTGGGCGCGCTGGCGCTGCTCGCCGGCGCTCCGCTCGCGGTCGGAGAGGACGCGCCGGGAGCGCCGGCTGCCCAGGGTCTCCCCGAGCAGGTGCGCCGCCTCGAGAAGGCGAACCAGGACCTGGAGTACCGCCTCGACGAGATCGCCAAGGCCGTCGACGACCTCGCCTGGCGGCAGCGCCTGGGCGACGTGGCGCTGGTCGAGAAGTGGCGCATCGCAGGCCCGCCTCCGGCCAAACCGAAGAACCCCACCGCCCCCGGGGCCCAGAACCCGGTGAAGTTCTTCACCTACAGCTTCGTGCCCAGGGACCGGAAGCCGGGCGAGAAGCTGCCGCTCCTGGTCCTGCCTCATGGCGGGGTTCACGCCGACTTCTCCTCGACCTACATGGCCCACATCGTCCGCGAGCTGGTCTCGCAGGGCTACGTGGTGGTGGCCCCCGACTACCGGGGCTCGACCGGGTACGGACGGGCCTTCT
The DNA here is from genome assembly GCA_035762305.1 of Anaeromyxobacteraceae bacterium. Classification (GTDB taxonomy): domain Bacteria; phylum Myxococcota; class Myxococcia; order Myxococcales; family Anaeromyxobacteraceae; genus DASTPH01. The sequence goes on from DASTPH010000093.1 coordinate 25,908, forward strand.
ACGAGCAGATCGACTACGGCGGCCGCGAGGTGGGAGACGTCCGGGCGGCTCGGGACTGGGCCGTGGAGAACCTGGAAGGCGTCGACCCCGGCCGGGTGGGCCTCGTCGGCTGGAGCCACGGCGGGCTCATCGTGCTCCTGGAGGCCTTCTCGCACTCCAAGGACTACCGCTGCGTCTTCGCGGGGGTCCCGGTCTCCGACCTGGTGGCGCGCATGGGGTACTCCGACGAGGAGTACCGCAAGGAGTTCAGCGCCCCCTTCCACGTGGGGAAGCCCGTTCGCGACGACATCGACGAGTACAAGCGGCGCTCGCCGGTGTGGCACGTCGAGACGCTCGACACGCCCCTGCTCGTCCACACCAACACCAACGACGAGGACGTGAATTACCTGGAGGTGGAGCACCTGGCCCAGGCGCTCAAGGCGGCGGGGAAGAAGTTCGAGTACCGGGTCTTCAAGGACGCTCCCGGGGGGCACAGCATGGACCGCCTCGACACGCGGCTGGCCCGCGACGCGCGGCGGGACATCTACCGCTTCCTGGCTCGCTACCTGGATCCCCCGCGCCCCGCGAAGTGAACGTCTCCAGGGCGGCGCGGCGAATCGAGACTCGACCGGCAATGGACGTTCGAAGGGCCGTGGCGGAACTGGCAGACGCGGCGGACTTAAAATCCGCTTCCACGAAAGTGGAGTCCCGGTTCGATTCCGGGCGGCCCTACTATCCCGTAGGGCGGGGGCTCGTCCCCCGCCGGCGGCACAGCCGCCGGATCCACCCGTGCAGCCACGGCCATCAGTTGAAGAACTCCGGCCGTTCCACCTCGATCCCCTCGATGGGGCGCCGGCCGGCGAAGCCCTCGTCGATGGGGTGCCAGTGGACCACGCCCGGCTCGCCGAACTGCCAGCACAGGAAGACCGGCTCGTTCTCGCGCAGCGAGAAGAAGTCCACCAGCCCGATGTCCAGGTCCTTCACCACGCAGCCCAGCTCGTTGACCCGCTCCACGGTGGCGGCGATGTCGGCGGCCACCTCCTTGAGGCGGCCCGCCTCCCGCTCCAGCCCGCCCGGCGCCCCGGCTCCCTCCTGCAGGATGGCCACCGCCGCGTCGGCCCCGCCCACCCTCTCGATGAGCGGCCCCAGCTCGGCCCGCAGCCGCGCCACCCGCCCGAACTCCAGCTGCAGCGTGGGGACGAGCGCGTTGGCCTCCTCCAGAGTGAACATCTTGGGGGCGTCGGCCATGCGCGGCAATCGTAGCATGGGCGTGCTATACACGTTCCTCCGCCGGGCCCCCGTACATGCTCGAGACCGTCGCCAAGGGATTCAAGGCCGCCCGCGATCGCCTCCGCGGCCGCGCCGAGATCACCGCCGCGGTGGTGGACGAGGCGCTGGCCGACATCCGCGTCTCCCTGCTCGAGGCCGACGTGGCCTTCGAGGTGGTGAAGCGCTTCGTGGCCCGCGTGCGCGAGAAGGCGGTGGGCGAGGTGGTGGAGACCCGCGTCCGCACCGAGCGCGGCGCGCTCCGGGCCACCCCCCAGGATCACTTCGTCAAGATCTGTCACGACGAGCTGGAAGCGCTCATGGGGCCGGTGGACACCTCCCTCCGCCTCGCCGAGCGCAAGGCCACCGGGGTGATGGTGGTGGGGCTGCAGGGGTCGGGCAAGACCACCACCGCCGGCAAGCTGGCCCGGCGCCTCCTGGACCAAGGGCGGCGCCCGCTCCTGGTGGCCGCCGACGTGCAGCGTCCGGCGGCGGTGGATCAGCTCCGGATCCTGGGGGAGCGGCTGGGGGTGCCGGTGTTCCACCAGGCCGGGGTGGCGCCGCCGGAGCTGTGCCGCCTCGCCGCCGAGGCCGCCCCGGGCCTGAAGGCGGAGGTGGTGGTCTACGACACCGCCGGCCGGCTGGCCATCGACGAGCCCCTCATGGAGGAGCTCTACCGCATCAAGGAGGCGGTCCACCCCGAGAACGTCCTCCTGGTAGTGGACGCCATGATCGGCCAGGACGCCGTCAAGACCGCCGCCGAGTTCGACCGGCGCATCGGCATCGACGGCTTCATCCTCACCAAGCTCGACGGCGACGCCCGCGGCGGGGCGGCCCTGTCCATCAAGGAGGTCACCGGCAAACCGGTCAAGTTCGTCGGCATGGGCGAGGCCCTGGACCGGCTGGAGGAGTTCCGCCCCGACGGGCTGGCCAGCCGCATCCTCGGCTTCGGCGACGTGGTGGGCCTCATGAAGGACTTCGAGGCCCACGTCGACCAGGAACAGGCCGAGCGCGACGCCGAGAAGCTGCTCTCGGGGGACTTCACCCTCGACGACTTCGTGAACCAGATCCGGCTGGTGCGCAAGATGGGGCCGGTGGGGGACCTCCTGGAGAAGTTTCCCATCTTCGGGGAGCTGCCGGCCGGGTTCCAGTTCGACGACCAGCACCTGCACCGCATCGTGGCGGTGGTGGACTCCATGACCCGCTCCGAGCGGGCCCGCCCCGACTCGGTGGGCGACTCGCGGGTGCGCCGCATCGCCCGCGGCTCCGGACGCAGCGAGAGGGAGGTCCGGGACGTCCTGAAGCAGTTCCACGCCATGCGCGGCATGATGCAGGCGGTGGGCTCGGCGCCCGGGCTGCTCTCCCGCCTCCCCGGCATCAAGCAGATGATGCAGCTGCGCAAGCTGCAGGGGCGCGGCATGGAAGACGTGCTGGGCGATGACGCGGCCGAGGTCGAGCGGGCCATGGAGCAGCCGCTGGACCCGGCCCGCCTGGCCGGTCAGATGGCCGGGATGCCCAAGGGGGTGCAGCCGCGCCTGGGGACCGGCGCCATGGCCCGCGCCCGCATGATGGGCTATGCGCCCGAGCCCATCGGCGCCGAGAGCCAGAAGGAGCGGCAGGCCCGCAAGAAGAAGCGCAAGCAGGAGCGCCAGGCCCGCAAGGCGGCGCGCCGCCGCAACAAGCGGCGGTGACGCCGCCGTTACCCGGCCGCTTCCTCGTCCTCGGCGACGCCCTGGCCGTACTCGATGGCGCAGGCCTCGCAGAACTGATTGGGCGGCGGGGCCCCGGGCAGGGCCACGACCTCGCCCGTGGCGCCGCAGATCTGGCAGCGCCCCTCCAGGACGACCTCGCCCCGGTCCTCGGGGCTCCGCTTGGTGGGCTCGCGCACGTGCACCCCCGTCGGGCTACTCCGCATCATGCGCCTTTTGCCGCCGCTTCGGAACCACCAGGCCCCGCGAGAGACGCCGCAGCACCTTCTTGAGCTGCCGGCGCTTGTAGCGGTCGTGGGCCGAGTCTCCCTCCTCGTTGTGGCGGGCGGTGGCCTGGTCCATGATCTGGAACTCCACCAGGGCGAAGGCCACCCGCGCCGGCTCCACCTCCGGGAGCCAGGCGTCGATGCGCAGCGGCAGGTCCACCACGAAGTTCAGCACCCGGTAGCCGTGGCCGCTGAACTCGTTGACCCTCCGCGGATCGCTCGACTCCAGATCCAGCGGCGCCTGCAGCTCGGAGGCCAGCACCGCTGCGCCGGGGTGCTGGCGCACCACCTGGCGGAAGCGGAGCAGGTTGTTCTGGGTCTGCCCCGGCACCACGAAGTTGAAGGGGACGAGGTGCTGCGTCAGGTGGTGCAGCACCGGGGCGATCTGGTCGCGCCGCTCGGTCACCACCCGGTAGCGCAGCCGGTCGAAGATCTGGGCCGCCACCGTCTCGCGCTTGGCGAGGAGCTTGGTCACCAGCGAGGAGCGGGTCTTCACGTTGCCGTGGAACTCGGCGATGGGGAATCCGGCCTCCACCATCCGCCGCGCCTCACCCATGATCCGGCGGTCCACCAGCTCCGCCAGGTCGGCCTCGCGCACCGGCGCCCGAAACAGGAGCTCGCGCGCCTCCAGGTGGTGGACCACGTGCATGCACTTCAGCACCACGCAGGCGATGCGGCGGTACCGGTGGGGCTCGGCGGCGCCGCTGGCGAGCAGGAACAGGTCGCGCAGGTCGCGCGGGCTGGCCACCGCCTCGGCCACCCGGTAGCCGAAGGCGCTGCGCAGGTAGTCGACCGCCTGCGCCAGGATGGTCCGCAGGCGCCCCTCGTCGCGCGGGTCGGAGAGGTCGAACAGGTTCAGGCGCAGGAAGTGGTCCACCTCGGCCGCGTCGCGGAAGTGGAGGCGGCGCCAGTCCACCACCGAGCCGCCGCGCAGGATGAGCCGCAGCACCTCCAGGTCTCCCAGCCCCAGCTCCGACACCGGCCGGTAGGTGGGCTGCGGGCCCGCGCTGGTCTTCGCCTCGACGGCCACGGTGGCTCCGCGCGCTGCGGCGCTCGTCAGTACCGGAACGGGAAGCGGACCTTGTCCTCGCCCTTGTTCCCCTGCCGCGACTTCGGGAAGTGGATGCTCTTCACCACCCCCACCAGGCACTGCGCGAATGGCTGGTTCTGCGCCTTCCCGGTGGAGACCGCCGCCGGCCGGCCGTCGGGCTCGATGTCCCAGCTCACCGTCACCTCCCCGTGGGCCTCGGGGTCGCTGGCCTGCTGCTTCGCCAGGCAATCGCGCAGGGCCGCCATCTTGCCGGCCACCGCCTCCTGGATCTGGCCGGTGGAGACCTTGTCCTGCACGTCCCCGCCGGGCGCCGGCGGGACGTAGACGCTTCGCTTCGGCGATTCGGCGAGGAGCTTGGCGAACTCGTCGTCGGCGCCGCCGGCCTCGAACGGATCGCTCGAAGCCTTCTTCTTCGGAGGGGTCGGGGCTGGAGTCGGCGCCGGCGCGGGAGGGGGCTCCGCCTGGGCCACCTTCTTCGGGGCCGGCTTCTCGGCCTGGGCGACCGCCGGAGCGGCCCTCTTCTTCGGGGGCGCCGCGGCCGCGGGAGCCGGAGGTGAGGCGGCCGGGGCCGGCGGCGGCGTGGCAGCGGGAGCCGCCGGCGGCGAGGCGGCGGCTGGAGGCGCCGCGGCGGGCGGCGCGGCCGCCTGAGGAGCCACGGCCGGCGGCGCCGCGGCCTTGGCCGGCCCCTGGGCCGCGGGCGGCGGCGGTGCCGGGGCGGGAACGGGCGGCGCGAAGGTGCGGGAGGCCTGTGGAGGGGCGGAGGGCTCCACCTGCAAGAGCGGAATGCGCTGCTCGAAGTACCAGAACACGCCCCCCACCGCGCCACCCAGGACCAGGAGCATCACCACCGCCACCAGCAGGATGGTGCGGTTGGCGCTGCGCTTGATGCGCAGCTCGGCGGTGGTCCGCGCCACCGAGGACTTCCGCTCCAGCTTCTTCTCATCGGTCTTCTCCATCCCCTTGATGGGCAAGGGGATGGCGGCGGTGGGATCCACCCCGCCCTCGGGGAGGTTCATCGCGTCCACCAGCGAGCTCTTGCCGCCGGGGCGCCCGGAGGCGGCCGGGGCCGGCCTGGCCGGCTCGGGCGCCTTCATGGTGGCCATCTCCTCGCTGGCGAGCGCGGCCAGGGCGTTGGCGGCGGTGGGCTTCCACTCCGGTTCCTTGGAAGCGGGCGCAGCCGCGGCCGGGGCCGCCAGGTTCGGCGTCGGCGGGCGGGCCGCCGGCCGAAGTCGGCCCGACGGGCGCGGGACGGGCGCCAGGAACTGCTGCAGCTCCGGAACCTGGGAGAGCGGCTTCCAGTCTTCCAGTCCGGGCTTCCACACCAGCGAGTCGGGCCCGATCTCGCCCGACTCCCACTTGCCCTTCACCCCCTCCGCGGCCAGCGGGCCCACCTGCTGGTCGTCCACCGCCACGTACCACTCGTTTCCGGGCCCGGCGGCGGGCTGGACCGGCGCCGCGCCCGCGGCCCCGTCGCCCGCGGGGGCCGCCGCCGGAGCCGGCAGGTCACCGGCCGGCGGGGGCGTCTGGCCCAGGACCTTGTCGAAGGCCTGCCCCAGCTCGACGTCCAGGCCGTCCCCGGACGGGGGGGCCGGCGCGGGCGGCAGCGGTGCGGCGGCCTCCTCCGAGGCACGCTTCACCAGGATGATGTGTCCGCACTTCTTGCAGCGGACCTTCACCCCGTTCGGACCCACCTTCTCATCCGAGATCATGTACTGAGCGTTGCAGGCGTCGCAGTTGAATCGCATTCCCTTAACCCTTTACCACGACCGAGAGCCCGAGTTGCTCCCGCAGCGCGGCGAAGTCGTCGGACACTATGAAGAGGACCAGGTCCTTGAGCTTGGCCTCGTCCCGGAGCTTCGACGCCTGCGCCTTCTCGGCGAGCACCATCCGCTTCACGATCTCCATGTCGCCCGCCAGGAGCGCCCCCGCCCGGTTGGAGGTGAGCTCCGCACCGTCCATGTAGGCCCGCACGTCCCCGGGGTGCTGCACGTCGCAGTACATGCGGCTGAGCTGCTTCAGGGTCTGGGTGCGGGTCTTCTCCGGCAGCGACTTCTCCAGCTGGTGCTTCATCTTCTCCACCAGGTGCGGGTCGGCGGTGACCACGAAGCGCGAGGTCCCCAGGCTGCAGGCCGCCTGGAAGACCACCTCCAGCTGGTCGTGCGGCATGAGCCGCGCCAGGCGCAGCTCGGCCCGGGCAAAGGCCATGGCCTTGGCGATGGAGAACCACAGCTCCTTCTTGGGACGCTCGCGGAACATCTCGTCGCCCGCCACGATGGCCGGCGGATCGGTGCTCACCAGGAGGAGCCTCCCGCCCTCGCCGCTCCGGAAGAGGCGCAGCCCTTCCAGCCCCAGGGTGCGGGCCACGTACTTGTACATGTTGACGAAGAAGAGCATCGAGCCGGCGAGGTCGATCTCGTCCCGCTTGGCGTTGAGCCCGAGCTCCTTGGGCGTCTGCACGAAGAGGGGCCCGGCCTCCAGGGCCAGGACCCGCATGATCTCGGCCAGCGGCCCCCGCACCCTCTCGTGGAAGACCCGCTCGCGCCACAGGGCGTCGTCGAGCTTCCGGCTGGCCTGCTCGCGGGCGAAGCGCCGCAGGCGCGACACCACCTGCAGCTCCTCGGCGCTGGCGGCCCCGAGGAGGTGCGCCAGCGCCTGCGCGGCGCAGTAGGCCTGGTCGAACTGCTGGCGGGAGGCGTGCAGCCCCACCAGCGCCGAGATGGCCTTGTGGGCGCTGCCGCCGGCCCTGAGGAGCTGGCGGTAGGCCTCGACGGCCTTCCCCTCCTCGCCGGGCTTCTGCGCCGACAGGTCGGCGTAGGCCTCCAGCGCCACCGCATCCTCGGGCTCGGCCTTGAGCACCACCTCGTAGGCCATGCGAGCGCCCTCGGGGTTCTGGAGCACCCGCCGGTAGAGCTCGCCCAGGGTCTTCCACAGCGCCAGCCGGGGCGCCTGCGCTTCCGGCCCCTTGGGCAGGCGCTGGATCATGCGCACGTAGGCCTGCTCCAGGTCGTTCCAGCGCTTGTGGGCGGTCAGAATGGCCTCCACCGCGCTGAAGGCCTGGACCAGCCGCGGGTTCCGATCCAGGGCCTTCTCGAACTCGGCCAGCGCCCGGTCCGGGTCCTTGATCTCGTCGCGGTACAGCTCCCCCAGCGTCTGGAAGAGCTGGCCGGCCCGGGCGGCGTCGGCCTGCACCTCGGGGCGCTCCAAGAGCTGCCCCAGCACGTCGGCGGCCTTCTGCCCCTGGCGCGTTTCGCGGTACAGGCCCAGCAGGGCTTCGGTCACGGCCACGTCGGTGGGGTCGGTGCGAGCCGCCATGAGGAAGGCATCCAGCGCCTGGTACGGGTCCTTGAGCCGGTCGCGGGCGATCTGTCCCACCGCCAGGTACTGGTCGAAGCGGGCCTTGCCCTCGAGGAGCGGCGCCAGCTTCTGCCGGTGCTGCACCGCGCCCTCCCAGTCTCCCTGGGCCTCGAGCAGCTTCACCAGGCTGTGGCGCGACGGCTCGTGGTTCTTGTCCATCTCCAGGGCCTTCTCGAAGCTCTTCTGGGCCCGGTCGGCCTGGCCCAGCTGCGCCTGCACCTCGCCGATCTGCCAGTAGGTTTCGACCACCTCCAGGTCGGTGAGCCCGTCGCGATGGTGGATGAGGATGGCCTGGAAGATGCGCAGCGCCTCCTCCCACTGCTTCTCCTGGACCAAGAGGTTGCCGAGCCCCTCCAGCGCCGGCAGGTAGGTGGCGTCGAGCTCGTAGGCGCGCCGGTAGCTCTGGAGCGCCTTCTGGCGGTTCCCGAGCTTCTCGGCCACGTAGCCCAACCGGTAGGACTGGCGGCACAGCTCCTTGGCCTCCCCCTCGGCCGAGAGGCGGCGCACGATGACGTCCAGGACCCGCTCCGCCTGGGGCCAGTCGCCCTGCGACTGGTAGATCTCCGAGAGGGGGCGGGCCGCCGGGAGGAAGTCCGGAGCGCGCTTGAGCGCCTCCTCGTAGGCGCGGGTGGCCGCGGCGCGGTCGTTGCGCTCCTCCTGGTGGATGCGCCCCAGCTCCACGAGCAGCCGGGCCTTCTCGGCGTCGTCCTCCACGTACCTGGACTCCGCCACCAGCATCTCCAGATAGCCGTCCCGGTTCTTCTCGCGCTCGTGGATGCCCTTCAGGGCGCGGATGCTGGGGAGGTGGCCCGCCTCCATCTCCAGGGCGTGGGCGTAGGCCTGCTTGGCGGCGGGGAGGTCGAGCAGCATCTCCTCGTGGATCGTCCCCATGCGGTGGTGGATCTCGACCGCGTCCTTCGAGCCGGCCGCGGCCCGGGCCTCGCGCCGCATCATGTCCAGCGCCAGGTTCCAGTTGCCGCTGCGCTCGTAGAGGCGTCCCAGCGCCCCCATGGCCTCGCGCGACTCCGGGTCGGTTTCCAGCGCGTGGGTGAAGATGGCCTCGGCGCGGTCCACCCGCTGCATCGCCTTCCACCACACCTCCCCCACCGCGATCTCGAGGTGCACCGTCTCGCGCCGGTCTTGGGTCAGGGAGGCGTGGTGCTGCAGCACGGCGATGAGCTTCTCCCACTGCTCCTCCTGCCGGTAGAGCCGCTCCAGGCTCTTCAGCGCCGGGAGGTTGCCGCCGTCGAGCGAGAGCACCTGCTCGTTGCGCTCGATGGCCTTGTGCGGGTTCTGCAGCTTCTCCTCCCAGATGCCGGCGCTCTTCCCGAGCACCCGCAGGCGCTCGCGCGGCTCGACGGCGATCTCGGCCAGCTTCTCGTAGACCCGGTTCAGCTCGGCGAAGCGGTCGAGCTTGGTGTAGAGCCGCTCCAGGCCGGCCAGCGCCTCGGGGTTGCGGTCCTCGCTGCCGAGCACCGTGCGGTAGGCCTCGATGGCCGCCTCGTCGTCCTCGAGCTCGTTCTCGTAGAGGGCCGCGATCTGCAGCTGGTAGGCTACCCGGGCCGCCTCGTCGGCGGCCAGGTCGCGGGCCCGCGCCAGCACGCCCGCCAGGTCGCCCCAGCGCTGCTCGCGCCGGTGGATGGCGGAGAGGGCCTCGATGGCCGCGGCGTCGCCGCCGTCCAGCTCCAGGATGCGGCGCAGGGCTCCCACCGCCTCCTCCACGTCCTTGAGCTGGCCGTCGTAGAGCTTGGCCATCTCGAGGAGCGTGGCCTTCTTCTCCTCCAGCCCCGCCGCCGCCTCCATCCTCTGCTCCAGGGTGATGGCCAGCTCGCGGGTGCGACCGCGCCGGGAGAAGAGGCGGGTCAGCCCGTCGAGGGCTTCGCCGCTGGCCGGATCGGCCTCCAGCGCCTTGCGGAAGGCGGACTCGGCGCCCGGGGCGTCGTCGAGCCGCTCGTCGCGCAGCCGCCCCAGGGCGTTCTGCAGCCGAGCTCGCACCACCCCCTTCGACTCCTCGGCCACCTGCTCGTAGACGGTGGCCAGCTCCTCGAAGGCCTCGGTGTCCACTGCCAGCCGCTCCATGGCCTCCGCGGCGCGCTGGTTGGCGGGGTCCTCCTGGAAGGCGCGGGCCCAGGCCAGGAAAGCCATCTCCTTCTGCCCCAGCCGCTTCTCGTGGATCTCCGCCAGCTCGACGTGCATGGCCACGCGCTCGACGGGGTCGGACACGCGCGGCAGGAAGAGGTCGGTGGCGCGGGCGTAGGCCCGCCAGTTGCCGGCCTGGGCGTGGATGGAACGCAGCTTCTCGAAGGTGGTCTGGCTCTGGGGCTCGAGCTCCAGGGCCTTCTCCAGCGCCGCCGCCGCCGGCTCGGGGCGTCTGGCCTTGAGCCACAGGTCCGCCACCGCCTGCCAGGCGGCCACCGCCTCGGCGGTGCGCCCCTCGCCGGCGAGCAGCCCGGCCCGGGCCTCGGCGGCCCGGATGCCGTCGGCCGCCGCTCCCGCCGCCGCGAAGACCTGGCCGATGCGCTCCAGGTCGGCGACGGTGTGGCCCTCCAAGTCCAGGGCGCGCTTGGCCTGCTCCACCGCCTCCTGCTTCTGGCCGGCCTCGAGCAGCACCCCGGCCAGGTCGAGGCGGATCCGCTTCACGCCGGCGGCGTCCTCCTGGAGCGGGATGAGCCGGCGGTAGACGCCCGCCAGGCTCTCGCGGTCCCCCTGCGAGGCGTAGATGTCCCGGAGCGCCTCCAGGGCGCGGCGGTTGCGGGGATCGGAGTCCAGCACCGCCTTGAAGGAGGCGATGGCCTGGGCGGCGTTGCCGAGCTTGGTGCCGAGCAGCCACCCCAGCTTGTCGTTGAGGCGCGCCACCTCGCGCCGGTCGGCCGACACCTGCACCCGGGCCCGGATGACCTCGGCCAGCTCCTGCCAGCGCTCCTGCTTCTCCAGCAGCGCCTCCAGCGCCGCCAGGGCCGGCTCGTGGCGCGGCTTCGACTGCAGCAGCTCCCGCCACAGGTCCGCCGCCTCGGCGTGGCGCGAGAGGGCGCTCGCCACCTGCGCCAGCTTGGGGAGCAGGCGCTCGCGCGCCGGCGCGTCGGCGCTGCGCCGCTGCGCGACCAGGTTCGCGTGGAGGTCCTCGATCCGCCCCGAGGCCTCGTAGAGCCGCTCCAGGGCCCGCAGCGCCGGGAGGTGCCTCGGGTCGGCGGCGGCGATGGCCTCGTAGGCCGCCACCGCCCGGTCGGGCGCGTTGAGCCGCTCCTCGGCGAGCTGCCCCAGCCGGAACAGGAGCGCCAGCCGCTCCTCCGGCCGCGTCTCGCGCCCCGCCTGCGCCGAGAGCACCTCGGCGAGCTCGCTCCAGCGCTCCAGCCTGCGGTAGACCCGGTCCAGGGCCGCCAGGGCCTCCCCGGCCGCCGCCGGGTCGAGCTTGCGGGCCAGCTCGTAGCGGGCGGCGGCCCGCGCCGGGTCGGCGAGCTTCTCCTCCTCCAGCTCGCCCAGCCGCAGCGCCACCGCGGCCCCGGACTGGCCCAGGCGCGGCAGCTGCTCCTCGTAGAGGGCCGCCAGCTCCTCGTAATGCTCGGTGGCCTCGGCGAGCCGCTCCAGGGCGGCGCGCACCTCGGGGTCGACCGGGTCCTCGCGGAAGGCGCGGCACAGGGAGAGGAAGGCCATCTCCGGGTTTGCCAGCCGCCGCTCGCGCACCTCGGCCAGCCTCTGGAAGAGGGCCTTGCGCTCCAGCGGATCGGGCCGGTCGGCGGCCCGCACCTCCAGCACCGCGGCGTACTTCTGCCAGGCCCCTCCCGCCTCGTAGGCCCGCTCCAGGGCGGCCGCGGCGCGGGCGTTGCCCGGGTCGCGCTGGAGGAGGGCCTCCAGGCGCGCGATGGCCTCGGCGTGGTCGGGCTGCGCCGACAGGATGTCCTCGTAGAGCGCCACCGCCCCCTCGCGGTCGAGCAGCCTGGTCTCCTTGAGCTCGGCCAGGCGGAAGCGGAAGGCCGCCGCGGCGCCCTCGTCGTCCGCGGCGTCGGCGGCCGCGGCCTCGCGGGCCAGCACGTCGGCCAGCTCCACCCACTTCTCGTTGCGCACGCACAGGCGGTCCAGGCGCGACAGCGCCTCGCGGTCCCTGGCGTCCAGCTCCAGGAGGCGTCGCAGCGTGGACATGGCCCCGACCGCGTCCCTGAGCCGCTCCTCCTGCACCTGGGCCAGGTCCCGCAAGAGCGCCACCCGCCGGGACGGCTCCTCCTCCATGCCCAGCCGGCGCCGCAGCACTTGGGCCAGGAGGTCGCCGGTGTTCTGGGAACGGTAGATCTCGGTCAGCCCCTCGAGCGCCTCCGAGTCGTCCGGCACCAGGTCCAGCACCTTCTGCCACTCCTCGGCCGCCCTGGCCGGCTCGCCCGCCGGCCGCATCTGCAGCCGGGCCAGCCGGCGCCGGTACTCGGCGCGCACCGGGGCCTCGCCGGCGCGGTCGGCGCACTCGGCCAGGAGCGCAGCGTACTCTTCCTCGGACCCGGTGGCCTCCGCCAGCGCCGCCACCAGGTCCAGCGACTCCATCGAGCCCGGGTCCTCCCGCAGCGCGCGGCACGAAGTGAGGAAGGCCATCTCGGCGCTCTTGAGCGGGCCCTGGTACACCGCGACCACGCGCCGCAAGAGCTCGGCCCGCGAGACCGCGTCGGGCTGGGTGGCGGCGCGCGCCTCCAGCGCCTCCACCAGCTTCTGGTGCTCGCCCTCCTGCTGGTAGATGGGCTCGAGCAGCTCCGCCGAGCGAGCCGCGGCCGGACCGGTGGCGCGCGCCAGCTCCTCGAGAGCCCCCAGCGCCCCGGGGTGGCGCGGCGCCGCGGCCAGCACCCCCTGGAAGGCCTGGAGAGCTCCCTCCAGGTCGCCCAGCCGCTGCTGCTTGATGCGCCCCATGCGGAAGCGCAGCTCCGCCGCCTCCAGCGCGAAGTTGGGGCGCCGGTCGGCGAGGGCCACCTCCCGCTCCATCACCGCCACCAGCTCGTCCCATCGCTCGGCGGCGCCGAGGAGGCGGCCCAGGAGCCGGAGGGCGTTCGGGTCCTCCGGGTCCACGGCCAGGATCTGACGGTAGGCTTCCATGGCGCCGTCCCTGTCTAGCAGGTGATCTTCCATGATGGTGGCCACCTCGAACAACAGGTCCTTCCGCTGTGTAGGGTCTGCGACCACCTGGGCGTGCCGCCGATGGACCTCGGCCAGCTCGCGGTAGGCGTTCTGGCGCCGGTAGAGCCGGGCCAGGGCGCCGAAGATCTCGTCGCTGGGGGCCTCGCGGGCGGCCTCCTCCAAGCGGCGCAGCGCCCGCTCCGGGTCCTGCAGCCGCTCGGCGTAGAGCACGCCCAGCCGGCGCCGCAGCGCCACCCCCAGCGGCCCGCCGACCCCCTGCTCCAGGGCGTCCTCCAGGGCGGCCGCCAGCTCCTCGAAGGACCCGGTCTCAGCCGCCAGCCGCTCCAGCTCGGCCCGCACCGACGGCTCGTCGCCGCCCCTCGCCAGCGCCTCCCGGTACTGGCGCAGCTTGGCCAGGAAGGCCTGCGGCTTCTGACCCAGCCGGCCGTGCAGCGCCGCCACCTCGGCCAGGAGCGGCCCGCGCTCGGAGTCGTCGGCCTGCTCCACCCGCTGCTCCAGTACCGCCACCAGGCGCCGGGCGTCGCCGGAGGCGCGGTGCACGTCCTCCAGCACCCGCGCCGCCGCCTGGCGGGCTGCCGGCAGGGCCAGGAGTCGCTCCAGCCCGGCCACCGCGGCAGGAACCAGGGGCGACTCGGCCAGGATCTCGGCCCAGGCGGCCACCGCCTGGGCCGGCTCGGGCCCCTGCTCCAGGGCCAGCGCCCGACGCGTGAGCACCTCCAGCCGCCGCGCCGGCTCGAGCGAGCCGCTCTCGGCCAGGGCCTGGAGCACCGGCGCCAGCTCGGCGACGCGCCGCTCGCGGGAGTAGAGGCGCTCCAGGCCTTCCAGGGCCGGCAGGCAGCGCCGGTCCAGCTCCAGCGCGGACCGATAGGAGGCCTCCGCCGCCTGGGTCTCGCCCAGCGAGATCTCCAGCTCCGCCGCGGCCAGCAAGTGGCGCACCCGCTCCTCCCCGTCGGCCCGGCGAGCCCGCCGCCGGGCCAGCTCCAGCCGCTCGCGCGCCGAGGAAGCGCCGGACAACAGCCGTTCCAGCGCCTCCAGGGCCTCGGGGTCCTCCGGGGCCGCCTCCAGCACCGCCCGCCAGGCCCCCGCCGCTCCGGCCGGGTCGCCCAGGGAGCGCTCGCGGAGGCGGGCCGCCCGGCGCCGGAGGTCGATGGCCTGCGGCGCAGCCGCGCCCGCGGCGGCCTCCTCCCAGGCCGCGGCCAGATCGCCGAGGAGCCCGGCCCGCTCCGCCAGCCGCGGCAGATCGAGGAGCGCCTCCTCCCGGGCGCGCCCGCCCTCGGCCACCGCTCGGCGGGCGGCGGCGAAGGCGTAGGCCGGATCGGAGAGGTCGGCCTCCAGGATGGATCGAACCTCGGCGTGCAGCCTGGCCCGCTCCGAGGGCTCGTCGACGTTGCCCAGGCGGGCCTCGCGGACTTGCACGCGGCGGGCGTGGTCTCCGGCCCGGCGCAGCGCCCCGTCGGCCAGCGCCAGCGCCTCGCGGCCGATGGGGCCGGGCGTCGAGGCCAGGGCCACGAGCGACTCCAGCGCCCCGGCGTGGGCCGGGTCGGCCCGCACCACCTCGGAGAGCAACGCGAGCGCGCCGGCCGGGTCGTCCAGGCGCGCCCGCCGGATCTCCGCCACGCGGAAGGCGGCCTCGAGGTCCCGCTCGCCGCCGGCGGTGCGGCGGCGCTCCAGGATCCAGGCCAGATCCTCCGGCCGGTCCAGCTGGGCGTAGAGCCGCTCCAGGGCCGCGGCCGCCTCGGCGTCGGCTGGGTCGACCTCCACCACGCGCCGCCAGGCCTCGGCGGCGCGGGCCGGGTCGTCGAGCCGCAGCTCGGCCACCGCCGCCGCCTCGCGCCAGGCCTCGGCCCGCTCCGCGGCGGCGCCGCCGCGCGCCCCCACCTCGGCGCAGGCCTCGAAGAGCTCGGCCCAGCCGCCGGCGGCGCGGTGCAGCCGCCGCAGAGCCATGAGCGCGGGGAGGTCGCCCGGGAAGAGCGCCCTGGCCCGCTGCAGGGCGGCCACGGCCCGGGGGCGATCGGAGAGCTGTCGCTCCGCCCAGTCGCCGAGCTCGCGAAGGAGCGGCAGGGCGGCCTCGCCCCGCATCGAGGGAAGCACCTCCTCGTAGACCTGGGCGCAGGCCTCGGCCTGGTGGCCCTCCTCCGCCAGCGCGCGCAGCGCCTCGCGCGCCGGCGCGTCCTCCGGCGCCGCCCGCACCGCCTCGGCCATGGCCCCGAAGGCGGCCGCCGGGTCGCCGATCTCGCACGCCTGCAGCTCCGCCACCGCCCGCCAGGCCAGCGCCCGCTCCACCGGGTCGGCCACGGCGCGCGCCTCCACGGCCAGGATGCGGGCGCGGCGGCGGGGGTCGCGCCGGCCGGCGGGGCGCGGGCCGAGCACCCGGGCCGCCGCCAGGGCCACCTCGCGGTCGGGGTCGTCGAGAAGCGCGTCCAGCGCGCCGGCCGCCGCCGCGTCCTCGGGGTCGTTCACCAGCGCGGCGGCGTAGGCGTCCACCGCCCCGCGCCGGTCGCCCAACCGCTCGCCGCGGATGCGGGCGGTCTCGGAGGCGGCCCTCGCCGCCTGGGCCCGGTCGCCGGAGAGCCGCGACAGCTCCTCCAGGGCCCGCACCTGGCCGGCGGCGTCGCCGGCGAGCTCCAGGACGTGCGCCAGGCGCTCCAGCACGGGCGGGCGCTCCGGCTCGGGCAGGAGCTCCAGCGCCTGGCGGTACACGCCGGCGGCGGCCTGGTGGCTGCGGAGCCGATCGGCCAGGGTGTCGCCCAGCCGGACCAGGATGGCCGGCCGGTCGGGCTCGGAGGCCAGGCGCGCCGACACCAGCAAGAGGTCGCAGGCCTCCTCCCAGCGCTCGCCGGCGAGCGCCACCCGGCACAGCGAGGTCAGCACCTCCGCGTCGTAGGGAGCGAGCTCCCGGCAGCGGCGCAGCTGCGCCCAGGCGTCCTCGTTGGAGCCCAGCTCTTCCTCCGCCAGGCGCGCCGCCCGCAGGCGCAGGGCCCGCTCCTCCTCGGGGCGCCCCTCGAGCCGGGCGGCGGTCTCCACCAGCAGCGAGTACAGCTCGGAGAACGCCCCCACCCGGGTGCAGAGATCGATGCAGCGGCGGCGCGCCTCGGCATGGTCCGGCGCCGCCCGCAGGGCGGCGATGGCGGCGTCGAGGGCCCCGCGCAGGTCCGAGAGCCGCTCGGCGCGCAGCGAGGCGGCATCGAGGCGCAGCCGGGCTCGCTCCCGCGGATCGGCGCTGGGCGGCAGCTTCTCGGCCAGGAGCTCCAGCATGGCCACGTGCTTGTGGGCGTCGCCCTGGGCGGCGTAGACCGGCGCCAGCGCCTGGGCGATGCGCACCGGGTCCACGCCCCGCTCCAGCAGCTGCTCCAGCGCCGTCGCCGCCCGGGCGGCCTGGGCCCCGCCGAGCCCTCCGCCGCGCAGGAGCCCCAGCCAGGCGGCCGCGGACTCCCCGAGGCGCTCCAGCGGGTCGAGCAGCAGCTCGGCTCGGCGCATCTCCAGCTCCACCCGGTCGGGCGCGCCCAGGGCCGCCAGGCGCGCCAGCGCCGGCACCAGCTCGGCGGCGGCGTGCCGCCCCGCCTGCGCCTCCAGGGCCTCCACCAGCCCCCGCAGCGCCTCCGCGTCGTCGCCGGCCCCGGCCAGCACCTCGCGCCAGGCGGTGACCGCCTGCTCCACCTCCCCGGACTCGAAGTGCAGCCGTGCCAGCTGCGCCCCCAGGCGGCGCCGCTCCGCGCCGCGGGCAGTGGCCAGGCGCCGCCCGATCTCCTCGGCCGCCTCCTCGCTCCGGCCGGCCCGACCCCGGGCCGAGTCGAGCGCCTCGCGGGCTCCGCGGTCGTCGGGGTCCTGCGCCAGGAGCGCCTCCCAGGCGCGCAGGGCCTCCTCGGGCTGAGAGAGGTCGCGCTCCAGGATCTCGGCCGCTCGGCGCAGGAGTGCCTTGCGCGTCCGCGGGTCGTCGCCCACCGCCTCGGCGGCGGCCCGGTAGGCGCGCACCACCTCCCGGAAGGCGCCGGCCTTCTCCGCCGCCGCCTCCAGGGCCTGGCGGGTCGAGGCCCGGCGCGGGTCGAGCTGCAGCGCCCGCAAGAGGAGTCGCGCCGCCTCGCGGGGCGCTTCCAGCCGTGCGGAGTGGACCTCGGCCGCCGCCTCGAGAAAGCGCGCCCGCTCGGAGGGCTCGGCGGCCGCGCCGGCCTGGACCTCCAGCACCTCGGCCAGGCGCCTCCACTCGCCGGCCGCCTCGAGGAGCGGCGCCAGCGCCGCCGCTGCCGGGGCGAAGCCGGGGGAGGTGCGGAGCGCCGATTCCAGGTGGCGGCGGGCCCGAGCGGCGTCGTCGAGGCGGGAGAGGGCCATCTCCGCGGCGCGCAGCTGCAGCGGCGCGTGCCCGGCCTTGGGCGGGGCCGCCTGCAGGTGACGCTCCAGGGCCCACAGGGCCTCGCCGACGCGCCCGGCGTCCACGTGGAGCTCGAAGGCCTGCACCGCCGCGGTTTCGCTGGCGGGGTCGAGCTCCAGCGCCCGCTCCAGGGCGGCCACCGCCTTGCCGGCGTCGCCGAAGCGGACGATCTGAAGTAGGGCCGTCTCCAGACTCAGCGCCGTGAGCGCGGCCCGGTCGCGGGTGGCCTCGGAGAGCCGCGACAGGTCCGCCTCCAGGGCCCGCCAGTCCTCCCGCTCGCCCCGGAGGCGCCAGAGCAACGCCAAGGCCTCGGGCATCCCCGGGGCCGCGTGCCAGGCGCGGTCGACCAGCTCCGGAACCCGTGACGCGGGCTCGGAGTCGTAGGCCAGGTGCAGGGCGGCGGCGCGCAGCCACAGCCGCGCAGCCTCCGGGTGCTCGCGGGTCCGCTGCGCCTCCTCCGCCAGGCCCTGGGCCTCCTCGCGCCAGACGCGCGGGACGGCCTTGAGCTGGGCCAGCGCCTCGGAGGCGCCCGGGACCCGCCGGTCGAGCGCCAGGGCCTCGACCAGGGCCTCGATGGCCAGGCCGTGTTCGAGCGGTTCGCCGGCCAGGATCCCGCCCAGCCGGGCGTACTGCGCCGCCAGGGCGGCGCCGCCGGCCCCTCGCCCCAGGGACTCGTCGAGGAGGCGCTTGGCCTGGGCGAAGCGGCGCAGGACCACCGTGCACTCCAGGGCCCGCTGCCGGGCCTCGTCCAAGGAGGGGTCGAGGCGGCAGGCGCGCTGGTAGAAGAGGGAGGCCCGGTCGCGCCGCGAAAGGCGCTCCTCGTGGACCTTCCCCAGCGCCAGGTAGCGGGCGGCCGCGGCTCGCCGGTCCTCGGTCCGGTCGGCCTCTTCCTCCAGGGCCTCCGCCAGGCCCGGCAGGTCGCCGCGCGCCTCGCGGATCTCGCAGAGCGCGCGCAGGGCTCCCGGATGCCGGGGCTCGCCGTCGAGGATGCGGCGGCACAGCGCCTCGGCCCGGGACAGATCGGCGAGGGGTCCCCGGGCCAGCGCCACCGCCTGCTCGAGCAGGGCGGAGGCCTCGGCGCCGCCGAGGAGCCGCGCCCGGCGCTCGTAGAGGCCCAGGAGCTCGTCGAAGCGCTCCTGCGTGCGGTACAGGGCCTCGAGAGCCTCGAAGGCCTCCCGATCGCCAGGCACGGCCTCGAGCGTCTCGAGGTGGGACCGCTCCGTTTCGTCCAGGTGGGGGTCGCTCAAGTTGCCGAAGTGCCTGAAAAGATTGTGAGTTCAGTATAAGACGCCCCGCGAGGGTGGTCAAACTTGCCGCGGGGTGAAATCCAGCGTGTTTCCCGCAGGGTTCGCGGGGATCACAGCGCCGCCCAGCTGGGATGAGCCCCGAGCCCGAGTCCGAGCCCCAGCCCGAGTCCGGCCTCTTCGGGCACGGGCGCGGGCGCGGGCTCGTTCACCGGGATCGCGCCAACCGGGTGACGCTGAGAGGACCCCCCGTGAACCTAGAACGTGTATCGCAGCGTCGGGACCACCGAGAACCCGCTCGCCTTGGCCTCGGTGAAGTACAGGTAGTCCGCCACCAGGCCCACCGAGAAGTGTCGCAGGCGGGTGTAGTACTCGAGGCCCAGGCCGCCCTGGGCCAGGACGTCGGTGTCGCCGAAGAGCCCCTTGGGATAGGTCCAGACGTAGCCGCCGCGCCCGTGCAGGTAGACGTAGAGCCGCTCCACCTCGTTCGAGTCGCGAGTTCCCAGGAAAGCGAAGCGCACGTCGGCTCCTGCCGCCGTGAAGTTGAAGGCCCCGTAGGACGGGCTGGCGGTGGCGTTGCCCTGCCAGGCAAAGAGGGAAAATGCCAGCCGCGGCGTGATGTCGTAGCCCACCACCAGGCCTGCGTACAGCCCGCTGGCGGCGCCGCCGTCGGTCCCGGCGTACGGGAAGGACACCGGGTCGGCCACCGGCGTCTCCAGGAGGTGCAGGTAGCCAACCTCGAAGGTGGTGAAGAAGCCGCGCTCCACCTCGCGGAACCGGGCGGCGCGCGGGTCCTCCTGCAGCGCCGGGGCGGCCTCCTGGGCCGCGGCCCGGCTCCAAAGGCTCGGCAGGGCGGCGAGCAGGCAGAGCGCGAGGAGCGTGCGGCGCATGCCCTACCCTCCGGCACCGCCCGAGGACCGGAGGATCCACGGGTAGGTGATGACGGCGATGCCGCCGCCCTTGGGCTTGGGGAACTCCCAGCTGGCGATGCGGTCCATCATGCAGCTGTGGATCTGGCCGTTCTGGAGGGTGGTGGCGCCGGTGTCCACCTGGGTGCCCTGGACGCGCCCCTCGGCGTTGATGATCCAGCGGATGGAGACCTTGCCCTCGAGCTTGGGATCGCGCTGCAGCTCCTGCTCGTAGCAGTAGCGGATCTGGGAGGCGTGCTCCTGGATCACCTTGCGGATGAGCTCCTTGTCGATGGAGCCCACCACCGCAGCGGTGCCGGCCTGGATGGAGACGTCGCGGTCGGACTTCTTGCCCAGGCCGCCCACGCCGGTGCCGTAGCTTCCCAGGCCGCCGCCGCGCCCCTTGGTGCCCACCGCGCCGATGCCGATGGTCTCGCCCTGACCGCCGCCGCCGGTGCCCGAGCCCTTGAGGCCCAGGCCCCCCAGGCCGTAGCTGTCGCCCACCACCGGGCCGAACATGTTGCCGATGGCGCCCTTGAGGTCGCCGCCCAGGCCGCCCTGGCCGAAGATGGTGGAGAGGCCGCCGGACCGGCCGCGCCCGAGCAGCGCCACCAGGCCGGTGTTCTTGACGATGTCCTTGGCGTTGGGGTCGATGGCCTGCGGGGCGGAGCGGGCATTGGTCTTGGGGGCGTCCTTCTTGCCCATCTGCCCCTCGGTCCCCTTGTGCCGCTCGGCCATCTCGCCGGGCTCCTCCCGGCGCAGCTCCTTCTGCAGGCGCTCCAGATACGGGTTCCGCTTGGGCTGGGCCTCCGGGGGCTTGATGATGAACTTGGCCATCCGCGAGGGGTTCTTGAAGAGGTCGTCGGCGACGGTGTCGGTGTCGTAGGGCCAGGTGTTGGCGGCCACGATGAAGCCGGCCTGGATGAAGAACAGGATCAGGAAGAGGTTCAGGAACTGGTAGTTGACGCGCTCCCACCAGGGCACCACCGCCGGCTTGGGGGGCCGCTTGAGCTTGGCCTCCATCCGGACGCCCGAGCCGAATTCCACCCGCACCGCGCCCGAGGCCGGCACCGGCACCGCGAAGGCGCCCTCGAGGCCGCCGTCGACCGCCGACACCCTGCGCTCCTTCACCAGCTGAGACAGGGGCGTCGCCGCTCCGCGCTCCTCGACCTGGCCGGTCATGCCGCGGGCGAAGGTGATCCGGTACTCCTGATCCTCGAAGCGCAGCACCGGGAACTCCGGCACCGGGAGGCCAGAGGCCGGGATCTGGAAGTGGCACTTCTCGGTCTCGCCGACCAGCACCGGGCTCTTGGGCTCCACGAAGGTGCCGGCGTCGAGCAGGTTCTCCCCCCACAGGAAGCGGAGCTCCGCGCCCACGCCCTCGCCGTAGGCCTCCTCGGGCTCGGCGCGGGCCGCCTTCTGCACCCGGCGAACCACCGGGGCTTCGCCGCGGGGGGCGGGCTCGGCCTTGGGCTTCTTCGCCCGCGCGGCCGGCCTGGGGGCGGGCTCGGGCTTGGGCTTCTTCGCCCGCGCGGCCGGCGCGGGGGCGGGCTCGGCCCGGCTATGGGCCGGAGCCTCCTCTGGCGGCCCCTCGTCCACCGGGATGTCCTCCAGGGCGCGGCCCGCCGGCGCCGCGGCGGAGGCGGCCGGCGCTTGGGCCGGGTGCGGCTCCTCGGGGAGGGCGCGGCTCTCGGGAGCAGGCTCGGCGCCGGTGGCCTCGGGCTCGCGAGCCGGGGAGGTGGGCGCGGGCGCCGCCGCGGGCGCGGCGGCTGGGCGGGAAACGGCGGCGGCGCCGCCGTTTACCACCACGATGCGCAGCCCGCCGACGCCGATCTCGTCGCCGGTCCGGAGCGGACCGCGGCTCACCTTCTTGCCGTTGACGAAGGTCCCCTCGGCGCTGCCCATGTCGATGATCGAGACCGAGCCGTCGGCCGCCACCTCGATGACCGAGTGGATGCGAGCCACGCGCTCGTCGTCGAGGCAGAGGTGGGCCGAGGCCAACCGCCCGATCTTGATGATGTCCCGGGAGAACGACTCGGACCTGAGCAGGTCCTGTCCGCGGAACACCTTGAGGGTGAGGGGCGTCGCCATCGGGGCCCTCAGAGGTCGTCCGGCGCGAGCAACACCTTCTCGCGCCAATCCTCGCGGATCTTGATGAGGTTGGAGTGCTGCACCTTCTTGCGCGCCTCGACGTACTCGCCGTCGGGGCGGGTCAGGTCGCCCTGGATGGTGTCGTCCTCGAAGTTGATGACCGTCTTCTTCTCGTACTCGACCTTGGGCGGGGGAGGCTCCTTCTTCGCCTGGGCGGCCGCGGCGAGCGGGAGCGCCAGGGCCAGGAGCGCCAGGAGCCGTCTCATGATCCCACCTTTCTTCGAGAGCTTACCACCGGGGTCTCCTCCTAGCGAGCCTCGTCCGGATCCTCTGGGGCGGCCGGGACGGCCTTCTCGGCCTGGGCGTTTTCGGCCTTGGTCTTCTCGGCCTGGGCCTTCTTGGCCGCCTCCTCGGCCTCCCGCCGCAGCTTCTGCGCCGCCTCCTCGGCGGCCTTGTTCTGCGCCACGATCTGCGCGCACTCCCGCTCCAGCGCCGGGGCCGGCGAATTCACCGCCGCCCCCGGCCCGACGCTGGCCTGGTAGCGGCGGAACTCGGCGATGGCCGGATCGCACTGTCCGGAGAGCTTCATGAGCAGGAGCCCGCGGTTGAGGTGCACCTCGGCGAGCTTGTCGCCGCCGAGCGACTCGGCCCGGTCGTAGGCCGCCTTGGCCTCGTCGGCCTTGTTGAGGTATCGCAGCGCCACCCCCAGGGCCAGCTGGACCCGCGCGTCCTTGGGGTCGGTTTCCAGGATCTTGCGCGCCTCGGCCGCCACCGTCTCCCAGGCCTGGGCCGCCAGCGCCTGGCGCAGGAGCCCGTAGCGGGCCGGCAGATAGCCGGGCCGGAGCGCCAGGGCCTTGCGGTACTGCACCGCGGCGGCGGCCGCGTCCCCGCGGCGGGCCAGCCCCTCGCCCAGGAAGAAGGCCAGCTCGGGATCTTCCGGGTCGAGCTTCTGTGCCCGCAGCGCCAGGAGCTCGGCCAGGTCGGCGTTGCCGCGCTCCAGCGCCACCCGCATCATCACCTTGTGGGCCCCGGCGACCTTGGGGTCGCGCTGCAGCGCCTCGCGAGCCAGGCGCCAGGCCTCGTCGAGCTGGCCGGAGGCGCGGTAGAGCGAGGCCAGTCGCACCCGGGCCTGGGCGTCGTCGGGATGCCGCCGCGCCAGCTCGGCGTACTGCCGGGCCGCCGCGCGCGGATCCTCGGCCGGCTCCTCCAGGATGGCCAGGTTGACGGCGGCCTCGCCCAGGGACGGCCGGAGCGCCACCGCCCGCCGGTAGGCCGACGCGGCCTCGGAGGCCCGCCCCTGCCGCTCCTGCGCCACCCCCATGTTGAACCAGGCCTCGGGGACGTCCTGGGTTTCGGTGACCAGGCGCCACTTGCGCTCCTGGCTCTCCCAGTCGACGGGGGCTTTCTGCTTGCGCTGCTCCTCGTAGGTGGCCACCGCCTCGTCGAAGAGGCGCTGGGCGCGCGGGCTCAGCTGGGGTACCTCGGGGGCCGGCGCGGCGGCCGGGGCCCCCGCCGGCTTGGCGGCGGCCTTCTGGGCCGGCGCAGCCGCGGCCGGCGCGGGTGCGGCGGAGGCCTCGCGCTCCGGCTGGGCCGGCGGCCGCGAGGCGGCCTGCGGGCCGGAGCAGGCCACGAGCAGGGCCAGGGCCGGGAAGGCGATCGAAGGGCGGGCGGGGGTCATTTCAGGAGGTCCTCGTCGTCCTCGTCCCGCTCCACCGGTTGCGGTCGCGGGACCTCGCGGCGCTCCGCCTTGGCCGGCGCCTCGCGGCGGGGTTTCTCGACCCGGCGCGGCGGCGGCAGCTCGGCGAGGTCCGGGTCGCGGCTGGCCTGGGCGGCGACCTGGCCGCG
This sequence comes from Anaeromyxobacteraceae bacterium, assembly GCA_035762305.1. GTDB lineage: Bacteria > Myxococcota > Myxococcia > Myxococcales > Anaeromyxobacteraceae > DASTPH01. Next base: position 49,096 of record DASTPH010000093.1, read on the forward strand.
CTGCGGGCCGAGCGGGGGGAGCGCGGTCTCGTCGGCGGGGGGGGCGTTCGCCGGCGCCAGCGGCTTCAGGGCCAGGAGGAGCCCGTACCCGGCGCGGGAGTCGGGAACCGCTGCCAGGAGCGGCGGCACCACCTCCTGCGGCGGGGCGTACTGCTCCGGCTTGTACTTGATGAGCAGCTCGGCGGCGCGGCGCGAGCAGTCGTTGGAGACGCCGTACTCGCGGGCCTTGGTCATGGCGTACTCCAGGCCCTCAACCGCCTTGGCCTCGGGCGCCTTGGCGAACTCGGCCATCTGCGCCTTGTACTCGTCGACGACGTCCTGGCGCCGGAGCGCCTTCAGCTCCTTGGGCACCGGGGCGCCGGTCAGGGCCTGGGCGAAGCGCTGGTAGCCGAGGCCGATGCGGTAGAGGGCGCACACCGCCGCCTCGGCCTGCTTCATGTTCACCACCTCGGTGTAGCTCTTCTGCAGCTCCGCCAGGCGCTTGGCCTTCACCTCCACCTGGGACTTGAGCTGCTTGGGCTTCACGTCGAAGGTGATGCGGTCGTACTTCTCGAACTCCGGCTCGAGCGCCAGCACCATGGCCCAGGCTACCGCCGAGAGGCCCCGCTCGCTCACCTGGGCCTTGTGGGCCCGATAGTACTGGAGCCCCTGCTCGTAGGCGCGCCGGGCCCCGGGGGCGTTGCCGGCCCGCTCCAGCACCTTGGCGATGCGCTGCTGGATGACCAGCCACTCGGTCGGGTCCTTGAGGTAGCGCTTCTGGTACTCCTCGAGCTGCTTCAGCTCCTTGGCGGAGGCCTTCTCCTTGGCGTAGAGGTCGGCCAGCGACAGGAAGATGCGGGAAGCCTCCTTGGCGTCGGGCCAGGTGGCGAGCCAGGCCAGGCGGTCGGCCTCGGCGCGGCGGAAGTCGCGCAGCCCCTCCCGGAAGACGCCGGCGTCGTAGAGGGCGTCCTGGGCCTTCGACTCCTCGTAGGCCCCGGCCGCCGGGGCCGGCTCGGGCGCCGCCTTGGCGACCTTGCCCTTCTTGCCCCTGGGCGCCTTGGCCGGGACCGCGCCCTTCCCCTTGCGCCAGGCCTCGAAGTAGCGCTCGTAGAGGCCGGCCGCCTTCTCGAAGTCGGCCATGGCCTCGTAGTCGGCGCCGTTCATGTAGACGCACTTGGCCGCCAGCGGGTCGGCCGGGTAGGCCGCCGCCAGGCGATCGCGGGCCTCCACCGCCCGGTCCATCAGGTGGGCGGCGCCGAAGGCCGCCGAGGCGTTGAAGAGGGCGGTGGGGGCGTGCTTCGACTGCGGCCACTCGCGCACGAAGGCCAGGTAGGCCTCGGCCTCCTTGCGGTGGTCGCCGGCCTTCTTGTACTCCTCGATGACCTTGAAGCTCGACTGCTCGATGACCTGGGCCAGCTCGTCCTTGAGCTTGGGGTGGGCGGCGAGGAGCTCCCGGTTCGAGTAGAAGCGCTTGGCCCAGCCGAGCACGTTGCGCTGGTCGCCGAGCAGGTTGTAGGCGTCGAGCACCAGGTTGGCGGCGTAGCCGGCCACCTCGTGCTTGGGGTGGTCCAGGGCCACGCGCGTGAAGAGGTCGGTGGCCTCGGCGAACCAGTTGTAGCGGTAGTAGATGTGGGCGGCCTTGTAGGTGATCTCCACCGCCTTGTCGCCCTTGGGGGCGTACTTCGCGTAGCGCAGGCAGGCGTCGAGGAGCTGCTGGCGCTGCTTGGGGATCTGCTGCCGCTGCTTGGGGTCGCCCGGGGTGCGCTTCTCGGTCTCGTCGAGCTTCTTGGCCACCAGGTCGTAGGCGTGGACCGAGTTCTCCAGGGAGTCCGCGAAGTACTTGCCGGGCTTCTTCTTGTTCTCCACCGCCTTGCCGTCGGCGACGGCGATGACCGAGTACTCGTCGCCGGCGCGCTGATACTTCTCGAGCGCGAACAGGAGCTCCGCGAAGAAGAAGCGCATCTCGTAGGCGTGGAAGGTGTCGGGGAAGATGGTGAGGTAGTCGTCGTAGACCTCGGCCGCCAGCCCGGCCACCGACTCGTCGCGGGCCTTGCGGTACTCGTTGTGGTACTGGACCGCCAAGGTGCGGAGCGTGTTCTCCGCCGCCACCCGGGCCTCCTCCAGCTGCTTCTTCCCCTTCTCGTCGGTGACGGTCTTGGAGGCGTCGATGTCCCGGAGCATCTTCACGAAGACGCGGGCCTGCTGGACCGCCAGCTCCTTGCGGGCCATGCGGCCGGCGCAGGTGACGATGCGCGCCTGGAAGAGCGGCGACTCGGGGGAGAGCGGACGCTCCTGGATCAGCTGGTGGTAGGTGAGGATGGCCTCCCGGTCTTTGCCCTCGTCGTAGTACAGGCCGGCCAGGCTCCGGAGCATGTCGAACCAGCCCCGCTCGCCGCCCACCCGCCGGAACTCGTCCCGGGCGGCCTCGGGCGCGCCCACGTGACTGTAGGTGCGCACGTAGTCCTTGCGCGCCTCCTTCACCAGGACCAGCTTCTTGTCGGCGGCCAAGGTCGAGGTGGGCAGGTCGCCGAAGAAGATCACGGCGCGGAAGAGGTCCAGCGCCTCCGCCCAGCGCGCCATGTTGTAGTAGACCCAGGCCTGCTTGTACATGGCGTAGCCGTACACCGAGCTCTCGGTGTACGTGGCCGCCTTCTGGTAGGCCCTGAGGGCGTTCTTGAGGTTCTCGTCCCGCTTGGACCGGTCGGCCACGTTGAAGTAGAACTCGCCGAAGGCCATCCAGGCGTCGGGCACGTAGCGGGACTTCTGGTAGCGCGTCACCAGGATCTTGTAGGCCGCCAGCGCCTCCTCGTGGCGCTTCTGCTTGGAGAGGTTCTCGCCCAGGAAGAAGAGCACCTCGTCGAGCCGCTCGTAGCTCGGGAAGCGCTTGACGATGTCCTTGTACTGGGCGATGGCCTCGCTCTGGTAGGAGCGACTGCGCTCCTCGTTGTCCTTCTTTTCCCGGCGGATGCGATCGCGGTCGGCCGGCGTGGCCTTCTCGCCCAGGCGGATGAGCTCGTCGTCCCTGCGGTTGGCCTCGAAGAAGTAGTACTGCGATTCCTCCCAGTAGAGCTCGGCCAGCCGGAAGAGCCACCCCGGCATCTCCTTGGGGGCCCCGCCCAGGCGGATGAGCTTCTGCAAGTCGCCGATCTCCTCGCGCCGCTTCCCCGAGACCTGGAACTCGATGCGGTAGCGGAAGGTCTCGAACTCCAGGGTCGGCCCCAGCTCCTCCTTCCTGGCCTTGGCCCCCTCCAGCTTGCCCGCCAGGGAGGCGTCGGGCGCCACCGACTTCTTCTTGCCCAGGTCGGCCTCGGGCGGCGAGGCCTTCTTGTCCGCCGCCGCGGCCACCCCGCCCCAGGCGAGGAACGCTCCCAGGAGCGCCGCCAGCTGCCGTGGTGCCATCATCCTGCCCCTCCTCCTACTTCGCCCCGGCGCGCGCCGGCGGCCCCTCGCGACAGCCCTTGGTGAGGGTGTAGGCGTAGGTCCCCAGCTCGTCGCGCCAGAACTCCCCCTCGTAGGGCCAGTACTCGTGCTCGTCGGAAACGGCGGTGTTGAACTTGTAGCGGCGCATCAGGTCCACCTTCCCGCCCGCCGCCAGCGCGGCCTCCAGCGCCTCGCGCTCCCTGCGCGACACCTCGATCTTGATGCGCAGCGCCTGCTCCAGGAACTGGCGTAGCGCGTCCCGCTCCACCTCCAGCTTCTGGCGCGCCCGCGCCCCGGCCTCGTCGAGGAGCTTTCCCTTCTGCGCCTTGAGCTGCGAGAGGATCTCGGCCGATAGCGCCGAGCTCCGGAACTCCGGGGGGCGGGCCGGGAGCCGCTCGTCCATCTCCCGGTCGATGTCGTCCAGGGTGTCGTCCAGCCGGCGGATGGTCTTGTCGGTGAGGGCGATGTTCAGCACCTTGCGCATGATGGCGGCGTGGTCGCTCTTGGCGGGAGCCTTGGCGTCCGCCTTGGCGCCCTCCCCGATGCGCTCGTAGAAAGCGGCCGAGGTGCCGCCCTTCTGGGCGGTGAGGGTCTTCAGCTCCGCGTACACCGGCTCGTAGCGCCCGTTGAAGTCCTCCAGGATGGCCCGGGCCTCCGGGTAGCGGCAGTTCTCGAAGTAGATGATGGCCTTGAGGACGTAGGACTCGGGGAAGTACTCGTCCTGGAAGTACGGGGAGTGGAGGGTGAGCAGGTTCCCCAGCGCCTTCTCGTAATCGGCGATTCGGTAGTAGGCGTAGGACGACTCCCACAGCCCCTCCAGCCACAGCGGCTCGCCCCAGGGCATCTTGCCGTAGTAGAAGATGGCGTAGCGGTTCTGCCGGTGCTCGTAGTGGATGCGGGCCAATTGTAGAAAAGCCGCCTCGCGCAGGGCCGGGTCGTTGCGGGAGGTCTTGCGCGGGTTGGTGAGGCGGATCACGTCCTTGAAGGCCTCCAGCGAGGCCGGCTTGTCGCCAAGCGCGTAGAGGACCGCGCCGTCGATGAAGCGCGCCCGGGCGTGCAGGTTCTCGTCGTCGCCGGCGCCTGGGGCCTCGCCGCCGGTGGGCATGGTGCCCGCCCCGGGCTTGACCAGCCCCGCCAGGCGCCGCGCCTCGTCGTAGGAGCGGCGGGCCTCGGCGCCCTGGCCGGCCTCGGCCAGCGCCCGGCCGCGCTCGAAGTAGTAGCGCGCCAGGAGGGTGTTGAAGCGGTCCTGGTACTCGGGGGGCAGCTTCTCTCCGGCGAAGCGGGCCACGGAGGAGAGGATCACCTGTTCCTGGCCGCGGCCCTCCGAGGCCTCGCGCCGCTCGTTGGCGATGCGCTTGCCCACCGCGAAGAGCCCGTCCAGCGCGTTGTAGAAGTACTTGGAGCCCCCCGGGCCGCGCTGCAGGATCTCGTCGAAGCGGGCCAGGGCGGCGTAGTTCAGGTCCAGGCGCAGGAGCAGCTTGGCGAGCTGGTAGCGCGCCTCGTCGTGGGCCTCGGCCAGCGACTTGTCGCGCAGGATCTCGTGATAGGCCAGGGCGGCTCGGTCGAAGGCCTTGTCGTCGGCGAGCTTCTTGGCGGCGTCCAGCTGGGCCTTTCCGGCGCCCTTGCCGGTGACGGTGAGCCCTTCCTGCTTGGCCGGGGCCTGGGCCGGCTTGGGAGGCGGCGGGGGAGGGGTCGGGGGCACGACCGGGGGCGGCGCCGCCTCGCTCGGGAACGGGACCACCGGTTCCTCGGCGGCGGGCGGGGCCTTGGCCGGCGCGGCCGGGGCCGCCTTGGCCGGCGCCGGCGCGGCCGCCGGGGCCGCCTTGGCCGGCGCCTTGCCCTTGGCCTTGGGCTCGGCCTTCTTCTTCTCCGTGGTCTTCTTCTTGTCGGCCTTCTTCTTCTTGGGCTGCTCCTTCTGCTCGGAGGGCCCCAGGTCCAGGCCGAGCTGGGCCCGGGCCGGGGCGGCCCCGGCGAGGAAGAGCGCCGCGAGGGCCAGGCGGAGCGGCAGGCGGGCGGCGAACATGCCTAGCGCCCTCCCCGGGCGGAGGTGGGGAAGAGGAAGGAGAGGCCCAGGTCCACGAAGAGCTGGTTCTGGAGGCTGGACTCGCCGGTGTTGCCGATCTTCGCCGTGTAGAGGTAGTCGCGCACCTCGAAGCGCAGCCCCATGAACCCGGCGAAGAAGAAGCGCATCCCCAAGCCGACGTGGCCGCCGACGCTGGAGTCGTTCCCGGGCGGCCCCTGGGCGGCGGTCTGGGCGTCCACCACCTTCTGGTAGCTGATGTAGTCCGCTCCGGCCAGGACCGCCAGGTCGAAGTGGACCGGCAACTCGGCCGACAAGTTCAGCTTGCCGTACACCGGGGCGAAGGCTCCCTCGACTCCGGCCAGCCACTGGATCTTGCCGGGCACCTGGCGCATCTGCTCCTCGGTGGCCGGCCCGCACCCCTGGTTGGCGGGGCAGATGGTGGTCGAGCCGGTGGCCGAGGCCACGCCCCCGGCGGCGGCCAGCCCGGCCGAGAAGAACTCGGTGATGTGCCAGGTGAGCTTCAGGCTGCCGAAGGTCTTGGCGTAGAAGGGATCGTTCACCGAGAAGCTGACGCCGGGGGTGAGCTCGATGCGGCCGGCTTTGGGATAGAGCTGACCGGAGATGGGCGGGATCTTGTTCTCGAAGGCGTCGGCCTCGCTGGCGCGGGCCGGGGCCGCCGCCAGGGCGGCCAGGAGGAGGGCGGCGGTCCGCGCGGCGTGCCGGGCGATCATGGGTAGTAGTACTCGAAGCCGGTCGGCCAGAGGAAGGAGACCCCGAAACCGGCGGTGATGATCTTCTGCAGCGTGCCGGGCACGGCCAGGTCCTTCTGATCCGGGTAGACCGCCCCGGTGACCGCCAGCTCCAGCGCCAGGTAGCTGAGCGGGTAGAAGCGCAATCCGCCTCCGAACTCGGCGGCCAGGTGGGCGCCCTCGTTGCGCGGCTCGAAGCTGGTGGCGCTCCACACGGCGCCCAGCCCGCCCACCAGGTAGAAGTCGAAGTGGACGATGCTCCGGCCCAGCCAGGCGGCCTTGCCGTAGATGGGCGACCACACCCCCTCAAGCATCACCGAGGAGGTGGGCTGCGACTGGAGCAGCTGGCTGTTGAAGGCCCGCACGCCCTGCTTCACGTAGTCGGTGCGCGTCACCAGGTAGTAGCTGCCGCTCACCGCCACCGCGAAGCTGTCCCGCAGGTTGTAGGCGAGCCGGCCCGAAAGGCCGAGCTTCTGGTAGAAGGCGTCGTTCCAGGTCGGGCTGACGAGGGCAGTGAGCTGCAGCCGCCCGCGCTTCAGGAAGCCCTTGCGCTGAACTGCCTTGACCCGGTCCTCCAGTGCCGTGTCGCGCTCGCCCGGGACTCCCACCGCCGCCTCCAGCGCGTCGCCGGGCCGCGCCGCCTCCTTCTTGGGCGTCCCCAACTCCTGCGGCGGCACACGGGTCTTCTCCGCCGGCGGAGGCGGCTCCGCCGGCTTCTCCTCCGGTGGAGCGGAGAGATCGATGCCTGGCACTTGCTGGGCCGCCGCGGCCAGGGGGAGCGCCAGGGCCAGCCAGAGGATCGCTCGCATTCGCGGGTTCCGCAGTCTCGCGCGCATCCTATGACACGGAGGCGAAGCGGGCAAACTTACTGGGTGCGCGCCGCGCCTGCATCAGCCCACCTCGCGCTCGCCCCGTTTCCTTGCTGCGTCGTACGGGAGGTGCTAACTGATGTGCCGATCGGCATGCGCGCTCGCACCGCCTCCCGCGCCACGCTGGCCGCCCTCTCGGCCCTGGGGCTCGTGGCCTGCCAGGAGCCCGACGTGGGCGATCCGTGCACCCTCGACGTCCAGGCTGGCTCGCCGCCAGCCCTCATCGACGTCGACCTGGGTCCCGGCGTGGCCTGCACGACGGACACCTACGCGGCCGATTACTTCCGCTCCGGCGCCTTGGAGTGCGACAACCTCATCTGCCTCCGCACCGCCACCGGGGATGCCTGCAGCAACACTGGCGTCGGCGCCACCAGTCCGCACGACGTGCGCAAGTACTGCTCCAAGGCCTGCGTCTCCGACAAGGACTGCGAGAACGATCGCATCCACCTGGTGTGCCGCCCCATCGTGCTCGACACCGGCTACCTGGTTTACCTGACATCGTGCGCCGCCGACCCGGCCAGGATCGATCCCACCTACGGCCCGTGCCCGCCTCCCGCCACCGTAACCGCCATGCTGACGCTGCTCGGCAGCGTGCCCTCCTCGAACTACTGCGCCACCCCGTGAGCGGCGCTCGCCCGTGGCGCGCCGCCGCGGCCGCCGCGTTCGCCGCCCTGCTGGCCTGCCCTTCGTCTCGCTCGGCGGGAGGCGGCCCGCCCGGCGCTCCGCAGGTGGTGGTGGAGAGCGGCGGCAAGGCCCGGGCGGTGGTGGTGGAGGTGGCCGCCGATCCCGCCTCCCGGGAGCGCGGCCTCATGTTCCGGGAGAAGCTCGAGGACGGGCGCGGCATGCTCTTCGTCTTCGAGGAGGAGGCGGAGCACTCGTTCTGGATGAAGAACACCCTCGTCTCCCTGGACCTGATCTTCGTCTCCGGCGAGGGGCGGGTGGTGGGCCTGGTCTCGCGCGCCGAGCCGCTCTCCCTCGCGCCGCTCACCGGGGGGCGCTGCCGCTACGTGCTGGAGGTGCCCGCGGGCTGGGCCGAGGCCCGGGGCGTCGCGCGGGGAGACCGGGTGCGGTTCGAGAACGTCCCGCTCCGCCGCTTCGAATGACCGCGCGTATACGCGCCCAGGCTTCGCCCGCCGGCGCGTGTCCTCGCCGCCCCGAGGCCTCTGGGGCGGCGCGGCGCTGCCCCTGCCTCGCGATGGGCGTCTTGCCTTCGCGAAGCCGGTGCCCCCGCTGTTTCGGTCGCGCGGCGTCCCCGTCGACTGCAGAAGCAGCCTCGCCGCCCGTTCCGGGCGGCTCGGCAGAGAGCGGCTACGGCCGCTTGAGCAGCTTCTGGGTCAGCACCGGCCCGAGGCTCCGCTCCATCAGCTCTTCCACCACCCGCTCGAAGGCCTGCCGGTCGGCGTCGCCGCCCCACACGAAGCGGATCCCCATGCCGGCGTCGTCGCCCGAGGGGCTGGCGTGCACCACCTCGCCGTTGAGCTCGAAGGGGAGCGGGCGGCCGGGGACGGTGAGGCGGAAGAGGAAGCGCGTGCCCACCGGCAAGGGCTTGCGGGTCTTGATGAAGGTGCCGCCCTTGGAGATGTTCTTGGTGTAGTCGGCGAAGAAGCTGTTGAGCTTCTTGTAGTCGACCTTGAGGTCGATGGGCGCCCGGGCGTGCGCGCGCTGGTCGGCCATGGGGAGTTCATGCTATCGCGGGGGTGCCTTGGTGGGTAGCTCCGCCCTCCCCCTCTCCCGGCCGGCCCTGGTCGCGGCCGCGGCCGGGGCGGCGGCGCTGGGGCTCGGCTTGAGCGCCCTGCCGCTGGTGGGGGTCCCCGGCTGGGAGCTGGGCGAGCTGGCGGCGCTCTTCTCCGCCGTCGCTGGCGCGCCGCTGGGCATCGCCGCCGCTCGCCGCGAGCTCGGCCGCGAGATCCCATCGCCCTGGCGGGCCGCCGCCGGCGCCGCCGCGGCGGCGCTGCTCCTCTCGGCGGCCCTGGTGGCCCCGCCCTTCGTCCGCGCCGCCTTCTCCCCGTGCAGCGCCGCCGCCGGCGCCGCCTTCGTGCCCCTCTTGGCCCTCCCCTCCGCCCTGGCCGGGTCGGCCCTGGGCGCGGCGGCCGGCCTGGCGGCCCGGGGGCGCCGCCGGCGGGCCGCGCTGCTCTTCGCGGGGGCCGTGCTCTGCTCGCTCTCGGCGTCGCTCCTCGCCGCCTGGGGCGGGCCGGCCGCCTACGTCCTCGACCACTTGCTCGGCGCCTGGCCCGGGCCCCTCTACGACGAGGCGCTGGCCCTGGACGAGCGGCTCGTCCTCTTTCGCCTGGGGACGCTGGCCTGGGCGGCGGCGCTGGCCGCCGCCGCGGAGCTGGGGCTTCGCCTGGCCCGTCGGCGGCCGGCCCGCGCGGCGGCGGCGGCGCTGGGTCTGGCGCTCCTCGCCTACGCCGGCCTGGAGGCGGCGCTGCTCGTCCGCGGCGACCTCGCCAGCCGCGCCTTCGTCGCCTCCGCCCTGGGCGGAGAGAGCGCCGGCGAGCGCTGCCGCCTCCTCTACCCGGCCGAGAAGGCCCCCTGGGAGGTGGATGGCCTCGCCCGCGACTGCGAGTTCGAGGCCGCGGAGGTGGCGGCGGCGCTCGGGCTCGGCGACCCGCGGCGCGTCAGCGTCTACCTCTACCGCGACGCGGCCGAGAAGCGGCGCCTGGTCGGCGCCGGCCACACCGACTACACCAAGCCCTGGCTCGCAGAGGTGCACCTCACCTGGGCCCCCTCCCCTCACCCCTCGCTGCGCCACGAGCTCACGCACGCGCTGGCGGCGCCCCTCGCCCGCGGGCCGCTCGGGGTCCCGGCGCGCTGGCTGGTCTCGGTGCAAGCCGGGCTGGTGGAGGGGCTGGCGGTGGCGATCGACCTGCCGCGCGGCGACTGGACCGTCCACGAGTGGACGCGGGCCATGCGCGACCTGGGGCTCATGCCCGGGGCCTCGGAGCTGCTCGGCCCGGCCGGCTTCCTCTCCGCCCCCAAGGCCCGCGCCTACACGGTGGCTGGGAGCTTCCTCGCCTACCTGCTCCAGCGGCACGGGCCCGGGCCGGTGCGGCGGATCTACGGGGGCGACTCGTTCCAGGCGGCCTTCGGGCGCCCCATGGACGCTCTGGAGGGGGAGTGGTCCGCCTTCCTCGACGGCGTGGCGGTGCCGCCCGAGCTGCGAGCCTCCGCCGAGGCGCGCTTCCGCACCGAGGGCCTCCTCGGCCGGCGCTGCGCCCGCGAGGTGGCGGGGCTCGAGGCCCGGGCCGCCGAGGCGGCCTGGCGGGGCCGGGCCGCCGAGGCCGCCGCCGCCTGGCGCCGCGCCTCGGAGATCTCCGGCGACCCGGGAGACCTGCTCGCGGCCGGCGAGGCCCTGCGGCGCGGCGGCGACGAATCCGGCGCCCGGCGGACCTTCGCCGAGGCCCTGGCCGCCGCCGGGGACGGCCGGCCGCAGCTGCGCGGCGCCCTGCTCGGCGCGCTCGGCGACCTCGACTGGCTCGCCGGCGACCGGGCCGGGGCGGCGGCCCGCTACCGCGCGGCGCTGGCGGAGCGCCCGGAGCGCGCCGCGGCCCGACTGCTCCAGGCCAAGCTCGAGGCCCTGGAGGCGCCGGGGCTCGAGGCCGCGGTGGGGCCCTTCCTGCTCGGGCGCGGCGATCCCTCGGTGGCGCTGGCCCGGCTCGCCGGCTCCGGCGCACCGCTCTCGGAGTACCTCGCCGGCCGGGCCTACCTGGCCCGCGGCGCCCCGCGCCTGGCCCTGCCGCGCCTGGAGCGGGCGCTCGCGGGTCGGCTTCCCTCCCCGGACTTCGAGCTCGAGGCCCGCCGCCTCGCCGCCGAGGCCCGCTGTGCCTCGGGCGACTTCGAGGGCGGGGCGGCGGCCTTCGCCGCCCTGGCCCGAACCGCGGAGCGGGAGGCCGAGCGCGAGCGCGCCCTCTCGGCCTCTCGCCGCTGCGACTTCGAGCGCCGGCGCCGGACGAGCCCTCCCGAGGCGCCCGCCGACTGGCCGCCGCAGCGGTCGACCCGCGGCGGCCTGGGCAACGGACCGTAGTGACGAAATCAGGGACGAGCCCCGCCTGGACCACCCGCGCTCACCGCCTCCGCAGCCGGTCCAGGGCCTCGAGCGGTCCCCTGACGCCGGCGCGGAGGAGCCAGGCGGCCACCTCGAGGCCGCCCAGCGCCAGCACGTTCAAGTAGCCCCGCGCCAGCAGGCGCCCCGTCGAGGCGTGGAGGCGCACCCGGATGCGCAGCTCCGGATGGCGCGACCGCACCAGCTGGAAGAAGGCCACCCCCAGGCCGCCCACGCCGGCATCGCCGGCGGTGAGTCGCCGCACCGCCTCGGCGGGCAGGGCCAGGGCGAAGTCCGGATCGCGTGCCGGCCCGGGGAGGACCTCCGGGGCGCCCGAGGCCATGGTGAAGCGGGCGGGCGCGCCGTCGAGGTCGAGCCCCACCTCGGCGTCCCGCGCCAGCGGGCGGGTGGCGCGGCGGGCCGCAGCCGCGGTCCCGAAGAAGCGGCGCAGGGCCTCGAGGCTCCCTTCCGGCGCGCCGGGAATGGCCGGATCCTCTCCCGCATTGACTCGGGCGGTCACCCGCGCTCTTTATAGAGCATCGCCATGACCCGACGCCACGCCGCCGTGCTCCTCCTCGCCGCCGCCGCAGCCTGCGCCAAGAAGATCCCGGGGACCGAGATCGACGATACCCGCGACAACCGCGCCATCGTGGCCGTCATCGACGCCTACCGGAAGGCGCTCGACGCGCGCGACAGCGCCACCGCCTTGACCCTGGTGTCCATGGATTACTTCGACGACGCCGGCACCGCCGAGGCCACCGACGACCTCGACCGCGAGGCGCTGGGCAAGGTGCTCGGCGAGACCCTGGCCCGCATGCCGGCCCTGAAGCTGGAGCTGGCCGTGACCCGCATCGACGTCGACGGGGACAAGGCCTCGGCCTACCTGTACTACGACTCCCGCTACCGGGTGGCCACGCCGCGGGGCGAGATCCCCAAGCGCGACTCGGACCTGTCGCGCATGACCTTCCGCCGCGAGGGCGGCTTCTGGCGCATCGCCTCCGGGCTGTAGCGTCGCCTCGGGCCTCCCCTTCCGGCACGTCCTCGCGCCGGGCATGGTTTCCTCGGCCGCGACGCGCGTCCTCGATCCTCCCGGCGCGCCGGCGAGAGGCGGGCATCGTCCCGAGCTCTTCTGGAGGCGTTCCAGGCGCGTGCTCGCCGTCGCGCACCGCCGGGCGCTCGGCGTGTCGCGGCGGCGCGGTGCCCGAGTGCGGCGCTGCGGATTGTGCCGTCAGGGGAGGCCCGAGGCTCCTGGCGGTCCGTTTACAACGGCGCAGGAACGGTCGGCGGCCCGGTCTCGCCAGAGGCCGCCTCCACAGCGCCGTACTCGAGTCCGGCGGTGGCCGGGCGGCGCCGCGAGCGCCAGGGTCGCGCGGCGAAGCCTGTCCGAAGCGCTCGCGCCGCGAAGCGGAGCGCGAGCGCGAGTTCTGCAGCCGCGCCCTACGCTCCCTGGTCGCGCCGCGCGGCCGTGGACGCCGTGCTCGGCGCGAGGACAGCGGCCGAGGGCGAGACCGGGGCCGCCGTACACGGAGGGCGGGAGCCGGGACCTGTGAGTCAGGGGAGGCCCGAGGCTCCTTGAAGGATCCATCTCCCGGCGGTCAGCCGCCCAGCAGCCGCTCGAACCCGCCCTGGCCCATGTCGCGGAGCGCCCGCAACCGATCGCGGTATCGGCTCCAGTCCTTCCAGGCCAGCCGGTCCTCTCCCAGCCTCGCCAGGTGGAAGGCGTGGATCCGCGAGGCGGTGTAGCGCAGCGCCACGTAGCGGGCGAAGGCGTAGAGCGCCGACCGGGTGGCCGCGTCCAGCGCCGACCGGGCCAGGTAGCCGTCGAGAAGGGCCCGGGCAAGGTCCGGCTGGAAGCGGTCGGTATAGCACCAGGCGTTCAAGGCCACCGCCAGGTCCCAGGCGAAGGCGTCGGTGCAGGCCATCTCCCAGTCCAGCACCGCGCTCACCTCGCCGTCGGTCCAGAGCACGTTGTCGATGAACAGGTCGCCATGAACCAGCCCGGCCGGCGCCGCCGGCAGGGCGGCCGCCCGCGAGAGCTCGTCGCGGAGCATGGGCAGCGCCGCCTCCACGGCCTCGTCGCCGCCGCCGTCGGCCCCGAGCTCCTCGAGCCAGGGCCCGACTCGCTCCGGCCCGTAGGGGTTCGGGCGCCGCGCCCGGAAGCCGGGCGCCAGAGCGTGCAGCCAGCCGAGCTGCTCTCCCACCCGGCGTACGTGGGGGAGCCCCACCGCCTCGCGGGCCAGCTCCTCCCCGGGGGAGAAGGCGAACAGCATCGCCTGGCGCCCCTGCGCCCGGGCGAACGGGCGGCCGTCGACGGAGAGCAGCAGGCGCGCCGAGGGGAAGCCGGCCGCCTCCAGGAAGCGGAGCACGCTGGTCTCGAACTCCACCTCCGCGTCGGTCTTGCCCTCGTTGAGGCGCAGGAAGAGGCGGCGCCCCCCGGCCCACAGGTGGTAGTTGGTGTTGACGCTCCCCTTGGGCTCGGGGGCGTGTCGGTCCGGCGGCGGCAGCCCGTAGCGCGCGGTGACCTCGGCGAGCTCGCTCGGGGTGAGCGGGGTGTAGAGGGCCATGGCGATCTCAGGGCGGGCCCGCCAGCGCCTCGGCCAGCGAGATGGGGCGCCGCGAGCCCGAGACCACCCGCCACTCGCCGGACTCCCGCTCCAGCCGGCAGGTGAGGCGATTGACGTTCGCCTGCTCGGGGAGGACCTCGGCGAGGCGCGTCCCCTTGCCGCTCCGCGCCAGCACCACGTCCACCACCGCCTCGGCGCCGTCGCCCGAGAGCTTCACCCGGGTTCCGGCCACCGTCACCGAGACCCATTCCCCCCGCAGCACCTGCGCCAGGAGGAGCTGCTTCACTCCGCGCCGATCGACCCCCTCGCCCCGGTAGCGCTCCGAGACCGCCTCCACGGCGTCGCCGACGCGCTTGTCCTCGACGGCCTTGGCCGCCTCCAGGAACAGGGCGGTGATGCGCTCCTCGTCGCTGGGCGGCTCGCGCCACGGGCGCCACAGGGCCACCGCCGCGGCGGCGGCCAGCGCGAGGGCGGCGACGGCGAGGACGGCGCGGCGGGACACGGGGCGCTAGAGTAGACTTCGAACGTGAGCCGGGACAAGGACCACATCGCCCTCTCCGACCAGCACAACTCCCGGGGCATCGAGCTCGCGGACAAGGGCTGGCTCGACGAGGCGATCCGCGAGTTCCAGAAGGCGATCGAGCTGGACCCGGGGTCGGCCCACGCGCACGACAACCTGGCCACCGTCTACTCCGAGAAGCAGCTGCACCGCGAGGCGCTGCGCGAGTACCTCACCGCCATCCAGCTCGAGCCGGACAGCGCCACCGCTCGCTACAACTTGGCCTGCTTCCTGGCCACCCACGGCACGGACATGGCGGTGGCCGAGTACCAGGAGGCCATCCGCCTCGACCCGGAGTACCCCGACGCCCATCTGAACCTGGGCCTCACCCTGGCCGACCAGGGCAAGGGGCCCGAGGCCATGAAGGCCCTGGAGGCGGCGGCCGCGCTCGCGCCCAGGGACCCCGCTCCCCGCCACGAGCTGGCGGCGCTGCTCATGGAGGACGGAGACTACCGGGCCGCCATCTCGCACCTCAAGGAGGTGGTCCGGCTCGAGCCCTCGGGCTTCGACGCCTGGCTCGACCTGGGCATCTGCTACGCGCAGAAGGGGTTCCACGAGGAGGCGGAGCGGGCCTACGACCGCGCCGCCGAGCGCAAGGCCGACGACCTGCTGCTCCTCTACCACCGGGCCGCCCTGTACGCCCGCTGGGGCCGGCGCGACGAGTCGCTCCAGGCGTTGCGCCGGGCCCTGGCCCAGGATCCGGAGAAGGTGCGAGGCTGGCTCTCCGGCGACCCGATGTTCGCCGGGCTCTCCGGGGACCCCGAGTACCAGTCCCTCGCCGGCGGCTAAGACTCGAGCCGCCCGGAACGGGCGGCGAGGCTTACCGCCGAGCCACCCGAAGGGTGGCGAGGCTGCTTCTGCAGCCGGTGTGCACTCCGCGTCCAACTCGGCCGGAAAACCCGACGAGCCCGAGGTTTCCGAGAACCCACCCTTCGGGTGGCTCGGCAGTGTCCCCCGCCAGCGTTCCCCTGGTAGTGTTCGCCGCATGGCCGAGCTCGCCTTCTTCCGGCGCGGGGAGGAGCTGCTCCGCGTGCCCCTCTCCGACCGCACCACCTTCGGGCGCGGCCCGGAGTGCGACGTGGTGCTCCCCGACCCGGCAGTGTCGCGGGTCCAGGCGGTGGTGGAGCGGCGCGGCGGGGCCTTTCACCTCCTGGACCGCTCCGGCCGCGGCACCCGGGTGGGCGGCGCCGAGGTGGCCGAGGCGGCCCTCGGCGACGGGGCCGAGATCGCCTTCGGCGCCTGGCGCGCCCTCTTCCGGGCCGCGCCCCCCGGCGAGGCCGAGGCCACCCGCGGAGGGGGGGGGACCGAGGTCCGAAAGGGCGCCGCCGAGGCGCCGCAGGCGGCGCGGCTCCGGGTGCGCCAGCGCGGCCGGGAGCGCGTGGTGCCGCTCGAGGCCGGCGGCCTCGCGATCGGGAGCGACCCCGGGAACGGGCTCACGCTGGACGACCCATTCGTCTCGGCCCGCCACCTGCGCCTGCAGCCGCGCGGCGCCCGCTGGGAGGTGACCGACCTCGGCTCCACCAACGGGACCTTCCTGGCCGGGGTGCGGGTGACGCAGTCCGAGTTGCCGCCCTGGCTGCCCCTGTCGCTGGGCGACTGCCAGCTCACGCTGGAGGTGGGGCCGCCGCGCGAGGGGCGACCCCCGGTGTTCGAGGGGATGCTCTCGGCGGATCCGGCCATGCGGCAGGTCTTCGAGCTGGTGGAGCGGGTGGCCGGGGTGGAGCTGCCGGTGACCATCTTCGGCGAGACCGGCACCGGCAAGGAGCTGGTGGCGCGGGCGCTCCACGCCAACTCGCCGCGGCGCGAGGCCCTCTTCATCCCGGTGAACTGCTCGGCCATCGCCGAGACCCTCATCGAGTCGGAGCTGTTCGGCCACGAGAAGGGAGCCTTCAGCGGGGCCGACCGGCTGCGCAAGGGGGCCTTCGAGGAGGCCCAGGGCGGGACCCTGTTCCTCGACGAGATCGGCGAGCTGCCCCTCGACCTGCAGCCCAAGCTCCTGCGGGCGCTGGAGCAGGGCGAGGTGAAGCGCGTCGGCGCCTCCCGCCCCATCCAGGTGGACGTGCGCATCGTGGCCGCCACCCACCGCGACCTCCGCGCCGCGGTGCGCGCGGGCAAGTTCCGCGAGGACCTCTACTACCGCCTGTGCGTGCTCCCCATCTCCATCCCGCCCCTGCGCCAGCGGCGCGGCGACATCCGCTCCCTGGCGGTCCGCTTCCTGGAGGCCGCGGCGCCGCGGGGCCTCCAGATCGCCTGGAGCGAGGAGGCCCTGCAGAAGCTCGAGGGCCACGACTGGCCGGGCAACGTCCGGCAGCTGCGGAACGCGACCCAGCGCGCGCTGCTCTTCCGCGGCGAGGGGCTCTCGGTCCCGGCGGCGGCGGTGACCTTCGAGGACACCCGCGGCCCGACCAGCGGCTCGGGCGACGACGCCACGCTCTACCTCCCCGGCCTCACCATGGAGGACATCGAGCGCGAGGCCATCCGGCTCTCGCTGCGGCGCCACAAGGGGCGGCGCTCGGCGGTGGTGAAGGAGCTGCAGATCGCCAAGAGCACGGTCATGAAGCGCATCGGCCAGTGGGGGCTGCAGCACGAGGGCCGCCCAGCCGGCGCCGCCGAGCCGGAGGAGGAGGACGAGGGGTAGCGCGAGAGGGCAGCGCCATCCCCGGGGCCGATTCCAGTCTCATCGTTTCGGGCGCAGCCGGGCGCGGTTCAGCTCGTCGAGGAGCTGGCCCAGCTTGAGCCCGCGGTCGTTGAGCACGCCCTCGGGGGTGAACCCGGTCGCCACCATCTCGTCGGTCAGCGCCTGGCACACCACGTCGAGATCGCCCTCCGGCTCCGCGCTGGGATCCGGCGCCGCCGCCACGTGCCGCAGCCCGGGGGCTCGGAGGCTGGTCACCTCGTCGAGCAGCCTGCGGAGCGTCTGGTCGAGGGTCATCGACCGGTCGGGGAGGCTTCCTTCTTGGCGGGAGGGGCCTTCTTCTTGGCGGGCGCGGCCCCGAGCTGGGCCAGCCGGGCCTTGGCCTTCTGCGCCGCGGTGGACTTGGGGAAGCGGGCCATCACGTCCTGGAACATGGCCTTGGCGTCGTCCTTGAGGTCCAGGGCCACCATGGACTCTCCGGTGCGCAGGAGCGCGTCGGGGGCCTTGTCCGAGCGCGGGAAGTCCTGCACCACCTTGCCGAAGGCCAGCACCGCCTCGCGGTAGCGCTTGTCCCCGTATGCGATCTCGCCCAGCCGGAACCAGGCGTCGGCCGACCGCGGATCGCTGGGCCACTTCTTCACGTACTCCTCGTACAGCTCGCGGGCCACGCCCCGCTCGCCGGCCTGCTCCTGCTTCTGCGCCAGCGCCAGGAAGGCCGCCTTGTCCGCAGGGCGCTTCAGCTCGGCCGCCTTCTTCTTCGACTCGAACTCCTCGAGGGCCCCGGCCCCCTTGAGGGCCGCGAAGCGCCCCTCGGTGTCGCCCTTCAGGGAGGCGGTCTCCTTGTCGATGAGGTCCAGCCGGTGCTGGGCCTCCTCCAGCTTGCCGCGCAGCCCCCGCATCTCCTCGATGAGCCGGTCCTGGTTCACGGAAAGGTCGGCGCCGGTGCGGTGGGCGGCGGCGTTGAGCTCGTCGAGCTTCTTCTGGACCTCGGCGATCTTCTTGTCGACGGTGGCCACCCGCTCCCGCACCACGGCCCGCTGCTCTTCCAGCTGTCTGAGGTTGAGGACGTTCTCCTCCTCCAGCCGCTGGATGCGCTCCTCCATCTGCTGGCCCCGTTCCACCGGGACCCAGCAGGCGGAGGCCGCCAGGCACAGCAGGGCCGCGGCGCGGGCGGGCCGGCGCTTCACTCGGCGGTGATCTCGGCGCGGCGGTTGCGGGCCCAGCACGCCTCGTCGTGCTCGGTGCAGACCGGCCGCTCCTTCCCGTAGCTCACCGTCTTCAGGGTCCCGGCGGCGATGCCCAGGTTCTGGAGGTACTTCTTGGTGGACTCGGCGCGGCGCTGCCCGAGGTGCAGGTTGTACTCGGCGGTGCCGCGCTCGTCGCAGTGGCCGGCCAGGACCACGCGCCTGGGCTTCTGCTCCTTGATGCAGGCGGCGTCCTTCTCCAGCGTCTGGGCGTCGCCGGACCGGATGAGGGACTTGTCGAAGTCGAAGTAGATGGGCTCGTACTTGCCGTCGGCGGGGCAGCCGGGCGGAGCCGCCGCCACCCTGGTCACGCACTTGCCGTTCTCGCAGGCTTGCCCCGGCCCGCAGTCGGCGTCGGCGCCGCACTCCGGCCTGGGCGCCACCGCCACGCAGCGGCCGGCCTCGCAGGTCTTGCCGGCCGGGCAGTCGGACTCCTTCTCGCACTCGGGCCGCGGCACGCACTTGTTCCCGCGGCACACGAAGCCCGCCTTGCAGTCGGTGTCCTGGCCGCATTCCTGGCAGCGTCCCTCCACGCACACCTTGCCGAACCCTTCCTGATCGGCGCAATCCTCGCTGGTCTTGCAGGTGCCGTCCTTGGGCTTCCCGGGACACCCCGTCAGGGCCAGCGCCAGCACCGGAACGGCGAAAAGTAGAGCGCGTCGCATGAATTGCCTCCGGGTGATTTCGTTTGGGAGAGAACGTTCCTACGCCGCTGCATCGGCGCCTGTCAAAGGAAAACGTCCCCAGGTAACATCCGGGGCGTGTCGCACACCGTGCTCATCGTCGACGACGAGCGCAACATCCAGTTGACGCTCTCGCGGGCCGTCACCATGGAGGGATGGGCGGCGGAGACCGCCTCCGGGGGAGTGGAGGCCCTGGAGAAGATCGCCGCCCTCCCAGTGGACGTGGTGGTGATGGACGTGCGCATGCCGGACCTGGACGGGCTCGAGGTGCTCCGGCGTGCGCGCCAGGCGCGCCCGGACCTACCGGTGGTCATCATGTCGGGGCATGGCTCCATCGAGACGGTGCGGCAAGCCTTCAAGCTCGGCGCCTTCGACTATCTCGAGAAGCCCATCACCGAGAAGGAGAAGCTCACCGCCGCGGTCCGGAACGCCCTCGAGCTCAAGCGCCTGGCCGCCGAGAACGCCGAGCTCAAGCGCGAGGCGGGCGCCTCCCGCATGCTGGGGAAGGGGCCGGCCATGCAGAAGCTGCTGGGCCTGGTGCGCCGCACCGGCCCCAGCGAGGGGCGGGTGCTGGTCACCGGCGAGAACGGCACCGGCAAGGAGCTGGTGGCCCGCGCCCTGCACGACGGCTCCCGCCGGGCGAGCGGACCCTTCGTCAAGGTGAACTGCGCCGCCGTGCCCGCCGAGCTCATCGAGTCGGAGCTGTTCGGGCACGAGAAGGGAGCCTTCACCGGCGCGGCCGCGGCGCGCAAGGGGCGCTTCGAGCTGGCCGACGGCGGCACCCTGTTCCTCGACGAGGTGGGCGACATGCCCGCCGCCATGCAGGCCAAGGTGCTGCGGGTGCTGCAGGAGGGGGAGTTCGAGCGGGTGGGCGGCCGGGAAACGCTGCGCTGCGACGTGCGCGTGGTGGCCGCCACCAACAAGGACCTCTCGGCCGAGGTGGCGGCCGGGCGCTTCCGCGAGGACCTCTACTACCGGCTGGCGGTGGTCCCCATCCACGTCCCGCCACTTCGCGAGCGCCGGGAGGACCTGCCCGAGCTGGGCGAGGCCTTCCTCGCCGAGGCCTGCCAGCGGAACGGCCGGCGCCCCATGCGCTTCGCCCGGGAGGCCTTCCTGGCGCTGCAGGGCTACGACTGGCCCGGCAACGTGCGCGAGCTCAGGAACCTGGTGGAACGGCTGGCCATCCTCTGCGACGGCCCCGAGATCTCCGCCTCCGACGTGACCGCCGTCCTGCCCGGCGCCCGCCGCCCCCGGCCGGAGCGCTTCCGCGAGGGCGTGCCGCTCAAGGACCTGGTGGACGAGGCGGAGCGCGAGATCATGCTCGCGGCCCTCGAGAAGCACCAGGACAACGTGGCCGAGACCGCCCGGGCGCTGGGACTCGAGCGCAGCCACCTCTACAAGAAGATGCGGGCCCTGGGCATCCGGCGCGAGTAGGGCGGGGGCCGACTCGAGCCGCCCGGAACGGGCGGCGAGGCTTTTGGGAGCCCTCGGGCTCGTCGGGCTCTCCACCCGAGTTGGACGCGGAGCGCACACCGGCTGAAGAAGCAGCCTCGCCACCCTTCGGGTGGCTCGGCAGTAACCGTGGCCGCCCCGACACGCCCGGGCGTACCCCACGGGACACGGCCGCCGCGCCCCATCGGAATGCTCCCTGTCCCCGGGGCGTTACCCAGGAGCGCCGGCCCGGCACGGAGCATGCTCCGAGCGGGGTTGGTGTATAACGCCCGCCACGTGGACACCCGAAGGCCCCAGCTCCCCGCCGGCGCATCCGACCTCGCCGGCCGGCTCCGCCTGGCCCCCGGCCGCCTCAGGGGTTGGTGGCGCGGGCTGGGACCGGGCGGCCGGCTCCGCGCCGCCGCCTTCGTCCTGGGCGGTCTCGCCGCCGCGGGGGCGCTCACGCTCTTCGCCTGGACGCGCGAGCTCCCGGCCTTCGACACCCTGAGGGACTACCGCCCGCTGGTCTCGACCCGCGTCTACGGGGCGGACGGCAGCGAGGTGTTCGCCTTCGCCCGCGAGCGCCGCACGGTGGTGCCCTTCGAGCAGATCCCCGAGGTGATGAAGAAGGCGGTGCTGGCCGCCGAGGACGCCAAGTTCTACGAGCACGAGGGCGTGGACTACCTGGCCATCGGGCGCTGCCTGGCCAAGGGGCTGTTGCGCGGGGGGGTGGCCTGCGGCGGCTCCACCATCACCCAGCAGGTGGTGAAGACCTTCCTCCTGCAGTCCGACTGGCGGGTGAAGCGCAAGGTGAAGGAGCTGGTGCTGGCGCCGCGCCTGGAGCGCAACCTCACCAAGGACGAGATCCTCTACCTGTACCTGAACCAGATCTACCTGGGGCACCGGCGCTACGGGGTGGAGGAGGCCAGCCGGTTCTACTTCGGCAAGAGCGTCCGCGACCTCTCGGTGGGCGAGGCCGCCATGCTGGCCGGGCTGGTGCAGTCGCCGGAGCGACTCTCCCCCGCCAAGCACCCCGACGCCGCCAAGGCCCGCCAGCGCTACGTGCTGCGGCGCATGGCGGAGGTGGGCTTCCTCGACCCCAGGGTGGCCGAGTCCGAGGCGGCGCGGCCGGTGCGGGTGGTGCGCCACGAGGAGCCGGCCGGCCTGTGGTACGCCGACGCCATCCGCAAGATCCTCGACGCGCGCTACGGGGCGGCGGTGGTGGAGACCGACGGGCTGGTGATCGACGTGGCCATGAACCCGTTCCTGCAGCGCGCCGCCGAGGCGGCCCTGCAGGCGGACCTGCGGCGGGTGGACAAGCGCCACGGCTGGCGCGGCGCCCAGCAGCACCTCGACCCCAAGCAGGTGGAGGCGGCCCGGCCGCTGTGGCGCGAGCGCCTCTCGGCGGTGAAGCCGTTGCGGGGCGAGGCGCTGGTGTGGGACCTGGGGCGGGTCGACCCCGACGAGATCGACGACGAGCCGGACGAGGACGTGAAGCGCCGGGTGCGGGTGCGCCCTCTCGAGGCCGGCGAGGTCTACTCCGCGCTGGTGGAGAAGGTGGACGACAAGGCGGCGGAGCTGGACCTGGGCAGCGCCCGCGGCATCCTCCACTTCCCGGAGTGCAACTGGGCGCGCAAGTGGAACCCGACCGCCTGGACCCCGGCGCCCAAGCGCATGGGAGACGTCCTCCGGCCCGGGGACATCGTGGCCGTGCGCGTCCTCCCCGGCAAGGTCGGCGCCGCCGACGCCGCCCGTTCCGGCCGGCCGCTCTCGCTGTCGCTGGAGCAGGTGCCCAAGGTCCAGGGGGCGCTGGTGGCCATCGACCCCATGACCCGCGGGGTGCGGGCGCTGGTCGGGGGCTACGACTTCGCCACCTCCCAGTTCAACCGGGCCATCCAGGCCCGGCGCCAGCCCGGCAGCGCCTTCAAGCCCTTCGTGTGGGGCGCGGCGGTGGAGTCGCGCCGCTACACGCCGGCCACGCTGGTCTACGACACGCCCGATCTCTACCGCGACCCCTGGACCGGCAAGGAGTGGAAGCCGCAGAACTTCGAGCGGGACGAGTACGACGGCCCCATGCTCCTCCAGGCGGCCCTGGCCCACTCCAAGAACACCGTCTCGGCGAAGCTCGTGGACGCTTTGGGGGTGGACGCGGTCGCCGGGTTCGCCCGCCGCGCCGGCATCGAGAGCGACCTGCCGCGTAGCCTGTCCCTGGCGCTGGGCACCGGCGAGGTGACGCCGCTGGAGCTGGTGAACGCCTTCACCACCCTGGCCGCCGAGGGCTTCTACGCACCCCCGGTGCTCATCACCCGCGTGCGCGACCGCGACGGCCGGGTCCTCGAGGAGAACGCGCCCCGCGGCCCCCCGGAACCACTGCCGCCCTCCGCGGCGCCGGCCGGGACCCATCCGGCCGCTCCGGCCCAGGCCGAGGCGCCGGCCGCCGCGATCCCGGCCGCCGCCGCCCCGGCCGCCGGCGGCAGCCCCACCGTGATCCCGGCCGCGGCCGCGGTCGAGCCGGCGCCCCCGGCCGGCCTCCCGCCCGACGTGGCTTACGTGGTGCTCTCCATGATGCGCGACGTGGTGACCTACGGGACCGGCAAGGCCGCGAGCGCCCTCTCGCGGCCGGTGGCCGCCAAGACCGGGACCGCCCAGGAGCACCGCGACGCCTGGTTCGTGGGAATGACGCCGGACCTGGTGGGGGGGGTGTGGGTCGGCTTCGACTCCCACGATCCGCTGGGCGCCCACGCCACCGGCGCCGGCGCCGCCCTGCCGGCCTGGCTGGGCTTCATGCAGGCCGCCGTGGGGGGGAAGCCTCCGGTCGATTTCCCGCCCCCGCCCGGGGTGGAGTTCGTGCGGGTCGATCCCGGTACCGGCCTCCTCTCCGAGGACGCCGCGGCCCCCTTCTTCGCCTTCCTCTCCGGCACCGGCCCGTCGGGGGACGCGCCACCGCCGGCCGCCCCGCAGAGCTTCTTCATGGACGACCGTTGACGGCCCTTGACCCCCCTGCTCGCCGCCCTCGCGCTCCTGGCCGCCCCCGAGGCGGCCTCGGGCGCGCTCGGCCGCGCCGGAGAGGCGGTGGCCTCGCGGCTCGCCGAGCTCGCCCGGCCGGGCGAGCTCCTGGCCCTGGCGGTCTCCGCCCCCGGCGCCGAGGCGCTGGCCGCTCCGCTCGGCACCGCGGTCTCCGAGGCCCTCTCGCGCCGCGGCTTCGCGGTGGCGCCGCTCGGCGGCGGCCGGCTGGCCGAACCCGAGGCGGCGGCGCGGGCCATGGGGGCCGATCGCCTGCTGCGCCTCCAGGCCGCCCTGTCAGCCGGCCGGCGCGAGCTCTCGCTCCTCGCCGAGGTGATCCCCACCCGCCAGAGCTTCTTCCTGCAGCGCCTCCCCGAGGTCCGCCCCGGTCCCTCGCGCCTCCTCTCGCTCACCCTCCCCGCCGATGCCGCCGTGCTGGCGCTGGCGCGGGGAGCGCCGCCGCGCGGGCGCGGACCGCTGCCGGTGGCGGTTCGCCTGCTGGCCCGCTTCGAGGAGCCGGTGCTGGCGCTCGCCGCCGGCGATCCCGGCGGGGGGCCGTCGCTCCTCCTGGTGACGCCCTCGGCGCTGGTCCTCCTGGGCCGGGACGGCCGGGAGCTCTTGCGCCGTCCCCACCCGGCTGCGCCGCTCTCGCCGCTCAGGCGCCCCGCCGCCGCGGCGGCGGTGG
Source organism: Anaeromyxobacteraceae bacterium (assembly GCA_035762305.1). GTDB lineage: Bacteria > Myxococcota > Myxococcia > Myxococcales > Anaeromyxobacteraceae > DASTPH01. The sequence goes on from DASTPH010000093.1 coordinate 72,982, forward strand.
GCGACTTCGGCGCCGGTCGGGTGGCGGTGCGGCTCGCCGGGGCCCCCTCCGGCGAGGTGCTGGCGTTCGTCGGCGGCGCGCTCCGCGCGGTGGCCTCGCTCGCCCCCGCGCCGCTGTGGGCCTCGGATTCCGGGCGCGTCTTCGGCGCCTTCGTCCCCGGCAAGCCCACCCTGGCCGACCAGTTCACCCGCCTGGCCGACGCCGCGGCGCGCCCGCGCTCGGCGCGGGAGTTCGCCGCCTTCGCCGGCGCGCCCAGGGCGGGCGCGGTGGCCTTCGCCGCGGTCACCGGCGAGGGGGTGGCCCTCCTGCTCGGCCCCGACCTCGCCCCGGTGGGGCGCCTCGAGGGCGTCGGCGCCGGCCTGGCCCTGGCCGACCTCGACGGCGACGGCGAGCCGGAGCTGGTGGCCTCCGACGCCGCCGCCGGGATCGAGGACCGGGTGCGGGTGCTGCGCCTCCCCTCCGGCCAGGCGGTACACGAGTCGGCCAGCCTTCCGGGATCGATCCTGGCCGGAGCGGCGGCCGACCTCACCGGGGACGGCCGGGACGACGCGGTGCTGTGCGCCTCGCTGCCGGACGGGACCAGCGAGCTGTGGCTCGTCACCGCCGACCGCCGTGAGATGGGGCCGTGACCCGGGCCCTGCTCGCCATCGCCGCCGCGCTCTGGCCGTGCCTCCCGGCCCGGGCCGGGCTCCCGGCCCGCTTCGGCGGGGACCTCCGGCTGGCGCTGCCGGCCCTGCCGCGCGACCTCGACCCGGCCCGCGCCGAGAGCGCCGCCGACCTCCTGGCCGCCCGCGCCGTGCACGCCACCCTGGTCGAGGCGGACGCCTCGGGGGGGCTGCGCCCGGGGCTCCTGGCTGCCCTCCCCGAGGCCGAGCCCGGCGGCCGCGCCTTCCGGCTCCGGCTCCGCCCCGGCCTGCGCTTCCACTCCGGCGCGCCGCTCCTCGCCGCCGACGTGGCGGCCAGCCTTCTGCGCCTGGCCTCGCCGGCGCCCGCCTCCCCGCACGGCTGGATCGCCCTGCCGGTGAAGGGCGCCGATGCGGTGCGGGCCGGGCGGGCCTCGGCGCTCGCCGGCGTCGAGGTCCTCTCCGACCTCGAGCTGCGGGTGGAGCTCGACGTCCCCTTCCCGGCCTTCCCCGAGGCACTGGCGGCGCTCCCGGCGGCGGTGGCGCGCGCCCCGGGCGACGGCGCCGGCCCGTTCATGCGCGCCGGCGAGGGCCAGGGCGGCCTGCGCCTCGCCGCCTTCGACGGCTCGTTCCGCGGCCGCCCCTTCGCCGACGCCCTGCTGCTCCTTCCCCAGGACGCCCGCCGCGCCGCGCGCGCCATGGCCCGCGGCGAGATCGATCTGGCGGCTCGCCCGGAGACCGTCCCCGGCGCCTCCGCGGCGACGCCGCTTGCGGCCGTCACCGCCACCTGGGTGCTGGTGGGCGCGCGGCGCCTCCCCGCCGAGGCTGCGGCGCTGCGGGCCGCGCTCTCGTCGGTGGACAGGGCCGACCTCCTCCGCTTCGTGCGCGGCCCCGCGGCGCCGCTCGCGAGCCCGCTGCCGCCGGCGCTGTGGCCTGGCCCGGTGGCCCCGCCTGCCGCAGCCCCGCCCTCGCCGCCCCGCCCCGGACGCCGCCTGTCGCTGCTCGTGCCCTCTGGCGACGTGGCCCGGGGCGCGGCCGACCGCCTCCAGGTCAAGCTCTTCGACCTCGGCGTGCGGGTGGCGGTGGAGCCGGTCGGGGCGGAGGCCTTCCAGGCCCGGCTGGCCGACGGCGACTTCGACCTGGCCCTTCTCACACGGACCCTGGCCGCCCCGACCCCGGCCGCCGCGGCGCTGGAGGTGGCCTGGGCCCTGGGAGGCCCGGCCGCCGCCCGGCGCGCCCTGGAGCGCCTGGCGGGAACCGATCCGGGCGCGGTCGCCGCCGTGGCGGCCGAGGAGGCCATGGCCGTGCCGCTCCTCGCCACCGGCCTCACCGCCTCGGCGCGGGCCGGCCTCCACGGCCTCCGGCCACTCCGCGACGGCGGCCTCGACCCGGGCGAGCTGTGGATGCTCCCGGTGGCGCGATGACCCTGCGGGCCCGGCTCACCCTCGCCTTCTGGCTCTTCGCGGCGCTGCCTCTGGCAGCGGCCCTCTGGCCGGTGAGCCGGACCCTCTCGCGGTCGTTGCAGTCGGAGTACGCCGCCCGGCTCGACGGGGCCACCCGGGCGGTGGAGGGCGAGCTGGCGCGCCTGGGGGCCCTGGCCGGCGCCGCTGCCAGGGAGCTGGCGCGCGGCCCCGAGCTCGACGCCCTGGCGCGCGACGAGGCCCAGGAAAAGCTCGACCCGGCCGAGGTGGCGCCGCGGGCGGCAGGCTGGATGGCCGCGCGGGGGCTGGAGGTGCTGGCGGTGGCGGACGCCGGGGCGCGGGTGGTCTCCTCGGGCCACCTCCCCGGCCGCGCCGGCGACGCCGACCCGGAGCTCTCCGCCCTGTTCGCGGCCGTTCCGCCCGGGCGGGCGGTGCCCTGGCTCGTCTCGCGCGCCGGTTCCGAGGGCGTCGAGCCGGTCCTGGCGCTCGTGGCCTGGGAGCCGGTGCCCGACTCGCCGCTGCGAGTGGCGGCGGGCCTGGCGCTGGGGCCGCGCTTCGCCGAGCGGGTGGCGGCCCTGACCGGCGGGGAGGTGGCCGTGCTGCGGGAGGGCGAGGACCGGCCGCTGGCCGCCTCGGCCGGGCCCGAGGCGAGCGGCCCGGGCCGCACCCTGGCGCGGCTCCTGGGCACGCCCCAGGCGCGGGCGCGGGCCATCCCCATTCCCGGGGCCAGGGGCGAGCTCGGGCGCATCGAGGTCACGCTGCCGGCGGCGGGGCTGGAGCGCGCCCAGGTCACCGTCTCGCTGGCGGTGCTCTTCGCCCTGTGCCTCGCCGCGGCGGCGGCGCTGCTCGGGGGCCACCTGCTGGCGCGCCGCATCACCCGCCCGCTGGAGGCGCTGCGCGAGGCAGCGGTGCGGGTGGCGGGCGGCGACCTGGGGGCCCGCGTCGAGGCGCGCGCCTCCGGCGAGGTGGGCGACCTGGTGCGGGCCTTCAACGCCATGACCGCCGACCTCATCCGGAGCCGCGAGCGCGCCACCTCGGCCGAGCGGGTGGCCGCCTGGCGGGAGGTGGCGCGGCGGCTGGCCCACGAGGTGAAGAACCCCCTCACTCCCATCGCCATGAGCGTGGAGACGCTGCGCGAGGCCCTGGAGCGGCGTCGCCCCGATTTCGAGGAGATCTTCCGCGAGGGGACCCAGGCCATCCAGGAGGAGGTGAGGCGCCTGAAGCGCATCGTGGACGAGTTCAGCCGCTTCGCCCGGCTGCCTCCGCCCCAGCCGGCCCCGGTGGCTGCCGGCGAGCTGCTCTCGGCGCTCCTGGCCCTCTATCCGTCCCCGCCTCCGGGCGTCCGGCTGGAGCGGGAGGTGCCCGAGGGCCTGCCGCCGGTGAGCGTGGATCGCGACCAGATGCTGCAAGTGCTGCTCAACCTGGTGCAGAACGCCACCGAGGCCATGCCCCGGGGCGGCTCGCTTCGGCTGGCCGCCCGCCGCGAGGGGGCCGAGGTGCTGCTCTCGGTCTCCGACACCGGCCCGGGCATCGCCCCGGCGGACGTGACCCGGGTGTTCGAGCCCTACTTCACCACCAAGGAGGGCGGCACCGGCCTCGGCCTGGCCATCGCCGAGCGCATCGTCTCCGAGCACGGCGGCCGCATCGAGGTGGCCTCGCGGCAGGGCCAGGGCGCCACCTTCACGGTGCGCTTGCCGGTGGCTAGTGCTGCTCCGCAGACGTCATGAGCCCACCCTCCCATCACGTTGCTCCGCAGCACTCGCGGGGAAGGCCCCGTGCCTTGCACGGTGAGGCAGCAAGGCACGGGCCCTCCCTGCGAGCCCTACCGGGGGAGGCGGGGCGCCGCCTCCCCCGGACCCCCACCTGCGTGGCGCGCGCCGGGACAGGCCCGGGACTTGTGACGCGCGCCACTACCGCACCGGCGTCTTGAGGAGGGAGGGGCCGGTCGCGGGCGGTCTACCGCACTGGCGTCGCCTTCAAGGCGGTCTTCCCGTCCTTCACGTACACCTGGAAGCGCACCGCGCGGCAGGAATACTTCTGCACCAGGCTCTCCTTGTTCTTCTGGAGCTTCTGCCGGAAGCGGTCGTAGCTGAGCCCCTCGGACGGCTCGCGGCACTGTTCCCGCACCTTGAGGAAGTCCTGGTAGACCTGTCGCCAGTGCTCCTCCTCGGACTCGGGCGTGAGGGGGGCCGGCCCCGGCGGGGCCGCCGCGGCGGCGGGCGAGGCGGCCGGGGGTGCGGCCGCCGGTGCCGGAGCCGGCGGAGGCGGGGCGGCGGCCGGAGCTCGGGTCGGGGCCGCCGGCTCCCCGAACAGCTCCGAGGCGTCGAGCCGGCCGGTGGTGCCGGCCGCGGAGATGGGCGCGGCGGCGGTGGCGGCGGACGGAGAGGGCGCGACCGCCGTGGCCGCCGAGGCCCGACCGCCCAGGTCGGAGAGGAGGTCGGGGCCGGCGCGCTCGGCCTCCTGGCGCGGCGGCGGCGGCGCGGGCGCGGCCGGGGCCTCCCGGAGCAGCGGCGCGGTGTCTTCCGCAGGGGCTCGAGCCGCGGCGGCCTCGGCGGCGCGGTTCAGCGCCGCGCCCACCGCCGCGGCCGGCCCGGCCAGGCGGGGGACCCGGGCCTCGAAGTCGCCGCGGGCGATGCGCTCGGCGGCGGAGAGGAGCTCGCGCGGCCAGCGGACCTTTCCGCTCCCGCCCCCCGGCAGGAGGGTGAAGACCAGCGCGACCAGGACCAGGAGCCCCATCCCGAGCAGCGAGAGCTGCTGCCCGGCGCCGAGCGGGGCCAGGACGGGCTGGGTCGGGGCCGCCAGCACCAGCGCCGCTCCCGGCAGGCCCGCCACGGCCACGGCCTGCACGCGCTGCGCCGGGGCCCGCACCAGGAGGAGCGGCAGGGCGGGCAGGAAGGCCGGGCCCGGAAGCTTCACCGGCCCCAGGCGCCCCTGGCCCACCGGCGCCCCGCCCGGCCTGGCGGCCGCGGCGGCGAAGGCCTCGGCCTCGCCGGCGGGGAGCGACGCGTTGGGCTTGCCCGGTCCGGAGTAGAGGACCACCCGCACCGAGGTGGACGCCTCGAGCGCCTCCGTCCACTGGGAGTCGATGGGGATGCCGAAGAGCACCGCCATCCCCTTCCGCACCGGGGCGGCGCCGGCGGAGTAGACGGAGTCGCCGTAGCGGACGTGCCCCTGCCGCGCCGTCCCGGCCACCGCCGCCAGGAGCAGCTCCTGGGCCGGGTCCCTGCGCGCCGCGGCCTCGCCGGCCAGTGCGCTCACCTGGCCGCGGGAGAGATCCACCCCCATGGCCCGGGCGGCCGCCTTCACGGCGGCGTCGGCCACCGCGGCCGGGTCCTTGCGCGGCGCCGGCGGCGGGGGCGGCTTGCGGCCTCGGGGCGGGGCCGGCGGCGCGGCGGGCTCGGCCAGGGCCTCCAGCAGCTCGGGATCGCGCGCCGCCAGCAGGGCCACCGCCTGCGCCTGCCGGGCCAGCGCCGCCTGCGCCAGCTCGACCTGCGCTCGCGCCGCGGCCAGGGTGTGGTCCACCTGCCGGAGCTGGAGCGCCGCGAAGCGCTCCGAGCCCACCGCCAGGCCTGCGCCCGAGGCGGCGAGCGCTAGGAGCACCACCACCCATAGCTTCCAGCGCGTCATCGAGGCGCGTTATACCACGGCGCTCCGGAGCCGGGCCGGGGACGGCGCGGTCACGAGGCGATCTCGGCGAAGAGCCGGTCCACCTCGCGGTCCAGGTCGACGTCGCCGGGGAGGACCCGCTCGGCGTCCTCGGGAGCGGCGCGGTCGAAGGCCAGCAGGCTCCGGATCACCTCTAGCCGGGCCGGGTCGAGCTCGCTCATGGGCGGAGCCTAGCCCAGCGCCGGCGCACATCAACAAATCGGCCGCGCGTGAAAACGCCAACGGGGAGGGGCCCCACTTCGGGTAAGGAGGGGCGGAGGCCCCTCCCCGCGGGGTGCCGCGCGAGGCGAAGCCGAAGCGCGGCGGGGCCCCGCGGAGCAGGAGTGGGGCCCGGGCGAGCTTTGCTCGACGGGGCGAGGGCGCAGCCCTCGTTCAATTATCCCGCGGCACCGCGATCATGCGCTCCAGGGCCCGCCGGGCGCCCTGGGCCACGTCGGCGGGCACCTCGATGAGGTGCCGGCCCTCGCGGAGCGCCGAGCGGACCATGAGCAGGTCGACCATCTTCATGTACGGACAGTGCATGCGGCAGCCCACGCAGCCGTCGGCCACGATGAACTCCTTGTCGGGCCAGCGCTTGCGCATCTGGTGCAGGATGCCGTGCTCGGTGGCCACGATGAAGGTGCGGGCCTCGGGGTGGCGCGACACCGCCGAGAGCATGGCGGTGGTCGAGCACACCTCGTCGGCCATGGCCAGCACGTCCTCGCGGCACTCGGGGTGGGCGATGATCACCGCCTGGGGGCGCGCCCCCCGCACCCGCTCCACGCTGGCGCCCCGCACCACGTCGTGCACCGGGCAGGCGCCGTCGTAGACCACCACCTCCTTCTCCGGGACCTTGCTCGCCACCCAGCGGCCCAGGTTCCGGTCGGGGGTGATGAGGATCTTCCGCTGGGGCAGCGAGCGGACCACGCTGGCGGCGTTGGCGCTGGTGCAGCAGATGTCGGAGAGGGCCTTCACCTCGGCGCTGGAGTTCACGTAGGTGACCACCGCGTGATCGGGGTATCGCGCCTTCCAGTCCTCCAGCGACTCCGGGGTGATGGAGTCGGCCAGGGAGCAGCCGGCCGACAGGTTCGGGAGCAGCACCCGCTTCCCGGGATTCAGCACCTTGGCCGACTCGGCCATGAAGTGCACCCCGCAGAAGACGATGGTGGACTGGGGGGCCTGTTGCGCCTGGATCGCGAGCTGCAGCGAGTCCCCCACGAAGTCGGCGATCTGCTGCACCTCCGGGAGCTGGTAGTTGTGGGCCAGGACGACCGCGTCCTTCTCGCGGGCCAGGGCGCGGATCTCCGCCTCCAGCTCGCGAACCTCCTCGGGGCGCAGGCTCGATCCGGCCTGGGGGTTGGCCACCGGATCGTGGATGGGGACGACGGGCAAGGTCATGGCTTCACCACGCGGGCGCCGCGCGCCGGGCGGATGTCGCCGGTGCCGGCGGGAAAGAGCCTCCAGAACTCGCGGCGCACCAGGCCCACCAGGGTCGCCGACTTGGTGAAGCCGTGGTAGCCGGCCACCGCCTCCAGCATGGCCACGTCCTCGTCGGTGGCGGAGTAGCTGCGCACGCGGGCGCGCGCGCCCGGCTGGCGCACCGCCCGGTGGCGGGCGGCCGGCTGGCGAGCGACCTGGCTCTGGGCGGTGGGCTGGCGCATGGCGGGCTTGATGAAAGTTTATATAGATCTTGCATAAGAGTCTAGCGCCGGCGGCGGCGCGGCGCCACAATGGCCGGCGTGCGCCTGGCCGTCACCACCGCGCCGCGTCCGGACGCGACCCTGGCCGGGCGGGCCCGCGCCGTCGCGGCCCGGCATGGCCTGCCCTGCCTGGAGCGGGACGGCCGGCCCCTCCGGGCGCTCGCGTCCGCAGCCGGCGCAGAGGCGCTCCTGGTGCTGGGGCGGGCGGCGGCCCTCTTCATCGACGGGCGGGAGCGTTGCTGGAACCCGGGCATGGGGGCGCTGCGGGCGCGGCGGCTCCTCCAGGGGGAACGGGGCCGGCCCACCGGCGACCCCTTCCTGGCCGCGGCGGACTTCCGGCCCGGCGAGACGGTCCTCGACTGCACCCTGGGGATCGGCGCCGACGCTCTGGTGGCCGCCGCCGCGGTGGGAGCGAAGGGCCGGGTGCTGGGGCTCGAGGCCTCCGCCCCGCTGGCGGCCCTGGTGGAGGAGGGGCTGCGCCTGCTCCCGCATCCCGCCGCCCGGCGCGTGGAGGTGCGGCTGGCCGACCACCGGTCCTTCCTGGCCGCCGCTCCGGAGCGGAGCTTCGACGTGGTGGTCTTCGATCCCATGTTCCGCGAGGCCCGGGCCCAGAACCCCTCCTTCGACCTGGTGCGCCGGCTCGGCGACCCGCGGCCGCTCTCGCCGGAGGCGCTGGCGCGGGCGCGCCGGGTGGCGCGCCGCTGCGTGGTGGTGAAGGACGGTGCGCCGGGCTGGGACCTGGCCCGCCTCGGCCTCGTCCCCCTGCCCTCGACGCGCGGGGCACGGCGCCTCTACGCGCGGGTGGAGGCGGGCTGAGCCTGCGGCGGCGCGCGTACCCGGCGGTCCGGTCTCGCCGCCGGCCGCCGTGCTCCGTCGCCTCGGGCCTCCCCCTCCGGCACGGTCCTCGCGCCGGGCATGGCAGTCATGGCCGCGACGCGCGCCCTTGCTCCTCGCGGCGCGCCGGCGAGAGGCGAGCACCGTCCCGAGCTGTTCTGGAGAAGTTTCAGGCGCGTGCTCGCCGTCGCGCACCGCCGCGCGCGTGGCGCGTCGCGGCGGCGCGGTGTCCGGGTGCGGCGCTGCGGATTGTGCCGTCGGGGGAGGCCCGAGGCTCCTGCCCGAGCCGGTCGAAGGCATCGGCGCGGGATCAGTTCCAATGGAGCGCTCCGGGCCTCGCTTCCGCCGGCGCTTCCCCGCAGCCGCCCGAGTGCACGCTGGTCGCGGCGCCGCGCCCAAGCGCACCGTGTCGCGACGGCGAACACGCGTCGAAACCGTCGCCAGTAAAGCACGGGGCGTTGCCCGCCTTTCGCCGTCGCGCCCCGGGGATCGCGAGCGCGGGGCCGCCATGGTACCGCGGGGCGGCGAGGACACGCGCCGGCGGAAGCGAGGCCCGGGCGCGCCGCTCGGCGCGAGGACAGCGGCCGGAGGCGAGACCGGGCCGCCGGGGTCCACGATCCGGAAAGGGCTAGGCCGGCGCCGCGGCGGGCGGGGCCTGGATGGCGGCGGGCGAGCGCCGGAAGAAGGCGTCGGGGTCCTCCGGCTTCAGGGCCTCGCGCAGCACCTCGTCCATGTGCTCGACGGCCACGATCTGCAGGGACTGGCGGACCTTCCTCGGGATCTCCCGGACGTCCTTCTCGTTCTCCTTGGGGATGAGGATCGTCTTGATGCCGCCGCGGTGGCCGGCCAGCGCCTTCTCCTTGAGGCCGCCGATGGGGAGCACCCGGCCGCGCAGGGTGATCTCGCCGGTCATGGCCACGTCCTTGCGCACCGGCACCTTGCACAGGGCCGACACCAGGGTGGTGGCCATGGTGATCCCGGCCGAGGGTCCGTCCTTGGGGATGGCGCCCTCCGGGACGTGCACGTGGATGTCCACCGACTCCAGGAACCGCTTGTCGAGCCCGAGCACCTCGGCCCGGGAGCGCACGTAGCTCATGGCGGCCTGGGCCGACTCCTGCATCACCTCGCCCAGCTTGCCGGTGATCATGAGCTTGCCCTTGCCGGGCATGACGGTGGCCTCGATGGAGAGCAGCTCGCCGCCGAGCTCGGTCCAGGCCAGCCCGGTGGCCAGCCCCACCTGGTCCTGCTGCTCGGCCACGCCGTAGCGGAACTTGGGCGGGCCGAGGAGCTTCTGCACCGTCTTCTCGGTGACCGCGAAGGGCCGCTCCTTCCCCTGCGCCAGGTACTCCTTGGCGATCTTCCGGCAGATGGAGGCCACCTCGCGCTCCAGCGAGCGGACGCCGGACTCCTTGGTGTAGCGGTGGATGAGCGTCTTGAGGGCGCTCTTCCTGAACTCCACCGCGATGGCGCCGAGGCCGTTCAGCTCCTTCTGCTTGGGGATGAGGTAGCGGGTGGCGATGGAGAGCTTCTCGAGGTCCGTGTACCCGGCGATGCGGATGACCTCCATGCGGTCCTGCAGCGGCAGCGGGATCCCCCCCATGGTGTTGGCGGTGCAGATGAACATGACCTTGGAGAGGTCGTAGTCCAGGTCCAGGTAGTGGTCGACGAAGGTGTGGTTCTGCTCGGGGTCGAGCACCTCCAGCAGCGCCGCCGAGGGGTCGCCGCGGAAGTCGGTCGACATCTTGTCCACCTCGTCGAGGAGGAAGACCGGGTTCCCCGAGCCGGCCTTCTTGAGCGACTGGACGATCTTGCCCGGCAGCGCGCCGATGTAGGTGCGGCGGTGGCCGCGGATCTCGGCCTCGTCCCTGACCCCGCCCAGGCTGACGCGGACGAAGCGGCGCCCCATGGCCCGGGCGATGGACTTGGCCAGCGAGGTCTTCCCCACCCCAGGCGGCCCCACGAAGCACAGGATGGGCCCCTTGGGGCGCTCCACCAGCTTCTGCACCGCCAGGTACTCGAGGATCCGCTCCTTGGCCTTGCGCAGCCCGTAGTGGTCCTCGTCGAGGACCCGCCCGGCCTCGGCGATGTCCAGCTTGTCCTCGGTGTACTCGGCCCAGGGCAGGGAGAGGATCCAGTCGATGTAGTTACGGACCACCGTGGCCTCGGCGCTCATGGGGCTCATCATCTTGAGCTTCTTGAGCTCCTTCTTGGCCTTGAGGGTGCCCTCCTTCGACATCTTCTTCTGGCGGATCTTCTCATCCAGCTCCTGGATCTCGTTCTTGAACTCGTCCTTCTCGCCCAGCTCGCGCTGGATGGCCTGCATCTGCTCGTTGAGGTAGTACTCCTTCTGCGACTTCTCCATCTGCTTCTTGACGCGGGTGCGGATCTTCTTCTCCACCTGGAGGATCTCGATCTCGCTCTGCATCAGCTCGAAGAGCTTCTCCAGCCGCGCTCGCGGATCCTCCACCTCCAGGATCCCCTGCTTGTCGGTGAGCTTGAGCGAGAGGTGGGCCACGATGGTGTCGGCCAGCCGCGCCGGGTCGTCGATGGTCGAGACGCTCATCAGCATCTCGGGCGGGATGCGCTTGTTGAGCTTGACGTAGGCCTCGAAGGTGGTGTGCACCTGGCGCATGAGCGCCTCGAGCTCGACGGTGCGCTCGCTCCGCTCCGGCACCTCCTCGGCCTCCACCTGGTAGAAGGTCTCGGAGGGCAGGAAGCGCAGGATCCGCACCCGCTGCTTGCCCTCCACCAGCGCCTTCACGGTGCCGTCGGGCAGGCGGAGGAGCTGGATGATGGTCCCCAGCGTCCCCACCGCGAAGACGTCGTCGGCGGCGGGGTCGTTGACCTTGGCCTTCTTCTGGGCGGCGAGCACGATCGCCTTGTCGCGCCGCTGCGCCTCATCCAGGGCGGCGATGGACTTCTCGCGCCCCACGAACAGCGGGACCACCATGTGCGGGAAGACGATGATGTCCCGGAGCGGCAGCAACGGCATGCTCCGCGCCTCGGGCTTCCCCTTGTCGTCGCCCTTGAAGAATGCCACCCCGGCTCCTCGAACGAATCCCCCGGCCGGTCAGAGAGTACCACCGCCGGGGAGACAGGGAAGCCTCTGGACGGGGCGGCGGCGCGCCCGGGGCGGGTGCCGCCCGCCCCGCCGCCGCAGCGGAGGCGCGCTCAGGCGCTCTCCGCCTCCTTGCGCAGCACCACGATGGGGGGCTCGCCGCGCTCGATGACGTCCTCGTTGATGACGATCTCCTGGACGTTCCGGCGGCTAGGCACGTCGTACATGATGTCGAGCATCGCCCCCTCGACGATGCCGCGCAGCCCGCGCGCGCCGGCCTTGTTCTTCTGGGCGGCGCGGGCGATGGAGCGCAGCGATCCCTCGGTGAACTTGAGGGCCACCCCGTCCATGTCCAGCAGCTTCTTGTACTGCTTGGTGAGGGCGTTGCGCGGCTTCACCAGGATGTCCACCAGCGCCTGCTCGTCGAGCTCGTCGAGCGCGGTCACCACCGGAAGCCGCCCCACGAACTCGGGGATCATCCCGAACTTGAGCAGGTCCTCGGGCTCCACCAGCTGCAGCAGCTCCGAGGCCGACCGGCCGGAGCGCTGGCTGCGCTCGGCGCCGAAGCCCAGGCTGCGCCCTCCGACCCGCCGCTCGATGATGTCCTCCAGGCCGCAGAAGGCGCCGCCGCAGATGAAGAGGATGTTGGTGGTGTCGACCTGGAGGAATTCCTGCTGGGGGTGCTTGCGGCCGCCCTTGGGCGGGACGTTGGCCACCGTCCCCTCGATGATCTTGAGCAGCGCCTGCTGCACTCCCTCGCCGGAGACGTCGCGGGTGATGGAGGGGTTCTCGGACTTGCGGGCGATCTTGTCGATCTCGTCGATGTAGACGATGCCCTTCTGGGCCCGCTCGATGTCGTGGTCGGCCGCCTGCAGCAGGTTGACGATGATGTTCTCCACGTCCTCGCCCACGTAGCCGGCCTCGGTGAGGCAGGTGGCGTCGGCGATGGTGAAGGGGACGTTCAGGATCTTGGCCAGGGTCTGGGCCAGGAGGGTCTTGCCCGACCCGGTGGGCCCGAGCAGGAGGATGTTGGACTTCTGTAGCTCCACGTCGTCGAGGCTGACCCGGCTCTCGATGCGCTTGTAGTGGTTGTGGACCGCCACCGCCAGGGTCTTCTTGGCGCGCTCCTGCCCCACCACGTACTCGTCGAGGATGGTCTTGATCTCGGCCGGGCGCGGGATGCGCAGCTTCTGGTCGCGCTTCTCCTCGCCGGCGATCTCCTCGGCGATGATGTCGTTGCACAGGCCGATGCACTCGTCGCAGATGTAGACGGTGGGCCCGGCGATGAGCTTCTTCACTTCCTTCTGCGACTTGCCGCAGAAGCTGCAGCAGAGCGTCTCGCGCTTCTCCACGTGGGTGCCTCCACCTGCATTCTAGCGCGGCTGCGGCCCCCGTGCCTCTTCGGTACCGGGGGGCTGCGCCCGACCGGGTCCCCCCTCGCGCTCCGGCCTGGCCTCACCCAGCCAGGCCTCCGCGCCGGGACGACTCCCGGCGGAACACACCGGCGCTCCGGTTCGCATACACGGGAGGCGGGGGCTAGGGCTTCTTCTCCGTCACTTTCTTGTGGATGATCACCTCGTCGATGAGGCCGTATTCCTTGGCCTCGCCCGGCCCCATGAAGTAGTCGCGGTCGGTGTCCTTCTCGATGCGCTCCAGGGCCTGGCGGGTGTGCCGGGCCAGGATCTCGTCCAGCCGCTTCTTGAGCCGCAGCGCCTCGCGGGCCTGGATCTCGATGTCGGTGGCCTGGCCGCTGAAGCCGCCGGAGAGCTGGTGGATCATGATGCGGGCGTTGGGAACGGCGAAGCGCTTACCGGGGGCGCCGGCGGCGAGCAGGACCGCCCCCATGCTGGCAGCCTGCCCGATGCAGATGGTGGATACCGCCGGTTTCACGTACTGCATGGTGTCGTAGATGGCCAGGCCGGCGGTCACCGAGCCCCCCGGGCTGTTGATGTACAGGGAGATGTCCTTGTCCGGGTCCTCGGACTCCAGAAAGAGCATCTGGGCCACCACGATGTTGGCCACGTCGTCGTCCACCGGCGTGCCGATGAAGACGATGCGGTCCTTGAGCAGCCGCGAGTAGATGTCGTAGGCCCGTTCGCCGCGGTGCGTCTGCTCCACGACGTAGGGCATGGGGACGTAGGGCATCGATCGGCTCCTGCAAGCCTAGGTGAAGGTGGCCTGGGAGGAGAGCAAGGCCAGGGCCTTGTCCTCCCTGAGCTTGTTCTTTAGCGCCCGGAGCGAGTCGCCGCCGCCGATCTGCCGCTGGACCTGGGCCACCGGCACCCCCAGCTCCTCGGCAATGCGGGCGGTCTCGGCCTGCACGTCGGCGTCGCCGGCCTCGATCTTCTCGGCGTCGGCGATGGCCTGCAAGAGGAGCGTCCCCTTGACCGAGAGCAGGGCGTTCTCCCGGAGGTCGGCCCGCAGGCGGGCCACGTCCAGGTCGAGCTTCCGGATGTCGATCCCCTGGTGCGCGAACCGCTCGGCCGCCCCCTCCAGCATGGAGTCGATGGCTCGCTCCACCAGCGCCGGCGGCACCTCGAAATCGTTCTTCGAGAGCGCGGCCCGCACCAGGGCGTCGCGCGTCTCGGCCTCGGCCCGCCGAGCCGCCTGCTTCTCCAGATCGCGCCGCAGCCGCGCCTTGAGCTCGGCCAGGGTGGCGACCCCGGAGAGCCCCAGGTCCTTGGCCAGGTCGTCGTCGAGCGCGGGCACCTGGCGGAACTTCAGGGCGCGCAGGGTGATGGAGAGGTGGGCCGCCTTGCCGCGCAGCTCGGGCACGCGGTGGTCGGCCGGGAAGGCCTGCTCCACCTCCAGCGTCTCGCCGAGCTTCTTCCCGGCCAGGGCCGGCAGGAAACCGTCGGCCAGCGCTCCCTCCGCCACCTGGACGGTGATCCCCTCGGCCTCGCCGCCCGGGAAGGGCTGGCCGCCCATGGTCCCGCGGTGATCGACCACCGCCCAGTCGCCGGGCTGGGCCTCGAAGCGCCCCTCCACCGGGACCAGCTGGGCCATCGACTGCTGCAGCTTGGTGAGCTCGTCCTCCACCATCTGCTCGCTGACCTCGGCAGTCTTCTTGGGGACCTGGAGCCCCCGGTAGTCCTTGGGCTCGAGGCGCGGCTTGACCTCGACGCGGGCCGTGTAGGCGATCGGCCGCCCCTCGCCGAGGCCCCCTTCGCCGACCTGGACCCGGGGCGGCGCCACGGCCTCGATGGCGTGCTCCCGGACCGCCTCGGCGAAGGTGTCCTGGACCAGGCGCTCCAGCACCTCGGCCTCGACCTCCTCCCGGAAGTTGCGCTCCAGCATGTGGCGCGGCGCCTTGCCCGGGCGGAACCCCTTGAGCCGCACCCGCCGGCCCAGCGACTGGTAGGCCCGCGAGAGCTCCTGGGCCACCCGCTCGGGGTCGATCTCGATGGTGACCTTCTTCTCGACGGGGGAGAGGGAATCGACCTGGATCTTCATGCGGGCACGGGATCGACACGAGGGAGAAGGGAGTAGGTGGTACGCGCCGGACCCGCTTGGGTCAAGGGGAGATTGGGCGGGGAGGGACTCGAACCCTCAAGCCTCTCGGCGCCGGATCCTAAATCCGGTGCGTCTGCCAGTTCCGCCACCCGCCCCGGGGATCTCGTACCACGGCCGGGCGCGGGAAAGCGCGCCCGGTCAATTCCCGCCCGGCCGGACTGTGGTAACCCGCTCCCGGTGGACGGTCCACACCGACATCCCCCGGAAGGAGCTTGCACCCCGAGCTGCCCGGGCTGGCGGGAGGGGTCGCTGCACCTCTTTCACCTGATGGCGCGCTACGCGGAGATGCTGCAGGCCTGCCGCCTGGCCTCGAGCGTCGAGTACCTCATCGTGGCGCCCTCGGTGCCGGGCGTAGTGCTGCCGGAGCACGTTCACGAGGAGGCGCTGGTGCGGCTTGACCTGGTCGTGGGCCGCGACACGCCCGCCGTGGAGCTCGACGAATGGGGCGTGCGCGCCACCCTGACCTTCCGCGGGCGCATCTTCGACTGCGCCGTGCCCTGGGCGGCGGTGCTGGCCGGCAGGCTCGCTACGCCCCGCCCTGAACGCCCGCGCTTCGGCGTCATCGACGGCGGGAAGAAGGATTGACCGCCGAGCCGGCTGACCGCCGAGCCGGCCTCAAGGCCGGCGAGGCTTCCTCTCTGAGGGGACGCTCCGTCCACTCGGCCCCGCGACGGCCTCGCGACGGCCTCGCGAAGACGAAACGGGGATCCGGTATGAGCGGATCCCCGTCTATGAGCGCAGAAGGAATCGAACCTTCAACCTATGGATTAAGAGTCCATTGCTCTGCCAGTTGAGCTATGCGCCCGCAGACATGGATGGCGGTGGGGCCGCGGATCTACAACGCACCGCGGTGAGTGTCAATTGTGCGCGGGCGCAGAGCTGCAGGTACGCACCGTCCCGGCGCGGAGGCCTGGCCGGATGAGGCCAGGCCGAAGCGCGAGGGGGGTCCGGGGGGCGGAGCGTCACGGCGGACCGCCTCCCGGACGATGCCGCCGGCGCGAAGCCCCTCGGTACGATGGCGCGCCCGGAGGGAATCGAACCCCCGACCTGCGGCTTCGAAGGCCGACGCTCTATCCATCTGAGCTACGGGCGCGAAGATCGTGTTGGTACCTCGGTTGCGGACGAAGGATCGGGTGGGGGGCCGGTCCGGCCCCCCCGTCCCCCCGGCCATCTGAGCTACGGGCGCGAAAGCTGGGGTGAGCGAAGGGGCTCGAACCCTTAACCCCCGGATCCACAGTCCAGTGCTCTACCAATTGAGCTACGCTCACCGTGTAATCGATGTTCTGGCGCGCCCGGAGGGAATCGAACCCCCGACCCGCGGCTTAGAAGGCCGCCGCTCTGTCCACTGAGCTACGGGCGCCCGCGGCCATTCTACGCCGCCGGCCGCCGCGCCGGCCCTGCCTATCCGTTCGTCTGTCAAAGAGTCGGGGCGGCGGGATTTGGACCCGCGACCTCCTGCGCCCAAGGCAGGCGCGCTACCAGGCTGCGCTACGCCCCGGGGGAGGGAAGTAACTAGCCTCCCCCCCTCCTTTTGTCAAAGGGTGGCGGCCGGCTAGCCTGTCGCCGCCAGGTCCCGGATCGCCGGGAGGATCTTCCGCATCGCCTGCCCGCGATGCGAGATGGCGTCCTTCTCGGCGGGCGAGAGCTCGGCCATGGTACGGGGGGCGAGTTCCTCGCGAGCGAGCGAAGGGGCAGGCGGAGGAGCCTGCCCCGGTGGAGGAGGCGAGCTCTGCTCGCCGACGGGCGAAGGCGAAGCCGCAGCAATCCGAGGCCGCGGGGGGCCCGCAGGCGCAGCCGGAGGCCCCCCCGGTATGATGAACAGCGGGTCGTAGCCGAAGCCCCCCCTGCCCCGCTCCGCGGTCCCGATGGTGCCCCGGCAGGTTCCGGCTGCGGTGGCCACCAGGGTCCCGTCGGGCCTGGCCAGGGCCACCACCGCGCGGTACTCGGCGCCGCGGTGCTCGGTGGGCACCCCCGCCATGGCGCCGAGGAGCTTCGCGTTGTTGGCCCGGTCGCGCTCCCGGCCGGCGAGCCCCGGCGCCAGGTCCTCCGACCAGCGCGCCGAACGGACCCCGGGCAGGCCCCACAGCACGTCCACGCAGATGCCGGAGTCGTCGGCCAACGCGGGCATCCCGGTGGCGCGGGCGTACGCCACGGCCTTCTTCTCGGCGTTCTCGGCCATGGTGGCGCCGTCCTCCTCCACCTCCGGCGGCGGGCGGGGGAGGTCCTCCGGGGAAACCACCCGCACCGGCAGCCCGGCGACGAGGCGCCGCAACTCCTCGAGCTTGCCCGGGTTGCGCGTTCCGAAGAACAGGTCCACGGCCGGCCTCCGCCGCCCTACCCGCCCTGGAGCGCGCGCGCCTGGCAGGCCACCAGCTCGGCCACGCCGCTGAGGGCGGCGTCGATCATGCGGTCCAGGTCCTGGCGGCGGAAGGGATCCCCCTCGGCCGTCCCCTGCACCTCCACCAGCATGAGGTCGCCGGTGGCCACCACGTTCATGTCCACCTGGGCGGTGGAGTCCTCGTCGTAGTCGAGGTCCAGCCGCACCGCCCCGTCGAAGAGCCCCACGCTCACCGCCGCCACGTGGCGCCGCACCGGGTCCTGGGCGATGACCCCCTCGCGCCGCAGCGCCCGCGCCGCCAGGGCCAGGGCCACGAACCCGCCGGTGATGGCGGCGGTGCGGGTGCCGCCGTCGGCCTGCAGCACGTCGCAGTCCACGGTGATGGTGCGCGGCCCCAGGGCGGCGAGGTCCACCGCCGCCCGCAGCGCCCGCCCCACCAGGCGTTGGATCTCCAGGGTGCGCCCGCCTTGCTTGCCGCGGGCCGCCTCGCGCGGCATGCGCTCGTGGGTGGAGCGCGGCAGCATGCCGTACTCGGCGGTGAGCCACCCGGCCCCGGTGCCGAGCACGTGGGGCGGCACCCGATCCTCCACCGAGGCGGTGCAGAGCACGTGAGTGTCGCCGAAGCACGCCAGGCAGGAGCCCTCGGCGTGCCGGGACACCCCCGGCTCGAGGCGGATGGCCCGCAGCGCTCCGTCGGGGCGTCCCTCGCGGCGCATGGCGGCGGGCACTATACCCCGGCCAGCGGCGGGCGAGCGCAGGGGCAGGCGGATGAGCCTGCCCCGGAGCGAGCGGGGGGTCCGGGGGGGCCGCAGGCGTAGCCGGAGGCCCCCCCGGCACGATCACCTCAGCGCCGCCTGGGGGACGGTGCGCCAGACCTTGACGCCGTCGGCCACCGCGCGGGCCAGGATCTCCTGGTAGGCGGGGCTGCGCAGCTTTCGCGACTCCTCGGGGTGGGAGATGAAGCCCAGCTCCAGCAGCACCGAGGGCATCCTGGCGCCGGCCAGCACGTAGAAGGGAGCCTGCTTCACGCCCCGATCCTCGGCGCCAGCGGCCTTCACCAGCCGCTCGTGGATGGCGTAGGCCAGGCGAGAGCTGTCGTCGAGCGAGGCGGTGTACTCGAGGTCGTTGAGGATGCCCTTCACCGGGTCGGCGCCGTCGCCCCCCGGCACCCCGGCCAGGAGGTCCGCGTTCTCGCGGGCGGCCACCGCGCTGGCCGAGGCGTCGGTGGCGTCGGCAGAGAGGAAGAAGGTCTCGATGCCGCGAGTGCCGAGCCGCTTGGCGCGGGTGGGCATGGAGTTCAGGTGGATGGAGATGAAGAGGTCGGCCTGCTCCCCGTTGGCGATGAGGGAGCGGTCCTGGAGTTGCACCGAGACGTCGCCGGTGCGGGTGAGGATGACGCGCCCTCCCTGCTTCTTGAGCAGCGCCACCACCTTCCGCGCGATCTCCAGGGCGATGCGCTTCTCGGGGACGCCGTCCGGCGAGAAGGCGCCGTCGTGCTCGCCGCCGTGGCCCGGGTCCACCACCGCCACGAAGGCCGGCTGGGCTCTGGGGGGCGCGGAGAGCGCGAGGGCCAGGGCCAGTGCGCCGAGCATCGGCGGCGATTGTACCGGTCGCAGCCGGATCAGGCCACCTCGAGGCCGGGCCCCTCCGCCGCCGGCGCCACCTCTCCCACATGCGCCGCCTGGACTCCCACCTCGCGCAGCAGCGCCAGCACGTTGTGGGCGCGCTCGGGATCGACTGCCGCCAGGAGCCCGCCGTTGGTCTGGGCGTCGGCCAGCGCCTGCTGCCAGGCGGGATCCACGGCCTCGCTGAAGCGGACGTGCGGACGCACCCATTCCAGGTTGGACTTGGAGCCGCCGGGGACCACGCCCTTGGCGCTGAGCTCGCGCACGCCCGGCAGCATGGGCACTTCCGCGGCCCGGAAGCGCAGGAGCGCCCGCGAGCCCTCGGCCATGGCCCAGGCGTGGCCCAGCAGGCCGTAGCCGGTGACGTCGGTGAGGGCGTGCACCGCGCCGCTCGCGGCCAGCACCTCGCCGGCGGCCCGGTTGAGCTCGGCCATCACCGCGGTGACCCGCTCGATCTCCGGATCCGGAAGGATGCCCTGCTTGATGGCGGTGGTGAGGATGCCCGAGCCGAGGGGCTTGGTGAGCAGGAGCTGGTCTCCGGGGCGGGCCCCCACGTTGCGCAGGATGCGCTCTGGGTGCACCACGCCGGTGACGGCCAGCCCGTACTTGGGCTCGGGGTCGTCGATGGAGTGGCCGCCCAGGATGGGGGCGCCGGCCCGCGCGGCCGCCTCCGCGCCGCCGCGCAGGATCTCGGCCAGGATCTCCAGCGGCAGGGTCTTTGCCGGGAAGGCCACCAGGTTCAGGGCGAAGAGCGGGCGCCCGCCCATGGCCCAGACGTCGGAGAAGGCGTTGGCGGCGGCGATGCGCCCGAACCAGTAGGGGTCGTCCACCACCGCCGTGAAGAAGTCCACCGTCTCCACGATGGCCTCGGTGGGGCCGAGCTGGTACACGGCGGCGTCGTCGCGGGTCTCGTGGCCCACCAGGGCCCGCGCGTCCTCGACCTTGGGGAGGTGGCGCAGCACCTGCGCCAGATCCGCGGGGCGGATCTTGCAGGCTCAACCAGCGCCGTGGCTCAGGGTGGTGAGCCGGAGCTTGTCCATGGGCGGTTCCATAGCCCGCCCCCCGGATGGCGGCAAGGCTGGAAGAGCACTACCCGAGGGACAGGTAGCCGCGGTCGGCGAGGGACCGGAGCCTCCCCTGGACCCTGGCGTCGGAGAGCAGGGCCCGGTCGAGGACCTCACCCACCGTGCCGCACTCCAGGCAGAGCTGCCACAGATCCAGGTCCTCCGGCATGAGGCCCGTGAGCGGCGCCTTCAGCGGCGCCGGACGCGTCAGCCGCAGCGTCGGGTGGAGCGCCGCCTCGCCCAGGGCCCGGAGCTCGTCGAGGTCGCGCAGCCCCTGGAGCAGGAGCGGCTCCACGCCCTCGTCCAGCCCCGAGCCCGGCGGCGCCTCCGCGGGCGGCGCCAGCTCGAAGGTGCCGTCGCTCCAGGCCAGCACCCTGGCGAAGGCCTTGCGGGGGGCCAGCTCCGGCCGCCCCTCCAGGGCGCAGGCCACCACCCGCCCCTCGCGGAAATGCACCTCGGCCCGCGACTCCTCCTGCCGCAGGCGGAGCACCCCGGTCTTCCGCGCCGAGCCCAGGAGCTGGGCCACGTCCGGCAGCGGCACCTCGTCGATGCGGCCGCGGATGGCCGAGGCGTCGGTCGCCGAGGCGCGCCGGGCCGCCTCCGCCAGCTCCTCCCGGACCTGGGCGTCGGAGCGGCCCCCCGTCTCGGCGTCCACCGCCACCAGCTTGAGCAGCGAGCCGCCGATGAGGATGCGGTCCCCCTCCGCCAGGCGGGCCTTCTTCACGCGCTGGCCGTTCAGGAAGGTGCCGTTGGTCGAGCCCAGGTCCTGGAGGGTCACCGCGCCGTCCGCCACCGCGAAGCGGGCGTGGCGGCGCGATACCAGGTCCTCGGCCAGCACCAGGTCCACCTCGCTGGAGCGGCCCACGATCACCTCGCGCCCCTCCCGCAGCGGGAAGACCGCTCCTTGGTACCTGCCGGAGACGAAGCGAAGCGCGAAGGGGCACTCCTGGCCCGACATCACTGGCCCTTGGGGCCGGCCGCCGCCAGTTTGAGGTACATCTCGGCGCTGCGGTTGCCCGGGGCGAGCCGCAGCACCTCCTCCCACTGCCGGTTGGCCTCGTCCGTGCGCCCGTCAGCGTAGAGGCACAGGCCAAGGTTGAGCCGGCCCGGCAGGTACCCCGGGCTCTGCCGCACGATCTCCTCGTATTCGGCGATGGCCCGCTCGCGCTGCCCACGGTCCCGGTGGGCCGCCGCCAGGCGAGCGCGGATGTCCACGAAGGTGGGGCGCAGCCCGAGGGCCCGCTCGTACTCGGCGATGGCCTCGGGGTACAGGCCGCTGGAGAGGTAGACGTCGCCGATGTCGGCGTACATGTTGGCGAGCTTGCCCTCCACGAAGTGGTCCAGCTTGCCCGGGGCGGCGCCGGAGCGCGTCAGCGCCTGCTGGTAGGTCTCCTGGGCCTGGCGGTACTTGCCGGTGTCGTTGTAGGTGACGGCCAGGTTCAGCGCGGCGTCGGTGTAGCCCGGGTTGAGCCGGAGCGCGGCCTCGAACGCGCGCAGCGCTTTCTGGTACTGGCCCTGGTCGTGGTAGATGACCCCCAGCATGTTGTAGACGTCGGCGAAGGACTGGTTCCGCTCGACAACCTGCGACAGGTACTGCTCGGCGCGCGCGTACTCGCGCTTGTCGTAGTAGGTGCGCCCCAGCGTGAGCAGCTGCTTGAGGACCTCGTCCATGGGCGGCCTCCGGCTCCGAGTCTACCATCGGCGGCCGGCTTTCAGGCTCCGGGCGCCAGGCTGCGGGACCCGGCTGCGCGCCCCGGCGGTTTGCCGAAGCCCCGCAGGCTCGTGCCGCTCACAGTCCCGCGGCGAAGACCCAGCGCCCCTCCTCGCGCGTGAGGCGCAAGCGGGCCCGCAGCCGCTCTGGCGACCGGCCCGCCAGGGCCAGGTCGTAGTCCTCGCCCACCTCGGCCCGGTCGCGCTCCACCCGGATCTGCCAGGCCCTGACCCGGAGAGCGGCCGCCGGGCCGGCCCGGAAGTCCGCCGCCACCCGCCCGAGCAGCGCCCGCCGGTCCAGTCCCCCGTCCTGGTAGCCCCGCGAAACCAGGCCGGCGTAGGCCCCGGCGTCGCGGGCCTCGAAGGCGTCCAGCCGCCGGAAGAGGACCCGCAGCACCTCGCGCAGCCGCTCGAACTGGTCCCCCTCGGCGCACCACAGCGCGATGCGGCAGGGGCGCATGTGGAAGCGCTCGCGGCCGAGGTAGGAGAGCCCGGCCGCCTGGTCGCCCCAGGTGACCCGCCCCTCGGCGTCGAGCATGGCCACCACCGTGGCCCGCTCGCCTTCCACCGAGGTGACCACGTCGCGAAACCGCACCGGCGAGAGCTCGGCGGCGCCGCCGGCGCCGAAGCCGTACACCTCGTCGAGGCGCGCCCGCGTCTGCGCCGACAGGGCCCGCCGGATCTGGGTGTCCGGGCCCTCCAGCGAGAGCCCGGAGCCGATGGCCTGGAGGCGGTCGCGGAAGGCCCAGGCCAGCACGGCCGCCAGGAGGGCCAGGGCGGCGGGGACCAGGACCGGCGCGCCCAGGCGATCGGAGCGGCGCGGCGGGCTAGCGGAGCGAGGCAAGCAGCTTCTCCGCCTCGGCCCGACGCGGGTCCTTCGGGTAGCGGACGATGAGCTGCTGCAGCGCCTGCTGGGCCCGGAACCGCTCGTCCATCTTGAGGTAGGCCTCGGCCAGGCCCAGCAGGGCCTCGGGCTCCCGCCTCGATCCCGGGAACTCCTTCACCAGGCGCTCCAGGCGGGCCGCCACCCCCGGCCAGCGCTCGCGCTTGCGGTAGAAGGCCGCCACGTACCACTCCCGGTCGGCGAAGCGCCCCTTCACGTCGTCGAATTTCTTCCTGGCCTCCTCGGCGTACTTGGACCGCGGGTACTTCCCCAGGAATTCCTCGAAGGCCTTCCGCGCCGCCTCCGCCGCCGACATGTCGCGCTCGAAGCTGGCTGGGAAGAGGAAGAAGTCGCTGGGCATGTCCTGGTAGCGGGAGAGCCCCACCCGGAAGGCGGCGTAGTCCACCTCGTCGTGGGTGGGGTGCATCTTGGCGAACTGGGCGTAGGCCTCGGCCGCCTCCAGGTACTTGTCCTGCCGGAAGCGCAGGTCCGCCAGCCGCAGCTCCGCCAGGGCGGCGTACTTCGAGTACGGGTACTTGGTGCGGACTCGCTCCAGGGTCTTCTGGGCCTCGGGGTAGCTCTTGTCCTCCAGCTCGGCCACGCCGGCGTCGTAGTCCACCTCGGCCGCCGAGCGCTCCCCGGCCGCGGGCGTGGCGGCCTTGCCGCCGCAGGCGCCGAGCGGCGCCAGGAGGGAGAGGAGGGCGAGCCAGGAGGCGGCGCGGCGCATGCGGGCGCACAACATAGCGCAGGGCCTTGCGGCGCACCACCCGGGTCACTCCGCGTCCAGCCAGCCCCCGAGCACCCGCGAGACGGCCCCGCTGGAGAAGCCGCGCCCGAGGAGGAAGCGGGCCAGCCGGGCCCGCTCCCGCTCCGGGAGGTCGTCCAGCGCGGCGCCGCGGGCCCGCCTCTCCGCCAGGATCCGGGCCAGGGCGGCCTCGCCCCCGCCGCCGGGCCGGCCGGCCTCGGCCACCGCCGCGGCGACCGCCTCCCGGGCCGCTGCCGGCGGGATGCCGGCCGAGAGCAGCCGCCGCTCGGCCAGCCTCGGCCCGAGGCGCCCCGGGGCCAGCAGGCTCCGCGCCCGCTCCCGGGCGAAGGCCGCGTCGTCGAGGTAGCCGAGCCGCGAGAGCCAGACCACTACCTCGCCCGCCACCTCGGAGAGCCCATCCCGCTCCAGGCGGCGCCGGATCTGGGCCTCGGAGCGCGGCCGCGCCGAGAGCCAGCGCAGCGCCTTTGAACGGGCGCGCTCCAGCGGGGTCGTCAGAACCTCTCGATCTTGAAGTCGTCGTCCCTGGCGGCGGGCTGGGCCGCCGCTGCCGAGCGCGGCGTGCCGGAGGACGGGGGCATGCGACCCGTGGGGAGGCTGGAAGGAGGCGGCGGGCGGGGGCCGCCGGGGCGCGCCCCGGCCTGCGACGCCGCCGGGGGCGGCTCGGCCTTCTCGAAGTTGTCCCACTGCGAGTCGCTGGTGCCGGAGACGCCCGAGACGCGCAACGCGAAGTCGTCGGGGTTGGTAGCCTGCCGCAGCGCCTCCTCGTAGCTGATGAGGTTGGAGCGGAGCAGGGACATCAGCGACTGGTCGAAGGTCTGCA
>DASTPH010000094.1:0-35818 GCA_035762305.1 Anaeromyxobacteraceae bacterium
TGGTCTACGTCGAGACCCCGCGCGAGGCGCCCAACCTGATAGACGCCGAGGCCCAGCGCTTCCTGCTCGCGAACGTCGAGAAGGCGCGCGAGCTCGGGGCCGAGGTGGTCCGGCTCAAGTCGCGCGACGCGGCGGCGGCCCTCCTCGACTTCGCCCGCTCGCACGGGGTGAGCGACGTCATCATCGGCAGGACCGAGGTCCCGTGGTGGCGCCGGCTCCTCAGGGCCTCGGTCCTGGAGCGGCTGGTGCGCGACGGCGCCGGGCTCGACCTGCACATCGTCTCCTTCTTCGAGGAGGAACCGCGGGCGTGACGCTCCGGTCGAAGCTCCTGCTGGCCCAGGCGCCGCTGGGGGTCGCCCTGGCGCTGGTGGGCGTGGCCTCGGTGAGCGCCATCTCCTCGCTGGGCCGCAGCCCGGAGGAGATCTGGCGCGAGAACTACCGGAGCGTGTTCGCGGCCCAGCGCATGCTGAGCGCCGAGAAGGACCTCGACCTGTACGCCGTCGCCCGCGCCGCCGGGAGGGCCACGGACGAGTCGGCGCGGGCCGAGGCCAGCGCCCGGTTCGAGGCGGAACTGCGCGCCCAGGAGAACAACATCACCGAGCGCGGTGAAGCCGAGGCCACCCGCGACCTGCGCGCCCGCTGGGTCGCCCTGCAACGGGCGCTGGACGCCGTGCTGGCGGCGCCGTCCGGTGCGCGGCTCGACCGCTACTTCGACACCTTCGTCCCCGCGGCGCACCAGGTGGAGCGAGCCGCCGAGGAAGTCCTGGCCATCAACCAGGACGCCATGCAGCGGAAGAGCGCCCAGGCCAGGCGCTCCGCCGAGCGCACCACGGCGCTGGTGGTGGCCATCGCCATCGCGGCCGTGCTGGCCGGAGCCCTGGGCTCCGCCTGGCTCACGGCGCGCCTGCTCCAGCCGCTGGCGGCGTTCTCGCAGACGGTGCGGCGGATCGCCAAGGGCGACCTGGACGCCCGCGCCCGCGTCGCCAGGAAGGACGAGATCGCCGCCCTGGCCCAGGAGTTCAACACCATGGCGGAGAAGCTGCGCCAGTACCGCTCCAGCTCGCTGGGCGAGCTGCTCCAGGCGCAGCGGGCCTCGCAGGCGACCATCGACAGCCTTCCCGATCCGGTCCTGATCCTGGAGGCGAGCGGCGCGGTGCTGAACCTGAATGCCGCCGCCGGGGTGCTTTTCCCGCGCAGCGGAGGCGCGCCGCCCTCGGCGGCGGCGCTCGAGCCCGAGCTGCGCGAGACGGTGGAGCGGGTGCGCGCCCACGTCCTCTCCGGCAAGGGCCCGTACACGCCGCACGGGTTCGACGAGGCGGTGAAGGTCGAGGGCGCCGACGGCGCGCGCCGGCTGCTCCCGCGTGCCGCGCCGCTCTACTCGGAGGAGGGGGCGGTCACCGGGGCCACCATCGTGCTCCAGGACGTGACCCGCCTCATGCGGTTCGACGAGCTCAAGAACGATCTGGTGGCGACGGTGGCCCACGAGTTCCGCACCCCGCTCACCTCGCTGCGCATGGCCATCCACCTGTGCGCGGCGGAGGCGGTCGGCCCGCTCACCGAGAAGCAGGCGGACCTCATGTTCGCGGCGCGGCAGGACTGCGAGCGGCTCCAGGCCATCGTCGACGACCTGCTGGACCTGTCGCGGATCCAGTCCGGCCGGCTGGAGCTGTCGCGGGCCGCGGTGGCGCCAGAGGAGCTGGTGGCGGCGGTGGTGAAGGAGCACCGCGCCGAGGCCAGGGCGGCGGGGATCGAGCTCTCGGGAATCGCCGGCGAGCACGTCCAGCGAGTGGACGTCGATCGGGAGCGCATCGAGCTCGTGCTCTCCAACCTGGCCGTGAACGCCCTCAAGCACACCCCGCGCGGCGGCTCGGTGGAGATCTCGGCGGTGGAGGGGGAGGGGCTGGTCCGCTTCGAGGTCAAGGACACCGGCCCGGGGATCGCCCGCGAGTACCACGCCCGCATCTTCGAGAAGTTCTTCCGCGTCCCCGGGGTCGCGGCGGGCGGGGTCGGCCTCGGGCTCTACCTGGCGCGCGAGATCGTCGAGGCCCACGGCGGCCGCATCGGGGTGGAGAGCGCTCCCGGCATGGGGAGCCGGTTTTGGTTCACGGTGCCCCTGGCGGTCGCACCCAGCGAGGCCGCGGTGGGCGCCGCGCCGGCGGCGAGCTGACGGCGCCCGACGGTCTCCGGGATCCCCGGCGGCGCGGTCTCGCCTCCGGGCGCTGGTCTCGCTCACGACCACGGAGCGGTGGCGGCACGGCGACGAGGAACGCGCGGCGGCTCGCAAACGTCGGTCGCGCAGCCCAAGGACCCCCCGGCGCATTGGCGCTCCACGACGGTTGCTCGCCGCCGGCCGCGGGCCCAGGTCGCGCGTATCGTGGCGGCCGCGGTTCGCTGCGAAGGCGCCCTCCGGCGAAACCGGGCCGCCGTTGACGTCGACGAGGCTCGCGGGAATCGGTTGCCGCGATGAGCCGCCTCACCGCCCCCACTTCTTGCGCTTGCGCCACAGCGTCGAGGCGTCGATGGCGAGGATGCGGGCCGCCTCCTCCATGGTGGGGGCGTGCGCCAGGACCCGCAGCGCGTGCTCGCGCTCGATCTCCTCTAGCGTGAAGCTCCCCCCCAGCACCGGAGACTGGCTGGCGCTGGCGGCGATGCGCTCGGGAAAGCTCTCCGGCTCGAGCACCTGGCCGCGGCTCAGGATCAGGGCGCGCTCGATGGCGTTCCTCAGCTCCCGCACGTTGCCGGGCCAGGGGTAGGCGAGGAGCAGCTTCTCGGCCGCCGGGGAGATCTCGGGGGGCGGGCGGGCCGGCTGGCGCGAGAAGAACTCGACGAAGCCCCGGGCCAGCGGAAGGATGTCCTCCGGCCGCTCGCGCAGCGGCGGCACCACGATCTCCATCACGTTGAGGCGGTAGAGGAGGTCCTCGCGGAAGCGGCCGGTCTTCACGTCGGCGTCGAGGTCCCGGTTGCTCGCGGCCACCACCCGGACGTCGGCGCTCCGGGTCCGGGTCTCGCCGATGCGCTCGAACCGCTTCTCCTGCAGGAACCGCAGGAGCTTGGCCTGGAGCGCCGGCGAGATCTCGCCGATCTCGTCGAGGAAGACGGTGCCGCCCTCGGCCACCTCGACCCGCCCCTCCTGGTCACGCACCGCGCCGGTGAAGGCCCCTCGGGCGTGGCCGAAGAGCTCGCTGGCGAGCAGCTCCTCGGAAAGGGTGGGGCAGTTCACCACCACGAAGGGCCGGTCGCGCCTCGGGCTCTGGGCGTGGAGGGCGCGGGCCAGGACGCTCTTGCCGGTGCCGTTCTCGCCGCGCAGGAGCACGGCCACGTCGTGGCTGGCGGCGCGGGCGACGATCTCCAGAACGGCCTGCATGCGCGGCGACGCGGTCTCGAGCCGCGCCTCCGGCGCCGCCTCCCCCAGCCGGGCCTCCAGGTCGCCCAGTCGCAGCGACAGCGCCCGCCGTTCCCGGGCCCGGTCCACCAGGTAGCCGATCTGCGCCGGGGTGAAGGGCTTGGGGAGGTAGTCCTTGGCCCCGCGCCGCATCGCTTCCACCGCCGTGTCCACCGTGGCGTAGGCGGTGATGATGACCACCTCCAGCCCTGGCCGCTCGCCGAGGAGCCGGGGCAGGAGGTCGAGCCCGCTCTCGGCGCCGAGCCGGAGATCGCAGAACCCCATGTCGAAGGGCTCGCGCCGCAGGGCGTCGACCGCGGCGGCTCCGGAGGCCACCTGCTCCACCCTGCAGCCCAGCCCCTCGAGGCAGATGGCCAGCGTCTGGCGGATGTTTCGCTCGTCGTCGATGACCAGCACGTGCAGGGGAGACGTCTCGGCCACGGTCGGGGGCTCCTCAGAGCCGTACCCAGATACCGCCTTTCGGCGGGGAACGCACGGCCGGCCGGGGCGCCGACCCCCAGGTGGGGGGCGGTGACGGCGGGGCCGGACGCGCTATCCTGTGGCGGCCCCGCTCCCGGGGCCTTGACCCGGAGGAAACATCATCATGGCCGACGCCCGGCTCGAGGCCGCCCTGGCTCACCACCGGCAGAACGCCGAGACCTATCTCGCGGATTTGGAGTCGCTGGTCCGCATCCCGTCGGTGGGGTTCCCCGGCTTTCCGCCGGAGGAGGTGAAGCGGAGCGCCGAGGCCACCGCCGCCCTCCTCGCGAAGCGCGGGCTCGAGAACGTGGAGGTCCTCACCGTCGAGGGGACGCACCCCTACGTCTACGGCGACCTCGTCCGCGACCGGCAGGCCCCCACCGTCCTGCTCTACGCCCACCACGACGTGCAGCCGGCCGGCGACGAGGAGAAGTGGAAGAGCCCACCCTTCGAGCCCACCCGCCGCGACGGGCGGCTGTGGGGACGGGGCGCCGCCGACGACAAGGCCGGCATCGTGGTCCACGCCGGCGCGGTCGAGTCGTGGATCAAGGCCGCCGGCCACCTGCCGCTGAACGTGCGGGTGGTGATCGAGGGAGAGGAGGAGATCGGCTCCGAGCACCTGCCCCAGTTCCTGAAGCAGTACCGTCACAAGCTCGACGCGGACGCCATGGTGCTCACCGACACCGGGAACTTCGAGACCGGCCTCCCCTCGGTGACCATCGCCCTGCGGGGCCTGGTGATCCTGGAGGTGGAGGTGCGGGCGCTGGAGTCGAGCCTGCACTCCGGGATGTGGGGTGGGCCGGTGCCGGACGCCGCCATGGCGCTCGCCAAGATGCTGGCCTCGCTGGTGAAGCCCGACGGCACCATCGCCGTCCAGGGCATCTACGACGGAGTGCGGCCGCTCACCGCCAAGGAGAAGGCCAGCATCCGGAAGCTCCCCATCACCCGCAAGGAGTTCGCCCGGCAAGCGAAGCTCGTGAAGGGCGTGAAGCTCCTCGGCAAGCGGCACCCCTGCGAGGAGAACTGGTACCGGCCGGCCCTGGCGGTGAACGCCATCCAGGCCTCCTCCCGCAAGGAGGCGCGAAACATCCTGGTGGACGCGGCCTGGGCGCGGGTGGGGCTGCGCCTGGTGCCGGACATGGACCCGGAGCGGTCCAGGAAGAAGCTGGTGGCCGCCCTGAAGAAGGCGGCGCCGTGGGGCGTGGAGGTGACCATCAAGGACGTCACCGCCGGCCCGGCATGGAAGACCGACCTGTCGCACCCCGCCTTCGGCGCCGCCTTCCGGGCCCTCGAGGCCGGCTACGGCCACGAAGCGCTCGCCATCGGCACCGGTGGGTCCATCGGCTTCGTCGAGCCGTTCTCGCGGGCGCTGGGAGGCGTGCCGGCGCTGCTCATCGGCGTGGAGGACCCGTACTCCAACGCCCACGCCGAGAACGAGAGCGTGGACCTGGGCGACCTCGAGAAGGCGACCCGCAGCGCCATCCACCTCTACGCCGAGCTGGCGGAGGCGCTGCGGCGCTGAGGGAGTTATCATGGGTCGTCAGGAGCCCTCATGGCGCGGATCGCGCTGGCCACGTTGCTCGCAGCGCTGCTCGCCGCTTGCGGCGCCCCCGCCGCGATGAGCGAGGGATTGGCTCGTCTGCGCTGTCCGCCGTGCCCTTCCGGCCAGGTGTGCGTCGTCGACCCGCGCCACCCCTGCCAGCCAGGGGCTGCCTGCGCCGCCGTGTGCGTCACCCCGGTCTTCTGTGGCGGAATCGCGGGGTTCCCCTGCCCGGCGGGGCAGACCTGCGTCGACGACCCGCGGGACGACTGCGACCCGCGGTCCGGCGGAGCCGACTGCGGCGGGCTGTGCGCCCCGGCGCACTGACGTGGACGAGGGCGCGCCGCGGCTCCGGACCGTGCCGCCCCGAGGTGGCGCGCGACCACAAGCTCCACAGGGTTATGATGGCCCGCCGGGAGGCTTCATGGCGCGCCTCGCGATCACCTCGTCACTCCTCGCGGTGCTGGTCGCCGCTTGCAGCGGGCCGCAGCGCCCGGGCGAGCTCCTGGACGCCGATCTGGCTCCGACCGACAGGATCACCGGGCTCTCCTGTCCGCCCTGTCCCTTGCCGTCGGTATGCATCGACGACCCGCGGGACGGGTGCGATCCGGACTTCGCCCGGTGCCCCGGCGTCTGCGTCGCCCCGGCCCCGTGCGGCGGGATCGCGCGGATCGCCTGCCCGGCTGGGCAGACCTGCGTCGACGACCCGCGCGACGACTGCGCCCCGCCGGACGGGGCCGACTGTGCCGGACTGTGCGTCCCGGCGAAGTGATTCCGTTCGCCACTTGGTGTGACGCTCGAGATGGGGGGTGCGGGGGGAGAGTCTCTCCCCCCGCCAGAGGCGCCGTAGGCGCCGGACCTCGACTCACAGCGGCTGTGACGCCGGGGAATCACGGGAGCTGGCCGCCGCTGTGACGCCGTGCGGCGCGGGCGTCGCCCGCGTCCGCTGCCGGCTGGCGCGCGCCGCGTTCACGGAGCGTCGAGGACCTGGCGCACCTTCTCGAGGAGGGTGGTGGGGGTGAACGGCTTGCCCAGGAAGCTCACCCCGGGCTCGAGCACGCCCTGGTGGACGATGGCGTCCTCGGCGTACCCCGACACGTAGAGCACGCGAGTGGCCGGGCGCGCCTGCTTCAGCGCCCGGGCCAGCATCTGGCCGCCCATCTCCGGCATGACCACGTCGGTGAGGAGCAGGTGCAGCGGGCCCTTCTCCGCGTCCGCCGCCTGGAGCGCTTCCCGCGCGTTCCGGGCCTGGAGCACCCGGTAGCCCGCCTCGGCCAGGGCCCTGGCGGCGAGCTCGCGCACGGCCGGGGCGTCCTCCACCAGGAGCACCGTCTCGCTCCCGCGGTGGTCTGGCGGCGACGGGAGGGGCTCGGGGGGCGCGGCCACCTCCTCGGTGCGAGGCAGGTAGATGGCGACGTCGGTGCCGCGCCCGGGCTCGCTGTGCACCGTGACGTGGCCCCCGGCCTGCTTGACGATGCCGTAGACGGTGGCGAGCCCCAGTCCGGCCCCCTCGCCGGCGGGCTTGGTGGTGAAGAAGGGCTCGAAGAGGTGGGCGCTGGCCTCGGGCGACATGCCCACGCCCGAGTCGCTCACCACGAGGAGCGCGTAGGGACCGGGCTGCACCCCGGGATGGGCTTCAGCGTATCCCGGTTCCAACATCGCGTTGGAGGTCTCCAGGGTGAGCGTGCCGCCCTGGGGCATGGCGTCGCGGGCGTTGGCGGCCAGGTTCAGCAGCAGCTGGTGGATCTGCGTCCGGTCGGCCTTGACGGGCCACAGGTCGGCGGCGGGAACCACCGTCAGGGCCACGTCCTCGCCCAGGACGCGGCGGAGGAGCCGCTCCGCGTCGCGCAGCACGTCGTTCAGGTCCATCACCTTCGGCTCCACCACTTGACGGCGGGCCACCGCCAACAACTGGCGGGTGAGGTCGCGGGCCCGCTCGCCGGCATCCCGAATCTCGGCCAGGTCGTCCAGGCTGGGCCGGCCGGCGCGGATGCCCTCCTCGAGGAGCTGGGCGTAGCCCAGGATCGCCACCAGCTGATTGTTGAAGTCGTGGGCCACCCCGCCGGCGAGCCGCCCCACGCCCTCCAGCTTCTGAACGTGCAGCAGGCGCTGCTCGAGCTGCCGCTGCTCGGTGATGTCGCGGCTGTTGGTCACCACGCCGCTCACCGCGGGGACCCGGAGCAGGTTGCGCGCCTCGGCCTGGAGGTGCCGCCAGCGCCCGTCGCGGTGACGCACCCGGAACTCGGTCCGCCGCGAGGCGCCCGGCTCCTTCACCAGGGCCAGGAACTCGTTGGCCACGCGGGTGACGTCGTCGGGGTGCACGTGGGAGAGGTGGCTGGTGCCGACGAGCTCCTCAGGGACGAAGCCGAGCACGTCCGCCGAGGATGGGCTGGCGAAGGTGATGGCCCCGCGCTCGTCGAACACGATCACCAGATCCGTCGCCTTCTCGATGAGGACGCGGAACCGCTCCTCGCTCAGGCGCAGCGCTTCCTCGGCCCGCCGCCGCGCCGTGACCTCGATGCACAGCGCCGACACCGCGCCGCTGCCGAGCGGCTGGATGCGTGCCTCGTAGTGACGCTCGCCGTCCGGGAAGGGGAGGGAGTACTCGACCGAAACCTGCCGGCCGCTGCGGCGGGCCCGGGCCATGGCCTCCACCAGCCTCGTTCCGGCGGGCGGCGGCAGGACCTCGCCGGCGCGCCGGCCGAGGAAGACCTCGGGAGGCGCGTAGAGCTCCTCCCCGGCCCGGAAATCCAAGAAGCGGTCCTCTGCGTCGAGGATGAAGAGCAGGGCCGGGAAGCCGGAGACCAGGCCCGCCAG
Organism: Anaeromyxobacteraceae bacterium; assembly: GCA_035762305.1. Classification (GTDB taxonomy): domain Bacteria; phylum Myxococcota; class Myxococcia; order Myxococcales; family Anaeromyxobacteraceae; genus DASTPH01. The sequence continues at coordinate 8,220 of DASTPH010000094.1, forward strand.
ATCGAGCTCGGGGGAGGCCACTCCCTTCCTCCGCCCGGCGCTGCGACGCGCCGGCCTCTGCCCCCTGGATGGCGTCCGCTTCCTGGCCAAGCTGCGGCCCTCGCCCTCCGCGTGAAATCATACCGCGGGTGAGATGAGCGCGGAAGGGCCGCCGGCGCGGAAACCCGAACGAGCCTTTCCGGTCGGGAACGGGATGGAGCCTCCCGGCGTGGGAACCCGACCGAGCCTGGCCCGCGCAGGAACCCGATTGAGTCTCGCCAGAGCCGGCGAAGACCCCGCTACGCCTCGCCCCCGCCGCCCAGGCCGTGCTTGCGCAGCTTGTCGTGGAGGGTGACCCGGGAGATGCCGAGCCGCCGCGCCGCCTCGCTGCGGTTGCCCCCCGCCGCCCGGAGCGCCTCCACGAGGAGGCCGCGCTCGTAGGCCTCGAGCCGGGGCCAGAGGCGAGCCGCGCCCGCCCCCTCCGGGGCCGCCAGGTCGGCGCCGGGCAGGAGGGACAGGTCGAGCTCCCCGCCGGCCGAGAGCGCCACCAGCGTCTCCAGGGCGTGCTCCAGCTCCCGCACGTTGCCGGGCCAGTGGTGCGCCGAGAGGCGCTGGAAGAGAGCCTCGGGGACGTGGAGCGGGGCCACCCCGAACCGGTCGGCGAAGCGGGCCAGGAAGTGGCGGGCCAGCACGGGCACGTCCTCGGGTCGCTGGCGCAGGGGCGGCACCTCCAGCTGCACCACCGCCAGGCGCCAGTAGAGGTCGTCGCGGAAGGCGCCCTGGGCCACCTGCTCCCGAAGGTCGCGGTGGGTCGTGGCCAGCACCCGCACGTCCACGGTGCGGGTCCGCTCCTCGCCCACCGGCCGGACCTCCCCCTCCTGGAGCACCCGCAGGAGCTTGGCCTGCGCCGGGGTCGCCAGCTCGCCCACCTCGTCGAGCAGGATGGTGCCGCCGTCGGCCTCGCCGAACAGGCCGGGGCGAGCCCGCACCGCGCCGGTGAAGGCGCCGCGGGCGTGGCCGAAGAGCTCGGCCTCGGCCAGCTCCGGCACCAGCGCCGCGCAGTTGAAGCGCACGAAGGGGCGGTCGGCCCGCCGCGAGGCGCGGACGACGGCCTCGGCCACCAGCTCCTTGCCGGTGCCGGTCTCCCCGGTGATGAGGACGGTGACGTCGCGCGGAGCCACCCTGGCCACCAGCTGCCCCACCTGGCTCATGGCCCGCGAGGCGTAGACCATGGTCCGCGACAGGGCCAGCTCGCCGCCCAGGCGCTCGTTCTCGGCCGCGAGGCGCGCCGCCTCCACCGCCCGCCGCACCGCCGCCAGGAGCTCCTCGCTCTCGAAGGGCTTGCGGAAGTAGTCGTAGGCCCCGGCCTTCATGGCCTCGACGGCCTGGCGCTCCGAGCCGTGGGCGGTGATGACCACCACCCGCGGCGCCGGGGTGCGCGCCGTGAGCCGGCGCAGGAGCTCCATGCCGTCCAGGCGCGGCATGCGCAGGTCGGCGATCACCAGCGGGCAGGGCGCGGCCTCGAAGCGGGCGAGCGCCTCCTCGCCGTCGCCGGCCTCCTCGACCTCGAGCCCCTGGGTCTCGAGCATCTCGCGGAGCGTGTAGCGGACCCCGGCGTCGTCGTCGACCACCAGCACGCGCGCCCTGGCGGGGGCGCCCGGGCCCGTCCCGCTCACCGGCTCGCCCCCGAGGCGCGCGCCGGCGCCGCCACGCCCGCCGCGGGCGTGGCCTCGCCCGCCGCCGGCAGCTGCAGCTCGGCGGAGAGCCCCCCGCCGGGCCGCGGCGAGAGGGCGATCTCTCCGCCGTGCTGTCGGGCCAGGGCGCGGGCCACGGTGAGCCCGATGCCCGAGCCGCGCGGCTTGGTGGTGACGCCGGCCTCGAAGACCCGCTCGCCCAGCCGCGGGTCGAGGCCGGGGCCGCGGTCCAGGACCGAGAGCGCCGCCCCGCCAGCGGGCAGGAAGCCCACCTCGATCTCCACCTCGGTTCCCTCTGGGCTCGCCTCCACGGCGTTCTGGAGGAGGTTCACCAGCACCTGCTTCACCTTGCGCGGGTCGCAGCGGCCCGAGGCCTCCCCGCGCACCGAGAGCGATACGCCGCGTTCGTGGGCCTGGCCCTCGTGGAGGGCCGCCACCTCGCGGGCCAGCGTCCCGAGATCCACTCGACCCAGCGCCAGCGGCACCAGAGGCCGGGAGAAGTTCAGGAACTCGTCGAGGATGGACTGCATGCGGTCCACCTCGCGGCGCAGCACCCCGAGCCGCTCGGCCGCCTTCCCGCCGACGTCGGGCGCGAGCAGGCCGCCGAGCCCCTTCACGCTGGCGAGGGGGTTCTTCAGCTCGTGGGCGATCTCGGCCGAGAGCGCCGACAGCTCCTCCACCCTCTCCCCGTGCAGCCGCAGCGACTCGTGCTGCGCCCTGAGCGCCCGGCGCAGCATGCCGTCGAAGACCGCGCGGACGGCCCGTCCCACGCCGGCGCCCCCCACCACCAGGAAGGCCAGCAGGGCCGCCGCCGTCCAGCTGCGGGCCGGCGAGCTCCAGGCGGGCTCGAAGGCCGCCAGATGCAGGAAGGAAGCCCACCTCGATTGCTCGATCAGGGGCAGCGCCAGCACCCCGGCGGCCTGGAAGGCCACGAAGCCGAGGAGCAACGGCGGCGCCACCGCGATCCCGCTGACGAGGGCCAGCAGGACGGCTACCGGGAGCAGGGGGCTCGAAAGCCCGCCGGTGGTCCAGGTGAGCAGCATCTGGCCAAGCACGCCCGCGCCCAGGTTGACGGGGATCGACCAGGCGCCAAAGCCGCGGCGCCGGTAGCGCACCGCCTCGAACACGAAGAAAGCCATGAGCGCGGCGAGGACCGGGATGAGCAGGGCGCGCCGCCACGGCGCGGGATCGGCCAGCGCGGCCCAGGTTCCGAGGGCCAGCACCGCCGGCAGAATCACCAGCCGTGCCCCCACCATGCGCCCGAAGAGCCGCGACAGCTCCTGGCGCTGGATCTCGTCGAATCCCGGTGGCGGCGGCGTGGCCATGTCGTCGGCCCGGACGGGGCGGAGCCCGACTGTACGCCGGCCCGCCGCGCCGCGCACGCGCCGCTGAGCCGGGGCGGTCACGGCGATCGTCCCACCGCGCGGTCGAGGGCCACCAGCGCCGTCCCCAGCCGGGCGCGGGCGTCGGCGAGGCCCACCTCCGCCTGGAAGAGCCGGTCGTTGGCATCGATGACCTCGATGGAGCCGGCCACCCCGGCTGCGAAGCTGCGCCGCGCGCTGGCGGCGGCCTCGGCGGCGGCCTCCTGCTGGCGCTCGCCGAGCCGCACTCGCTCGCGGGCCACCCCCACGTCGCGGGTCGCGTTCTGGACCTCCTGCCCCACTTGCAGGCGTTCCAGGGCACGGGCTGCCTCGGCGCCCGAGAGCGCGGCCTCGGCCTGGCGCGCCTTGCCATAGCGGTAGCCGCCGTCGTAGAGCGGCCAGGCGAGGTCCAGGGTGACGCGCCAGCCGTCCTTCTGGCCGGTGGGGTAGGGGACGTCGGCGGCGAACACCGACCCCGAGGCCGCGATCTGGGGGGCCCAGCGCCAGCGGGCCGAGTCGAGCTGGCGGTCGGCCGACCGGACCTCCGCCTCGCGGGCGCGCAGCTCGGGGCGCCGCGAGAGCGCCTCGCTCGCCAGGACGTCCGGGTCGAGGTCGGCCGCGGGCGCGCCCGCCGGCAGGGTGACGCGCACCGGGCCGGCGCGGCCCAGGAACACCCCCAGCGCCAGCCTGGCCCGCTCCAGCTCCGACCGGGCCAGCGCCAGCTCGCTCTCGCGGCGGGCGGTGATGGTGCGCGCCTGCAGCACCGAGAGCGGGGCGGCCGTGCCGGCGATCACCGCCCGGCGGGCGCTCTGCTCCTGCTCGCGCGCCGCCGCCACCGCCCGCTCGGAGGCGGCTGCGATCTCCTCGCCCATGCCGGCCAGCCAGGCCGACTGGGCGAAGGCGGCGCGGATGTCGAGACGCGCGGCCTCGGCGGAGGCGCCGGCAGCCTCGGCGGTCTGGCGCGCGGCGCCGAGGTCGAACCAGGCGCTGGGGACGATGAGCGGCAGGTGCACCGCCGCGCCGCCCTGCCAGACCTCGAGTGGCTGGATGTAGAGCAGGCCGGCGCCGGGCCGGAGGAAGGCGGCCTGATCGCTGTTGCGGGTGTAGCTCCCGGTGGCGGAGAGCGTGGGGACGAGCGCCGAGGCGGCCTGCCGCACCACCGCCCGCGCCTCGTCGGCCCGGGCCCGGGCCTGGACCAGGGTCAGGTTCTGCGCGTCCAGCTCGCGGAGCGCAATCTCCAGGGTGAGCGTCGGCGGATCGGCTCCCGTCCCACCGGGGGCGGCGAGGAGAAGGGCGGCGACGGCGGTGGCGAGGGTCGGCATGGCGACTCCAGCGCAGGACGAGGGCCTGCGACTCGGTCAGCAAGGATGGTGCCGGCGGCGCCGACCGGGAGCCCCTCGGCTTCACGGTCTGGATGCTTCCCGAGGGTGCAGAGGGGCGTTCGGAAATCCGAACAGGCGTCGGAGGACCTTACAGGCCACGCCCCGGCGGGGACGCACCACACGACCTCCGACCGTGAAAGAAAGGACCGCGACGAGCCGGGCGGCCGGGCACGCCGTTCGCATCCATTTGAAAGCTAGCCCGCGTCCCGGAGGCGCGGTCAAAGGAGCCTGTCGCATGCGTCGCATGGCCGTGGTCTTCGGGGTGCTGGCCCTGGTCCTGGCCGGGCTCATCGCCCTCAGGCTCCGCGCCCAGGCGGTGGCCCGCGCCGGCCCGCCCGGGGGCTCGGGGGAGATCGAGGGAACCGAGGTGAACCTCTCCGCCCGCATCACGGCGCGGGTCGAGTCCCAGCCGGTGAAGAAGGGCCAGCCGGTGAAGGCCGGCGACCTCCTGGTTCGCCTCGAGTGCTCCGATCAGGAGGCGGCGTTCCGGGAGGCCGAGGCGAGGCTCCTCACCGCCAGGGCCCAGGCCGCGGCGGCCTCCGCCTCGGTCGACGCCTCGCGCCGGAACCAGGAGGCGGCGGCGGCGGGGCGAGCGGCGGCCGGGGCCCAGGCCGAGGCGCTGGCGGCGCAGCGGGACGCGGCGGCCCGGCGTGCCAAGCGGCTCGAGTCGCTCACCGACGACGTGTCGCTGGAGGCGCGCGATCAGTCCCGCGCCGCCGCCGACGCCCTGACCCGCCAGGTGGACGCGGCCGAGGCCCAGGCGCGCGCCAGCGCCGAGCAGGCCCGCGCCGCCGAGAACGCCATCCGCGCCTCGGGCGCGCAGGCCACGGCGGCCGAGGCCGGCGTCAAGGCCTCCGAGCAGGCGCTGGCCCGGGCGCGGCTGCTCGCCGACGAGTGCCTGGTGAAGGCGCCTCGCGACGCGCTGGTGGACGACCTGCCGCACGAGCCGGGCGAGCTGGTCGCGGCCGGCCAGCCGCTGGCAAGGCTGGTGGACCTCTCCGAGGTGAAGGCCATCTTCTACCTCCCCAACGCCGAGGTGGGCGCGGCCCGGCCCGGGGGAAGGGCCCTGGTGGTGGCCGACGCCTTTCCCGGCGAGACCTTCGAGGGGCGAGTGGCCACCGTCTCGGCCGAGGCCGAATTCACCCCGCGCAACATCCAGACCCGCACCGACCGCGACCGGCTGGTCTACCCCGTGGAGGTGCGCCTGGCGAACCCGTCCGGGAAGCTCCGCCCGGGGATGCCGGTGCAGGTGACTCTGCCGCGGGAGAAGTGATGCCGGCGGCCCCGGCGAGCGAGCCCGCCCTTCCCGCGCTCGAGGCGCGCGCGATGGAGAAGCGCTTCGGCGAGACCCGGGCCCTGGCCGGGCTTTCCTTCCAGGTGCGGCCGGGGGAGCTCCTCGGCCTGGTGGGGCCGGACGGCGCCGGCAAGACCACCGCCATCCGCGCCCTGGCCGGGCTCCTCGACCTCGACGCCGGCGAGGCCCGGGTGCTGGGCCAGGACCCTCGCACCGGCGGAGCCGCGGTGCGGGAGGCGCTCGGGCTCATGCCGCAGCAGTACAGCCTCTACCGCGACCTCTCGGTGTGGGAGAACCTGAGATTCTTCTCCCGCCTCTACGCCCTGCCCCGGGCCGCCTTCCGCCAGCGCTCGGAGCGGCTCCTCTCCATCACCCGCCTCGACCGCTTCCTCGACCGGCGGGCCGACCAGCTCTCCGGCGGCATGTACAAGAAGCTGGCCCTGGCCTGCGCCCTGCTCCACGAGCCTCGCGTGCTCATGCTCGACGAGCCCACCAACGGGGTGGACCCGGTCTCGCGCCGCGAGCTGTGGGCCCTGCTCCACGAGTTCGTCCACGGCGGCATGGCGGTCCTCATCTCCACTCCCTACATGGACGAGGCCGAGCGGTGCGACCGGGTGGGCCTGGCCCACCGCGGCCGCCTCCTGCTGGAGGGGACGCCGCCGGATCTCCTGGCCGGGTTCGAGGAGGAGGCCTTCGAGGTCTCGGGCGGGGATCGCGACCTGGTGGACCAGGCCCTGGCCGCCTTGCCCGAGGTGCGCGCCGCGTCGCCGGCCGGCTCGCGCCTGCGGGTGGATCTCGCCCCCGGCGGCGCGGCGAGGGTGCGGGAGGCGCTCGGTCCGCTCGGGGCGGAGCTGCGCCCGATGGCGCCGGGGTTCGAGGACCTGTTCCTCTCGCGCATCCGCGAGGAGGGGTCGTGAGCGAGACTGCCGTCGCCGCCGACCGCCTCACCCGGCGCTTCGGCGGCTTCACCGCCGTGGACGGGGTGACGTTCGAGGTCTCCCGCGGCGAGATCTTCGGCTACCTGGGCGCCAACGGCGCCGGCAAGTCCACCACCATCCGCATGCTCACCGGGCTCCTCGCTCCGAGCGGAGGCCGGGGCGTGGTGGCCGGCCACGACGTCGCCCGCGAGCCGGAGGCCGTCAAGACCTCCATCGGCTACATGTCCCAGAAGTTCTCCCTGTACCTGGACCTCCCCGTCCGGGAGAACCTGCTGTTCTTCGGCGGCGCCTACGGCCTCTCCGGGAAGGCGCTCCGGGCGCGTGCCGACGCGGTCCTGGAGCTCACCGGCCTCGGCGAGCTGCAGGCGGCGGTCACCGGCTCGCTCCCGGGCGGCATCCGCCAGCGGCTGGCGCTGGCCTGCTCGCTCCTGCACCGGCCGCTGGTGGTGTTCCTCGACGAGCCGACCGCGGGCGTGGACCCGGTGGCCCGGCGAGCGTTCTGGCGCCTCATCCGCGACCTGGCGCGGGAGGGCACCACCGTCTTCGTCACCACCCATTATCTGGACGAGGCCGAGTACTGCCGGCGCATCGGCCTCATGGTGGACGGCCGGCTGGTGGCGCTCGACACCCCGGCGGCGCTCAAGCGGACCTGGGTGCCGGAGCGGGTGCTCCTGGCCCGCGGCCGCGGGCTGGCCTCGGCCAGCCTGGCCCTGGCGGCGCGCCCCGGGGTCCGGGCGGTGGAGCCCTTCGGCTCCGGGCTGCACCTCAGGGTCGACCCCGAGGCCTGGAGCGCCGAGGCGGTGCAGGCGGCGTTGCGATCGGCTGGGGGAGTGGACGCCGAGGTGGAGGAGACCGAGCCCACCCTGGAGGACGTGTTCCTGGCGGTGGCCAGGCGCGGCGGCGCGGCGGAAGAAGGGAGGGCGTCGTGACGGCGCGGCCGGACGGGGCAGGGCGGGCGCGGCGCTTCCTCATCCGGGTGGGGGCCATGGCCGCCAAGGAGGCCCTCCACATCCGGCGCGACCCGCGCACCCTGGCCTTGGGGTTGGTCATGCCGGTGGTGCTGCTGCTGCTCTTCGGCTACGGGGTCTCCTTCGACCTGGACCGCATCCCGCTGGCGGTGGCCGACATGGACCAGAGCCCCGCCTCGCGCGAGCTGGAGCGCGCCTTCCTGGCTCCGGGCGAGTTCGCCCTGGCGCGGCGGGTCGACGGCGACCGCGCCGAGGAGATCTTCCGGCGCCGCCAGGCGCTGGCGGTGCTGGCCATCCCCTGGGGCTACCAGCGCGACCTCTCCCGAGGCCAGGTCGGCCGGGCGCAGCTCATGGTGGACGGCTCCGACGCCGTCACCGCCAACCAAGTGCTCACCAAGGCGGAGGCCATCGCCCTCTCGGTCGGGCGGAAGCGGGCGGCGGCGCAGGGGCTGGCGGGGGCTCCTCTCCTTCAAGTGAAGGTCTGGACTCGCTACAACCCCGAGGCTCGGTCGGCGGTCTTCATCGTGCCGGGGATGGCCGCCTACCTCATGGCCATCGCGGCGGTGATGCTCACCGCCCTGGCGGTGGCCGGCGAGTGGGAGCGGGGCTCCATGGAACAGCTCTTCGCCTCGCCGGTGGGGCGGCTGGAGATCATCCTGGGGAAGCTCCTGCCCTACCTGGCGCTGGGGATGATGCAGCTCCTCCTGGTGCTGGCGGTCGGCACCAGCGCCTTCGACGTGCCGGTGCGCGGCAGCCCCTGGGTCATCCTGCTCATGGGGCTCCTGTTCCTGGCCGGGATGCTGGGGCAGGGGCTGCTCATCTCGGTCCTGGCCAAGAACCAGCTGGTGGCGACCCAGGCCGGGGCGCTCTCCTCCCTGCTCCCGTCGATGCTGCTCTCGGGGATGCTGGTGCCCATCGAGAACATGCCGCTCCCGCTGCAATGGCTCTCCCGGATCATCCCGGCGCGCTACCTGGTCCACGCCCTGCGGGGGGCGATGCTCAAGGGGACCGGCCTGGCCGCCCTGTGGACCGACGCGCTGGCCATGGCCATCTTCGCGGCGGCGGTGCTCACCATCGCCACCGTTCGCTTCAAGCGGAGGGTGGCCTGATGGCGCGACCCACCCGGCTCGAGCTGCTGCGACGCACGATCCCTGCTTGCGCCGGGCGGGCTCGTCGCTGCGCTGCTCGTCGTACCTTCCAGGTACGCCTGCGCTGCTCGCTCCTCACGCGCCCGGCTCAGCGACGGGCTCGTGCGCCTCGCGACGCTCGACCCGAGTGGGGCGCGCCATGAGCCCGGAAGGCAGGCCGGCCCGCCCCCTGGGGCGCGTCCAGTACCTGGCGGTGGTGCGCAAGGAGGTCCTGCAGACGCTGCGGGACCGGCGCATCATGTTCATGCTCATCGCCGCGCCCTTCATCCAGACGGTGGTGCTGGGCTTCGCCGTGAATTTCGAAGTGGACCGGGTTCCGGCCGCCGTCGCCGACATGGACCGGAGCGCGGAGAGCCGCCAGCACCTCCGGCGCCTCCTCGCCGACCAGACCCTGCGCCGGGCCGCCGACGCACCCTCGGCCGAGGCGGCGGTGGCCCTGCTCGACGAGGACCTGGCCGCGGTGGCGGTGGTCATCCCGCCGCGGCTGGGGGCGGACCTGCAGGCCGGCCGTCCCGTCGAGGTGCAGGTGGTGGTCGACGGCGCCGACCCCAACCGGGCCAACGTCGCCGCCGGCGCCGCCCAGCGCTACTTCGGCGAGGTGGGGCAGCGGCTGGCCGGCGATCGGCTGGCGCGGACCGGCCTTCCGGCGCCGGCGCGGGTGGAGGTCGCGCCGCGGGTGCTCTTCAACCCGAGCCTGAAGACCGCGCCCTACATCATCCCCGGCATCCTGGCCATGCTGCTCATCATCGTCACCACCATCGTCACCGCCATGGGGCTGGCCCGCGAGCGCGAGGTGGGGACGCTGGAGCAGGTGATGGTGACCCCCATCCACCCGCTGTGGCTCCTGGCCGGCAAGATGACGCCCTTCGTGGCCATCGGCTTCTTCGACGTGGTCCTCCTGCTGGCGGCCGGCACCTGGATCTTCGAGGTCCCCATCCGCGGGAGCCTGTGGGTGCTGGCGCTCGGCACCCTGGTCTACCTGTTCACCACCCTGGGGACCGGTCTGCTCATCTCCACCGTCTCCCAGACGCAGCAGCAGGCCTTCCTGGGCGGCTTCCTCTTCGTGCTGCCGGCGGTGCTGCTCAGCGGCATCATCACCCCCATCCACTCCATGCCGCCCTGGATGCAGGCCCTGACCCGGCTGAACCCGCTGCGCTACTACGCCGAGCTCAACCGGGCGAATCTGATGAAGGCCGCCGGCCTCGCCGACGTCTGGCCGCAGCTCCTGGCCCTGGCGGTCTTCGGCGCCTCCATCTTCGGCCTGGCGACGCTCCGGTTCCGCAAGCGGATGGCCTGACGATGTTTGGGCCTGTTCCGTACGCGACGGCGTCGCAGGCTGGGAGCAGCCGCGAGCTGCCGTGTCCTGTTCGCCACGCCGGCCCCTACCGCAGCCCCGGGACGTACCCGAGGTAGACGGACAGGGCGATGTGGGCGAGGAGGGTCACCACCAACAGGACGGCCAGCGAAACGTGCAGGCCGCGCCATGCGCGCATGAGCCGGTGGATGGCGCCGAAGAGGCCGATCTCACTCCTGAGCCGCATGAGCTCGAGCAGGCCCTCTCGCAACGGATGGCGCCTCTCGGGGGGGACGAGGAGCCACAGGACGATCATGAGCCTCAGCCGGAAGGTTGACTTCTCGATCGCCGACCGGGCCAGCTGGATGGCGAAAGGCGAGCGGGGCGACGGCGAGCTCGCACGATCGTAGAGGGAGCGGACCATGGCCGGGGTCGCGGGGTCCTCCACCACCGGCTCGAGCGCCAGCTTGCCCCGCTCGACCCGAGCGAGCAGATCCGGCATGCCCTTCGAACCCGGGATCAGGCTGTACAGGTAGCGGCCGACGAGACCCGTCGCGACCACGACGCCGAGCGAGACGTAGGTCGTGGAGGCCGCCAGGTTGTTGGACTGGAAGGCGGCGTGGAAGGCGATGACCAGCGGGCTCAGGATCCCCACCACGACGTGGACGTCGAGCCAGGTGCTCAGGTTCCCGAGACCCGCCATGCGGGCCCAGCGCTTGCGCAGGGCGTAGAGGAAGTTGGTGAGCATCAGCGCGCTGGCGGCGATGCCGATGGTCAGGCCGAGGGAGCTGGCCGGCTTCAGCCAGGGGTGCAGCGGCGATTGCAGGCGCTGGCTTCCCCGCAGGAGGTAGTAGCTGCTCCCCAGCAGCCCGAGAGCGGCCAGGAAGAGGAGCAGTGCGCCGCAGGCGACCGCCATCCGCCGGTGCCATCGCCTTCTCTCGGCTTGCTCTGCCGTGAGAGTCCACGACTGTCTCTTCGGGGCGGACGCCGCGCTGGCCTCCTCGCCGAAGTGACGCTTGACCCGGACACCCAGCTTCTGCAGGAACTCCAGCGGCAGCTCGCCGCCGATGCACACGATCACATAGTCGTTGGCGATGACGAGCAGCTGGGACTCGCGCTGCAGCGTGAGGCTCCGCTCCTCGATCTCCTTCACCTCCGACGAGAACAGGAGCTCGAGCCGGCCCTTCCCGGCGAGCTCGACGGCGCGCAGGGCGTTCGCGGGACGGCAGCGTGTGAGCTCTCGCCCGCGATAGGAGAGGGCGACGGCGGCGCAGCCTACCTCGGCGAGCGAGCAGGCCGCCTCGACCGCCACGTCTCCGCCGCCGACAACGATGACCCTGGCCCCGGCGTACTGCTCAGGGTCGACGAGCGAGTAGGTGACCTTGGGAAGGTCCTCCCCGGGGACGGCGAGCTTGCGCGGAGCGCCGCGGCGGCCCGTGGCCAGGACCACCTTGCGAGCTGCGATCGTCCCGGTGCTGGTCTCGAGGACGAAGGCGCCGTCCTGGCCGCCCAGGCCGGTGACTACCACACCTTCCTCCACCCGCTGGCCCACGGTGGCCAGGGACTTCTCGAGGTACGCCAGGAGCTCCTGCTTGCTCACGCGCTGCTGGCGGAGCTTCCCCGAGCCCGGGAGCTGGAGGGAGCCGTTCATCACCAGGCCGTGGCGAGGGTAATGCGCCAGCGACCCGCCGAGCTTGCTCCGGTCCACCAGCCGGACCCAGAGCCCCCTCGCCCGGAGGCCGAGCGCGCATCCCACGCCGGCGGGCCCGGACCCGATGACCACCGCGTCGGCGACCTCGCCCCCGCGCGAGGGCTGTCGCGCCAGCGAGTCGGCGATGTAGGTCGCGCATTGCGCCGCCTGCTCCACGGCGTTGCGAATGAGCCCCATCCCGGCGAGCTCGCCGATCACGTGGACGCCCGGGCGGCTCGACTCGAAGTGACTGTCGACCTCGGGAAGATCGACCCCCCGGGTCGCCGTGCCCAAGACCAGCTGGATGGCGTGAACCGGGCATGCGGCAGCGCAGCGCCCGTGGCCGATGCAGTGGTTGGCGTGCACCAGGCGCGCCGCCCCGTCCACGATGCCGAGGATGTCCCCCTCTGGACAGGCCTTGAGGCAGGACAGGCTGCCGATGCAGATGTCGGGGTCGATGACGGGGTGGAGAGACGCCGGGAGGTGCAGGCCGGCCTCGACGTTCCGCGCATACGCCACCTGATCCCGCTTCTGACGACGATGCCGCAGGGCGACATGCGCGGATACCAGCGCGGTCAGCCCGGAGCCGACGACAACCTCGGCGATGGTCGCTTCGTCCATGCTCGCCCCAAGAGCGTTTCGCCGGAGACATAGCCTTTACGGCTGGCTGTTGGGTCGCGCCAGGAACCTTCGGGGGTACGGAAGAAGCGGACTTGGACACGTGCGCCATGTCGCCCTCACTCCCACCTTCCCCAAAGGAGCCGGGGACCCTCAGGGGTGAGCCACTACCGCGCAGGGAGCGCACCGACCTCGGCGACACAGGCGAGCACTTCAGTGACCACTTGGCCAAGACGAGCGGCCGAGGGTGCCACCGTGAGGTCCGACGGGTCGGCGGCCGCGAGGCGGCCGACCGGTATCTACAACCGCCGGTGCTGGAGCGAGGGGAGCTCCCGGCGCGTCTGCTCCAGCCGCTGGCGCCGGAAGGGGGCCAGGCACACTCCCTCGCCCTCGGGGCAGCGAGCCAGCACCACGCCCCAGGGGTCCACGATCATGGCGTTGCCGAAGGTGACCCGGTTCGCCGAGTGGCGCCCCACCTGCGCCGGCGCCATCACGTAGCAGAGGTTCTCGACCGCCCGGGCGCGCACCAGCACCTCCCAGTGGTCCTTGCCGGTGTAGAGGGTGAAGGCCGACGGGATGGCGACGATCTCGGCGCCCTGCTCGGCGAGCTTGCGGTAGAGCTCGGGGAAGCGCAGGTCGTAGCAGACGGTGAGGCCCACCCGTCCCAGGGGCGTGGCCGCCACCACCGGCCGATCGCCGGGCAGGACGGTTTCCGACTCGGCGTAGCGGGCGCCGTCGGGGATGCTCACGTCGAAGAGGTGGATCTTCCGGTAGCTGGCGAGGACCGAGCCGTCGTCGCCGAGGAGCACGCTGGTGTTGGCGGTCTTCCCCGGGGCCTCCACCTTCTCGGCGATGGACCCGGCCACCACGAACAGTCGCCGGCGCCGGGCCACCTCCCGCAGCGCCGAGAGGGTCGGCCCCTCCAGCGTCTCCGCGCCGGCGATGCGCTCCTCGTCCCGCCCCATGAACCCGAAGTTCTCGGGAAGCCCCACCAGCCTGGCGCCCAGGTCGGCCGCCTCCTCCACCAGGCGCACCGCGGTGTCGAGGTTCCGGGCGCGGTCGGCCGTGGAGGTCATCTGCACGGCGCCGAGGAGGAACGAGTCGGGAGGCGGCACGGCCCATCCTTAGTAGCACGCGGCCGCGCCGGCTGTCGCTCGCGACCTCCCTCGATGGGGGCCTCGGCGTCCCTTGATCGAGGTCGAGTGCGACGTCGGCGGCATGGTGTAGACTCCGCCGCGACGATGCGCGGCTTCTACACCACTTACGAAGCGGCTCACGTGCTCGGCGTTTCGCTCCCCACGGTGGTGAACTGGGTCAAGGCGCGGCGCCTCAAGGCGCACCGGACCCCGGGCGGTCACCGCCGCATCTCCCGCGAGGACCTGGCGGCCTTCATGCACCGCCACGGCATGCCGCTGCCGCCGGAGCTGGACGGGGCGGTGGAGGCGCGGCGCAAGGCGCTGGTGCTGGGCGAGGCCGGGCCGGGGCGGGAGGGGCTGGTGCGCCAGCTGGCCGAGGCCGGCTACGCGGTGGAACAGGCGGCGCACGGCTTCGCCGCCGGCGCGGCCACGGCCCGCTTCCGGCCCGACGTGGTGGTCCTGGTGGCGGACGCCCCCGACGGCGGCGACACGCTCAAGGCGCTGCGCGCCGATCGGGAAAGCGGCGGCGTGCCGGTGGTGGGGGTGGGATCCGCCGACTGGGGGGCGCGGCTCCAGGCCTCGGGTTGCGCCGCGGCGGTGGGGCGCCCGCTGTCGGACGGCGTGCTCTCCGCCGCCCTGTCGCAGGCGCTCTCCGGGGCGGCCCTGGCCGCTCCCCGGCGTCGGCGATAGGCGCCGCGGCCGCGTTGAAGCCCGCTCCCTCCGCGGATAGACTCGAAGGAGCGGCCGCGCGCCGCCCGAGAGCTTCCCGTGCCCGCCGCCGCCCGCCTCCTCGCCGTGCTCGCCGTGGCCGGCGGGTGCGCCAGCGCCCGGAGCGGCCCGACCCCAGACGCCGAGGCCATCCGCGAGGCGACGCAGCCCGATTCCTCGGGGCGGTACCACTCGGCCCAGGCCTACGCCCATTACCTGAGGGCGCGCCAGGCCGAGCAGGAAGGGGACTTCCGCACCTGCGCCGCGGAGCTGCAGCAGGCCCTGGCGCACGACCCACAGAGCGCCGAGCTACGGCTTTCCATGGCCGAGGCGCTGGCGCGGATGGCGCAGCTGCAGCGCGCCGAGGCGGAGGCCCGGCGGGCGCTGGAAGCCGATCCGGCCGGGGCCACCGGCGCCGAGGCCCACCTGCTCCTCGGCAAGATCGCCGCGCTGGACCGCCGCAGGGATCAGGCCGCCGAGGAGCTCCGCGCCGCCATCGGGCTGCAGAAGGCCCTGGTGGCCGGCAAGCGCGGCGACGAGGCCGAGGTGGACCCGGAGGCCTGGCGCACCCTGGCCGACCTCCAGCTCGAGTCGGGCGACGAGCTGGGAGCGGCGCGCACGCTGGAGGACCTGGCCGCGGTGGCGCCGGGCCAGGGCGCCGGCTTCCGCGAGATGGGGCGCTTCTATCTCGAGAAGCGGGACGTGGAACGGGCCGAGAAGTACCTGCGCCTGGCGGTGGAGAAGGATCGCCGCGACGTGGAGGCCTGGCGGCGGCTGGCCCAGCTGGAGGAGTCGCGGCAGCGAAACGAGATGGCCCGCCAGGCCTGGGAGGCGCTGCTCAAGGCCGAGCCCGACGACGGCGAGGCCCTCCTGCAGCTGGGCAAGCTGGCGCTCGGCTCCGGCGACGCCTCGGCGGCCCGGGCCTGGTTCGGGCAGCTGGTGCGGGCGGCCCGCGACGAGGCCGGAGCGCGCCTCTCGGTGGCGCTGGCCTGGCTCGAGGCCCATCGCGGCGACGAGGCGCTGGCGGTGGCCGAGGAGGGCCTGAAGGCCGCGCCCGGCGACGGCCGGCTCCACTACGTGCGGGGGCTGGCGCTGCAGGAGCGCAAGCGCTGGGCCGACGCGGCCGCTTCCTTCGCCGCCATCCGGCCCGAGGACGCGGAGCTGCACGCCACGGCGCGGCTGTCGCTGGCCTACGCCCTCTCGCATGCCGGCCGGCACGAGGAGGCCCTGGCGAGCCTCGACTCCGCGCTCGCGGCCCGCCCCCGCGACGTGCGGACCCTCACCATGAAGGCGTGGGTGCTGGACCGTGCCGGGCGCGCGCCCGAGGCGGTGGCCATGCTGGAGCGAGCCCTGGCCGACCGGCAGGGGGATCCCCAGGGGACGGAGGGCGTGGGAGAGCTCTACGAGGCGCTGGCCTCGAGCCTGGACAAGGCCGGGCGCAGTGCCGAGGCCATAGCGGTCTTGAAGAAGGCGGTGGCGGCGCGGCCGCGGGACGAGACGGTGCGCTACGCCCTGGGGGTCGCCTACGAGAAGGCGGGCGACCGCGATGCGGCGGTGGCGGCCATGCAGGAGCTCCTGGCGCTGAACCCGGACCACGCCGACGCTTTGAACTTCGTGGGCTACTGCTTCGCCGAGCGGGGCGTCCGCCTCGACGAGGCGGAGAAGCTGGTGGGCCGCGCGCTGGAGCTCAAGCCGGGCAACGGCTACTTCATGGACTCGCTGGGCTGGGTCTACTTCCAGAAGGGGGACCTCAACCGGGCGGTGGCCTTGCTGGAGAAAGCCGACGCCACCTCCGGCGGGGAGCCCACCATCCTGGAGCACTTGGGCGACGCCTACCGCCGCGCCGGGCGCTCCGCCGACGCCGAAAAGACCTGGCGCCGGGCGCTGAAGGCCCTGAATCAGGGCGCCGAGGCGGAGCGGCCCAACCAGCAGGCCGCCCTGGAGCGGAAGATCCGCGAGGTCTCCCCGGACATCCGGCCGGCCAAGCGCTGAACGACAGTGTGCGATTCGCGATCGCTTCCGGCGTCGCGAATCGCGCTGTCGTTCAGCCAGATTGTCACGGGGCGTGCCGCCCCGCCCCGCCGGCGGAGCCGTCGGGGCCCCACCCCTGCTGCGCCGGAGCCGGGCGCGCTTGAGCTTCCCCTCGCGCGCCATCCGGCGGGGAGGGGGCGTTGCCCCCTCCCCAGCTTCGCTGGGACCCCTCCCCCGCCCTTGTCTGCGAGACGGGGCTTAGAGCGCCCCATCAGGACCGATCGCCGCCGCTGACCAGCTCCCGCGCGTACAGGCCCAGGATGTCCCGCCGCGACACCGTGCCCGTGAGCCGGCGGGAGTCGCGGTCGGCCAGGACCGGGATGCGCTCGCACGACTGTCGCGCCAGCCGCTGCAGCACCCGCTCCAGCGGCTCGTCCGGGAAGGTGGCCTCGAAACGGGGATCGAGGAGGTCGCCGGCGCGCAGCCGGGCGGGCTGGCCCGATTCCCCGGCGGCCCGCACCGCGTCGTGCAGGCTCACCGCCCCGAGGAAGCGGCCGGACCCGTCGACCACGTAGGCGTGGTTGCGGCGCGCGGTGAGCAGCCGGTCGACGAGCTGCGTGAGCTCCAGCTCGGCGGAAACCGCGAGCTGCTCGTTGCGCATCACGTCGCGGGCCCTCAGCGCGGCGCCGGCGGGCGGCGCCTCCTCGCCGCCGCGGCGCAGCGCCTCGGTGTAGACCGAGTCGGACGCCAGCCGGGTGGCCACCAGCGCCGAGATCCCCGACCCCACCAGCAGCGGCAGCGCCACCCCGTAGTCGAGCGTCATCTCGAAGATCATCACCGCGGCCGTCAGCGGCGCGTGGGTGGTGGCGGCGAGGAGGGCCCCCATGCCCACCAGGGCCCAGGTCCGCGGATCGACGCCGCCGCCGGGAAAGAGCGCCGAGAGGCCCCAGCCGAAGGCGGTGCCCAGCATGGCGCCGAGGAACATGGTGGGGGTGAAGACGCCGCCCACCGTCCCGGCCCCCACCGTGAGCGGCGTCGCCACCAGCCGGACGAGGAGCAGCGCCAGCGCGGTCCCGGCTCCGATGGGCGAGGCGAACAGGTGGAGCAGCGCCTCGCGCCCGTTCCCCACGATCTCCGGGTAGCGCAGCACCGCCACCCCCACCGCCAGGCCCGCCGCCGCCATGGCCAGCGGCCGAGGCCAGCCGAGGCGCTTCCAGAAGGCCGAGGCCGCCCGCAGGGCCCACAGGAAGCCGGCGCCCAGGGCCCCGGCCAGGACCCCGAGCACCGCCACCCCGGCGATCTCCGGGGCCCGGGACAGTTCCAGCGCCGGGACCGCGAACAGCGGGGCCGCGCCGAAGAAGTGATGGGCGAGCAGCGTGGCCGCGGCCGAGGCCACCACCAGCGGGGCGAAGATCTCCAGGGCGAAGCTCCCGAAGATGATCTCCATGGTGAAGAGGGCGGCCCCGATGGGCGCGTTGTAGGCGCAGGCCAGGCCGGCGGCGGCGCCGCACCCCACCGCCACCCGCAGCCGCCGGGTGGGCAGCCGCGCCCGGCGCCCCAGCGCCGAGGTGACCGCCGCCGGGAGGAGGACGATGGCGCCCTCGCGCCCCACCGGGCCCGCCGAGACCACCGTCACCAGCGAGGAGGCCGCCCGCACCAGCGTGGCGCGGAGCGGCAGCACGCCGTCCTTGAGGCGCACCGCCTCGAGGATGTCCCAGCCCTTCCCCAGGCCGGCCCAGCGCTCGCCGGCCACCAGCACCAGCCCGGCCAGCGCCAGGCCGGCCGCCGGGACCAGCAGGCGCCACGCCACCGGCGCGCGCGCCACCGCCGCCACCAGGTCCTCGGCCGGCGGCCAGGAGAGCGCCGGCAGGGCGTTGGCGGCCCAGCGGAACAGGAGCGCCGGCGCGGCGCCCAGCGTGCCGGCGAGGAGCGCCCAGGCCAGCAGGGAGGCCTGCTCGACGAAGCCGCCGCGCTGGCGGGCCCACCAGGCGGCGCTCCGGGTCGTCACGGGAGGACCATACACCCGCGGGCGAGGGCGGGGGCGGCACGGCCAGGCGCGCTCCCCACCAGGGCGCCCGCGGCCGGGCCGGGGCGTGGTAGCGTCCGCGCCATGACCGTGCCCGCCTTCCCGTCCCCGGCCGAGGCGCGGCGCGAGGAGGGGATGCTCCGCGCCCGCGACGGCCTGGACCTCGCCTGGCAGCGCTACCGTCCCGAGGCTCCGCGCGCCACCGTGGCGGTGCTGCACGGCGGCGGCGACCACGCCGGCCGCTATCCGGGTATCACCGCGGCCCTGGTGCGAGCCGGGATGGAGGTGGCGCTCCTCGACTTCCGCGGCCACGGTCGCTCCGGCGGCGCGCGCTGGCACGTGCTCCGCTTCGGCGAGTACCTCGACGACCTGGAGGTATTCGTGAAGATGGTGCGCGCCGACGCGCGGGCGCGGCCACTCTTCCTCGTCGGCCACAGCCAGGGCGGCCTCATCGCCGCGTTGTGGGGGCTCGACCCGCGCCGCCCGCTGGCGGGCGTGGTGCTCTCGTCGCCGTACCTGCGCCTGGCCTTCGAGCCGCCCAGGCTCAAGGTGGCGGTGGGGCGGGTGGTGGGGAAGGTGTGGCCGTCGCTCCCGGTGCCGGCCGGCCTGGACCTGGCGGCGCTGACCAGCGACCCGGAGATGCAGCGCGACACCGACGAGGACCCGCTCTACGGCCGCAAGACCACGCCGCGATGGTTCGACGAGGCGACCGCGGCCCAGGAGGAGGTGCGGCGCCGCGCCGGCGAGTTCGCCCATCCGCTGCTGGTGCTCCTCGGCGAGGCCGACTCCATCGCCGACCCGGCCGCCGGGCGCGCCTTCTGCGACTCGGCCGCCTCGCGCGACAAGCGCCTCATCTCCTACCCCGGCTTCCGCCACGAGATCTACAACGAGGTGGGACGGGAGCGTCCCATCGCCGACACCGTCGCCTGGATATCGGCCCGCGTCACGGCGAGCAAAGCCAGCCAGCGCGGGAGTTGACGCCCCACCGGGGGGCCTCTATCCTGCCCGGGCACGCCAAGAAAGGGCTCCCCGGCATGGCCGAAACGAGCGGGATCGTCGGTCGCGGCACCGTCGTCAAGGGCAACCTCTCCGGTTCCGGCGACGTGGTGGTCCACGGCCGGGTCGAAGGCTCGGTGGCGCTCAAGGACCAGCTGACCATCGAGGAGGAGGGCAAGGTCTTCGCGGACGTGGAGGTCGAGAACCTGGTGGCGCACGGCGAGCTCTCCGGCGACATCAGCGCCGGGGACAAGGTGCTCATCTCCTCCACCGCCAAGGTGGTGGGCGACATCAAGGCTCCGCGCGTCGTCATCGAGGACGGGGCGCGCTTCAAAGGCTCGATCGAGATGGACGTGAAGCTTCCGGAGGACATCTGATGGCTACCGCAATCGAGAAGGCGGCGCCCCGCGGCGCCGCCCACACCGTCGTCGGCAGCTCCATCGTCATCGACGGAGAGATCTCCGGCGACGAGGACCTGGTGATCCAGGGCACCGTCAAGGGAAAGATCAGCCTCAAGGAGAGCCTCTTCGTCGAGCGGACCGGTGTCATCGAGGCCGACATCGACACCGCCAACGTGGAGGTCTCGGGGCAGGTGACCGGCAACATCGTGGCCTCGGACAAGGTGGAGCTCAAGACCGACTGCAAGGTGGTGGGCGACATCCGGGCCCCGCGCATCCTCATCGCCGATGGCGCCATGTTCAAGGGCAACGTGGACATGGAGACCCGCGGCAAGGGGAAGTGACCCGTGGCCACTCCCACCGGCAGCACCGTCATCGGCGAATCGATCCTCATCAACGGCAGCCTCAACGGCGACGAGGACCTCACCGTCCGCGGCCGCGTCGAGGGGACCCTCACCCTCACCAAGACGCTGGTGGTCGAGCCGAGCGGCATCGTCAAGGCCGAGGTGCAGGTCAAGAACTGCATCATCGCCGGCGTGGTGGTGGGGAACGTCACCGCCTCCGAGAGCATCGAGATCACCAAGGAAGGGCGGATGGTGGGCGACATCAGCTCGCCCCGGGTGATCATCGTCGACGGCGCCAGCTTCCGCGGGCGGGTGGACATGGGCGAGGTGGACCTCGCCGGCGAGCGCCCCCGCCCGGCCTCGCGCCCGGCGGCGCGGCCGGCCCTTCCCTCCCGGCCGGCGCCGGCCCGCAAGGCCGAGGCCAAGCCCAAGGAGGAGAAGGCTCCCCCCAAGCTGCCCGGCCCTCCCGCCGCGGTGGGCATGGGGGCGGTGAAGAAGAAGGTGGTGGTCCGGCGGAAGTAGCCGCCGGGCCCCGAAGGGCCCTCCGTGGACCTGGAGCAGCGAACCTCGGCGCCGGCGCACGCGACCGGTGCGGTGGAGTTCGTGTCCCTGGCCGAGGTGGCCGGGGACGAGACCTTCCGACTTCGCGAGCCGGGCGACGTCTCGGAGCTGGCCACCTCCATCGGCCGGCTGGGCCAGCTGGCCCCGGTGGAGCTGCGGCTCATGCCGGGGGCGGCCGCCGGCGGGCCTCGCTGGCAGGTGGTGGCCGGCTTCCGCCGGCTGGAGGCGCTGCGCCTCCTGCAGCGGGACCGGGTGCTGGCGCGCCTCCACGACGCGCTGCCCGACGAGGACGCCTGGGCGCTGGCGGCGGTGCACGCCCTCCTCACCGAGCCCCTGGGGGCGCTGGACCTCGAGGCGGTGCGCGAGCGGTTGCGCGCGGCCGGGGTGGCCTGGGCCGACGGCCTGGTGGACGAGGCCCAGGGACGGGCCCCGGTACCGCCCGACCTGCGCGAGCGCTTCCACCAGTTCCTGCGCCAGCCGCGGGCGGTGCCCGAGGCGGGCGGCGACGAGGCCGCCGAGACGGTGGAGATGTCGCCGGAGGAGATGGTGGAGGAGATCCTGCGGCGGTTCTACGAGCTCAACGTGGACCTGGCCGCGGCCTGGGAAGCCTGGGACGACCTGCCGGCCGAGGGCCGGCGGCAGATCGTGGAGCAGGCCCGCTACCTCCACGACCTCTTCCCCTTCATGGCCAAGGGCGTCCGATGAGCCTCGACGGCGACCGGAAGAGGCTCCTCGAGCTCCTGCGGAGCCTGTCCTTCGAGCGGCGCAAGGTGATCCTGGCCTCCGGCAAGGAGAGCGACTTCTACGTGGACTGCAAGCGCACCGCCCTCACCGCCGAGGGGCACGCGCTGGTGGGGCGCCTGCTCCTGGAGCGGATCCGGCGCCTCGATCCGCCGCCGCGCGCGGCCGGGGGGCTCACCCTGGGGGCCGATCCGCTGGCGAGCGCGGTGGCCATGGCCAGCTGGCTCGAGTACGAGCGCTGGTTCGCGGCAGCGGGGGAACCGGAGGTTCGGGGAGCGCAGGGGCAGGCGGATGAGCCTGCCCCGGAGCGACTGGGGGGTCCGGGGGGGCAGCATCCCCCCGGCAAGATGACGCTTCATCCCCCCAGTCCGATCGACGCCTTCATCGTGCGGAAGGAGCCCAAGGGGCACGGCACCGGCCAGTGGATCGAGGGACGCAAGACCATCCCCGACGGAAGCCGGGTGGTGGTGCTGGAAGACGTGGTCACCAGCGGCGGCAGCGCCCTCAAGGCCATCGAGCGCTGCCGCGCCGAGACGCTGGAGGTGATGGGCTGCTTCGCGCTGGTGGACCGGCTCGAGGGCGGCCGCGAGGCCATCGAGGCCCAGGGGGTCCCGCTGGACAGCCTCTTCACGCGCCAGGACTTCCTCGGATGAGGGGCGGGGCGCCCCGGCGCGCCGGGCTCGTGCTGGCGCTGGCGCTCGGAGGCTGCGGGGTCTTGCCGCGCCAGCCGGTGCCGACCGCCCTGGAGGGCGAGTGGGCCGCCCAGCGCGATCGCTTCACCCGCAGCGCAAAGGCCTACGACCGGCTCGACGACCAGGTCTTCGTCACCGCGACCTACCAGGCCCCCTCGGTGCGACAGGCCAGGGCCGAGCGGCTCGCCGAGTGGAAGGCGATGACCGCCGAGGAGCGCGAGCGCCTGCTCGCGTCCGAGCGGGCCGAGGGGGAGCAGGCGGAGGAGTTCCTGCTCGCCTTCTACACCAACGACCGGGCCGCGAACGACCTGGCCTCGACCCAGAGCGTGTGGCGCCTGGCGCTGGCGGTAGAGGCCGGCGAGCTCCTGCCCGTCCGCCGCCCCGAGATCGTGCGCGCCGACGCCACCGTGACCGGGCTCTACCCGTACGTGGGGCAGTTCGACATCGTGTACCGGGTCCGCTTCCCGCGCTGGAAGGGGGAGCGGCCGCTCCACGAGATCCCTTTCACGCTGGTGGTGGCCGGGGCCCTGGCCAAGGTGGAGCTGCGCTTCAACCAACCGGCGGAGGGCGGGGCTCGTCCCCCGCCCGGTGACGTCCGCTGAGGCGACTCGAGCCGCCCGGAACGGGCGGCGAGGCTTTTGGGAAACCTCGGGGGTCGTCGGGTTCTCCGCCCGAGTTGGACGCGGAGTGCACACCGAATGCAAAAGCAGCCTCGCCACCCTTCGGGTGGCTCGGCGGTAAGGCTACCGGGCCTCGACCTCGCCGCGGGTCACCACCGTGTCGCGCAGGAAGCGATCGTCGACCGCGGGAAAGTCCAGGAGATAGTGCAGGCCGCGGGACTCGCGGCGGCGCAAGGCGCACTCCACCACCAGCATGGCCACGTCGGCGAGGTTGCGCAGCTCCACCAGGTCGGGCGTCACCTTGTACCGCCAGTAGTACTCGCGGATCTCGTTCCGCAGCGTGGCCAGCCGGTTGCGGGCCCGCTCCAGCCGCTTCACCGAGCGCACGATGCCCACGTAGTTCCACATGGTGCGCCGCACCTCCTCCCAGTTGTGCGTCACCACCACGCCCTCGTCGGGGTCCAGCGCGTCGCCCGGGTTCCAGTCGGGCAGCTCCGCGACGGTCTCGCTCCCGCGCTCGGCCCCGGGCCGGGCGCGCGCGGCGCGGGTGCCGAACACCAAACCCTCCAGCAAGGAGTTGGAGGCCAGGCGGTTGGCGCCGTGGAGGCCGGTGCAGGCCACCTCGCCCACCGCCAGCAGGCGCGGCACGGTGGTGCGCCCCAGGAGGTCGGTCATCACCCCCCCGCACTGGTAGTGGGCGGCGGGCACCACCGGGAGCGGCTGGACCGCCATGTCGATTCCGAACTCCTTGCAGGTGGCGTAGATGTGGGGGAAGTGCTCGATGAGGAAGGCCTTGGGCAGGTGCGTCATGTCGAGGAAGGCGCAGTCGTCGCCGCGCCGCTTCACCTCGGCGTCGATGGAGCGGGCCACGATGTCCCGCGGGGCCAGCTCCTTGCGCGGATCGTAGCGGGCCATGAAGGCCTCGCCGGCCCGGTTGCGCAGGATGCCGCCCTCGCCGCGCAGCGCCTCGCTGACGAGGAAGCTCTTGGCCTGCGGGTGGTAGAGGCAGGTGGGATGAAACTGGAAGAACTCCATGTTGGCCACCGCCGCCCCGGCGCGGTGGGCCATGGCCACCCCGTCGCCGGTGGCGACGTCGGGGTTGGAGGTGTAGAGGTAGACCTTCCCGGCGCCGCCGGTGGCGAGCACGGTGACGCGGGCGGCCACGGTGGAGATGTCGCCGGAGGCCCGGTCGAGGACGTAGGCGCCCAGCGCCCGGTTGGGCCCGCCCAGCCCCACCTTCTCGCTGGTGACGACGTCGATGGCCACCGCGTCCTCCACGAGGCGGATGCCGCGGGCATCGCAGGCGGAGAGCAGCGCCCGCTCGACCTCCCGCCCGGTGGTGTCCTTGGCGTGGGCCACCCGGCGGCGGGAGTGTCCTCCCTCGCGAGTGAGGTGCAGCCGGTCCGGCGCCTCTCGGTCGAACTCGACGCCGAGCGAGAGCAGCCAGCGAATGCGCTCCGGCCCCTCGGCGACGGTCACCTCCACCGCGTCGCGGTGGCACAGCCCCGCCCCGGCCACCAGCGTGTCCTCCACGTGGCGCTCCGGCGAGTCGTCCGGGCCCAGTACCGCGGCGATCCCGCCCTGGGCGTACTGGGTGTTGCCCTCGGAACGGGCGCGCTTGGTGAGCACCAGCACCGAGCCCTGGCCGGCGGCCTCCAGGGCGAAGGTGAGGCCGGCCACCCCCCCGCCCAGGACCAGGACGTCGACCTGTTCCCGCCGCGCCAGCAGGCCCATGGAAGGCATCTGTACCATAGGGCCCAAAGGGAAAGTTGTCCGCGGGGCCCCGGCCCTGTTAGGTTTCAGACTCGGATGGGGCTCGACGCGAAGCGGATTCTCCTGGCGGGGGCGCTCCTCGTCCCCGCTGCCGCCATGGGGGGGGCGGTCTACTCCTACGTCGACCCCGACGGGGTGGTGCACTTCACCAACGCACCCTCGGACCGGCGCTACCGCAAGGTGACCCGGACCTCGGACGTGGCCGGCGTCTACCGCCCCCCGCCCAAGCCTTCCAGCGGCGCCGCGGCGTCGAAGGGCCAGATCGGCTACGACCCCCACATCAAGACTGCCGCCGAGAAGTACAAGATCCCGGTGGAGCTCCTGCGGGCGGTGATGGCGGTCGAGTCGAACTACAACGAGCGCGCCATCTCCGAGAAAGGGGCGGTGGGGCTGATGCAGCTCATGCCCCGCACCGCCCAGGACATGTACGTCGGCGACATCTGGGACCCGGCCCAGAACATCGACGGCGGCGCCCGCTACCTGCGCTTCCTGGCCAACCAGTACGAGGGCGACGTGGTGAAGACGCTGGCGGCCTACAACGCCGGACCGGATGCCGTGAAGCGCGCCGGCGGGGCGGTGCCCAACATCCCCGAGACGCAGGAGTACGTGCGCCGGGTGCTGGCGCTGTACCAGGACTACCGGGCGGGACGCTGATCCGTGGCGCGCGCCGCCGGGCCCGAGGAGGAGGTCGAGGGACTCGACGAGGAGTTCCTCTACCACCTGTCGCGCGGCTCGGACCTCCTCGCTCGCGGCGACGGACAGGCGGCGCTGACCTCGCTGTCGCGGGCGGCCCAGCTCCGACCGCGGGACTCCCAGGCGCTGGGCCTGCTCGGTCAGGCCGAGTACCGGCTCGGCCGCTTCGAGGAGGCCATCGAGACCTACGGCAGGCTGGTCGACGAGAACCCGGTCGAGGCGGCGGCGCGGGTGAACTTGGGGCTGGCCTGCCTCAAAGCCGGGCGGCACGCCGAGGCGGTGAAGCAGCTCTCCATCGCGCTCGATCTCAACCCCGACCACAAGAAGGCGCAGGGGTACCTGGGGCTGGCCTACCTCGATTCGGGCAACCCGCGGGGAGCGCGCGAGTGGTTCGCCCGCGCCGGTTCGAACATGATGGTGGCCCGCTGCGACGAGATCATCGCCGCGGGAGGCGGCGCTCCGGCCCTGGCGCGCGACGCGTCTCCACCCGAGTCGCCCGAGGCCTTCCCTTCGACGGCTTCGCCGGAGCCGGTTCACTCCCCCGCATCGGCGGCGAGCTCGCGATCCGATTCGGCCCGAGGGGCTCCGCGGCCACCGCCCGCGGGGCCCGCTCAGGCGCCAGCGCTCCGGCCCGTCCCCGCGCAGGCCGCGGGGACGCGCCCGGCCGCGCCCGCCTACCAGGGCCTGGCCGGTTTCGCCGCCGGGCGGGTGGTGACGCCGCCGGGCGAGGTCTTCGCCACCGACGGCCAGACCCTCACCATGTGGGTGCACGGCGAGATCCTGACGCGGCTCGAGGGGCTCTTCGCGGTGCGGGGCAAGGTCGACGCCAGCCCCGCCTGGAAGCGCTTCCGCGGCCGGGCCACCGAGCGTCCCTTCGGCGAGGGGCCGTCGCGCATGCACCGGGTGAAGGGGGAGGGAGCGCTCTTCTTCCGCGCCGCCGGCCGGCGCCACCTGGCGCTCGACCTGGGCGGGGACGCCGGCTACTTCCGCGAGGAGGCGGTCTTCGCCATGGAGGAGTCGGTCGCCTACGAGAACGGGCGGGTCCCGTCCAAGCTCTCGGGCGACCTGAACCTGGTCCACCTGCGCGGCAAGGGACGCTTCCTGCTGGCCACCGCCGCGGAGCCGGTGGCGGTGGAGGTCTCCGAGGCCGCGCCGCTGCGGGTGCCGCTGGAAGGGCTGGTGGGATGGGTGGGGGCGCTCACACCCAAGGTGGTGTCCTTTGCCGAGGCGCCGCCCTCCGCCGACGGCGTCGAGGCGGCTCCCGCCGGCCCGGCCATGGTGGAGCTCACGGGCGAGGGGCGGGCGCTGGTCGACCCGGCCGCGGCGGTGCCGGCCGGCACGGCCCAGGGAGCGTGAGGCCGGTGGCTCGCTCGCTCAGGCAGGAGTTCTGGAACCTGCCCAACGGGATCACGCTGGCGCGCATCGCCAGCATCCCGGTGTTCCTGCTCTTCACCTGGTACGAGTCGCGCGCCAACAGCCTCATCGCGGCGCTGATCTTCACCGCCGCCGGCGCCACCGACTTCCTCGACGGCTGGCTGGCGCGGCGGCGGGGGCTGGTGACGCTGATCGGCAAGTTCATGGACCCCCTGGCCGACAAGCTGGTGGTGGTGTCGGCCCTGGTAATGCTGGTCCACCTGGGGCGGGTGGCGGCCTGGGTGGTCATCGTCATCATGGCGCGCGAGTTCATCATCACCGGTCTGCGGGCGCTGGCCTCGAGCGAGGGGATCGTCATCGCCGCCAGCCAGGAGGGGAAGTACAAGACCAGCCTGCAGATCGCCGCCATCGCCTTCCTCTTCCTGCACTACCGGTACGTGGTGGACTTCCTGGTGGCGAGCGTCCCGGTGGACGGGAACACGGTGGGGACGGTGCTGCTGTACCTGTCCCTCGCCTTCTCGCTCTGGTCCGCGGGGCGGTACCTCGGCGACTTCATGCGCGCCGTCTACAGGAAGGACGAGCTCGCCGCCGCCGGCTCCGGCCCGGCGGTGGCCGGCGCGGCGCGGGGCGCCGATCGGTCTGGCAAGAGCGCGGAAGGTGGCTCGCGCGGCGCGGCCCAGGCAGGCCGCGGCCGGGCCGCGGGCGCCCCTTGACACCTCCGGAGAGGACCCCCTATAACGCCTGACTCGCGAAGAGTTCTGCGGGAATAGCTCAGTGGTAGAGCATCGCCTTGCCAAGGCGAGGGTCGAGGGTTCAAATCCCTTTTCCCGCTCCAGTTGGTCGAGAAGCCCTCGGGTCTCCGAGGGTTTTTCGTTTCCGAGGGTGAGGGCGCGAACCCTTTTCCGGAATGGTCGTAAGCGGTCGCGAGGGAAGAGGGTTTCGAAGGAGTACTAGCGCGCGTCTCCCGCATCTCTCCCGCCGTGACACCGATCGACACGGGTCTCCGGGCTTCGTCCGTCACCGTCGTAGCCGCTGACCGATGAGCAGAGCCCTTCGCTGCTCGCGCGGCGTGGACGTCCGCCGTATGCTGCGCCTGCTGCTCGTGGCCTCGACGGAAACGACCACCGACACTCCTTCTCGATGGGTAACCGGCGGACGCGGCGAGGGCATCATACCGCCGCCGCGTCCGCCCGTTGCGAT
>DASTPH010000095.1:0-7981 GCA_035762305.1 Anaeromyxobacteraceae bacterium
GCTTCCGCCGGGATCCGCCGGCGCGAGACAGGCCTCGCCGCCCGCCGGCTCGCGAGCCGGTTCCGATCACGCGGCGACCACCTCGGCCCGGGGGGAGGGGTCTCGCTTCGCGCGCAGGCGCGGGGACTGTAAGCCCGACCGTCGTCTGCCGCCGTGCAGGCGCCGTGACGCCGCGAAGCGGCGGCACGCAGCGCCGAAGGGCGCGGCGCCTGCGCGGGCGGGTCGATCGCGCGGCACCGGCCACCGTCCGGTTCCGGGGAAGGGACCCGCGCCGAGCACGAGGCGAGACCCCTCCCCCGGCCGGCGGTCCCGCGCGATCATGGCAGGAGCCCAGAAGCCGAAGTGCAGGAAGGCCCGTCGCCCCGGCCGGACTCGCGGCGGAAGCGTCACTTGAGCCGCTCCCCGAGGAACTCGATGAGGTCGATCTTGGTGAGGATGCCGGTGACCCGGTCGCCCTCCTTCACCACCGCCACGTTGTCGTCGTTGAAGATGGCCCGCAGGCGGCCCACCGGCGTCTCGGGCGACACCACGCCCTGCAGCGGCTGCACCAGCGGCTCCACGATTTCGGAGAGGCGGTGCTTGCCCTCGATGAGGAAGTTGAGCAGGTCGTACTCGTGGATCATGCCCACCGCCCGCCCGGCATCGTCCACCACCGGCATCTGCGAGATATCGTGGTCCTTCATGGCCTTCACCACCGCCTCGACCTTGTCGGTCTTGCGGGCGGTGAAGACCTGGCCCCGCCGCGCGCCCAGCACGTCGCGCACCGACGCCCCGGCCAGCCCCTCGCCGCCCTCCAGCGCGAAGCCGTTGTCGCGCATCCACTCGTCGGAGAAGAACTTGGAGACGTAGGAGCGCCCCCCGTCGGGGAGCGGCACCACGATCACCTTCCCCTTCCCCAGCTCCCGCGCCAGCTGCGCCGCCACGTGCACCGCGGCGCCGGCGCTGCCGCCGGCGAAGAGCCCTTCCTCCCGGGCCAGGCGCCGCGCCATGGTGAAGCCCTCCTGGTCGGTCACCGGGCGCACGTCGTCGAGCACGGAGAGGTCCATGGCCCCGCACATCATGTCCTCGCCGATGCCCTCGAGCTTGTAGACCCTGGGCTGGGAGAGCTTGCCGGTCTTGAACATCGAGGTGTAGACCGAGCCCACCGGGTCCACCCCCACGTTGCGCACCTTGGGGTTCTTCTCCTTGAAGAAGCGGCCGCAGCCGCTCATGGTGCCGCCGGTCCCCAGCCCGGACACGAAGGCGTCCAGCCTGCCGCCGGTCTGCTCCCAGATCTCCGGCCCGGTGGTCCGGTAGTGGGCCTCGACGTTGTCGGGGTTGTGGTACTGGTTCAAGTAGAAGCTCCCCGGCGTCTCGGCGGCGATGCGCTTGGCCGCCGAGTAGTAGCTCTCGGGCGAGTCGGCCGGGACGTTGGTGGGGGTCACCACCACCTGGGCGCCGAAGGCCTTCAGGGCGTCCTGCTTCTCCTTGGACATCTTGTCGGGCATGGTGAAGACGCAGCGGTAGCCCTTCACCGCCGCCGCCATGGCCACCGCCACGCCGGTGTTGCCGCTGGTGTTCTCGACGATGGTGGCCCCCGGCCTGAGCAGCCCGGCCCGTTCCGCCTTCTCCAGGATGTGGACCGCCATGCGGTCCTTGATGGAGCCGCCCGGGTTCAGGTACTCCAGCTTGGCGAGGACGGTGGCGTCCTCGGGACCGACCACCCGGCGCAGGCGAACCAGCGGCGTCTGGCCGATCGCGGAGAGGACGGTCTCGTGATAGGGCATGGCAGGCGCTCCGTCAGGCGGGGCGAGGGCGGGAAGGCCGCCTTATAGGACCGCGTTCGCGGGGGTGTCAACGCGATGCAGACCGGCCAGAGCGAGACCGAGCGGCGGGTGCGGCGGGCGGTGGAGCGGGCCACCGGGCGGCCGGCCACCGGCCTGCCGGTGCGGCGCCTGGCCGGGCACGCCTCGCTGCGGAGCTACTGGCGGGTGGGGACCCGCCCCCAGTCGTGGCCCCCGCGCGACCGGGACGGCATCGAGCTGGGCGTGCCCATGCACCCCTGCCACGTGGTGATGGTGCTGCCTCCGGACGCGGCCCCGGAGGAGGTCACCAAGGGGGGAATGCCAGGGGTGAACCCCTTCGTGGACGTGCAGCGGTACCTGAGCATCTCGGGGATGCGGGTGCCCCACATCCTGGCCTTCTACGAGGACGACCCGGCGGGCGGGCTGATGGTGCTGGAGGACCTGGGCGACGACACCCTG
This sequence comes from Anaeromyxobacteraceae bacterium, assembly GCA_035762305.1. GTDB lineage: Bacteria > Myxococcota > Myxococcia > Myxococcales > Anaeromyxobacteraceae > DASTPH01. The sequence continues at coordinate 2,244 of DASTPH010000095.1, forward strand.
GAGACGCGCCTCCTGGCCGGGGAAGATCCCGAGCCCCTCTACCGGCGGGCGGTGGACCAGCTGGCCGTCCTGCGGGCCACCGCCGAGCGCTCGCGGACCCGTTGCGTGGCCTTCACCCGCGGCTTCGACTTCGACCTCTATCTCTGGGAGCTGCACCACTTCCGCGAGTGGCTGCTCGAGGCCTGGAAGGGGGCGGCGCTGGCGGCGGCGGAGCGGGCGGAGCTGGAATGGCACTTCGCCTCCATCGCCCGCGCCCTGGACGCCGAGCCCAAGGGTTTCACTCACCGCGACTACCAGTCGCGTAACCTCATGCCCCTGCCCGGCGGCGAGCTGGCGGTCATCGACTTCCAGGACGCGCTCATGGGGCCGCGCCAGTACGACCTGGTGGCGCTCCTGCGCGACTCCTACGTGCAGCTACCCCACGACCTGGTGGACCGGATGCTCCAGCACTATCTGGAGACCTTCGCCCGGGCCGGCGGCCCGCGCCTGGAAATGGGGCCCTTCCGCGAGGTCTTCGACCTCCTCACCGTGCAGCGCAAGCTGAAGGACGCGGGGCGCTTCGTCTTCATCGACCGGGTGAAGAACAACCCCGATTTCCTGCGCTCCATCCCGGCCTCGCTGCGCTACGTGCGGGAGGCCTTGGCTCGGCTCCCAGGGCTGCGGGGCCTTTGGGAAATCCTGGGACGGCACGTGCCCGAGCTGGCGCCCTGAGGGGGCTCCAGGCGAGCTCAGCGCAGGAAGAAGACCGCGGTGACGGCCGCGAAGACCGGGATGAGGACCGCCCCGCTCCAGGCCATGTAGCCGAAGAAGCCGGGCATGCGCACGCCGCCCTGCTCGGCGATGGCTTTCACCATGAAATTGGGGCCGTTGCCGATGTAGGTGTTGGCGCCCATGAGCACCGCGCCGGACGAGATGGCGGCCAGGAGTGCCCCGCCCTGCGGATGCGCCAGGAGCTGGGCCAGGTCCGAGGCGTCGGTGCCGAGGAGGCCGCTCGCCGTCGAGGCGAAGGTGAGGTAGGTGGGCGCGTTGTCGAGGAACGAGGAGAGGATCCCGGTCGCCCAGAAGAAGTGCCAGGGCTCCCGCAGCCCCATCTCGCCGCCGTGGGCGTTCAGGATCTGCAGCGCCGGGATCATGGTGGCGAAGATGCCGGCGAAGAGCACCGCCACCTCCACGATGGGAGCCCAGGTGAAGGCGTTTTCGCGCCGCAGCTCCGGCGGCGTGGTGGCGAGCGAGAGCGCCACCAGGCAGAGGAGGCTCAGCTCCGCGGCGCCCCTGGGCAGACCCAGGGAGCCGGTGGCGAGGAGCACCGCCACCACCCCTCCCAGGTACAGGAAGTTGCGCTTGCCGGCGATGGAGAGGGGCACCTTGTGGGCCACCGCCGCCTCGTCCAGGTCGCCCGGCGTGGCGAGGTCCTCGCGCCGGAACAGGACGGAGTCGACGATGAAGAAGACGATCAGCAGGACGCCGTTCACGAACAGCCACTGGGGAAGGAGCCGCAGGGTCCACAGGAAAGGGACCCCGCGCAGGAAGCCGAGGAAGAGCGGGGGATCGCCGAGTGGCGTGAGCAGGCCGCCGGCGTTCGAGACCACGAAGATGAAGAACACCACCACGTGCGCGGTACGCTGGCGGATCGAGTTGGCGCGCAGGAGCGGCCGGACGAGAAGCATGGAGGCGCCGGTGGTGCCCACCAGCGAGGCGAGCACGCCGCCGGCGCCGATGAGGGCGGTGTTGAGCCCCGGGGTACCGGCGAGGGTCCCGCGGAGCACGATCCCGCCGGAGATGACGAAGAGCGACCCCAGCAGGATGATGAAGGCGACGTACTCGTGGGCCGTGTGGCCGACCACCTGGGGGTCGAGCCCGGACATCCAGGCGACGACCGGGGCTCCCAGCACTGCGCTCAGGACGGCCTTGTTGCGGTTGTGGTCCCACAGGCGCGGCGCCGCGAGCGGGAGCACCGCGATGGCGATGAGCATGAGCCCGAAGGGCGCGACGCTCCAGAGCGGCAGCCGGGCGCCGACATGGCCGGCGGCGGAGGTGGCAAGGGTGGTCGGGCCGGGCACGCCGCCAGACCTTACCGGCCGGGGGGCGCCGGTCCAACCCCGCCCTCGCCGGCCGCCGCCTCGCCCGTCCGAGGGGCGAGGGAGAGCGCCAGCGCGGCACAAAGCGGCACGAGCTCCAGCCCCGCGGCCCAGGCGTAGAGCGGCGCCACGCTCCGGTAGTGGTCGTAGCCCAGCCCGGAGAGCTGGTAGCCCAGGGCGTTGCCGCCGCCGAAGACCACCGCGCCGAAGAGGGCCTGGCCGGTGGCGCGCAATCGCGCCGGCACGAGGGCCGACATGGCCTCGACCGAGGCGCCCCAGAAGAGGCCGAAGGTCAGGCCGTGGATGGCCTGCAGGCCCACCACCGCCAGCGGGGAGCCGCTCCGGGAGAGCAGCCACCAGCGCAGGGCGGTGGCGGCGAAGGCCAGGGCGAAGAGGGCCCTGAGCGAGAAGCGCCCCCGCAGCCGCGGGAAGCCGAGCAGGACCAGCACCTCGGCCCCCACCCCCGCCGCCATGCCCAGTCCGGTGAGGCTCGAGGGGAGCCCCAGGTCGCGCACGAAGACGCCGTAGAAGAGGTGGAAGGGGGCGCAGCCGGCCCAGTGGAGGGCGGCCGCCGCCAGCAGCACCAGCAGCCGCCGGTCGCCGACCAGGCCCGCGAGGTCGGCCAGGCCGGGTCGCACCTCGGGGCGGGGCGGCGCCGGGAGGCGCCGCGCCGTGAGCGCGTATCCCGCCACGGCCCCCACCACCGCCAGCGGAACCAGGATGTCGGCGGGGCGGTCGCCGCGCGCCGCCAGGCAGAGCCCCAGCCCCTGGGCCAGGGCGATGAACCCGAGCGAGCCGAAGAGGCGGACCCGGGCGTAGGTGAGGCCGGGCTGGGTGCGCACCCACTCCAGCGCCACCGAATCGACCAGCGGCACCACCGCCGACACCCCCAGGGCGTGGAGGAACAGCACCGCCGCCAGCACCGCCGGGGTACGGGCGATGGGCAGGAAGGCCATGGCCGCCAGCGACCAGAGGGTGGCCAGCCGGAGCGCCCGAGCCGGCTGGCCCAGCCGGTCGGCGGCCAGGGCCCAGGTCAGGGAGGCCGGCCCGGCCACCAGCGGGCTCACCATCTGCACCGTGCCGATCTCGGCGCCGGAGAAGCCGAGGCCCCTGAGGTAGGGCGCCAGGTAGGGCAGCGAGGCGCCGATGGAGCCGTAGTAGAGGAAGTAGAAGAGGCGAAGTCGCGCCGCGGGGGACATCTGCTATGGTCGCTTACCATGGATGCGCGGGAGCGCGCCCTCTCGGAGATCCGGGCCATCCTGGCGCGCCGGCCGCCGGCGCGGGAAGCGCTCGCGGCGGCGTGCCGCTCGCTCCAGGCGCTGCCGCGCCACACCGGCGTCTACCTGTACGTCCTGCGGGACGGGGTGCTGGAGCTCGCGGCCCACGCCGGGCGGGACACCGAGCACGTGCGCATCCCGGTCGGCACCGGCATCTGCGGGCTCTCGGCCCGCACCCGGCAGACGGTGGTGGTGGACGACGTCCGGAATGACCCGCGCTACCTGGCCTGCAACTCGGAGACCCGATCCGAGATCGTGGTCCCCATCATGCGCTGCGACCGCACCCTGGCCCAGATCGACGTGGACTCGGACTTCGAGGCGGCCTTCGACCAGGCGGACCGCGCCTTCTTGGAGGCGGTGGCGCCCCTCCTGGAGCCGCTCTTCCCGTGAGCGGGTCGGGCGCGGCCGGGCCCATCGAGCCCGGCGGGCTCGTCGGGATGGTCCTCTGCGCCGGCCTGGGCACCCGCCTGCGGCCGCTCACCGAATGGCTCCCCAAGCCGGCGGTGCCGGTGTGCGGGCTGCCCCTGGTGCGCTACGCCCTGGCCCGGCTGGCGGCGGCCGGGGCCGGGCGCGCGGTGGTGAACGTGCACCACCTGGCCGCGGTCATGGAGGCCGCCGCCCGCGATTCGGCCGCGGCGCTGGGCCTCCAGCTCGACGTTTCGCGCGAACCGGTCATCGCCGGCACCGGGGGCGCCTTGCGACAGGCGCGGGCCTTTCTCGATGGCGCGGACCCGGTGGTGCTGTGGAATGGCGACGTCCTCTACGACCTCGACCTCGGGCCGGTGCTCCTGGCCCACCGCCAGAGCGGCGCGCTCGCCACCATGGTGCTCGCGCCCATGCCACCGGGGGGCGGCTACGCGGCGGTGGAGGTGGACCGGAACCTGGTGGTGCGGCGCATCGCCGGCCGCGGCCCGGGCGGCCCCGGCCTCGAGCCGCTCCACTTCACGGGCGTCCACGTCCTCTCGCCGGGGTTGCTCCAAGCGGTTCCGGCGGAGCCCTTCGCCTGCGACGTGAACCGGGACGTCTATCCGCCCCTGCTGCTGCAGGGGCTGGTGCGCGGGCACGTGGGCTCCGGGGCCTGGAACGACCTGGGGACGCCGGCGCGCTATCTCCAGGCCAACCTGGACCTGCTCTCCGGTGTCATCCCGCTGGCGCGCTTGCGCGGCGCCGACCCCTTCGCCGGCCTCGAGCCATCCGGCGGGGGCGTCTGGCTCGCTCCCGGAACCCGCGTCGAGCCGGGCGCCGCCCTGGAGGGGCCGGCGCTCCTCGGCCCGGGCTCGCACGTCGAGGCCGGGGCCGCGGTCGGCCCGCGGGCGGTGGTGGGCTCCGGCTGCCGGGTGGCGGCCGGGGCCAGAGTGCTGGAGTCGGTGCTGTGGGACGCCACCTCGCTCGCGCCGGGCGAGGTCCTGGAGGGCGTGGTCGCCGCGGGACGGGAGCGGGTGGCGGCGAGGGTTTGACAGGGTCGACGGTCAGGGTCGACGGTCAGGGTCGGGGTCGCGGTCGGGGTCGAGGTCGAGGTCGCGGTCGAGGTCGGGGAAGCAGGCTCGTGCCGGGCTTCGCCCGTCACTGCGCCTGCATCGGCTGGGGTCCTCGCGCTCGGGTCTCGGGGTCGTTCATGGCTCGGCTCCTCCGGCCTGGGTGAAAGGAGCCGAGCCATGAACGACAACCCCTTCCCCGATTCCGCCCTCGACCACGACCCCGTCCCCTGCCACGACCGCGAACTCGAACGCGACCCCGACCGCGACCCAGGCCCTTGCCCCGACCTCGACCCCATCCCCTGCCGCGACCGCGACCCCGATCACGAGTTGGGCCCAGACCCCGGCCCCATCCGCCTCCCCCACCACAAGCTCATCGCCTACACGGTCGCCCGCGACCTTCTCCTCGCCGTCCGGGCCGCCGACATCCGCGATCCCAAGCTTCGCGACGAGGCCCTCCGCTCCGCCAAGAGCGCGGCGCTCAACTGCGCCGAGGGCGCTGGGCGGGTCAGCCGAGCCGACAAGGCCCGCGCCTTCACGATCGCCCGTGGGGAGACGGTCGAGGCCGCCGCGGCTGTGGAAATCGCCGCCCTGTGCGGCGACGCGCGGCCGGGAGCGGCCCGCGAGGTGGCCCGCCTCGCGGACCGCCTGGTGGCGCTCCTCACGGGCCTCGTGCGCTAGCGGCGGAGCGCGCGGAGCATGCGCTTGAACCGCAGGCCCAGGGCCTGCATGGCCGCGGCCTCGTCCTTGCCGAGGGCGCCCACGGCCGCGGCGAGGTCCACCGCCGCCAGGGTCTCGTGGAGGGAATTGTTCGCCTCGGTGAAGTACGTGCGGCGCATGGCCGGGCCGTCGTTGGGGAGCCCCTCGGCGAGGCAGAGGAAGGCGGACTTGGAGGCCCTCGTGGCCTG
>DASTPH010000096.1:0-66953 GCA_035762305.1 Anaeromyxobacteraceae bacterium
GGACGGCCGGAGCCGGGTGCCGGCCGAGCTCAAGCAACGTTTCATCGGCCTCTGGACGGTGGTCTACAACAAGTACTACGTGGACGAGGCCTACCACGCGCTGGTGGTGCGCCCCTCGGTCTTCTTCGCCCGCTTCCTGTCTTGGTTCGACCAGCACGTCATCGACTGGGCGGTGAACTTCGCCGGGTGGGTGACGCGCTTCTTCGCCAACATCGACGGGGCCATCGACAAGTACGTGGTCGACGGCGCCGTCAACGCGGTGGCCAACGTCACCATCGAGGGCGGCCGCGCCCTACGCCGCGTCCAGACCGGCCGCATCCAGACCTACCTCTACGGCGCGCTCGCCGGAGCGCTGGCCGTGGTCCTGCTCAACTTCCTCGTCAAGTAGCCGCCAGGAGAAACGCCATGTTCCTCTTCCCCAAGGAAACCGTCCTCACCTGGGCCACCTTCGCGCCGCTCCTGGGCGCGGCGGCCATCCTGGCGATGGTCGTGGTCCGCAGCCTGGCGCGGCTGCCCAAGTCCTTCTCCGACCAGGGGAGCCGGGTGGTGGCCCTGGTGACGAGCGCCCTCTCCTTCCTGGCCTCCGTCGAGGCCTGGCGCCGCTTCGACGCCGCCGCCCCCGGGCTCCTGGTCCAGGGCAAGGCCACCGGGGTGCAGCTGGTGCAGCACCTCCCCTGGATCCGGGCCTTCAACGTCGAGTACTTCGTGGGCGTCGACGGCCTCAGCATCTCCATGGTGCTGCTCTCCGGCCTCATCTCCTTCGTGGCCACCATCGCCTCCATGCCCTGGTGGTCCGGCAAGAAGGACGCCGAGATGGCCGGCATGGTGGACGACGGCCACGACGACCCGCACCACCCCAAGCACTTCTCGGTGCGGATGGTGCCCGGCTACATGGTGATGCTGCTGGTGCTGCAGACCGGGATGATGGGCACCTTCGTGGCCCTGGACATGTTCCTCTTCTACGTCTTCTGGGAGGTCATGCTGCTGCCGATGTACTTCCTCATCGGCGTGTGGGGCGGGCCGCGCAAGGAATACGCCGCCATCAAGTTCTTCCTCTACACCCTGGCCGGCTCGGTGCTGATGCTGCTGGCCATCATCGGCCTGTACTACAACAGCCTGCCGGCCCAGCTGGTGGACGGCACCCCCGCCCAGCACACCTTCAACCTGCTGGAGCTGGCGGCCCAGGGACAGGCCGGGGTCTTCAAGAACGCGGCCCCCATCCTGGGCTTCGGCTTCGCCAAGATCGTCTTCATCGGCCTCTTCATCGGCTTCGCCATCAAGATCCCGATGTTCCCCTTCCACACCTGGTTGCCCGACGCCCACGTCGAGGCCCCCACCCCCATCTCGGTGATCCTGGCCGGTATCCTCCTCAAGATGGGTCCCTACGGCATCCTGCGCTTCAACTACCCCATCCTGCCCGACGCCACCCTCTGGGCCGCCAACGCCATCGCCGTCTTCGGCGTCATCAACATCGTCTACGCCGCCTTCGTGACCCTGGCCCAGAAGGACTTGAAGAAGCTCATCGCCTACTCCTCGGTCTCGCACATGGGCTTCTCGCTCCTGGGCATGGCGGCCTTCACGCCCACCGCCATCTCCGGGGCGGTCTTCAACCTCTTCACCCACGGCCTCATCAGCCCCATGCTCTTCCTCATCGTGGGCGTGATCTACGACCGCGCCCACCACCGCGAGATCGAGCGCTTCGGGGGGCTGGCCTCGGAGCTCCCCGAGTACACGGGCGTGATGGGGCTGGCCTTCTTCGCCTCGCTGGGCCTGCCCGGGCTGTGCGGCTTCATCGCCGAGTTCATGGTGCTCTCGGGCTCGTTCCCCACCCTCATGACCTACACCATCATCTCGGCCACCGCGGTCATCATCACCGCCGCCTACTACCTGTGGGCCATCCACCGCATGTTCCTGGGCAAGCTCAACGAGGCCTACCGGGGCTTCCCGGACCTCAACTGGCGCGAGCGCCTCTCGCTCTACCCGCTGGGAGCGCTGGTGGTGGTGCTCGGCTTCTACCCCCAGGCCATCCTCGACTGGATCAACCCGACGCTGCACGGGCTCATCCGGTCCATCAAGCCGATGTAGCCCTCAGCGGAGGCCCCTCGAAATGGAACTCCAGGCGCACCTCATCGCGGAGAACCTCCGCTCGGCGGGCTGGTTCCGCCCCGAGCTCTGCCTGACCTTCGGCAGCCTCGCCGTCTTCGTGCTCGACCTCTTCTGGAGGAGGAGCCCGGCGCGGGTGGCCCTGCTCACCCTGGCCACCCTGGCGGTGCTGGCGCTGGCCGCGGCGTTCCTCTGGGTCCAGCCCGCCACGCCCCAGACCCTCTTCAACGGACTTTTGGCCAACGACGCCTTCGCCAACTTCTTCAAGTGGCTCTTCCTGGCGGCGGCGGCCCTGACGGTGCTCATCGCCTCGCAGGGGCGGGACTTTCCGCCGGTGCGCATCGGGGAGTTCTACGCCCTGCTGCTGGCCATTGCGCTGGGCATGTTCCTCATGGCCAGCGCCACCGACCTGCTCACCATGTACATGTCCATCGAGCTGGTCTCGATGGTGAGCTACGTCCTCTCCGGCTACCGCAAGGGGGACCGCAAGGCCTCCGAGGCCTCGCTCAAGTACGTCATCTACGGCGGGGTGGCCTCCGGGGTGATGGTCTTCGGGATGAGCTGGCTCTACGGCCTGCTCGGCACCACCAGCGTGCTGGAGTACGCCCAGCGGCTCTCGGCGCTGCCCCAGGGCGGCGCGGTCCGGGTGGCGCTGGTGCTGGCGGTGGTCTTCGTCTCCGCCGGCGTGGGCTACAAGGTCGCGGCCGTCCCCTGGCACATGTGGTGCCCCGACGTCTACGAAGGGGCGCCCACCCCCTTCACCGCCTTCCTCTCGGTGGGCCCCAAGGCCGCCGGCTTCGCCCTGGCCTTGCGCTTCTTCTGGGGCGCCCTGGCCGGTCCGGCCGCGGCCAACGGCTTCGCCGAGGCGGTGGGCGGCATCCCCTGGCCGGCGGTGATCGGGGTCCTGGCCGCCGCCACCATGACGCTGGGGAACCTCACCGCCATCGTCCAGACCAACTTGAAGCGCCTGCTGGCCTATTCCTCCATCGCCCACGCCGGCTACATGCTCATGGGGCTCGCCGCCGTCTCGGCCACGGGCACCCAGGGCGTGATGGTCTACATGCTGGTGTATCTGGTGATGAACGTGGGGGCCTTCCTGGTGGTGATCCTGGTGGCCCAGTCCACCGGGTCGGAGTCGATCCTCGACTACCGCGGCCTGGGGCAGCGCCAGCCGCTGGCGGCGATCACCTTCGCCATCTTCCTCTTCTCCCTGACCGGCCTCCCCCCCTTCGCCGGCTTCGCCGGGAAGTACTACCTGTTCCTGGCGGTGATCGAGCGGGTCCCGGGCCCGGGCGGCTTCTGGTACGCGGTGCTGGCGCTGGTGGCCGCCCTGAACACCGCGGTGTCGCTCTACTACTACGCGCGCATCGTGCGGGCCATGTTCCTGGAGGCGCCCTTCACCGAGGAGCGGGTGGCCTCGCCGTGGAGCTACCAGGTGATGCTGGCCGGTTTCTCGGTGCTGATCCTGGTCTTCGGGATCTGGTGGGCCCCGTTCGTCGACTGGACCCAGGCCTCGCTGACGCTCTTCCGGGGCTGAGCGTCGCCCCGGGCCTCCCCCTCCGGCACGTCCTCGCGCCGAGCATGGCGCTCTCGGCCGCGACGCGCGACCTCGATCCTCGCGGCGCGCCGGCGAGAGGCGTGCACTGTCCCGAGCTATTCTGGAGACGTTTCAGGCGCGTGCTCGCCGTCGCGCACCGCCGGGTGCGTGGCGTGTCGCGGCGGCGCGGTGCGCGATTGCGGCGCTGCGGATTGTGCCGTCGGGGGAGGCCCGAGGCTCCTAGCGAAGGTTCGATCTGCAGGCGACCTGCGCCGAACGATCGGCGGCCCGGTCTCGCCAGAGGCCGCCTCCGCAGCGCCGCACCCGGGTCCGGCGGTGGCCGCGCGGCGCCGCGAGCGCCAGGGTCGCGCGGCGAAGCCTGTCCGAGCCTCCGCGCCGCGAAGCGAAGCGCGGAGGCGAGTTCTGCAGCCGCGCTGTGCGCTCCCTGGTCGCGCCGCGCGGCCAAGGGTAACGCGCCCGGCGCGAGGACAGCGGCCGAGGGCGAGACCGGGCCGCCGGACCCCGCCACGACGGGACAGGACGTGCCGGAGGGGGAGGCCCGAGGCGACCCGAGGCGCCGGCCGGAGGCGAGACCGGGCCGCCGTGGGCCTCACGCCCGGCGCGCCTCCAGCCGCTCCAGGTCCTCGGCCGCCATCTCGGCGCTCCCCAGGAAGCGGTTCGGCGAGACCGCCTCCCCGTGGTAGTCGGTCCCGGCGGTGGGCACCAGGTCCAGCTCCTGGCACAGGCGTCGGTACTTGTCGCGCACCGAGGGGTTGTGATCGGGGTGGCCCACCTCCAGGCCGGCCAGGCCGGCCTGGCGCAGCCGCAGCAGGTCGCCGCGCTCCACGCCCGAGTTGCCCGGATGGGCGACGGTGGCCACGCCGCCCGCTCCGCCGATGAAGCGGATCGACTCCTCGGCCTCGAGCCGGAAGCGCGGCACGTAGGCCGGCCGGCCCTCGCCCAGGTAGAGGTCGAAGGCCTCCTTCACCGTGGACGCGGCCCCGGCCTCCACCAGGGCCCGCGCCACGTGGGGCCGGCCGATGGTCTTGCCGCCGCTCCACCGGACGATGTCGTCCTCGCCGATGGCGATCCCCAGCGCCGCCAGGCGGGAGACGATCTCGCCCATGCGCACCCGCCGCCGCTCGGCCAGGAAGTCCTCGAAGCGCCCCAGCGAGGGATGGGCCGGGTCGACGAAGTGGCCCAGCACGTGGATCTCCCGCTGCCCCAGGTACACCGACAGCTCGATGCCCGGCACGAAGCGCACCCCCAGGCGCCCCGCCGCCTCGGCCCCCTCCGCCTGGCCCGCCACCGTGTCGTGGTCGGTGAGCGACCAGACGCGGGTGCCGGCCGACGCCGCCCTGGCCGCTACCTCGCCTGGCCGGTACTCGCCGTCCGACGCCAGGGAGTGGGTGTGGAGATCGATGAAGCCGTCGCCCCCTGCCATTAGGATCCTCTCGGCTGTGGTATCATATCCAAATCCTTTGGCGGTCCGCGGCGTTAGGGGATAGGGAGCCGGTGAATGCAGCACGTCCTGCGCATCTCACGGAAGATCGACTACGGCCTCAGGGCGATGATCTATCTCTCCTCCCTGCCTTCCGGCTCGGTCGTACCCTTCCGGGAGATCGCGCGAGAGATGGAGGTCCCGGAGGACTTCCTGGCCAAGATTCTCAAGACGCTGGTGGACCAGGGATTGGTCAAGTCCGCCCGGGGCCCGCACGGCGGCTACGCCCTCGGCCGCAGCCCCGGCGAGATCAGCTTCCTCGACGTCATCGAGGCGGTCGAGGGGCCGGTGGCCCTGAACGTGTGCCTCGACGGCGACGACGCCTGCGGCCGCTCCGGCACCTGCACCATGGTCTCGGTGTGGAAGGCGGGCCAGGAGCGGATGCTGGACGTCTACCGGCAGGCCAAGCTCTCCGAGCTCGCGCCCCGGCCGGACGGCACGGACCGCCCCCTCATCCAGCTGGGCGCGCGATCGTAACCCATCGGCCGTTGACGCTCCGGGAGCGCCGGTCTACCGTGCGCTCCCCATGGCTCCCTCCCCCAAGCAGCTGCGCAGGCGCTACCTGTCGCGCCCGCCGGTCGAGCCCATGCGGCTCCGGCCGGGCATGAGCGTGGTGGACCTGGTCGACGTCTACCGCCGCGCCGGCGCCTTCAACGGCGGACGCCTGGCGGAGGGCTGCGATCTCTTCGGCCGCATGATCGACCAGGGCGCCACCATCGCCCTCACCGTCACCGGGGCCATGGCCCCGGCCGGCATGGGCGGCGCCATCCAGGCCATGATCGAGGCCGGCTTCGTGGACCTGGTGGTCGCCACCGGCGCCAACCTGTATCACGACCTCCACTTCGCCCTGAAGCTGCCGGTGGTGCAGGGGCACTTCAACGTCGACGACCGCGAGCTGTACCGCGCCGGCATCGAGCGCATCTACGACGTGTTCATCACCGAGGACTCGCTGCTCGACACCGACGCCTTCGTGCGCGAGGCCCTGGAGAAGGCTCCGCCCCACCTGCGCGGCCACACCTCCACTCCTCGGCTGCACCACTACCTGGGGCACCTGGTGCTGCAGGGCGCGCCTCGCCCGGAGCTGAGCTGGGTGGCCACCGCCGCCCGCTACGACGTGCCGGTGTTCACCTCCTCGCCCGGCGACAGCTCCATCGGCATGAACGTGGCCGCCATGAAGCTGCGCGGCGGCACCACCACCGTCGATCCCGACCTCGACGTGCTCGAGTCCACCGCCATCGTGTACGACGCCAAGCTGAACGGGGTGGTGATCCTGGGCGGCGGCTCTCCCAAGAACTTCTACCTCCAGACCCAGCCCACCCTGTGGCAGATCCTGGACCTGAACCGCGGCGGCCACGAGTACGTGCTGCAGATCTCCACCGACCCGCCGCACTGGGGCGGCCTCTCCGGCGCCACCCCCTCCGAGGCCATCAGCTGGGGCAAGGTGCAGGCCAACCTGCTCAGGAACCAGGTGGTGGTCTACTCCGACGCCACCGTAGCCGCGCCCCTCGTCTTCGCCTACGCCCTGGCCACCCGCAAGAAGCGCCAGCCGCGGCGGCTCTTCCGGCGCCTCGACCAGATGTACCAGGCGCTGCGCAGGGCCCACGCCCGCAAGCACCCCGGCTCCGGCGCCATGCCCGAGGTGAAGGCCGCCGCGAAGACCAGGGCCTAGGGCCCGGGCTTGCCGGGCCCGGAGGACGGAGGCGCGGTTGCGGCGCCCGGTGCCACCATGAACGACCACGGCCCGCCGTCGCTCCGGTCGACCAACGTCGCCAAGCTCTCCGCCGCGCCCTTCGACGTCCTGGTGCTGGGCGGCGGCATCAACGGCGCCGTTTCCGCCGCCGCCCTCTCGGCTCGCGGCGCCAGGGTGGCGCTCGTCGATCGCGGAGACTTCGCGGGCGCGACCTCGCAGGGCTCGTCCAACCTGGCCTGGGGCGGCATCAAGTACCTGGAATCGCTCGAGCTCGGGTTGGTGTGGAGGCTGTGCCGGGCGCGCAACCGCCTCATCCGCGCCTACCCGTCGACGGTGAAGGAGATCCGCTTCTACGCCGCGCACCCGCGCGGCTTCCGGCATGGGCGCTGGAAGGTCCTGGCCGGGGCCTGGCTCTACTGGGCCATGGGAGGCTTCTTCACGCGCCGCCCGCGCCTCCTCTCGCCGGAAGACATCCGGCGAGAGGAGCCCATCATCGAGACCGAGGGCCTGGACGGCGGCTTCGAGTACTCGGACGCGTACCTGCACGACAACGACGCGCGCTTCGTCTGGGGCTTCGTCCGCTCCGCGTTGGACCATGGTTGCGTGGCCGCCAACTACGTCGAGGCGCTGGCGTCGAGCCGGGAGGGCGGGGAATGGATCACGCGCGCGCGCGACGTCGCCGGCCGTGGCCTGCTGGCCATCCGCTCGCGCCTGCTCGTCAACGCCTGCGGCCCCTGGGCCGACCAGGTGAACGCCCGCGACGCGGTGCGGACCTCGCACCGCCACGTGCTCTCGAAGGGTGTCCACCTCCTGGTGGACCGCCTCACGCCCAGCCGCCGCGTGCTGACCTTCTTCGCCGACGACGGGCGGCTCTTCTTCGTCATTCCCATGGGCCCCAAAACCTGCATCGGCACCACGGACACGCCCGCCGACCGGCCGGAGGTGGAGGTCCTGCCGGAGGACCGCCGGTTCGTGCTCGAGAACATCAACAAGCGCCTGTGCCTCCCGCGCCCGCTCGACGAGCGGGACGTCGTCGCCGAGCGCTGTGGGGTGAGGCCGCTGGCCCTCGAGGCGGGGGGAGACGGCTCGCGGGACTGGATGCAGCTCTCGCGCCGGCACGTCATCGAGACCAGCCCCCGGGAGCGGCGCGTCACCATTTTCGGCGGCAAGCTCACCGACTGCCTGAACGTGGGCGAGGAGATCTGCGCCGAGGTCCAGCGCCTCGGGGTGGTGCTCCCCGACGCCGGCAGGGTCTGGTACGGCGAGCCGCACCCGGCCGTCCGGGACGAGTTCTTCCACCAGGCGCGCCTGATGGGCCTGGACGGGATGACGTCGCCTCAGTCGTCGGAAGCGCTCTCGACGCGGCTGTGGAGGCGGTACGGGGACCAGGCGCTGGGCATGCTGGAGTCCATCCGGCGCGACCCGCGCATGGCCGAGGTGATCATCGAGACCAGCGAGTACCTGCGCTGCGAGCTCCACGACGCGGCACGGCGCGAGATGGTGGTCACGCTCGACGATTTCCTCCGGCGCCGTTCCAAGATCGCGCTGGTGGTCCGGCGCGAGGACATCCGGCGGGCCGCGGGACTGCGCGAGGCCTGCCGCATCCTCTTCGGCGACCAGGCCGACGCCAGGCGGGCGGAGTACTTCTGCGAGCCAGGGCCGCCGGCGACGTGACGCTGGCCCGACCGGCGCGCCGGGCCCTCCTCCGCGAGCGGCACGGCCCTCTCGGGGCTGGCCCTTGCCGGGGGTATCTGACTATGGGAGGGTGCCGCCCCAAGGCCATATCTCACCGACGGTGACTTCGGGCGTCGCGTACCGTTCGAAACCACGAAAGGGCAAGACATGACGAGGCTCCAGACCATGCGGATCGGCGTGGCCCTTCTCCTGGCGGCGCTCGGGGTGGCCGGCCGCGCCGACACGGCGGCGGCGAAGAAGTGGGTCGAGAAGGAGTTCCAGCCCTCGACCCTCACCAAGGATCAGCAGATGAAGGAGATGGAGTGGTTCATCAAGGCCGCCAAGCCCTTCAAGGGCATGGAGGTCAATGTGCTGTCGGAGACCATCCCGACGCACGAGTACGAGTCCAAGGTCCTGACCAAGGCCTTCGCGGAGATCACCGGCATCAAGGTCAACCACCAGGTGCTCGGCGAAGGCGAGGTGGTGCAGGCGGTGCAGACGCAGATGCAGACCAACCGGAACCTGTACGACGCCTACATCAACGACTCGGACCTGATCGGCACCCACTCGCGCCTGCAGTCGGCGGTCAACCTCACCGACTGGATGGCCGGCGAGGGCAAGGACGTCACCCTGCCGACCCTGGACGTCGACGACTTCATCGGCAAGTCGTTCACCACCGGACCGGACGGCAAGCTCTGGCAGCTCCCCGATCAGCAGTTCGCCAACCTCTACTGGTTCCGCTACGACTGGTTCAAGCGGCCGGAGCTGCGCAAGGCCTTCAAGGAGAAGTACGGCTACGAGCTGGGCGTGCCCCTGGACTGGTCGGCCTACGAGGACATCGCCGAGTTCTTCACCAACCAGGTGAAGACCATCGACGGCGTGCGCGTGTACGGCCACATGGACTACGGCAAGCGCGCGCCGGACCTCGGCTGGCGCATGACCGACGCCTGGCTCTCGATGGCGGGCGCGAGCTCCAAGGGCCTGCCCAACGGCCGGCCCATCGACGAGTGGGGCATCCGCATGGAGCCGAACTCCTGCAACCCGTCCGGAGCGTCGGTGTCCCGGGGCGGCGAGGCGAACGGCCCGGCCTCGGTGTACGCCATCCGCAAGTGGGACGAGTGGCTCCGGAAGTACGCGCCGCCGGGGGCCGCCGACTACGACTTCTACCAGTCCCTGCCGGCGCTGTCGCAGGGCAACGTGGCCCAGCAGATCTTCTGGTACACGGCCTTCACCGCCAACATGGTCGCCCCCAGGAAAGACGGCAACAACACGGTGGACGACAAGGGCACGCCGCTGTGGCGCATGGCGCCGTCGCCCCACGGGCCGTACTGGATCGAGGGCATGAAGCTCGGCTACCAGGACTGCGGCTCGTGGACGCTGTTCAAGTCCACGCCCCTGGAGCGCCGCAAGGCGGCCTGGCTCTATGCGCAGTTCACGGTGTCGAAGACCACCTCGCTCAAGAAGAGCCACGTGGGCCTGACCATCATCCGGGATTCCGACATCCGCCACGCCTCGTTCTCCGAGCGCGCCCCCAGGCTCGGGGGCCTGGTCGAGTTCTACCGCTCGCCCGACCGCGTGCGCTGGACTCCGACGGGCATCAACGTGCCCGACTACCCGAAGCTGGCGCAGCTGTGGTGGCAGAACATCGGCGACGTGAATTCCGGCGCCTTCACCCCGCAGCAGGCCATGGACCGCCTGGCATCCGAGATGGACGACGTCATGGCGCGCATGCAGGCGGCCGACGAGAAGGCCAAGACCTACAGCGGCTGCGGCCCGCGGCTGAACCCGAAGAAGGACCCGAGCGAGTGGCTGGGCCGGCCCGACGGTCCGAAGGCCAAGCTGCCCAACGAGAAGCCGCCGGGGAAGACCATCGACTACGACGAGCTGGTCAAGCGGTGGGCCGTCAAGTGACGGGCTGAAGGGCCTGGGCGGGCCGGCGGTGCCCGCCGCCGGCCCGTTCGGCCGCGGGGCGGGGCGGCCCGCCCGCCCCCCGCCCGGGGCCGGACCCTCGAGCGATGAGCCTGGCGCTGAAAGACGTCGAGCTGCGCGTGGGAGCGGAGACCCACGTCCACCCGACGCGCCTGGAGCTCTCGCCGGCCGGCTTCAACGTTCTGCTCGGGCCGACGCTCGCCGGGAAGACGACCCTCCTGCGGCTCATGGCGGGGCTGCTGCGTCCCACCGCCGGCGAGGTCTGGTTCGGGGGGCGCGACGTCACCGGCGTGCCGGTGCGTCGTCGCCGCGTCGCCATGGTCTACCAGCAGTTCATCAACTACCCGCACCTGTCGGTGTTCGACAACATCGCCTCGCCCCTGCACGTGGCGCGGGTGCCGGCCGCGGAGGTGCGTTCGCGCGTGAGCGGGATCGCGGAGCTGCTGCAGCTGGGCCCCCTCCTCGATCGGCGGCCCGGCCAGCTGTCCGGCGGCCAGCAGCAACGCGCCGCCCTGGCCCGCGCCCTGGTCAAGGACGCCGACCTGGTGCTGCTGGACGAGCCGCTCGCCAACCTCGACTACAAGCTCCGCGAGGGCCTGCGCGACGAGCTGCCGCGGCTCTTCGCGGATCGCCGCTGCACCGTGGTCTACGCCACCACCGAGCCGGCGGAGGCGCTGCTGCTCGGGGGCCACACCGCCACCGTGCACGCGGGGCGCGTCACCCAGTTCGGCGCCACCGCCTCGGTGTACCGGCACCCGGCGGACCTCACCACGGCTCGCGCCTTCTCCGATCCTCCTCTGAACACCGCCGCGGTGGCCAAGCTCGGCGACCGGATCGAGCTCGGCCGCGTCGCGACCTGGCGGGCGGACGGCGCCCTGGCCGGGCTGCCAGACGGCCAGTACACCTTCGGTCTCCGCCCGCACCACGTCCAGCCGGCCTCCGCCGGCGGGCCTCCGCGCGCAGTGGCGGTCGCCGGGCGCGTCTCCATCTCGGAGATCAGCGGCTCGGACAGCGTGGTCCATTTCGACCTGGACGGCGGCACCTGGGTCTCCCAGTCGCACGGGGTCAAGCGCTTCGACGTCGGCGAGACGGCGGGCTTCCGCCTCGACGTCGCACGCGGGATGTACTTCACCGCCGACGGCCGCTGTGTCAGCGCCGGCGGGAACTGACGAGAGCGAGCATGGCGCGGATCAGCCTCACCGCCCTCCGGCACAGCTACCGCGCGCGCCCCCAGGTCGACGGCGACTGGGCGCTGAAGCGGCTCGACCTCCGGTGGGAGGAGGGCAGCGCCAACGCGCTGCTCGGCCCCTCCGGCTGCGGCAAGACCACCCTCCTCAACATCATCTCCGGCCTGCTCCGACCCACCGAGGGCACGGTCAGCTTCGGCGACCGCGACGTCACCGATCTCCCGCCCGACGCGCGCAACATCGCGCAGGTCTTCCAGTTTCCGGTGGTCTACGACACCATGAGCGTCTACGACAACCTGGCGTTTCCCCTGCGGAACCGCGGCGTGCCCCGTGGCGCCGTGGACGCGCGGGTGCGCGAGATCGCGGCCATGCTGGACCTGGAGGCGATGCTGCCCCAGCGCGCCGCCGGCCTCAGCGCCGACGGCAAGCAGAAGATCTCGCTCGGCCGTGGCCTGGTGCGCGCCGACGTGAACGCCATCCTCTTCGACGAGCCGCTCACGGTCATCGACCCGCATCTCAAGTGGCGGCTGCGCTCCAAGCTCAAGGAGCTGCACCAGCGCCTGCGCCCGACGATGATTTACGTCACGCACGACCAGACCGAGGCCCTCACCTTCGCCGATCAGGTGGTGGTCATGAACGAGGGCGTGGTGGTGCAGGCGGGCACGCCGGTGGAGCTCTTCGAGCGGCCGCGCCACACCTTCGTCGGGCACTTCATCGGCTCGCCGGGCATGAACGTCCTGCCGGCGACCTACGAGGGCGGGGTGGTGCGTTTCTTCGGCCACCCGGTCGAGACGCTCCCGGCGGCGAAGGCGCCGCCTCCCGGGGCCAGGCTGGAGATCGGCGTGCGGCCGGAGTTCGTCGCCTTCTCCGACCGGGGCGTCCCGGTGTCCATCTCGAGGATCAGCGACACCGGGCGTCACCGCATCGTCGAGGCGCGGCACGGGGACGTGATCATCCGGCTGCTGGTGGGGGAGGACGTCCGGATCCCCGCCGAGCGCGGGTTCGTCCGCTTCGATCCGGCCTACGCGCAGCTCTACGCCGACGGCTGGAGCACCCGCTGATGGCCGCCGTGGAGGCCAAGACGCCCAACCAGAGGGCCTGGTGGCTGGTGGCCCCGGTGGTCCTGTTGGTCGCGTTCAACGCCGTCATCCCGCTCATGACGGTGGTCAACTACTCGGTCCAGGAGACCTTCGGCGACAACGTCTTCTTCTTCGAGGGCGTCAAGTGGTTCGAGCAGGTGCTGCACTCGGGGCGCTTCCACCAGGCCCTGCAGCGGCAGCTGCTCTTCACCGGCATCATCCTGGCCATCGAGGTCCCGCTGGGCGTGGCCATCGCCCTGGCCATGCCCCGCCGCGGCCCGTGGGCCTCGGCGTGCCTGGTGCTGATGGCGATGCCGCTCCTCATCCCCTGGAACGTGGTCGGCGCCATGTGGAACCTGTTGGCGCTGCCCGACATCGGCCTGCTGGGCCGCGGCCTCAACGCGGTGGGGATCGACTACAACTACACGCGGCAGCCGCTGGCCGCCTGGGCCACGCTGGTGGCCATGGACGTGTGGCACTGGACGTCGCTGGTGGCCCTGCTCGCCTACGCCGGCCTGTCGGCGATCCCGGACGCCTACTACCAGGCCGCCAAGATCGACGGCGCCTCCGGCTCCGCCGTGTTCCGCTACATCCAGCTCCCCAAGATGAAGCACGTGCTGACCATCGCGGTGCTGCTGCGCTTCATGGACAGCTTCATGATCTACACCGAGCCCATGGTGCTGACCGGGGGCGGGCCGGGCAACGCCACCACGCTGCTCTCGATCGACCTGGTCAAGGTGGCCCTCGGGCAGTTCGACCTCGGGCCGGCCGCGGCCATGTCGCTCATCTACTTCCTCATCACCTTGCTGCTGTCCTGGATCTACTACACGGTCATGACCAAGGACGAGGGCCACTGAGATGAGACGCGTCGCCTGGCTGGTGCCGGCCCTGTACATCCTCTTCCTGCTGGTGCCCATCTACTGGCTGCTGAACATGTCGTTCAAGAACACCAACGAGATCCTGGGCTCGTTCACGCTGTGGCCCCGGGAGTTCACGCTCGCCAACTACCGCAAGATCTTCACCGACCCCACCTGGTACGGCGGCTACCTGAACTCGCTGGCCTACGTGGTGATGAACACCGTCACCTCGGTGGCGGTGGCGCTCCCGGCGGCCTACGCCTTCTCGCGCTACCGCTTCCTCGGAGACAAGCACCTGTTCTTCTGGCTCCTCACCAACCGCATGGCTCCCCCGGCGGTGTTCGCGCTGCCGTTCTTCCAGCTCTACTCGGCCATCGGCCTGTTCGACACCCGCCTGGCGGTGGCGCTGGCGCACTGCCTGTTCAACATCCCGCTGGCGGTGTGGATCCTGGAGGGCTTCATGTCGGGCGTGCCCAAGGAGCTCGACGAGACGGCCTTCATCGACGGCTACCCGTTCTGGCGCTTCTTCGTCCGCATCTTCGTCCCGACCATCGGCTCCGGCATCGGCGTGACGGCCTTCTTCTGCTTCATGTTCTCCTGGGTGGAGCTGCTACTGGCCAAGACCCTGACCGCGGTCGAGGCCAAGCCCATCGCCGCCACCATGACGCGCACCGCCAGCACCTCGGGGTACGAGCTCGGCCTGCTGGCCGCCGCCGGCGCGCTCACCATCATCCCCGGCGCCGTCGTCATCTACTTCGTCCGCAACTACATCGCCAAGGGCTTCGCCCTCGGCCGGGTATGACGGGAGCGGCCGCCGTGGCGGGAACCACCACCGGGCTGGGCTGGATGGCGTGGACGTGGCAGACGGCCACCTTCTTCGCCCTCATCGGGCTGCTGCTGGCCGCCATGATGATCTGGGAATGGCGCTCGCCGGGAGGCGCACCCCGCCGGGGCGTGCTGCGCATCGTGACCACCCGCGGCGACCGGCTCTTCATCTCGCTGCTATCGGCGGCCTACCTGCACTTCGGCTGGATGGCGTTCCTGGATTGGCCGCTGTGGGGGGCGACCCTGGCCTCGGTCGCCCTGACGGTCCTGATCTTCCGACACGTCTGACGAGGGGACTGGCTCTAGCGCCGCGCCGCCTCGTCCAGCTTCTTCTGGGCCTTCTCCAGCCGTTCCAGGAAGGCCGGGTCGGAGAGCAGCTCGCGCGCCTGGGGCGACTCCAGCGCCGGGTCGCGCTCGCCGCTGGAGCGGGCCTGCTGGAGCAGCGACTGCACTCGCGGGTCCTCCAGCAGCGCCCGCATCTCGGCGTCGGAGTGCAGGCGCGCCGAGCCTCGCGGATCGCGGGCCGCCTTGAGGAGCCGCTTGAGCAGGCCGGCGGTGGGCGAGCGCCAGGTCTCGAACAGGTTGTGCTCCCGCGCCAGCGCCGCGAAGTCGGATCCGCGCGGGTCGACCGGTCCCACCGGACCGGTGAAGGCCAGCGCCGAGAGGATCACCCAGGCCACCAGCCCGGCCTTGGCGGCGCCCAGCAGGGCGCCCAGGGCCCGGTCGGCGGGCCGCCAGAACCGGCCCGCCCCCATCCAGCGGATGAGCAGGTGGGCGAAGAAGCCGGCCCCGAAGAGCACCCCGAAGAAGATGAGCAGCGCCGCCGCCACCCGCGAGATGGGCATGGGGATCCTGCCCCCCAGGCCGCCGGCCACGGCCGGAGCCGTGGCCCGCGCCACGGCGAAGCCGAGCACGGCCGCCGCCAGGAAGGCGAGCTGGCGCAGCGCCCCCCAGCCCGCCCCCGCCAGGGCGAGGAGCACCACCGCCCCCAGCACGGCCAGGTCCAGGCTCACCGGATCTTGAAGTCCACCTTGGGCCGGTTCTTCTCGACGAGCGCCATCTGCTCCTTGAACTTGGGGTTCTGGGGCTCGTACATGAGCGCCGACTTGAGGTTGCGCTCGGCCGCCTCCCAGCGGCCGGCCTGGATGTCGGCGAGCGCCGCGGCATAGAACTTCCGGCCGTTGGGGGTCAGGCCGAGCTGCTCCTCCACCTTCTTCTTCTGGGCGTCCTTCACCTCGGCCTCCTCCACCTCGGTGAAGCGCAGCTTCCGCTCGCGATCCGGCCCGGAGATGTCGGCCAGGTACTTCTTGCGCTTGGCGTCGTCGCGCAGGACCGTGTAGGCCTCGTTGATGCGCCGGTAGATGCGGCCGATCTGCTCGCGCACGGCCTCGTCCGGCAGGGCCGCGAAGCGGTCCGGGTGGTAGGCCCGCGACTCGCGGTGGTAGGCGGCCCTGACATCCGCCATCCCGGCGCTCTGGGGGAGCTTCAGGACCCCGAAGTAGTCGAGCTGGTCCAGGGCCTGGGACAGGGCCTCGACCTCGGCGCGAAACTCCGGCTCCATGACCCCGATCCCTTACCCCATCGGCGGGGGGCGGAAAAGGGGCGCCGGGCGCCGGCGGGAAGGGCCCGCCTCAGGCGGCTCGGCCGGCCAGCTCCATCTCGGCGTTCTTGTCGATGGCCTGCAGGATGTCGGCCTCGGACAGGCCGGAGCTCAGGTTGATGGTGGTGGAGGCCTTCTGCCTGGTCTCCAGGTCCATCGCCGAGACGTTGACGATGCCGTTGGAGTCGATCTCGAAGGTGACCTGGATCTGCACCTCGCCGCGGTAGGCGATGCGGAAGCCGGTGAACTCGAACTCGCCCAGCAGCTCGCACTCCTCGGCGCGCTTGGACTCGCCCTGGTAGACGCGGATCAGGACCCGGTCCTGCCCGTCGCGGCTGGTGGTGAAGGTCTTGGACTTCTCGATGGGGATGGGGGTGTTCTTGTCGATGATGGGCTCGGCGTAGCCGCCCACCGTGCCCACCCGCAGCGTGAGCGGCGTCACGTCCAGGAGGTAGCTCGCCTGCCCCCTGGCCGCCGCGTCGCGGTTGAGCAGGGCGCTGGCCTGGATGCTGGCCCCGAGCGCCACCACCTCGTCGGGGTCGATGCCGACCATGGGGTCCTTCTGGAAGTAGTGCTTGACGCTCTGGCGGATGATGGGGAGCCGGGTGGGCCCGCCCACTAGGATCACGGCGTCGATGTCGCCGGCGGTGAGGCGGGCCGACTGCAGCGCCTCGTCGCACACCTTGAAGGTCCGCTGCACCAGGTCCATCACCATCT
Source organism: Anaeromyxobacteraceae bacterium (assembly GCA_035762305.1). GTDB lineage: Bacteria > Myxococcota > Myxococcia > Myxococcales > Anaeromyxobacteraceae > DASTPH01. The sequence continues at coordinate 16,700 of DASTPH010000096.1, forward strand.
TGTTGAAGTGGTCGGCGGAGAGCTTCATCTCCAGATTGAGCACCTCCCCTTCCGGCGACTGGCACACGCCGGGCACGCTGATGGCGGCGGCGCCGAACTGGCCCACGTCGATCTTGGCCTTCTCCCCGGCCTCCTTGAGCATCTGCAGGCAGAACTTGTTCTGGCGGAGGTCCAGGCCGTGCTTGTGAAGGAAGTCGTCGGCCAGCCAGGTCATGATCCGGTCGTCGAAGTCGTCGCCGCCGAGGTAGGTGTCGCCGGCGGTGGAGATGACCTCGAACACGTCGGTGCCGATCTCCAGGATGGAGACGTCGAAGGTGCCGCCGCCCAGGTCGTAGACGCAGATCTTCTGCTTGATGTCCTTGCCGAAGCCGTAGGCCAGCGCCGCGGCGGTGGGCTCGTTGATGATGCGCAGCACGTCCAGGCCGGCGATGCGCCCAGCGTCCTTGGTGGCCTGGCGCTGGTTGTCGTTGAAGTAGGCGGGGCAGGTCACCACCGCCTTCTTCACCTCGCGGCCCAGGGCGGTCTCGGCGATGGCCTTCATCTCCTTCAGCACCAGCGCCGAGATCTCCGGCACGGCGAAGATCTTCTGCCCCACCTGGAGCCGGACCGAGTTGTTCGGGCCCTCCACGATCTTGTAGGGCATCACCGCCTGGGCCTTCTTCACCTCGTCGGAGAAATAGAAGCGGCCGATGAGGCGCTTGGCCGAGTAGACGGTGTTTTCGGCGTTGGTGATGATGTTCTTCTTGGCGTTGTTGCCGACCAGGACCGTGGCGTCCTCCAGGAAGCTCACCACCGAGGCGTGGGTGCGCTCGCCCCACTCGTTCGGCAGCACCTGGGGTTGGCCGTCCTGCATGCAGGCGACGGCGCTGTAGCTCGTGCCGAGGTCGATCCCCACCGCCAAGTCGTCGTTCATCCCTTTTTCCTGGGAGGTTCCGCCGGGTTGAGCCCGATCCTATCGACCGTTCCGCCGGGCTGTCAAACCCGGGGCCGAAGGGGCATTGAAGACGCGGCCTTGCGGCCCCGTCCGGATGAAAAGGGTCGGACCCCGGTTATAAGATCGACCGGTCGGCCGCCCCGCGTCGAGTGGTCGGGTTTCACGGGAGTCGAGGGACATGGGTGCTCTGGTCGCCTTGATGCAGAACGACCCCAACCTCATGGCGTGCCAAGTGGCTCGCCTGCGGGATCTGGTGACGTTGCAGGAGGGCGAGCGCCGCCCGGACGCCTACGGCTTCGGCTCCTACGGCGCTGGCGACGTGCTGCTCGGCAAGCGCCCCAGCGGCGCCCCGGCCCCGTTGGGGCTGGGCGAGCTGGTGGGGGCGGTGGAGGGCGAGGCCCTGGTGGTCCACGCCCGCACCGCCACGGTGGGGAACCTCAAGGACGAGAACACCCACCCCTTCCGCTTCCGCCGCTGGCTCTTCGCCCACGACGGCACGGTCGAGGGCTGGGAGCAGGTGAAGCCCCGGCTCCTGCCGGCCCTCCCCGACTTCCTGCGCCGCTCCATCCAGGGTGAGACCGACTCCGAGCACGTCTTCACCTGGTTCTTGAAGCTGCTGCGGGACCAGGGCCACCTCGACAGCCTGGACCTCCCGGCCGCCGCCGCCGTCCAGGCCCTGGGCCGCACCGTGCGCCAGCTCGACGCCTGGTGCCGCGAGGTGGGGGCACAGCGCCAGAGTGCCATGAACCTGGTGGCCACCAACGGCCGGGTGCTGGTGGCCACCCGCCGCGGCCGGCCGCTGCACTACGCCCTGCTGGAGGGCATCGTCCCCTGCCCCGGCCACGGACTGGAGGCCTCGACGCCCGAGAACGACCCGCGGCTGCGCCCGCACCGGGCCGTCAAGGCGGTGTGCTTCGCCACCCTGCTGGCCCAGCCCAACGGCTTCATCGAGGTGCCGGAGGGGAGCGCGGTGGCGGTGAGCCGGACGCTGCAGGTCACCGTCTCGGCGTTGAATCACTGATGGCCGATCACCCGGGTCGAGCCCCGGCGGGGGACGAGCCCCCGCCCTACGGACCGTAGGGCGGGCCCTTGCGGCCCGGCGCGGCCGTCGGATCCACGCGAGAGGCTTTCGCGCCGCGCAGCGCTAGACGATCGCCCACGGCCGGGGGCGGAAGATCTCGTCCCAGGTGCCCAGGGCGAAGCGGTCGGTCATGCCGGAGATGAAGTCGGCGACCGCCCGCACCGGCGGCTCCCCCGGCCGCGGCGCCACTCCGTAGCGCGCCTCCAGCCGGCCCGGGTCCTCCAGGCACCATCCGAAGAGGTCCCGCAGGATGCGCTGGGCCTTCTCGAACTCGTCGTGCACGACCGGGTTCTCGTAGACGCGGGCGTAGAGGAAGTCGCGCAGCGCCAGCAGCGCCTGGTGGACGGCGTCGCTCATGACGATGTGGCCGCCGCCGTCCACGTCCGAGGCGGTGATGACGTCGTGGATCAGGGTCGCGAAGCGCTGCGAGTGCCCCGGTCCCAGGGTGCGGCGGATGTCGGCCGGAACGTCCTCCTCCCGGAGCAGCCCGCCGCGGACGGCGTCGTCCAGGTCGTGGTTCACGTAGGCGACGATGTCCGCCAGGCGCACCACCTCGGCCTCCAGGGTGAGGGCCTTCTCGCCGCTCCCCTTCATGAGCACGGTCCCCTTGCCCTTGGAGTGGCGCAGGATGCCGTCGCGCACCTCCCGGGTGAGGTTCAGCCCCTGGCCATCCCGCTCCAGCACCTCCACCACCCTGAGCGACTGCATGACGTGGTGGAACCCGCCCGGGACCACCTCCGACAGCAGGCGCTCGCCGGCGTGGCCGAAGGGCGTGTGCCCGAGGTCGTGCCCCATCACCATGGCCTCGACCAGCATCTCGTTGAGCCGGAGCGCCCGGGCGATGGAGCGGCCCACCTGGGCCACCTCCAGCGTGTGGGTCATGCGGTTGCGGTAGTGGTCGCCGCGCGGAGCCAGGAACACCTGGGTCTTGCCCGCCAGGCGGCGGAAGGCCTTGGAATGGAGGAGGCGGTCGCGATCGCGCTGGAAGACGGGGCGCTCGTCGTCGGCGGGCTCGGGGCGCTCGCGGCCGAGGCTCCTCGCCGAGAAGGCCGCGCGCGGGTGCAGCGTGCGCGACTCCTGCTCCTCCAGCATCTCGCGGATGGTGCCTCGCATGGCCGTCTTCTAGCGCGGCGGCGGACGGATGTCAGGCCCGGTCGTTCCCCGGCGTCCCGGTCTCGCGCGGGGCCGACGGCGCGGACGCACCGTACCTCGGCGAGGCCCGGGCGGTTCCCGGCGTCCCGGTCTCGCCTCCGGCGGCTGGTCCTCGCTCGCGACCAGGGCAGTCAGGGCCGCGCGGGGGCGGGGACCTCTCGGCGGCTCGCAAACGGCGGTCGCGCATCACGCCGACCGCGCGGAACGTTGGCGCTCCGCGCCGGTTGTTCGCCGCGAGCGCGGCATCGGGGCCGCGCGCTTCCGGGCCGCCTCGGCTCGCTGCGGAGGCCGCCTCCGTCGAGACCGGGACGCCGAAGGCGGGCGCGGGGCCGACGGCGCGGATGCGCCGTACCTCGGCGAGGCCCGGGCGGTCCGGGCGCTCGATGGGATCGTCGCCGGCGGCCACGGCCCGCTTGAGGCCGCCTCCGCAGCGCCACGCTCGGAGACCCCGAACCAGAGCGCCGGGGCCTCGCTCCGCCGGCGCTTCCCCGCAGCCGCCCGAGGAGGCGGTGGAAGCGGCGCCGCGCCGATGGGCCCGATGTCGCGACGGCGAACACGCGCCGGGAACGCGACCAGGAAAGCACGGGACGAGTCCCGCCTTTCGCCGCCGCGCCACGAGCACCGCGGGCGCGGTGCCGCCATGGACGCCACGTGGCGGCGAGGACACGCGCCGGCGGAGCGAGGCCCGGCGCGACCCTCACCGCCCGTAGAAGCTGGCCTCCAGCACCGCCAGGAAGAGGTTCGAGAGGGCGTGCACCAGCACCGGCGCGGCCAGGTCGCCGCTGCGGGCCCGGAGCCACCCGAAGAGCAGGCCGGGGAAGAAGGTGCCCAGGCGCCAGGGCTGGAGACGGACCAGGTGCCCCAGGGCGAACAGCGCCTGGGTGGCGAGGAAGCCGCGCCCCAGGTCGGCTCCGAGCAGGCGGACCCTCCGCGACGGGTCGCTCGCCGCCCACGAGGTCTGCATCCATCCCCGGTAGAAGAGCTCCTCCGGGAGCGCCACCACCAGCAGCTGGCTCAGGGCCAGGAGCCCGAAGCCGTCGGGGAGGCGCAGGCGCGGCCCCGCCGGCGGCCCGTAGGGCGCGAGGAGCCGGGCCCATCCCGGGGGCAGCTCCGGGAGGAGGCGCGAGAAGGCGGCGAAGCCGAGGACGAAGAGCGGGAACACCACCGCGCACACCCCGAGGGCCCAGAGCGCGCCCCGCCCCCAGGCCCGCCAGGTGCGCCCGTCCCGGACGCCCCACCAGGGCAGGCCGTAGCGCTCCCAGCGCTCGCCGCGGGCGCGCAGACGGCGGTCGGGGAGCACCACGAAGAGCAGGGCCGCCACGCCGGCCAGGTTCCCGCGCAGGAGCCCGGTCGGCTCGACGAGCGAGACGGCGCTGGCGGCCGCCAGGAGCCCGACGGCCGCGGCCCAGGTGGCGAGGAGCGCGCGGGGGGCGTCCACCGGCCCTGTTTCGCCCGGGCCGGGGCGGGAGTCAAATCCCCCGAATGGCTGTGGGGTCCGCTCTCACCCTGTCACCATCCGTGCGCGCGGGTCGTAGGAACCCCACCGGCCTGCCGTGGTATGACCCGTGAAGTTTGTCCAGGAGGAGGGCTCACATGCGTCACCCCGACCGTTCCCGGTTCCGCCGCGTCGCCCCGGCGCTGGGGCCGGCGCTCCTCGCCGCCCTGGCGCTGGTGCTCATGGCCCCGACCTGCCAGCCCACCACACCAGGGGTGAAAACGTTCGCCAAGGGGTCGATCGTCATCCCCATGGACGCCTGCTACCAGGGCGACGCCGCGGTGACCCCCACCTCCTGCTCGGCGCGCGACGTCGGCAACGTCATCCAGGCCTACGGCCTGGTCTACCAGCTCATCCGCAACAACATCCCGGTCTACTGGGTCATCAAGCAGAACAAGGCCTCGCTCACCGACGTGGACCTCACCGTCCAGCTCTCGGGCGGCCCGCCGGTGGGGGTCTACGACTGGACCAACGGCGCCACGGGCGGCATGCCGCCCAGCAACGCCAACCCCATCGACTACCGCGGCGGCCCCTTCGTCGTCGACGCCAGCGACTTCGCGGCGGCGAATGCCCTGTTCCAGACCGGCAACGCCGGGACCGGCACGCCGGCCCTGAAGACCCTCTACTCGGCCGTGAACCTTCACGTCACTCAGGTGGCCTTCCAGGGGTACGCCGCCAAGACCTTCGCCGGAGGCTGGAACGCCGGCGGGACGGTGGCCCCGAAGCTGGCCCTGCTCAACATCCCGGGCGGCGACGGACGCTACGCCGACCACGTGCTGGAGGGCTATCTCATCCGGGCGGCGCTGGCGCCGGCCTGCGTGCTCAACAACCCGCCCTGCGCCGACAACTCCGCCGGCACCGCCAGCCCCTCCGGCCACGGGACCATCTACGACCGGCTGGAGGCGGCGGACTTCATCCCCCCGACCTGCACCAGCACCGCCCAGTGCCAGGCCGTCGAGCCGACCTCGATCTGCGACACCGGAGCCGGGCGTTGTGACTGGAAGGCGACCAACTTCCATAGATACAGCTACCGGATCCTCTGGCTGCCTCATTGGAAGGGCCCGAACTCCTGCGAGGGCGTCCTCGGCAACGGCTACTCGTGCGGCACCGGCTTCGGCGGCTGCGGCTTCGCCGGAAGCGACACCTGCAGTTGCGTCAACAACTGCACCGCCCAATTGACCGCCGCCGAGCTCGACCTGGTACTCAGGACCATCGGCGCCTTCCAGCAGGCGGGCAACGACGTCTTCGGGGAGTGCGCCGGCCTGGGGACGCTCGAGGGCGTCTACAACGCCGGGACGGCCACGGTGGACGGCTCATTCGGCGACGGCGAGGCCACCAGCCGCTTCCAGACGTCGTGGGGGACGGGCGGCTCGGGCGGCGGCATGCACATCAGCGCCACCGCGCCGACGGCGGCCTGTACCGCCGGCCAGGGCAGCAAGCAATGCGTGAACGGCGCGCTCTACGAGCCGTCCTACTACCCCTCTCCCTTCCTGCAGCTCGGCGACTTCCCCTTCACGCCGGTGAGCGGCGCCATCACCGAGTACCGCCCCGCCACCGGCAACGGCGCCACCGGCTACGTGGGCGGGGTGGCCACGCTCATCGCGCGCATGAACGGCGGCACCGAGGTCGACTACTTCACGTTCCTCCCGGGCGTCGCCGACCGAGGCAACGTGGTCTACCTGGGCGGCCACGACTACTCCGGCTACCAGGGCACCTTCCAGATCGCCGGCACGCGCCTGGTCCTGAACACCCTCTTCAACCTGGGCGCCGCCTGCGTGGAGACCTTGGCCCCCTGCAGCACCGGGCAGCTCGGCGTCTGCGGCGAGGGGGAGATGCGGTGCGTCGGGAGCGTCCCCACCTGCGTGCAGAAGAACCAGCCGTCGGCGGAGGTCTGCGACGGCAGGGACAACGACTGCAACGGCGCGGTCGACGACGGCCTGGTCCAGTCCTGCTACGACGGCCCGGCCGGGACCCAGGGCGTCGGCATCTGCCACGGAGGGACCAGGACCTGCGTGGAGACCTCGCCGGGCAACTTCGGGATGAGCGCCTGCCTGGGCCAGGTCCTCCCCGCCGCCGAGGAATGCAACGGCCTCGACGACGACTGCGACGGCCAGGTGGACGACGGCCTCGGTTCGCGATCGTGCTACGACGGCCCGCCGGCCACGCAGGACGTGGGCACCTGCCGGGCCGGCACCCAGACCTGCTCCAGCGGGAGCTGGGGCATCTGCAACGGCGAGGTGCTGCCCCTGGGCTACGACGTCTGCGAGCCGGTCCAGGACACCAACTGCAACGGCGCCGTCGGCGACGGCTGCGGCTGCTACCCCCAGGGCTCGACGCGCCCGTGCTACGGCGGGCCGGCCGGGACCGAGAACGTGGGCATCTGCCGCGGCGGCGCGCAGACCTGCGGCGCCAGCGGCATCTTCGGCAACTGCGACGGCGATGTCCGCCCAGGCGCCCGAGCCTGCAACGGCCTCGACAACGACTGCGACGGCGTCGTCGACACCGAGCAGCTGTGCTGCGACGGCGGCGCTCCGGCGTCGAGCCGCACCTGCTACGGCGGACCAGCCGGCACGCTGGGCGTGGGCGTCTGCCGCGGCGGCACGCAGATCTGCGTGGGCGCCGCCTGGTCCTCGGGGTGCGACGGCCAGATCCTCCCCGGCCCCGAGCTCTGCAACGCCAAGGACGACGACTGCAACGGCGTCCCGGACGACGGCACGCCCATCTGCCCCCCCGGCTCGAGCTGCGTGAACGGCGTGTGCGTGCCGGGCTCCTGTGGTCCCGAGGGGCCGTTCTGTCCGGGCGGCTACACCTGCACCGGCGCGAGCTGCGTCATCGGGAACTGCGGCGCCGGCGGCCCCTGCACCAACGGCCAGGTCTGCCAGGGCGGTACCTGCGTCGACCCGTGCGCCGCCATGACCTGCGGCCCGGGCGCCTACTGCTCCGGCGGCCTGTGCGTCGGCGGCGGCTGTTATGTCACCGGCTGCCCCGCCGGCCAGCTGTGCGTGCAGGGCACCTGCCAGGCCGACCCCTGCGCCGGCCGCTCCTGCCCGACCGGGACCTTCTGCCGCGAGGGCTACTGCGTGCAGTCCTGCGTCTTCGTCGCCTGCCCGACGGCCCAGCGCTGCGGCCAGGACGGCTTCTGCCAGGCCGATCCCTGCTCCGGCACGATCTGCGGCGCGGGCCAGGTGTGCCTGAACGGCACCTGCCAGACCAACCAATGCGCCTCGGTCACCTGCGGCGCGGGCCAGGTCTGCAATCCCGAGAACGGCACCTGCGTCCCCGATCCCTGCACCGGCGTGACCTGCCCGGTGGGTCAGTGCCTCTCCGGGCAGTGCTACTCCTCCAACCCCGGGGGCGGCCCGGCCCCGCCGCCGCCCATCGGCCCAGACGTGAAAGAGTCCTCCGGCTGCGGTTGCGGCTCGGCTCCGGCCGGCGAGCTGGGGCTGCTCCTCCTCGGCCTGCTCCTCCCCTGGCGTCGGCGCGCCGCCCGCCGGGCCGCGATCCGCCATCGGAGGTCGCTTCGCCACGCCGGGGCGGCGCTGGCCCTGTTCCTGGCCCTGACCGCCGCCGGCTGCTCCTCCAAGGAGGAGACGCCGAACCCCTGCACCAACCCCAACTGCAACGGCGCCTGCGTCGACTTCCAGAACGACCCCGCCAACTGCGCGACCTGCGGCCACGCCTGCTCCGCCGGGCAGATCTGCGTGGAGGGGGCCTGCGGCCCCTCGTCGGCGGTGGCGCCGCAGATCACCGGCGTGAGCCCGGCCTCGGCCGCGAGCGGCACCACCCAGGCGGTGAGCCTCACCGGCCAGCGCTTCCAGGCCAACGCCCAGGTGGTCGTGCTCGGGGCCGGGGCCCAGGCGGTGACCGCCTCGGTGGCCGACTCCGGCCACCTCTCCGCCACCCTCGACTTCACGGCGGTCTCTCCGGGCGCAGCCGAGATCCGCGTCGTGAACCCGGACCACGTCATCTCCAACGGCGCGGACTTCGACGTCACCCTGGCGGCGCCGGTGCTCACCGGCCTCGCCTGCCAGGGCGCTTCCTGCGTGCCGGCGAGCGGGACCTCGGCCACCACCGCCGTGGGCTCGGGCAGCCCGGTTGCGGTGACGCTGGTGCTCTCGGGGACCGGCCTGGTCTCGTCGAGCCAGTGCCGGATCGCCTCGACGAACTTCCCCGAGATGGCCCTGCCCTCGGCCCTGTCCGGCGGGCAACTCCAGTGCACGCTCGACCTCCGCCTGACGGATCCCGGCGACTACCAGGTGACGGTGATGAACGGCGGCGTGGCCCGGTCCAACCCCCTGACCTTCACGGTCCTCACCAACACCCCGACGCTCACCTCCATCAGCCCCACCGCCGCCCGGGCCGGCGAGGTGGTGGCCCTCACCGTCACCGGGAGCGGCTTCGACCAGTCGAGCGAGGTCCTGGTCGACGGGTCCACCACCTTCAACGGCTCGGCCATCGTCACCACCTTCGTCTCGGGCACGCGCCTCGTCGCCCAACCAGTCGACCTGCGCGGCGCAGCCGCGGAAACGCACACCGTCACCGTGCGCAACGGCGCCACCGCCGGGACCGGCTCCGCCACCTTCACCGTCGACCCGGCCGCCCCGACGCTCTCCACCGTCTCCCCGACCTCGGCCAGGCAGGGCGCGGCCGTCGCCCTGCAGGTCACCGGCGCCAACTACGACGCCTCGACCCGGATCGAGGTCCAGGCGCCCGGCGCCGGGACCTTCACGCCCATCGCCGCCACCGTGGTCGACTCGGCCACTCAGGCCCATGCGCCCTACGCCTTCGGCCAGGAGGGCTCCTGGCTGGTGCGCGTCACCAACGCCGCCGGCGCCTCCGGCCCGCTCTCGGTGCGCGTCCTCTCCAACGTGGCCATCCTCTCCGGCGTGTCGCCGGCGAGCGCCCAGCAGGGGCAGACGGTGACCCTGACCCTCACCGCCACCAACCTCGACGCCTCGCCGACCGTTCACCTCGCCTCCCCCTCGCTGGGCTGCCCCACCGCCCCGTGCAGCCTGGACCGCACCCCTACCGTCTCGGGCAGCACGCTCACGGTAACGGGCCTGTCCCTGGCCGGCTGGGACGCCGGGACCTACGCGGTGACGGTGGTAAACCCGGGAGCGGCGGGCTCGAACGCGCTCGGGTTCACGGTCACGCCGGGCGCGCCGACGCTGGCCGCTCCGGCGAGCCCGGCCTGCGTGCTCCAGAGCGCGACGCCGACGACGGTGACGCTCACCGGGACCAACTTCGCCAAGCCCGACGCCGGCGGCAACGGCGGCTCGACCGTCCACGCCTCGTCGGCTGCCATCCCGGATTACGTGGTGCCGGGGGTCACCGTGACCAGCACCACCACCCTCACGGTGAGCTTCGACTCGTCGGCGGCGATCCCGGACAACTACACGCTCCAGGTCTGGAACCCCGGCCCTGCCATCCTCAAGTCGGGCACCATCCCCTTCAAGGTGGCTGCCAGCTACGCCGCGCCTCCCTTGAACGCCTGTCCGTAGGGCGGGGCTCACCGGAGGGCGGGGGCTGGCTCCCCGTCCCAGTCACTCTTCCTCGCCGGCCGGGCCGATGGCCTTCTCCACCAGGGCCACGGCGGCCTCCGGCGCGAACGGCTTGCGCAGGACCTCGTCGGCCCCGATGCGCCGGTACATCCCCATCTCCTGGTCGGAGACGCGGGCGCTCATGAGGACCAGGTACGTCTTCTTCCAGTGGGGGTGGGCCTTCACCAGCCGGCACACGTCGGCGCCGTTGATCTTCGGCATGTAGATGTCGAGGAGCAGGGCGTCGGGGTCGGCCTGGGCCATCTTCCGGAAGACCTCCTCGCCGTCGACGGCGTGGGACACGTCGTACCCCGCCTCCTCGAAGGCCCCGGTCAGGGCCTCCAGGAGCGCCGGGGAGTCGTCGACGATGAGGACCGCCTTCTTCTTTCCCATCCCCGAGTGCTTATACTCCAGGGCGCGATGGATCGCGAACCCGCCGTCGCCGGACGATTCTACCCGGCCGGAAAAGAGCGGCTCGGCACCGAGGTGGCCGCGCTCCTGGCCGAACGCCCCAGCGGCCGGGCCACCGCCGAGCCGCCGCGGCCGGTGACCGGGGTCCTCGCCCCCCACGCGGGATACGTCTACTCGGGCCGGGTGGCCGGAGCGACCTATGCGCGAGTGGACGTCCCCGAACGGGCCGTGGTGATGTGCCCCAACCACACCGGCCGGGGCGCCCCGATCTCGGTGTGGCCCGACGGGGGCTGGTTGACCCCGCTGGGGCGGGTGCCGGTCGACCAACAGCTCACCTCCTCCCTGCTTTCGGGCGATCTCGCCACCGCGGATCGCGAGGCGCACCGCTTCGAGCACGCGCTCGAGGTTCAGCTGCCCTTCCTGCAGCTCCGCCGCCCCGAGGTGTCCATCGCCGCGGTGTGCCTCGGCCCCCTCTCCTTCGCGCGCTGCCAGGCGGTCGGCAAGGCGGTGGCGGAGGCGGCCCGGCGACGCCCGGCGCTGCTGGTGGCCTCGAGCGACATGAGCCACTACCTCCCCGCCGCCCGCGCCCGCGAGAAGGATACCCGGGCCCTGGAGCGCTTCCTGGCTCTCGACCCGGCGGGTCTCTACGAGGTGGTGCGCCGCGAGGACATCAGCATGTGCGGCTACGTGCCGGCCACGGTGATGCTGGTGGCGGCCCTGGAGCTGGGCGCGCGCGAGGCCGAGCTGGTGCGCTACGGCAACAGCGCCGAGGCCAGCGGCGACGAGGGCTCGGTGGTCGGATACGCCGGCGCCGTCGTCTACTGACCGGCCTCGCGGCCACGGGTGTGCGCGCCGTCGGCCCCGGACTCGCCTTCGGCCGCTGGTCCTCGCTCGCGTCCGCGACAGCCGGACCGCGCGACGACGGGGAACGGGTTGCGGCTCGCAAGCGTCGGTCGCGCAGTCCGCGGCTCCTCCTGAGCATTGGCGCTCCACGACGGTTGCTCGCCGCGACCGCGAGAGCCGCCGCGCGCGCATCCGGGCGCGAGGGTGCTCGCTGCGGAGGCGGCCTCAGTCGAGTCCGGGGCCGCCGGCGCCATCCCGCATCAGGGCCACAGCGGATACCGCGCCTTCCGCCGCCACAGGAGCAGCGCCAGGAGGCCGAGCCACCCCTCCGCTCCGGCGGTGCCGCAGCCGCAGCTCGACGACCGCTCGCAGGTGGAGGAGGGGCGCGGGGCGACCTGGCCCGATCCGTAGCACACGTTGGTGGGCTGTCCGGACGGGTAGATGGCGCACAGGCCGGCGACGTCGTCCGGGTCCAGCGTCCGCTTGGCGGTCTCGCCGGACAGCGCCGAGGGGTACATGGTGGCGGCGGAGACCTCCGAGTGGCCCAGCCCCAGCACGTGGCCGGCCTCGTGCGTCACCACGTTCCGGACGTCCACGCTGATGCAGCCGCTCTGCCCGGGCGCGCCGCAGGTGGCAGCGGGCGGATCGAGGCAGGTGAAGTAGAAGCCGGGCGGGGATGGCCCGCTGCCGCCCCAGGCGTTGAGCTCCATGTCCGCGTCCACGATCTCGCCGGTGCCGGCGTCGTAGCTCACCGTGGTGAGGGCGATGACGCGGCTGTCGCCGTGGGACGGGTCGTCGCCGTCCCAGCAGTTGTACTTGTCGGCGCAGTTCACGGTGGCGGAGCCGTCGACGTCCCACAGCCGGCACGGGTCGTCCGGGGGAACCAGGTCCTGACACTGGCCGCGCCGGAACACCACCAGGTTCCGGCAGTCGAGGCCGGTGGCGGTGGAGGAGGTCGTCCCGTCCTCGACCGTCTGCATGTCGGTGCATCCGCCGGCGCCGGCCCAGGTGGTGAAGCTCGTCCGCACCGCGTCTATGGCGGCCGCGGCGCCGCCGGGCGGCGAGGGCGAGCTGCTGCAGACGCTGGCCGCCGGGCTCGCCGCGAAGTCGTTGACCGCGTAGTGGACCTGGCGGGTGGACCACCACAGGCACAGGCCCGAGCCGGTGGTCGAGCGCACCCAGGCGTCGCCCGGCGAGGCCCAGAGGAGCAGCGCCGCGGCGCCCGCCAGGCGGCGGCTCACCGCGCGCCCTCGACACGCCGCGCCAGCTCCGTGAGGGACATGGGCTCGGCGCGCCGCTCCCCGGCCGGCAGCGCCTCCGCGGCGAAGGTCCAGCCCTCCAGGCCGGGGCGGGCCTCGCCGCCCACGACGCGGAACTTCCCCTGGGCCGCGCCGTGCACCAGGGTGCGCCCGCCGGCGCGCCGCAGGAAGATCACCGCCTCCTCGCCCATCTCGAAGGACGGGGCGGCGTCCACACGCTGGCCGAAGCCCCCCACCGTGCCGCCCGCCACCTCCAGCGCCACCTCGGCCCCGGCGGTCCCGCGCAGCACCCGCGAGACGCGAACAATCACCCGGGTGACGACGTGCCGCCGGTCGGGAGCCCAGCGCGACTCCATCGCCACCACGCGCCCCTGCACCACCGCGTCGGCCTCGCGCGCCAGCTGCTCCACGGTGGCCGGGCGGGCCACGGCCGCCGCCGCCGCACCGGCGAGGAGGAACCCCAGGAGGATGGCGGCGGCCCGGGTCACCCGTGGATTCTACCCCGTTCGTGCTAAGGTGCGCGCCGCATGACCACGCCGCGCCTGCGCTTCGCGCCCTCCCCCACCGGCACCCTGCACATCGGCGGCGCGCGGACCGCCCTCTTCAACTGGCTCTGGGCCCGCCACGCCGGCGGGACCTTCATCCTGCGGATCGAGGACACCGACCGGGAGCGGTCCACCGGCGAGGCGGTGCAGGCCATCCTCGACGGCCTGCGCTGGCTGGGGCTGGACTGGGACGAGGGACCGGAGGTGGGCGGCCCCCACGGCCCCTACTTCCAGATGCAGCGCCTCGACCTCTACCGCGAGTATGCCCACCGGCTCGTGGGCCAAGGCAAGGCCTACGGCTGTACCTGCACCAGGGAGGAGCTCGACGCCCAGCGGGAGCAGGCCCGGGCCGAGAAGCGCCAGTACCTCTACCCGGGCACCTGCCGCGACAAGCCCTGGGACCCGTCCCGTCGGCAGGTGATCCGCTTCAAGGTGCCCAAGCTCCGGGAGGTCACCTTCACCGACCTGGTGAAGGGACCCCTGACCCGCCCGGGCTCCACCCTGCAGGACGAGGTGATCCTCCGCTCGGACGGGGTGCCGCTCTACAACTTCGGCGCGGTGGTGGACGACGTCACCATGAAGGTGAACCTGGTGGCGCGCGGCGACGACCACGTCAACAACACCGCCTTCCAGATCCTGATCTACGAGGCGCTGGGCTACCCGGTCCCGGCCTTCGCCCACCTCCCCATGATCCTGGGCGCGGACAAGGCCCGCCTCTCCAAGCGCCACGGCGCCACCTCGGTCACCGCCTACCGCGACATGGGCTTTCTGCCCGAGGCGGTGGTGAACTACCTGGTGCGCCTGGGCTGGTCCCACGGCGACCAGGAGATCTTCACGCGCGAGGAGCTGGTGCGGTTCTTCGACCTCGCCAAGGTGGGCGCCACCGCCAGCGTCTTCAACCCGGAGAAGATGGCCTGGGTGAACCACATGTGGCTCAAGTCCCTCTCGCCCGACGAGCTGGCGCGCCGGGCGCTCCCCTATTTCCTCGCCGCCGGTCTCCCGGCCGAGCTCGGCCCGAAGCTCACCTCCGTGGCCCGGGTGGGGGCGGAGCGGTCGAAGACGCTGGTCGAGCTGGCCACCCAGTTCCGCTACCTCTTCGAGCCGCCGGTGGTGGACCCCAAGGCCAGGGCCAAGTTCCTCACCCCGGAGGCGAGACCCCTGCTCCAGGCCGTCCGCGACGGGATCGCCGCCACGGCCGACCCCGACGCCGCCTCGCTGGAGAAGCTCCTCGGCGACCTGGCCGCCTCGCGGGGCCTGGCCCTGGGCAAGGTGGCCCAGCCGGTGCGGGTGGCGCTCACCGGCGGCACCGCGTCGCCCGGCATCTACGACGTGATCCTCATCCTGGGCAAGGCCGAGGCGCTGGCGCGCCTCGACGCCGCCCTGACGCTCATCGCCTGAAGGGGGTTCCCGTGAGGCGCCTGGCCGTCGCACTTCTGCTCTCCTCCGCGCTCGCTCCGCCAGTCCTAGCTCAGGCTCCCGCCACCGGGCCCGACGCTCCTCCCCAGGGCCAGGCCCCCGCAGTCGCGCCGGCCTCGCCGCCGCCGGGCTACGCTCCGGCGCAGAAGCCGCGGCGCCTGGAGCTCACCGCCTTCGCCGGCTACGAGGTCAGCTCCGACGTCACCACCTCGACCGGAACCCTCCAGATCGACGACGCCCCGGGCTACGGCGTGGCCCTCGACTGGGCGCTGGCGCCGGGGAAGCAGCTGGAGCTCCTCTGGGTGTACTCGACCCCCGACGTGCGCCTCAGGGGAACGGCCCCCGGCGCTCCCAGCAGCTCGTCCTTCCAGGTCGACGCGCACTACTTCCAGCTCGGCGGGCTCGCCACCTTCGGCAAGGGGAACCTGGAGCCCTTCGCCTCCGGCTCCCTGGGCGCGGCCATGTACGTGCCGGGGACCATCGTCCTCTCCAGCGGCGCTCCGCTGTACCCGGCGACCACTTGGCGCTTCGCCTTCTCCCTCGGCGGCGGGGTCAAGTTCTGGCTGGGCGACCGCCTCGGTCTGCGCCTGCAGGCCCGGCTCCTGGCGCCGGTGCTGTTCTCGGGCGGGGCCTTCTACTCGGGTCCCGGGGGCTCCGCCCTCACCGTGAGCGGCGGCATCCCCTACGTCCAGGGCGACTTCACCATCGGCCTGACGTTCGCGCCCTGACCCCGAACTCGGCTGGTGACCGGGGCGCCGGCCGGGCCTACCATGTCCCGGGTCTCTCCGGAGGACGTCGCATGACTGCCCACCCCCTTCCCTGCCTCCTGGCGCTGGCGCTCCTGGCGCCGCCCGCCGCCGCCCAGCAGCCCCAGCCGGCCACGGGAGCGCAGCCCGCCCCCGCGGCCCAGTCGCCGGCCGCCGGCGGCTGGCCCCAGGCCATCCAGGACGGGGACCTCACCTTCCTGGTGTACCAGCCCCAGATCGACTCCTGGGAGGGCGATAGGCTCTCCGCCCGCCAGGCGGTGGCGGTCCAGAAGGCCGGCCAGGACGCGAAGAGCTACGGGGTGGTCTGGCTCGCCGCCCGCACCGACGTGGACAAGGAGGCGGGACGGGTCCGGCTCTACGAGCTCGCCATCACCAAGGCGAGCTTCCCCGGCGACGAGAAGTCGGCGCCCGCCTGGCGCGAGGCGCTCCAGAAGAAGCTCCTCGGGGAGATGGAGATGAGCCTGGAGCGCCTGCAGATGGCGCTGGCGGTCGCCGAGGCCGAGAAGACGCGGAAGGGCGTCAAGGTCCGCAACGACCCGCCGGCGATCCTCTTCCGCGAGAAGTCGGCCATGCTGGTGTACGTGGACGGCAAGGAGGCGTTGCGGCCGCTCGAGGGCACCGGCCTGGAGCGCGTCATCAACACCCGCCCGCTGGTGGTGCGCGATCCGGCCTCGGGGCGCTTCTCCCTGCGCCTGCTCGACGGCTGGATGGAGGCCGAGGCGCTCGACGGTCCCTGGCGCATCGCCCAGAGCCCGCCGGCCTCGCTGGCTGCGGCGCTCGACTGGGGGCAGAAGAACGACAAGGTGGTGGACCTGCTGGTGGCGAAGCCGGTGGAGGTGGACCCGGCCGAGGCCGAGGGGGCCGAGAAGGTCGAGCCGCCCTCGCTGGCCAGGGGCCAGGCGCCCGAGATCGTGGTGGCCCGCAAGCCCACCGAGCTGGTGGTCACCGACGGCCCGCCCAACCTGGCGCCCATCGACAAGACCGGCCTCCTCTACTGGACCAACACCCGCTCGGACGTGCTGGTGGACACCGCCGGCGGGCAGACCTACCTCCTGCTCTCCGGGCGCTGGTTCGCCGCCCGGACCACCGCCGGCCCCTGGACCTTCGTCCCCCCCGACAAGCTGCCCAAGGACTTCGCCGCCATCCCCGACGACGGCCCCAAGGGCAACGTCCTCGCCTCGGTGGCCGGGACCCCTCAGGCCGCTGAGGCCCGGATCGCCAACTCCATCCCCCAGACCGCCACCGTCAAGAAGAGCGAGGCCAGGTTCACCGCCAGCTACGACGGCGGTTCGCCCAAGCTCCAACCCATCGAGGGCACCTCCCTCCACTACGCCGCCAACAGCCCGACCCCGGTCATCCAGGTGACGCCCCAGAGCTGGTACGCCTGCGTCAACGGGGTGTGGTTCACGGCCGCGGGCGCGGCCGGCCCGTGGGCGGTGGCCACCAGCGTGCCGGCGGCCATCTACGCCATCCCGTCGTCGTCTTCCCTCCACTACGTGACCTACGTCAAGGTGTACGGCTCGACCGCCGAGACCGTCACCGTCGGCTACACCCCCGGTTACATGGGCACCGTGACCACGACCACCGTGGTGGTCTACGGCACCGGCTACTATTACCCGCCCTACATCGGCCCCACCGTCTGGTACGGCCCGCCGGTCACCTTCGGCTTCGGCGTCCACGTCGGCTGGAGCCCGTGGACCGGCTGGCACATGGGGTTCAGCTTCGGATTCTACGGCCCTGGCTTCTCCGTCGGCTTCGGTGTCGGCCCGTGGTGGGGGCCAATGCCCATCTACCGCCCTCCCTTCTACCCGGTGTACCGGCCGCCGTATCCCGGCTATCGGCCGCCGTACCCCGGCTACCGGCCTCCCTACGGCGGATACCCGGGCGCTCCCGGCTACCGTCCTCCGGGCGGCACCGCGCCTGCGCCGCCCCCGGGCGGCCGTCCTCCCGGCGGCACCGCCCCCGCCCCGCCGCCGGGCGGCGGCGGCCGTCCGTCCACCACCCCCTCGCGGCCGCCCTCCATCAACAGCGGCAACGTCTACGGACAGTGGGGCGGCGCCGCCACCCGCCCGGCCACCCCCTCGACCGGCGCCCGGCCCGGGACCTTGCCGGCCGGCGGGGGAGCGCGCCCCTCGACCGGCGACGTCTACGCCGGGCGCGACGGCAACGTCTACCGCCCCTCGCAGGGCGGCGGCTGGGAGAAGCACGGCGCCGGGGGCTGGCAGAATGCGCCCAAGGCCCAGCCGCAGATGAATCGCGAGCAGTCGGCCCGGCAATGGGGCGACTACCGCGCCTCTTCCCCGTCGGCGTCTCGACCCAGCTCCCCGTCTCCCACCTCCTACCGAGGCGGCGGCGGCGGAGGGTACCGCGGCGGCGGAGGTCGCGGCGGCGGCCGGAGGTAGGGAACGCGCGGGGGCCTTGCGCGTCGGAGGGGTGGCGGTTGCGGCTGCTGCCGCGGTCACGGGTGCGGCTGCCGTTCCGCTTGCGGTTGCGGCTCCCACCGACCGCTCGCTCCCGATGCCGCAGGCGCATCCGCAGGCGGCAGCGGCATCCGGATCCGGACCCGCATCCGCATCCACAGCCGAAACCGCAGCCGGGAGCACCCGGCCTAATACCTCCCCTCCAGGGCGGCCAGGCCGGTCGCGCCCCAGTCGACCGAGACGGTCGAGCCCTCGCCACCCAGAGAGGGAATGGCGAACCGCGACAGGAGCGACAGCCTGAGCCGCAGCCAGGCGTTCAGGTCGAAGAGGCCGGAGAATGCGACTCCCACAGTGCTGTCCGCCGAGAGCGGCGCCGGCCGGCTGTCCATGGTGAAGGCCAGGCGGGCCATGAGGCGCGTCCCGGTGCCCGGTGCGAAGTCACCCTGGGCCCACAGGCTGCGCCCCGAGAGCCAGCCGAACTCCTCGGCGTAGCCGGCGGAGAAACCCCCCGACTTCCAGGCCTTCGGGACCAGGATCTCCGGCCCCACCCAGGAGCGCTCGTTGCCCGAGACGGCGTCGCTGGCCCAGCCGCCGAAGAGGCGCAGGGACACCGGCCCGAGCGCCTCCAGGGTGGCCGCCCCCTCGAAGTGGTCGGTCCGGCCCGGGTAGACGGCGGGCGCGGCCGGCTCGCTGGCGGGGAGATCGAAGTGCCGGTAGGAGGCGAGCAGGCTGAAGCTCCCGGCGCGGCGCCAGCCGAGGTCGGCCGCCCCGTACTCCAGGGCCCCGGTTCTCGACCCGTAGCGAAGCTGGGCCGACAGGTCCAGCTCGCGCCACAGCCAGGCCTCTCCCATGAGCTCGGCGGCGAAGCCACCGCCGGCCGGGACGCCCTCCACCACCGCCAGCCGCCCCTGATGGCGCACGACGACGTCGGGCGAGGCGCGCTCCACGGCCCAGTAGGCGCCTCCCGTGCTCTGGTCCAGCGTCGGCTCGGTGGTGGCCGGGAGCGGCAAGAAGCCGCCGAAGAGCCCCACCTCGAGCTTTTCCGAGGGGCGCCAGCCGACCTGCGCCCCGTCGAAGACCGAGCTCCCCACCGCGCCCCAGGTCATGACCCGCCCCGCGCTCAGGGGGACGGTCACGCCGGGGTCCCGGCGCGCCACCTGGAGCTCCCGGACCAGGAGGAAGGCCTTCTGCCCCGGCTGGAAGCGCTCGGTGTCCGATTCCGCCGCGCGGTAGACGGCCTGGGCGTCCACCCAGAGCCGGAACCCCGACCCCAGCTCGGCCCCCCGAATGGTGCCGTTCACGAAGAGCTGGCTCTGGGTACTGGCGCTCACCGAGCCCCAGAGCTGCGCCCCCAGCGACACCGCGCTCCGGAGCACCCGGTCGGCCTCGGCGGGCCGGGCGGCGGACGGGGCCCGCTCGACGAGCGTGAACGCCGCCGCCTTCACCGCGGCCAGGCGCCGGGCCTGCTCCTCGGCGGTGGGCTGGGGCGGCAGCGCCTTCCCGGCCGCGGCCGCCGCGCCCTCGGGGAGGCGGAAGGTGTCCCCGGCCCGCAGGCCCGCGCCGGCGCAGGTGGCGCTCCGCTCCGAGATTGCCTCCACCGTGCAGCGCCCGGCCGGGCGGCCGCGCCGCACCAGGTCCACCGTCGCCCCGGCGAGGATTCCGTCGCGGCTCCCGGCGTCGAGGTAGGCGAGGCTCGCGGCCACGAAGCGGACCGAGCCGGACGCGGCGCGGGGCCGGACCGAAACCGGGCGCAGCGGCAGCGGCGAAGTGGAGGCGGCCGGTTGCTTGAGCGGGGTTGCCGCGGCCGGGGACCGCTTCGGCTTCCCGGCGGGCTTTTGGGCGGGCGCGGCAGCCGCGGCCAGGGCCATCAGGGCGGCGGCCATCGGGACCGCGCTCATGGCCGCCTCCCGGGCAGGGACGGCAGGCCGGGCACGGTGAGCCGTCCCGGCCGCGACGGGCCAGGCTTGCCGCCCCCGCCGCCGCTGCAGTTGGTGTGGCAGTTGGTGCAGCGGGTGGTGGTGCAGGCCGGACCGCACGCCGGCGGGTTCGGGTAGGTGAAGTGGCAGTCGCGGCAGGCGATTCCGGCGTGCTGGCCGCTGGAGATGACGAAGCAGGCGTCGTGGCCCGGGAAGAACCCGTTCTTGAAGCTCCAGGCCTGGTGGCACTCCCGGCAGTCGTGGGGGAAGCCGGCCGCGGCGTGGTCGATGGAGCCCGGACGGGAGGTCCCGAGGTAGTCGGCCTGGTGGCAGTCGTAGCAGGTGGAGATGGGGCGCGACTGGCCGCGGTTCAGCCGATCCCCGTGGCACTCCTCGCAGGGGATGAAGGCGTGCCGGCCGGTGAGCGGGAAGCCGGTCCGCCGGTGGGCGTCGGGGTCGAAGCGGGTCTGCCAGGACTCCTCGCCGTGGCAGGCGGCGCAGCGGGGGCCGAGGGTACCGCGGTGGGGGTCGCGGTGGCAGGCGCCGCACTCGCGCCCCAGCGACCGCGAGGTGTCCGCCCCGTGGCATCCCTGGCAGCCGACCCGGCGGTGCTCTCCCCGGAGCGGGAAGCCGGTGCGCTCGTGGGCGAAGGCCACGTCCTGCCAGCTCTCGGTGGAGTGGCAGCGCTCGCAGCGGCTGTCGGCGCCGGCGTGGAGCGAGGAGGGCGGCGAGGGGCGCAGGTCGGGCTCGGCAGCTGCGGCCGCCAGCGCGGCGAGCAGGGCGGCGGCGAGGGCGAGTGCGCGCACGGTCAGAACCCCTTCAGGGCGCCCTTGTGGAAGTCGGCGTGGCACCCGGCGCAGGTCTTGGGCAGGCCGCGCCAGCGCCGGACCTTCACGCCGTCCACCCTGACCTCGGCGTGGCAGGCCTCGCACTTGGCCCTGGCGTGCCGGCCGGTGAGGGCGTAGTCGGTGAAGGGGGGCTCGTGGCGGAAGCGGGCGGCCTTCCAGTCCTCGGCGCCGTGGCAGCGGCCGCAGTCGGTCCGGTCGCGAGACGAGCGGGCGAACTGGGCGCCGTGCGGGTCGGCATGGCAGGCGGCGCAGGCGCTCTCCACGCCGCCGTAGCGGGCCGCGCCGGTCCGGGTCCGGGAGTGGCAGGCGGCGCAGGCGGCCGTGAGGTGTTTCCCCTCCAGCGGGAAGCGGGTCTGCCCGTGGTCGAAGCGGGTGCGGGCGAAGGTGGTCACCTCGTGACAGCCGGCGCAGCCCTGGGGCCCGCCCTTCTTCGAGAACTCGGGGCCGTGCGGGTCGGCGTGGCAGGTCTCGCAGCGGGAGAGATCGCCGGCCACGTGGTAGACCGCCAGCGAGAGCTTCACCGGCCGGCCGCGCCGCTGAAGCTCGGCCCGGACCGCAGCCGGGAAGCGCTCGCCCACCCGCGGATCGCTCTGGTGGCAGGCCGAGCAGGCGACGGTGCGGTGCGCCCCCTCGAGCGGGTAGCGGCTCCGGGCGTGCTCCTCCGGGCCGTAGCTCACCGGCTGGTACCCGGCCAGCGAGTGGCAGCGGTCGCAGCGGCCGGCGTCGGGCCCGGAGCGCAGCATCTGGCCGCCGTGGGCGTCGGCATGGCAGTCGGAGCAGGCGGCGAAACCGAGCCCCTTCCAGAGCGGGGCCTCGGCGCCGAACGGGCCGTGGCAGGCCTTGCACTCCACCTCTGCATGCCGCCCCTCCAGCGGGTAGCGGGTCTTCTGGTGGAAGGCGCGATCCTCGCCGGCGCGGGCCACCAGCGTCCGCCAGTCGGCGGGGGTGTGGCAGCGCTGGCAGGCAGGCCCGAACCGGCCCTGGTGCGGGTCCTTCTGGTGGCAGTCGGCGCAGGCGGCGTGGGCCACCGGCCGGTAGCGCAGGAAGTCCTTGCGGCGCGGGGCGCCCGGGCCCATCTCGGCGCCGTCCTCCAGCCGCGGGTGGCACTTGTCGCAGGCCACCCTGGCGTGCTTGCCCTGGAGCGGGTAGGCGGTGCGGGCGTGGTCGAAGCCCGGGGCCGGCTTCCAGCCCTTCTCGTCGTGGCACGTGCCGCACTCCCGTCCCAGCTGGCCGCGGTGCTCGTCGGCGTGGCAGGCCGAGCATGCCGACGGCGCCCCCAGGAACGTGGCGCGGCCCGGCTTCTTCTCGAGCCAGGCCCGGATGCCCGGGTCCGCGACCAGGGCCCGATCGTGGCACTTCTCGCAGCCCACGGGCGCGTGCTTGCCGCGCAGCGGCGTCCCGGTCCGAGCGTGGTCGAAGCGCGCCCGCCCGCCCGGCCCCCAGTCCACCAGGGCGAAGTCCCGCCCCTGGTGCTCGTGGTGGCAGGTCCAGCAGTCGCGCTCGGCGCCCGCGAGCCGCCCGTGGAGCCCGCGTCCGGCGGCCAGCGAGCCACGGAGCTCCTCGTGGCAGGCGAGGCACGACTCCTGCGCCAGCCGCCGCCCCTCGGGGTGGCAGCGGGTGCAGCTCTTCATGCCCTCCAGGGAGGCGTGCGGCTTCGCCAGCTCGCCCGGGGAGAAGAGATCCACCGCCAGGGCGGCGGGGGCGAGGGCGATGAGGCAGGCGGCGATCAGGGCGCGGGCCAAGGGTCCTCGAGGTTCAGTCGAGCAGGATGAGGCCGTAGCCGAGCCACAGCGAGACGCCGATGTGGGCGGCGATGGCCAGGACCAGGAAGACGGCCAGCGAGGCGTGGAAGATGCGCCAGCCGCGCATGAGCGACTTCAGCGAGCGCGAGAGCGCGATCTGCAGCCGGAGCTGCTCCAGCCGGTGCATGTCGGCGGCGAACTCGGCGAAGGCGGCCCGGCTGGGGAAGGCCCGGGCGGCGCGGCGCAGGGCGCGCCAGGAGGCGAGCGACTGCAGCGGCAGGTGCACCAGCGAGCCCACCATCGAGCGCGGCGGCAACGGCGCCGTCACCGCCTCGAAGAGGCGGCGCAGCGGGGCCGGGTCCGTGGCCTGGGCCAGGAGCGGCTCGACCTCGGCGCGGGCTCGCACGAAGGACCCCTGCAGGTCCTCCACCTCCAGGGCCTTGCCGCCCGAGGACGGGATCAGCCCGTAGATGAAGCGCCCCACCACGCCGGTCGCCACCACCACCCCGAGGGCGGAAGCGGTGGCGGTGGCGAGCAGGTTCTTCGACTGGAAGGCGGCGTGGAAGGCGATGACCAGCGGGCTCATGAAGCCCACGAAGACGTGGAAGAGCAGCCACAGCCGGATGTCCCCCAGGCCGGAGAGGAGCGGCACCCGCTTGCGCGCCGCGTAGAGGAAGTTCGAGAGCATGAAGGCGGTGGCGGCGATGCCCACCCCGTGCCCGAAGGGGCCGGCCGACTTCAGCGAGGCGTGCAGGGAGAGGCGCAGCCGCTCCCGCCACGGGGTCAGGTAGTAATCCCAGCCGCGCCAGGCCAGGAACGCCAGCAGCGCCGCCCCCAGCGCCGCGTAGAGGACCGACAGGCGCCGCTCGCGCGCCCGCTGGGCTCGCTCCCGCGCCTCGGCGTGGCCAGCGCTGGAACGCGCCCCGCGGGCCTCGCCGAAGTAGCGCCGCATGGAGACGCCGGCCTTCTGGAGCAGCTCGGCCGGGGCCTCGCCGCCCACGCTCACCAGCACGAAGTCGTTGTCGAGGCGGAGCGGCCGGCCGGCCATCTCCAGATCCACCTCGTGGGCTTCGATGCCGCGCACCTGGGAGCTGGGGAGCAGCCGCAGCCTCCCGGCCTGGCCCAGGGCGGCGGCGCGCTGACGGTTCGGGGCCCGGCAGGAGGGGTCGGGCTTGCGGTAGGAGAGGACCACCTGGGCGTCGGTCTCCTCGGCGAGCTGGCAGGCGGCCTCCACCCCCGAGTCGCCGCCGCCCACCACCAGCACCCGGGTGCCCCGGTACTGCTGCGGCTCGTCGAGGTCGTAGACCACCTTGGCCCGGTCCTCGCCCGGAACCCCCAGCTTGCGGGGAGTGCCGCGCCGCCCCACCGCCAGCACCACCTGCCTCGCCGGCACCGGCCCTTGCGCGGTGAGGACCGTGAAGTCGCCCTCCTGCCCCTCGACGCCCGTGACCCGCATCCCCTGCTCCACCGCCAGGCCCGCCTTGTCCACCATGCGCCGGAAGGCGGCGGTGAGCTCCTCCTTGGAGATGCGCCGCTTCCCGAAGCGCCCGTAGAAGGGAAGCGTCACCGTCTCGGTCATCACCACCTTGCCGCGGGGGTAGTGGGCCACCGCGCCGCCGAGGACGTCCTGCTCCAGCAGGCGGAAGCCGATGCCGCGGGCCCGCGCCCCCAGGGCCGTGGCCAGCCCGGCCGGGCCGGCGCCCACGATGGCCACCTCGGCCTGTCCCGGCCGGACCGGCCCGCGGCGCTCCGCCAGGTGCTCCGCCACCTCCAGCCCCTGGCGGAGGGCGTTCTTGATGAGCCCCATGCCGCCCAACTCGCCCACCACGAAGACGCCGGGCCGAGACGACTCGAAGACCTCGGAGAGCTCGGGCAGCTCCAGGCCGCGCCGGGCGGTACCGAACACCAGCTGGATGGCGCCCACCGGGCACTCGGCGGCGCAGCGCCCGTGGCCGATGCAGTTCTCGCCGTGCACCAGGGTGGCGGTCCCGTGGACCATCCCCAGGATGTCGCCCTCCGGGCAGACCTTCACGCAGGAGAGGCTACCGATGCAGACGTCCGGGTCGATGACCGGGTGGAGCGAGCGGGGGAGGTTCCGCTCCTCCCCGGCCCGCCCGAGGGCCTCGGAGGCGGCGGCGGCGCGGCGCGCCCGGTGCAGGGCGTAGATCCCCGCCATGACGACCGCGGCGCCGACCGCCACCGCCGGGAACACGATCTGCGAGAGATCCACCTGTCGACCACCCGAGGTGGGATTGTCCGGCCGCGGGATGTGGTAGGGCTTTGTCCCCGGTCAATCGGTGGGG
Source organism: Anaeromyxobacteraceae bacterium (assembly GCA_035762305.1). Taxonomy (GTDB): domain Bacteria; phylum Myxococcota; class Myxococcia; order Myxococcales; family Anaeromyxobacteraceae; genus DASTPH01. Next base: position 41,372 of record DASTPH010000096.1, read on the forward strand.
AGCCCCGTAGGGGGCGTCACAGCGGCAGCCAGTTCCCGTGATTCCCCGGCGGCACATGCCGCCGCTGTGAGTCGAGGTCCGGGGCCTGCGGCGCCTCGAGCGGGGGGAGAGACTCTCCCCCCGCACCCCCCATCTCGAGCGTCACTCCAAGTGGCAGGCGGAATCAAAGCTCCTGGATCCCGCCGTCCTGCATCCGCATGCGGCGTCCGGCGCGGCCGGCCAGCTCGGAGTTGTGGGTCACCATGACGAAGGTCGTGCCCCGCTCCCGGTTCATCCTCATGAAGAGCTCCATCACCTCGGCCTCGGTCTGCTCGTCGAGGTCGCCGGTGGGCTCGTCGGCCAGCACCAGCGACGGCGCGTTCATGAAGGCGCGGGCGATGGCCACGCGCCGCTGCTGGCCGCCGGAGAGCTGCGACGGGTAGGCGCCGGCCCGGTCGCCGAGCCCGACCAGCCGGAGCAGCTCCACGGCCCGGGTCTCGGCCCCGTTGAGCGGACCGGCCCGGGGGCGGAGCGTCACCGGCAGGAGCACGTTCTCCCTGGCCGTCAGGACCGGGAGCAGGCTGGCGAACTGGAAGACGAACCCCACGTGATCGCGCCGGAAGGCGGTGAGCCGATCGCCGTCCAGGGCGTAGAGGTCGGCGCCGTCCACCAGGACCCGGCCCGACGAGGGCCTGGCCATGCCGCCCAGGATCGAGAGCAGCGTGGTCTTGCCGGAGCCGGAGTGGCCGACGATGGAGACGAAGTCGCCGCGCTCGACGGTGAACGAGACGTCCTTCACCGCCTCGGGGCGGTCCCCGCCGGCCGCGAAGCGCTTCTCCACTCGCTCCACCACCAGGTGCGGCACCCTACTCCTCCTTCAGCACCATGAACGGCTCGATGCGCCCGGCGCGGCGGATGGGCAGGAGCGCGCCCAGCACGCACACGCCGGTGCCGACGAGCAGGCCCACCGCCGCGATGGTGGCGCGCTCTCCTCCGCCGAGGTCGGCGGTGACGCTCCGGAGGATGGCGAATCCCCGCGCCGGCACGAGCGAGAGGGCGGTCCCGAAGAGGACCCCCAGGGCGCTGCCGAGCCCCCCCACCATCACCACCTCGGTGAGGAAGAGCCGGATCACGTGGGACTCGGTGGCCCCGATGGCCCGCAGGATCCCCACCTCGCGGGCCCGCTCGTTGGCGACCCCGGAGAAGACCGCCCAGGCCAGGCAGGCGGCCATGAGCGAGGCCACGGCGATGAAGGCCGCGAAGACCCGGCGGATGTCGCCCAGGGCGCCGAGGACGCTCTTGCCCACGTCCCGCCGCGCCACCGCGTCCACCTCGACGATGGAGTCGTCGATGCGGCCGGCCACCACCTGGGGATCGACGCCCGGCTCGACCCTGGCGAAGATGACCGAGACCTGGCCCTCGGCGACCCGGGGCTTGCCCTTGCGGATGAGGTCCTGGACGTTGCTCCGGTCCACGAACACGGCGGTGTCGAGCCCGGTGCCGGTCTTCTCGAGAACCCCCACCATCCTGAAGACGTTGCCGAACAGGACCGCGTCCACGTCGGTGAGGCCCAGGCCGATGTTGAGCGCCGACTCGCTCCCCACCAGGGCCTCCCCGTGGCCCAGGTTCCGATGGAGCGCCCGGCCGAGCCAGGGCTTCACCACGAAGTCGGTTTCCTGGTCGAACGCGACCACCATGGTGTCTGGCACGTCGCAGCAGGCTCCGCCCAGGGTGACCAGATAGGTCTGGGCGGTGACCCGCTCGATCCCGGGCACGGCCCGGACCCGTTCGACCAGGCCCCCCTCCATGTAGAAGCCCTTGACCCGGTGGTCGATGAGCACGTCCTCGGCCGAGCCCCGGGAGCCGGTGGGCACCACCAGGACGTCGGCGCCGAGCCGGTCGGCGGTCTTGCGGATGCTCGACTCGACCCGGCGGACGAAGGACAGCCCGAACACCAACGACGAGACCAGGAGGCCGATGGCCGCGACCAGGATGGCGGCCCGCGCCGGACGTCGCGCCAGGTTCTTGAGGGCGTGCCTGGAGAGGCCGAAGGCCTTGGGCATGGGGGCGCTCGCGGGGGGCTCGCTCCACCCGGCCGGAGCCGGGCGGAACGAGCCCGCGCCAGGGAAGCTACTTGCCGAAGTTGGCGGCGAGGCCGCAGAGGATGGCGTTCTTGTCGCCCTTCCCCATGTCCTTGTGGCAGCCGAAGCACACCGAGGCGGTCTTGCCCACCAGCTTCTTGGCCCCGACGTCGTAGAGCGCCAGGGTGCCGTCGGTGATCTTCTTGTCGGGCGTGGGCTTGCCCTCGGGGTCGCACCCCTGGGTGTCGGCGGTGCGCAGCGTCAGCAGCGCGTACTTCCCGTCCGGGGTGGGCTGCACGTCGTGGTTCTCGCCCAGGGCCGGCTTGGTCATCTTCTCGTCCACCATCTTCAGCGTCTTGGCGTCGATGACCCACATCCGGTCGGCTGCCGACTGGAAGATGAGCTTGTCGTCCCGGCTGAAGTACTGCCGGAAGGTGATGGTCTTCCCCGGCTCACCGGCCAGGGTGTTCTCGGCCAGCTTCTTGAACTTGCCCTTCTCGAGCGCCGGGAGGTCGAGCATGACGAACGCCTGCTTGCCGTTCATGTTGCCGTCCTCGCCCTTCAGGCTCAGCGCCACGACGAACTTCTTCAGATCATTGGAGTTGGTGCCGTGCAGGAACTGGTAGGAGCCGGGCTTGAAGCCGAGGTCGCTGATGAACATCCGCCTCTCGTGCTTCATGGTCTTCTTGTCGAAGACGTCGATGTACCCCTCGGTCCCCATGAACACCGGCATGAAGGCGTTCTTGCTCTGGCCCGAGGCGCAGTAGACCGGGCCGGTCTTGGCGGGGGACCTGGCATCGGGCGTCAGCGCCACGTCCTTCACCACCTCGCCGGTCTTCAAGTTGGTCTTGCCCACGTGCATCTTGCCCTCCTTGTCGAGGGCGTAGGTGGACCAGAAGAGGGTGTTCGCGTCGGTGGCGTCGAGGCGCGCGTCGTGGGTCTTGTGGCTCTCGGTGGTGCCGATGGCCACCATCTCGAGGTTGTTGACGGTGACGGGCTGGTCGGCGTTGGACGGGTCGACGGTCACCTGCGCCTTGGAGAAGTGGCCGCCGTGGCCGGCCACGTAGACGGTGGCGGCGTAGGTGCCCGACTTGGCGGGCGCGGCCGGAGGCGCCTTGGCCGAGGCCACCGGCGCGACGAGGTAGGCGAGAAGGGCGAGCGCGACTGCTGGGGCGAAAACGGCGAGTGTCTTCTTCATCACTGAGCTCCCTGAGTGGGGTGTGTGGCGTACTTCACTTTTGGTGAGTGGTGTGCGGTACCGGCCTTCGTCCCCCTCCCCTGGTCCAGCGCTTCCGCCTCCTTTCCGCGGCTCGTCCGCTATCCGGCGATCCTGACCGAGGTGACCTTCTCGCCCGCCCTCTCGAAGGCCAGGCGGAGGGTGAACTCGTATCCCTGGCCGACCTCCCCGGGGAGGCCGAACACCATCACGTGCAGCCCGCCCGGCCTGAGCTCCACGGCGCCCCGGGCCGGGATCCGGACCCGCTGCTGCTTCACCATCTTGCCGTCGACCACCCCGTGCAGCTCGGCCACCGCCCCGGGGATGCCCACCGTGGCGCCGAGCAGGGAGTCGTCGCCGCTCCCCGCGTTCTCGATCCGCATGAAGATCGAGCAGGTCCGGAGCAGGACCGGCGAGAGACGCGCCTCCTGCCCGGCGATGGCGATGCTCGGCGACCCGGAGCAGGCGGCCGCGCCCAGGGCCAGGAGCGCCAGGCGCCGCGGGGCGGACTTCCAGCCCGCCCGGCCGGATTCCCGGCGGGCCTGCCTCGACACGCCGGCGCCATCGGTCATCGCGACCACGAACCGCTTTCCCGGGACCCTGGCTCCCACGAGCGGCCCCCGCCGCCGTGTGCCGGCCCTGCGCCATCGCGTCGACCGCGCGAACGGCTGCGATTCATGCGTTTCAGCTACGCGAAACGCGGTGGGAGCGTCAACGCGAAGAAGCCTGATAGGGCGAACAACGAAGCTGATATGGGCCGGAAGGAGCGTTTTCGTCCCTCGGGACGCGTACCTCGCCCCGCCGGCTCGCTCGCCTCATCCAGGCGCCGGGGCGCGGCGCGGAGCCGCGGCGTGCGGCTCGGCCCGGAGTTGGCGCGCTGCACCGCGGCGAGCGGCGCCCGCCTCCACGAGCGGCCTCACCTCACGGCGCCGCCAGGATCTCGACGGCGCAGGAGCTCTCCACCGGCAGCGAAGGCCCGGGCAGAAAGAAGCCCCGCCTCCAGGACGATGGAAGCGGGGCAGGTGGTGACCCCTACGGGACTTGAACCCATGCTTTCGGCGTGAGAGGCCGACGTCCTAACCACTAGACTAAGGGGCCACGGACCTCCTGCATCTACCCGCGGGCGTCGCGGCTGTCAACGCGCGCCCGCGCTTCTGGCTGGGGGACTAGGATTCGAACCTAGATAGCCGGATCCAGAGCCCGGCGTCCTGCCGTTAGACGATCCCCCAATCTCCTTTCGATCCTGGATGTCTCACTCTAGCCCTTCTTCGGCTTCTTCGGATCTCCCGGAGCGACGAGCACGAAGACGCGCGTCTCGCCGTTGATCTCGTAGACGTTCAACCCGTCCCAGCTTCCCGGCTTGGGGTCCGGGTTCTCGATGTGCACCGCCCGGACGCCGGGCTTGTTGGCGGGGATGGGCTTGCGCGGGAACTTGGCCGGCGGGTACACCGACCGGAAGAACTTGAGCGTGTCCTCGTAACTCTTGTCGATGCGGTAGCGCCGCTCCGCCACCTGGCGCGACTCGTCCGGGATGACGGCCCCCGCCACCTTCTCCGCCAGGCCGAGCGCCGGCCAGGCGAGGAAAAGCCCTGCGAGGGCGGCCTTATAGCGGGCGAGGTGCGTCACGGTCAAGGGGTTCGTACCGGGTGGCCGCTCCCCTGTCAACGGCGCCGCCGGGGGCTCCCTGGCGTGGCGGCCGCGGCCGACGCTCTCGCGGTCGGCCCTCAGACGGCCCGGCGCACCAGGGTGTCGTAGCTCTGGGCGATCTTGCTGGCCAGGATGAGCAGCTCGCCGACGTCGGAGGCGTCGACCACGCCTCCCCGGCCGTTGTCGAGGTAGAGCACGTTCACCACTCGTCCCAGGGCGAGGATGGGGAGCACGAAGGCGTTGCGCGGGACGGCGCCGCCGAGCCCCTCGAGGAAGCGCAGGTTCTGCTCGGTCTTCTGCAGCGGGCCCAGGAAGTGGGCCTGGCTCCGGACCACCGTCTCCAGCACCCCCGGGCCGGAGAGGCCCAGCTGCACCCGGCGCACCGCCTGGAGGTCGAGCCCCTCGCCGAGCCCCTTCCATCCGGCGGCGGCCCCGCCCCGCACCGTGAGCAGCACCGCCCGGCTGAAGCGGGTGCGGGCGTAGCGCAACACGGTCTGGGCGATGGCCTCTCGATCGGCGACTCCCTCGAGGAAGCGGACCGCCTCCTGGAAGCCCAGCGGACTGGGATCGGGGATCGGCTCCGGCGGCAAGGGCTCTGGAGGCGTGAAGCTCGGGCGCGGCGCGTGTCCGGCCGACTCCTGGCTCAGGGCTTCCAGCACCGCCTCCCGCGCCCGCGCCGGCTGGACGAGGTCGGTGAGGTCCAGCGCCGCTCCCGCGGGCGGCGGCGCCGCGGCCGGAGGGGGCGCCGGCGGCGCCGGGGCGGCGGGGGCGGATCGGGCGGCTCCCGGCGGCGCGTGGCCTGCCGGGGGAGCCGCGGCGGGTGGGCCGGTAGCGGGTGGACCGGCGCCCGGGACGGCAGCCGGCGCAGGGGCGGCCGCCGGCGGCGCGGCGGCCTGGGGAGCACGCGCCCGGGCGGGCGCTCCCGCGTCGAGCCGTCCGTAGAGCGACTCGAACTCGGCCTCGTCCATGAGGTCCTGCCCGAGGGGCTGCCGACCGGCGGCTGGCTCGGGAGCCGGCCTGGCCCTCCGCGACTCCGGGTCGGGGAGGTCCAGGCCCCGCAGCTGCCGCTCGATCCGGAAGAAGCGGCGCATGAGGGCCCACAGGCGCGACTCGGGGACCACGATGGGGTGGATGCGCCGGCCGGTGGCGAAGGCCAGCTCGTCGAGCACCGCCAGGTCGTCGGGGTTGCACACCAGCACCGCCAGCTTCCGGTCCTGGGCCAGGTAGGGAACCGCCTCGAGCCGGTCCACCAGCTGCGGGTCGAGGAGGTCCCTCAGCCGCGGGTCGATGCGCAGGTCGCCGAACAGGCAGGGGCGGCCGTAGCGCCGGCCCAGCCCGCGGGCCAGCTCCTCCTCGGTGATGGAGCCTAACTCGAGCAGGTTCGTGCCCAGCCGGCCGCCGAAGATGACCTGGTTCTCGAGCCCCTGGCGCACCTCGGCCTCGGTGCAGGCCTCGAGCTCCACCAGGATCTCACCGATCCGCGGCACTACCGCCCTCCCCCGGCGGTGCGGGGCTGGCCAGGCAGGGCCACCGTCCCCAGGTCCACCGTGGCGCCGGCCGCCACCGCCACCTTGATCTCCACCGGCGGGGCCTCGGGCTGCCCAGGGGGGCGGACCACCACCAGGTAGGTGCCGGGCGCGAGGCGCGCCTCGAAGGAGCCGTCCGGCCCCACCGGGACCGAGCGCCGGCTGCGCCCCACCGTGACCGCCGCGCCGGGCGCGGGTCGCCCGTTCTCAGTGACCCGGCCGCGCAGGAGGCCCACCCCGGCCACCGCCTCGCGGGGCGGCGCCGGCAGGGACCAGCGGACGAAGCGCACCTCGGCGGCGTCGGACTGCATCTGCACCACCGAGCCGTCCGGGGCGATGGCGAACTCCCGGAACTCGAAGCGCCGGTCGCCCGGCGGAATGCTCTGGGAGCCGGTGAGCGCCCCCTGCGGCGTGACCGAGAGGAGCAGCACCTCCCCCTGCGGCGCCCGCTCGTCCGGGCCCTCGGCCCGGTCCACCGCCACCACCACCTCGCCGCGGCGGTTCACCCCCACCAGCCGCACCCGGGAGATGGGGACGCGCGAGTGGAGCTGGACCCCGCGCAGCAGGCGCCCCGAGGCGGTGAAGAAGCGCAGCGAAGCGACCCATCGACCGGAGCGCTCGGCCTGCAGGTGGAGCTCCCCCACCGGCAGCCCGGGCAGCGGCCCTTCGGCCTTGAGGCCGCTCCAGCCCAGGTCGGCCCGGACCGCTTGGCCGTTCTGCATGAGGAAGAGGGGACGGGGCCGCCCCGCGAAGAGGAAGTCCACGCCGCGGAAGGAGGGTGGCAGGGCGCCCTGGAGCAAGAGCCGCCCGGCGGAGTCGTACTGCGAGAGGAAGGGCTGCTCGCCGCCCGTGAAGACCAGGACCTGTCCGTCGTCGCCGACCGCCAGGTCGGCCTCCACCTCGGCCCCGCCTCCGGGGCGGACCAGCGGGAAGGCGGCCGCCGGCCTCCCCTTGGGATCGAAGCGCTGGATCCGCCCGTTCAGGGCGTCGAGCACGTAGAGCGAGCCCATGGGCCCCACCGCGAAGCTGGGCGGGCCCAGGGCGTCCTCGTCGTCGCGGGCCGGGTTTCCCTGCAGGCCGAACTGCCCGGGCGCGGTGCCGGGAGAGCCCCGCACCCACATCTGCTCGCGGCCCGGGACCGCCGGGGAGATGGCCGAGCCCGGCAGCTCCAGCTGGGGAGCGTCGGGCGCCACCGCCACCAGCTGCTCCTCGGCGGGGCCACCCGCCCTCGCCACCGGGTCGCAGCTGGGCGGCGGCTCCTCCGGCCACAGGTCCACCGCGCCCAGGTCGCGCGCCTGCCCCAGCGCCACCGCCACCTCGTCCACCCGCTGGTCGGCCACCAGGTTCGGCCCGCGGAAGGCCAGCGAGTAGGTGCCGGGAGGGAGGACCAGCCTGAAGCGCCCCTCGGCGTCGGAGGTCGCGACCGCGTCCCGGCCCATGACCATCACGGTGGCTCCCGCCACCGGGTTCTGGCAGCCCTTGTAGCGCAGCGATCCGGTGACCACCGCGGAGTTGCGCGGCCCGGTCGGCTTGGGCTTGGTGGCGGGCTTGTCGCCGCCAAGAGCCAGGGCGGCCAGGAGGAGCGCGGCGGCGTGCACGGGGGCCCATCATACAACGACCTCGCCCTGCCGCTTTGAGACCGCACGCCGACCCCGACCTCGACCTCGACCGCGACCCCGACCGCGACCCCGACCTCGACCGGGATGCCCTCTCCCCCTGGGAGAGGGCACTCGGAGTCCTCGGAAACGATGGAGGGTGAGGGCTCGACCGCGACCCTCGGGCAGCCGCCGCGCCGGCCTTCTCGGCCGTCACGTCGGCTGCATCGCTTGGTTCGCCATCGAACTCGACGTCGCGGTCATGGTCGTGGTCGCGGCCGTCCCATCTCCTCCACCGAAACCTCCCTCCCCTTCCAGCGCCTCGACGTCTACCTCGCCGCCCGGGAGCTCGCCCGCCTGGTCCACCTCGCCGGCATCCGCGACGCCGAGCTCCGTGACCAGGCCACAAGGGCCGGCCCAGCGATGCGCCGGTAGGGCGGGGGCTCGTCCCCCGCCGGGAGCACATGGCGGCGGGGCACAAGGCCCCGCCCTACGCCTCGGCCTTCACGAGACCCTGGCCGCGCTGGACCTCGCCGCCGCCGTGGGCGCCCTCGGCAAGGGCGAAGCCGCGGCGATGCAGGCTCTGGGCCTGCGGTTCAAGCGCATGCTCCGCGCACTCCGCCGCTAGCGCACCAGGCCGGTGAGCAGCGCTACCAGGCGGTCGGCGAGGCGCTCCACCTCGCGGGCCGCCACTGGCCGGACATCGCCGCACAGGGCGGCGATCTCCACCGCCGCGGCGGCCTCGACCGCCTCGCCGCGGGCGATGGTGAAGGCCCGTGCCTTGTCGGCCCGCGAGACCCTACCCGCGCCCTCGGCGCAGTTGAGCGCCGCGCTCTTGGCGGAACGGAGCGCTTCGTCGCGGAGCTTGCCATCACGGATCTCGGCGGCACGGACGGCGAGCAGGAGGTCGCGGGCGACCGTGTAGGCGACGAGCTTGTGGTGGGGGAGGCGGATGCGGCCGGGGCTTCGGTCGAGGTCGGGGCTGCGGTCGGGGTCGTGTTCGCGGTCGGGGCAAGGGTCGTGGTCGCGGTCGAGTTCGCGGTCGTGGACGAGGATGGGGTCGTGGCCGGGGCCGCCGTCGAGTTCGGGATTGCGGAAGAGGTTGTCGTTCATCGGTCGTCTCCTTTCACCCGACCGGAAGGAGACGACCGATGAACGACTCCTCGACCCGTGCGCGAGGACCCCAGCCGATGCAGGCGCAGTGACGGGCGAAGCCCGGCACGAGCCTGCCACCCCGACCGCGACCCCGACCCCGGCCGCGACCCCGACCGCGACCTCGACCTCGACCCCGACCGCGAGCTCGACCTCGACCCCGACCGCGACCCCGACCTCGACCGCGGCAGTTGGCCTACGCCCTCCCCGGCCCGGTCAGCTTTCGCACGTCGAGGATCCGCCTCGCCTCCGCGGGCCGGAGCCCGCCCATCTCCACCGCCAGATCCAGGACGGACCGCCCGCTGGCCATCGAGGCCTTGACGATCTCCGCCGCGCGGGCGTAGCCCAGCCGCGGCGCCAGGGCCGTGGCCAGGCTCACCGTGCGCTCGGCGTAGAAGCGGCAGCGGGCCTCGTCGGCCTCGAGCCCCCGGGCGCAGCGCTCGTCGAAAGCCCGCACCGCGTTGGCCAGGATCTGCATCATGTGGCACAGGTCGAAGGCCACCAGGGGCATCATCACGTTCAGCTCCAGCTGGCCGCCCGCGGTCGCCGCCGCCACCGCCGCGTCGAGCCCCAGCACCTGGTAGCTCGCCATGGCCAGCATCTCGGCCATGGAAGGGTTCACCTTCCCCGGCATGATGGAGGAGCCCGGCTGCACCGGCGGCAGGCGCAGCTCGGCCAGGCCGGTGTTGGGGCCCGAGCCGAGCAGCCGCACGTCCCCGCCGATGCGGAGGAGCTCCAGCGCCGCCGCCCGGAGCGCGCCGGAGAGGGCAGCGAAGGGAGCCAGCGACTGCATGGCGTAGAAGGGGTTCGGCGCCGCCCGGAGCTCGAGCCCGGTGAGGCGGGACAGCTCCTTCACCACCATGGCCCGGTAGCGCGGGTGGGCGTTCAAGCCCGTGCCCACCGCCGTGCCGCCGATGCCGAGCGCGGCCAGCTCCGGCATGGCCCCGCGCAGGCGCGCCGCCGCCGCCGAGAGCGCCTCCGCCCACCCCGACACTTCCTGGCCCAGCCGGATGGGCGTCGCGTCCATGAGGTGGGTGCGCCCCGACTTGACGATGCGGTCCCAGGCGCGGGCCTTGCCGCCGAAGGTGCGCGAGAGCGCCTGGAGGGCGTCGCCCACCTCGGGCCCGAGCCGGAGCGCCGAGAGGCGCATGGCGGTCGGGACCACGTCGTTGGTGGACTGGGCCATGTTGACGTGGTCGTTGGCGTCCACCAGCGCCTTGTCGCCGCGGCGCCCGCCGAGCAGCTCGGCGGCGCGGTTCGCCAGCACCTCGTTCACGTTCATGTTGTGGGAGGTGCCGGCCCCGGCCTGGTAGACGTCGACCACGAACTGGTCGCGCCAGCGCCCGGCCAGCACCTCCCCGCCCGCCCGCGCGATGGCGCGGGCGATGCGGCGGGGCAGGAGCCCCAGGCGGGCGTTGACCCGCGCCGCGGCCAGCTTCACGCGGACGGTGGCGTCCACGAAGGCCGGATGCGCGCGGAGGCCGGAGATGGGGAAGTTCACGACCGCCCGCGCCGTCTGGGCGCCGTAGAGGGCGTCGGCGGGGACCTCCATGGTCCCCATGGTGTCCCGCTCGATGCGGGTGCGGGGCCTGCGGGTCCTGGCCATGGCTGCCTCCCCTGCGGGAGGAACATAGGCCGGGAAAGGCGCCGCCGCGACACCTCGCGGACGTCCGGCGCTGGAACGTCACTCCAGGTCGACTTCGCCGGCCCTGGCCCCGTCCTCGACCACGTAGTAGACGCGCACCTTCTCGTTGGGCTGGAGGCGGGCGATGCCCCCCGCGGGCTTGCCGTCCTTCTCGAAGACCTGCGTTTCCGGCCCGGCCTTGTAGGTCACCACCCCGGCCGGAGTGGTGATCCGCAGCACGCCCTTCTGGCCGTCGGCCGCGAGGACCGTGCCGGTGTCGCACTTGGTCCGCTCGGTCGGGACCAGCAAGCGCGGCGCCGGGTACGGCAGGGAGGCGTCGGCGGCGAGGGCGAGGGCGGCCAGGGCGGCGGCGGGGATCATGGCTCCTCCGATCCTCGAAGTATGGCGCCAACCGGACCCGCGGGGAAGCATCCGGCGCCGGGCCGGGGGCGCTCGCCGATCGCCGCCTGGAGCCGCCGGATCCACGCGGGCCGGCGCGACCATCAGGGTCCGAGCCGGGCGGCCAGGCGCCGGAAGGCGATCTCGGTCTTGGCGTCCTCGATCTCCCCGGACTCGCAGGCGCGGATGGCGGCGCGGAGCTCCCGCCAGCGCAGGAAGGCCCCCTCCTCCAGCGGCGAGCCGTCGCCGTGCTCCGGCGCCGGGAGCTCGTCCGGCCCGGCCTTCTCCACCTCGGCGGCCAATAGATGAATCTTCTCCGAGGCGATGCCCGGGACCACGAAGAAGGGGCCGCCCAGCGGCTCGAGGCGCGCCGGCTCCACCGCGAGCCCGGCCTCCTCGCGGACCTCGTCGGCGCCGCGCCGCCTCAGGGCCTCGGGGCCGCGCTCCCCGGGCTCGACCACGCCGGCCACCAGCTCCTCCAGCAACAAGTATTCGGGCTCGGGGAGCGCCGCCGCCTGCCCGCGCCGGAAGTAGGCCGCCGGCCGCAGGCTCCTCCGGGTCAGCACCTCCACCCCTCGCGCGGTCCGCGCCCACAGGCACACCGCCACCGCGTCCAGCGTGGGGCGGTCGATGACGTCGATGGGGTACTCGCGGGAGCGGGAGCCGTCGGCGCGGCGGTTCGCCGCCGTGTAGCGCTTGAGCCGGAGGAATCCCTCGTCACAGCGGGAGGCGGCGGTGCGGTCCAGGACGATCTCGATGGCGGTGACGCGGGGCATGCCGGTCCAATAGACGCGGGACGGGACGGGGGCAAGGCCCCGGGGACGGCGGGGGCCGCCCCCAGGCGGAGGCGGCCCCGGAGGTCGCGCGGCGGAGACGGCCCCCTCTAGGCCACCACCCTCATCTTCTTGCCGGCGGTCTGGTACTCCTTCAGCTCGTCGAACTGGAGGTAGCGGTACACCTTGTCGGCCTTGGGGGCGATCTTCTCGGCGTAGACCTTGAAGTACTCCTCCGGCGTCGGCAGGCGCCCCAGGCCCGAGGCCACCGCCCCCAGCTCGGCCGAGCCCAGGAACACCTTGGCCTGGTCGCCCATGCGGTCGTCGAAGTTGCGGGTGGAGGTGGAGTAGACGGTGGCCCCGTCCGGAACCCGGGCCTGGTTGCCCATGCACAGCGAGCAGCCGGCCACCTCGATGCGGGCCCCGATGGCGCTGAACACCGAGAAGTAGGCCTCGTCGCGCAGCTCCTGCTGGTCCATCCGGGTGGGCGGGCAGATCCAGGTGCGCACCGCCGGGTTGAACTTCTGCCCCTTCCAGATCTCGCCGGCGGCGCGGAAGTGGCCGATGTTGGTCATGCAGCTGCCCAGGAAGACGTCGTCGATCTTGGTGCCGGCCACCTCGGAGAGGCGCTTCACGTCGTCCGGGTCGTTGGGGCAGGCCAGGATGGGCTCCCGCACCTCCCCGAGGTCGATCTCGATCACCGCCGCGTACTCGGCGTTCGGGTCGGCGGAGAGGAGCGCCGGCTTCTTGAGCCACTTCTCCACGTCCTGGATGCGCTTCTGCAGGGTCTTCGGGTCGGCGTACCCGTCGGCGATCATCTTGCGCATCAGCGCGGCGTTGGAGCGCAGGTAGTCGGCCACGCTCTTCTCGGAGAGCTTCACGGTGGCGGCCGCGGCCGAGCGCTCGGCGGCGGCGTCGGTGAGCTCGAAGGCCTGCTCCACGGTGAGGTCGGGCAGCCCCTCCATCTCGAGGATGCGCCCGTTGAAGACGTTCTTCTTCCCCTTCTTGGGCACGGTGAGCAGCCCCTGCTTGATGGCCCAGGAGGGGATGGCGTTCACCACGTCGCGCAGGGTGATGCCGGGCTCGAGCTTGCCCTTGAAGCGCACCAGCACCGACTCGGGCATGTCGAGCGGCATGAAGCCCAGCGCGCCGGCGAAGGCCACCAGCCCCGAGCCGGCCGGGAAGGAGACCCCGATGGGGAAGCGGGTGTGGCTGTCCCCGCCCGTGCCCACCGTGTCGGGGAGGAGCAGGCGGTTGAGCCAGGAGTGGATGACGCCGTCCCCGGGCTTGAGCGACACGCCGCCGCGCTCGACGACGAACTGCGGCAGCGTCTTGTGCATCTTCACGTCCGCCGCCTTGGGGTAGGCGGCCGTGTGGCAGAAGGACTGCATGAACATGGGCGACTGGAACGTGAGGCAGGCGAGCTCCTTGAGCTCGTCGGCGGTCATGGGGCCGGTGGTGTCCTGCGACCCCACCGTGGTCATCCTGGGCTCGTAGTAGCCGCCTGGGAGGACGCCCGGCAGGCCGCAGGCCTTGCCCACCATCTTCTGCGCCAGGGTGTAGCCCTGGCCCGGCTTGGGCTGCGGGTTCACCACCTGGGCGAAGAGGTCGCTGGCCGGCTTCTTCAGGGCCTTGCGGGCCTTGTCGGTGAGGGCGCGGCCGATGGTGAGGGGGATGCGGCCGCCGGCCCGGTACTCGTCGGGCAGGGTGTTGGGCTTCACCTGGAAGGTGGAGAGCACCTCGCCCGACTCGGAGCGGATCTCCCCCTTCTTGAAGTCCACCGTCACCACGTCGCCCATCTTGAGGCGGGAGACGTCGGCCTTGATGGGCAGCGCCCCCGAGTCCTGGGAGGTGGCGAAGAAGATGGGGGCGATGACGCCGCCCAGGATCACGCCGCCGCGCCGCTTGTTGGGCACGAATGGGACGTCCTCGCCGATGTGCCACTGCACCGAGTTGCAGGCGCTCTTGCGCGAGGAGCCGGTGCCCACCACGTCGCCTGCGAAGGCCACCTGGAAGCCCTGGGCCCGGAACTCGGCGATCTGCCTCAGGCCGCCCGGGAAGCGGGTCTTGCCCATGGCCAGCGCATGCAGCGGGATGTCGGGGCGGGTGGAGGCGTCGCCGGCCGGCGAGAAGTCGTCGGTGTTGATCTCGCCGTCCACCCGGAAGACCTTGACCTTCACCTGGTCGGGGATGCCGGCCCGGGAGGTGAACCACTCGGCGGCCGCCCACGACTCCAGCACCTTCTTGGCCGCCGCGTTCTTGGCCTTGGCCAGGGCGGCCACGTCGTCGAAGGCCTCGTAAACGTAGGTGAGGCCGGAGAGCGCCTTGGCGGCGTCCTCGGCCAGGGCCTTGCTCTTGAGGGCGGCCACCAGGGGCGGGACGTTGTAGCCGCCGCCCATGGTCCCGAGCATGAAGACCGCGTCCTTCTTGGTGATGACCGGCGAGCGGGCCTTGCCGGCGGCCACCTGCGAGAGGAACTCGGCCTTCACCAGGGCGGCCGGATCCACGCCCGGGGAGACGCGGTCGCGCAGGAGCGCCAGGAGCTTCTCCTCCATCCCCTTGGGCGGCTTCTGGAGCAGCTTCACCACCTCGCGGGTTTGCTCGGGGTCGAGCGGACGGGGAGGGATGGCCTGCGCCTGCCGCTCCTCCACGTGCTTCAAATAGGCGTCCATCACGGCGGTGGTCTCCTTCGGTGGGAGGGATGGGCCCGGCGGTCAAGGCCCTTTGAAAACGTGGCCTTATACCGCAACCGGCCCGCGCTGTCAGCGACGGCGCGGCCGGGGTCGGACCTTGACGTAAGCCAAATTTCCCGGAGGCGGGGGCGTTACCCCGCCGCGCGCACGTCCACACGGTTGTCGTAGAAGGTCGAGCCGCCGGCCTCGTCGGTGAGGCGCTGCGAGGTGAGGGCGTTCACGGTCCGTTCACCCGGGGCATGGGCCGCCCAGAAGACTCCCTCGGCCACCACCACCCCGCGCGGCGCGTCGGCGCTCACCTCCAGCTCGAAGGCCACCTCGCCGAGCTCGTTCCAGGCGAAGACCCGCTGGCCGTCGCGGAGGCCGCGCTCGGCGGCGTCGGCCGGGTTCATGAGGAGGCGCATGGCCCGCCGGCGGCGGCGCAGGTCCTCGCGCTCGCCGAAGGTGGAGTTGAGCGAGTAGAGGCTGGCCCCGGTCATGAGGCGGAAGGGGTGGCGCCCCGACTCCTCGTGGGTGGGGAGCAGATGGTGCGGTCGAGCCGGGAGGCGCCCAGGCGGTGGAAGAAGGCGTGGCCGGCGTTGCGCTGCAAAAGGCCCATGGTGCCGGCGTAGGAGTAGGGCAGGATGGCCTCGCCGCCGTGCTCGGCCAGGATGGCCCGCCAGCGGGCGGCGATCTCCGCCACCGCCTCGTCCCAGCTCGTGGGCCGGAACTCGCCCGACCCCTTGGGACCGCTGCGCCTGAGCGGCGTGGCGAGCCGCAGCGGCGAGTGCACCGTGTCCTGGTAGCGGTTCATCTTCGGGCAGAGGGTGCCCCGGCTGAAGGGGTGCTCCGGGTCGCCCCGCACCGAGAAGGCGCGGCCGCCCTCCACCTCCACCAGCATCCCGCAGGCGTCGGGGCAGTCGTAGGGGCAGACGGAACGGACGAGGCGCGGCACGGCCAGGGCATCATAGCCCGGCGGCGGGGGCGCGCGCGGCACCTGGGGTCCGCCAGGCATGGGCACCGGCTTCCGCCTCGCCCTCCCCCGTCGCGGGGCGGTGGCCCTGGGTCTGCCCACCGCCTTCTGACCGCCGGGCGTGGCTGCCGCGCCGCCCGTTGACGGCGCGCTCGCGCCGTCGCAGCCTGTCGGCGCCATCATGAAGGCCCTGGTCACCGGCGCGGCGGGCTTCCTGGGATCCCGGCTGGTGCGGCTGTTGCTCGCGCGAGGGCACGCGGTGCGGGCTCTGCTCAGGCCTGGCCAGGCGCTCGGGCCGCTCGCTGGGCTGGAGGTGGAGGAGGCCCGCGGCGACGTCACCGAGCCCCACTCGCTGGAGCGCGCGGTGGAGGGCTGCGACTGGGCCTTCCACCTGGCCGGGGTTCGCCGCGCGGCCAGCCGCCAACTGTTCCTGGAGGTGAACGCCGAGGGGACGCGGCACCTCGTCGAGGCCTGCCTTTCCGCCGCGCCCGGCCTGGCCCGCTTGGTCCTCGCCGGCTCGCTCGCCGCGGCCGGCCCCTCCGCCACCGGAAAGCGCGAGGAGGACCCGCTCCAGCCGGCGGAGTGGTACGGCGAGTCCAAGGCGGAGGCGGAGCGCATCGCCCTCTCCTACGCCGGCCGGCTCCCGGTGACCGTGGCCCGGCCGCCCCGCATCGTCGGCCCCGGCGATCGGGAGAACCTGGTCTTCTTCAAGATCGTCAAGGCCGGCTTCCTCCTCGACCTCCGGGGCCCGCCGCGCCCGCTCTCCTTCGTGGACGTGGAGGACTGCGCCCGCGGCTTCCTCCTGCTCGCCGAGAGCCCGGCCGCGCCGGGAGAGGCCTTCTTCCTCGCCTCGGAGGAGCGCACCGACCTCGTCGGGCTGCAGCGCCAGGTGGCCCGGGCGCTGGGCGTCTCGCCCCGCGCCCTTCCGGTCCCGGCGGCGCTCCTCTCGGCGCTGGCCTGGGTCGCCGACGCCGCGACCCTGGCCTCGGGCGTGAAGTTGCCCTTGAACCGCAAGCTGGCCCGCCAGATGCTCGCTCCCGGCTGGACATGCGACCCCGGGAAGGCGCGGCGGCTCCTGGGGTTCGAGGCCCGGGTCTCGCTGGCCGAGTCGGTGGACCGGGCCGCGCGCTGGTACCGCGAGCAGGCGTGGCTGTAGGCCTCGCCCTGGACCGGAGGGACGTGAGATCACGACCTCGGTCGAGCTTTCGGAGCGCCGCCGCTCTTTAGACTGAGTCCAAACAGTTTAGAAGAACCGGATTCACCCGTTCGGGTCGTACCGCCTCAGGCGAGCGATGGCCATCGCGACGTCACCGAGCCGCTGACGGCCGACCTGCGCCGGTTCCACGTCACCGTGTCGCGCGGCGCCGATCCGTGCTTTGGTCGCCGCGGGGGAGAGCCAGGTGGAGACGCCGGGACGAGCGCCCTGCGCCGGCTCATCGACCTGGCCCCGGTGAGCCTGGGGACGCCCCCCTGTCTCGGCACCTAGATGCGGGAGACGGTGCGGCGCAACGTGATGTGGTCCGCTGCGCTGGTGACCGGACCTTGCCGCGCAGCGTCACGATTGAGTCACGGCCGGTCTGGACCCCTTTTGACTTTCGCCGGGCCGCTCGATTAGACCCTGCCGCAATGGCCGGCGGCGAGGCGTGCAAGGGCGCCTTCTTCGACGTGGACGGCACGCTGGTGCGCACCAACCTGGTGCACGCCTTCGGCTTCTATGCCATGAACCAGGGATCGATCCTGGGCACCGCCTGGCAGACCCTGCGGACGGTGGCCTCCATCCCGCTCTTCTGGGCCACCGACAAGGTGAACCGCAAGCTCTTCAACGAGCTCTTCTACCGCTACTACCAGGGGCAGACCGAGGATCGGCTGGTGGTGCTGGCCGAGGAGCTGTTCCAGGAGGTGCTCCGGCCCGCCATCTACCCGGGCACGCCCCGCCTGCTCGACGAGGCCCGCCGGGCCGGCTGCCGCCTGGTGCTGTGCACCGGGGCCCTGGACCTCACCATGCGCCCGCTGGCGCGCCACCTGGGCGTGGACGACCTCATCGCCAACCGGATGCACTTCGTGGACGGCGTGGCCACCGGGCGGGTGGTGCCCCCCATCATCGAGGGGGCCCACAAGGCGCTGGCCATCCGCGACTACTGCCTGCGCCAGGGCCTGGCGCTCGAGCAGAGCCACGCCTTCTCCGACTCCTTCTCCGATTACCCCATGCTGGCGGTAGTGGGTCACCCCACCGCCGTGAACCCGGACCTCCGGTTGCGCGGCGTGGCCCGGGCCTACGAGTGGCCGGTGGTCTCCACCCTGGAGGGCTGAGAATGCGGAACCCGCCGCGGCTCTCCCGCCTCTACGAGGCCACCGAGCAGGTGATCACCATCGAGAAGGACTCGCCGCCCCGCATCCTCTTCTCCGGCGAGGACCTGCTCCTGGAGGACCTCCCGGTTGGGACGCGGGTGGTCTACCCGCGCCCGCCGGTGGAGGGTCTCCCCAACGTGAAGAGCGCGGTGCGCTGGGCGCTGAACCACCCCGAGGGCTGCGAGCCGCTCCACGCCAAGCTCAGGCCGGGGATGAAGGTCACCATCGCCGTGGACGACATCTCCCTGCCGCTCCCGCCCATGCGCACCCCGGACGTGCGCCAGACGGTGCTGGAGATCCTGCTGGAGCTCCTGGCCGACTCCGGCGTGGACGACGTCCACATCGTCATCGCCATCGCCCTGCACCGGCGCATGACCGAGCCGGAGGTGCGGCGCATGGTGGGGCGCCGCATCTTCGAGGCCTGGTGGCCGGACCGGCTCTACCACCACGACGCCGAGGACCCCGAGGGGCTGGTCCAGCTGGGGACCACCGAGCACGGCGAGAAGGTGGTCCTGAACCGGCGCGCCGCCGAGTCGGACCTCATCATCTACGTCAACCTGAACCTGGTCCCCATGGACGGGGGCCACAAGTCCATGGCCACCGGCCTCACCAGCTACCAGGGGGTGAAGGCCAACCACACCCCGGCCGCCATCCGCAAAAGCTGGTCCTACATGGACCCGCCGCGCTCCGAGCTGCACCGCTCGGTGGACCGCGTGGGGCGGCTCATCGACCGCGAGCTGGACGTCTTCCACGTCGAGACCACCATCAACAACCGCATGTTCGACGGCCCCCTCGACTTCCTCGTCAAGCGAGAGGAGGACTTCGTCGAGGCCGACCGCCTCAAGTTCGAGGGGATGCGGGCGCTGCTCAAGCGCCTCCCCCGCGCCGCCAAGCGCAGGATGTTGCACGCCGTGCCGGCGGCTTACGACGTCATCGCCGTCCACGCCGGCCGCACCGAGCCCACCCACAAGCGGATCCTGGAGGCCTCCTACGCCCAGTACCTGGTGGACGTGGACTTCCAGGCCGACGTGCTCGTCTACGGCATCCCCTACATCTCGCCCTACAACGTGAACTCCATCCTGAACCCGCTCCTGGTGCAGGTGATGGCCTGCGGCTACTTCTTCAACTTCTACCGGGGCAAGCCGCTGGTGAAGAAGGGCGGCACCCTCATCGTGACCCACCACTGCTCCGACGAGTTCGACCCGGACCAGCACCCGAGCTACATCGAATTCTTCCACCGGCTGCTGCCGGAGACCCGCGACTCGGCGCTGCTGGAGCAGAAGTACGAGCGCGAGTTCGCCGAGAACCCGAGCTACGTTCACATGTACCGCACCGGGCACGCCTACCACGGGGCCCACCCCTTCTTCATGTGGTACTGGGGCGAGAACGGCCGCCAGCACCTGGGGCGGGTCATCGCCGTGGGCTCGGACAACGAGCACGTGCCCAGGCTCCTGGGCTGGGACAGCGCCAAGACGCTCTCCGAAGCCATCGACATGGCGCGCTCGGTCCACGGGCGCGGGGCGGAGATCGCCCTCCTGCACCACCCCCCCATCGTCATGACGCAGAACCTCGGGTGAGCGTGGGACGCGGCGACGACCAGGCCGGCCGCGGCCAGAAGGCCCCGCTGCGGGCGGTGCCGCCGCCCAGGCCGCCGCTGGACGTCGGGGCGGCCCTGGCCGGGCGCCGGCTGCTCGTCACCGGCGCCACCGGCTTCGTGGGCAAGGTGGCGCTCTCACTCCTGCTGCACCGGTACCCCCAGGTGGGAAGGGTGTTCGTGCTGCTGCGCCCCGGCACCGGCGGCAGCGCCGAGTCGCGCTTCTGGGACAAGGTGGCCGGGGCCCGCCCCTTCGACCCGTTGCGGGAGCAGCACGGGGCGCGCTTCGAGGCCTTCCTGCGCGAGAAGTGCCTGCCGCTGGCCGGCGACGTCTCCGATCCCTTCTTCGGCCTCTCGGAGCGCGACCTCTCGGCGCTGGCCGGCCTGGACCTCCTCGTGAACTGCGCCGGGCTGGTGGACTTCAATCCCTCGCTGGAGCTGGCCATCCAGGTGAACACCCGCGGCGCCGGCAACGCGGTGGCGCTGTGCCGGCGCCTGGGGGCCTCGCTGCTCCACGTCTCCACCTGCTTCGTGGCCGGGAACCGGGACGGCGTGGTCTTCGAGGACGAGCCGGTGGCCGGGTACTTCCCCCGCCGCGAGGGGGTGGTGGGCCGTCCCAAGGAGCCGGCGCTCCACGCCTCGGCTTTCGACCCCGACGAGGAGCTGGCCGACTGCGAGCGGCGCATCGCCGCGGTGCGGGCCGAGGCCGAGGACCGGGTCCTCGGCTCCGGCTTCCGCGAGCGGGCCGCCGAGCGGCTCCGCCAGGAGGGGCGCGACCTCTCCGACGAGAAGGCGCTGCGCCTGGCGGCCGGGCGCGAGAAGCGGCTGTGGATCTCCCAGCGGCTGGTGGACCTGGGGATGGAGCGCGCCCGGCACTGGGGCTGGCCCAACACCTACACCTTCACCAAGTCGCTGGGGGAGCAGCTCATCGCCCGGAGCGGGGTGCGCCACGCCATCGTGCGCCCGGCCATCGTGGAGAGCGCGCTGCGCTACCCCTTCCCGGGCTGGAACGAGGGGTTCACCACCAGCGCCCCGCTGGCCTTCCTCTCGCTCAAGGGGCACCGCCTCTATCCGATGCACGAGAAGGCCATCCTGGACGTGGTGCCGGTGGACTTGGTGGCAGCCGGGGTGGTGGCGGTGTCGGCGGAGCTCCTCGACCGGGCCTGCCGCGGCGAGCCGCTCCCTGGGACCGCGGACGACGCGGACGGGGGCCAGCCCGGCGCGCCTGCCGTGTTCCACCTGGCCTCCGGGGACCTGAACCCGTTCTGGGTCAGACGCTGCGTCGAGCTGGTGGGGCTCTACCAGCGCCACCTCTACAAGGATCGCCAGGAGGGGAACCGCTTCTGGAACGCCGTCCTCTCCCGCCTCGAGCCGCAGTCGGTCTCCCGCCTCCACTTCGAGGCCATGAGCTCCCCGGCCCTGAAATCGCTGGCCCGCGAGGCGAGCCGCCTCTTGCGGGAGCGGACGCCGCGCTGGGGCGCCCCGCGCCTGTCGGCCATGGCGGCGCGGCTCGCCGACGGGCTCGACGAGGTCGAGTCCCATCTCGCCAAGAGCCAGGCCCTCTTCGAGCTCTACCTCCCCTTCGTGTGGGACAACAAATACGTCTTCCGCTGCGCCAACATCCGCGATCTCCAGGCCCGCCTCGACGACGCCGACCGCCAGCGCATCCCCTGGGACCCGGAGCGCATCGACTGGCGCCACTACTGGCTCGACGTCCACCTGAAGGGGCTGGAGCAGTGGGTCTTCCCTGGCCTGGAGGAGGAAGCCAAGAAGAAGGTCCACCCCATCCGCCCGCACCGCGACCTCCTGGAGCTGCTCGAGGCCGCCGCCGAGAACCACGGGCGCCGCACCGCCCTGCGCATGAGCGGCCAGCGCAAGGCGCGCTTCAGCTACGCCGAGGTGCGGCGGCTGGCCGGGCGGGTGGCCGCCTTCCTCGCCTCCGCCGGCGTCGGCAAGGGCGACCGGGTCCTGCTCATGGGCGAGAACCGGCCCGAGTGGCCCATCGCCTGGTTCGGGATCGTCCTCTGCGGCGGGGTCGTGGTGCCGGTGGATCACCAGCTCTCCGCCGCCGAGATGGCGAACCTCACCCGCAGCGCCGGGGCCCGGGTGCTGCTCCTCTCCGAGGCGGTCCGGGAGCGGCTCGACGACCTCCCGGCCGCGCTGGCCGCCGCCGGCCTCTCGCCGGCCCTGGCCCTCCTCGCCGAGGCGCTGGAGGGGGGACCGGCCCCTGCGCCGCCTCGGCCGCCGCTCATCCCCGACGACCCGGCCTCGCTCATCTTCACGAGCGGCACCACCGGCACGCCCAAGGGGGTGATGCTCTCCCACCGCAACTTCGCCAGCCTGGTGTCGCGGCTGGCCGGGGTCTTCGACCTCGGGCCGGGCGACGGGCTGCTCTCGGTGCTGCCGCTCCACCACACTTTCGAGTTCACCTGCGGGCTCCTGGTGCCGCTCTCCCGCGGCGCCGAGGTGGAGTACCTGGACGAGATCACCGCCGACACCCTGGGCGACGCCCTGGAGGAGGGCCGGGTCACCGCCATGATCGGCGTGCCCGCCCTGTGGTCGTTGCTCCATCGCCGCATCACCCAGGAGCTCTCGGCCCGGCCCGGGGTGGTGGAGGCGGCCTTCGGCCGGCTGCGCCAGCTCAACGCCGCCCTGCGCCAGCGTTACGCCCTGAACCTCGGAAAGCTCCTCTTCTGGCCGGTCCACCGCAGGCTGGGCGGGCGGCTGCGCATCCTGGTCTCGGGCGGCTCGGCCCTCTCGCCGGAGGTGCAGCAGGCCTTCCACGAGATGGGCTTCGACCTCTACCAGGGCTACGGCCTCACCGAGGCGGCCCCGGTGCTCTCGGTCTCGGCCCCCGGCGACCGGGGCACGCGACTGGGCAACGTCGGACGGGCCCTGCCCGGCATCGAGATCCGCATCCTCGACCCGGATGCGCGCGGGGTGGGGGAGATCCTGGCGCGCGGCCCCAACGTCATGCTGGGCTACTTCTCCGGCGGCGAGGGAGCCCCGGAGGTGGACCGCAACCTCACCGGGGCGGTGCTCCGGAACGGCTGGCTCCACACCGGCGACCTGGGGACGCTCGACGCCGACGGCCGGCTCACCATCGTCGGCCGCAAGAAGGACGTCATCATCGACGCCAGCGGCAAGAACGTCTACCCGGACGAGGTGGAGGAGCTCTACCAGGCCCCCGGCCTGGTGAAGGAGCTGTCGGTGGTCGGGCTCCCCGACGAGGGCGGCGGCGAGAAGGTGGCCATGCTGGTGGTGCCCGACTGGCAGGGGCGCGAGCGCGCCGAGGTGCGGCGCCTGGTGGAGGAGCACCTGAGCCGGGTCTCGGCCTCGCTGCCGTTCCACAAGCGGGCCAGGCTGTGGCACCTCTCCGACCAGGACCTCCCCAAGACCGCCACCCGCAAGGTCAAGCGCCAGCTGGTGGTGCAGGAGCTGGGGCGCCTGGAGGCCGCCGCCCACAAGGGCCGGCAGGCGCGCCAGGCGGCCTCCCAGGGCGGCGACGGTTGGGTGCTCGACCTCCTGGCCCAGGTGGCGGGGCGTCCGCGCGCCGAGGTGACGCTCCAGACCCACCTCGCCACCGAGCTGGCCTTCGACTCGCTCATGGCCGGCGAGCTCATGGCGGCGCTGGAGCAGGCCGGCGTGCCACCGGCGCTGGCGGAGCAGGTGACCCGTGTCCAGACCGCCGGCGAGCTGGCGCGGCTCGTGTCCCAGGCGGTGCACCGCGAGGCTCCCCAGGTCCACCCGCCGGCCGCGGCCGCCGAGCGCCCCGGGACGACGCTGGAGCTCCCCGGCGCCGTGGCGGCCCTGGGCCGCTCGCTCCTCGGCTTCGCCCAGCGCGTGCTCTACCGGGACGTCTACCGCACCCGGGTGGAGGGCGCGGTCCACGTCCCGCGCGACCGGAACTTCCTGGTGGTGGCGAACCACCAGAGCCACCTGGACATGGGGCTCGTCAAGGTGGCGCTGGGCGATGCCGGGGAGCGGCTCGCCGCCCTGGCCGCCGCCGACTACTTCTTCGACACCGCGTGGAAGCGCGCCTGGTTCGAGAACCTCACCAACCTCATCCCCATGGAGCGCGAGGGCTCGATCCGCAGGAGCCTTCGCGCCGCCGGCGAGGCGCTGCGGCGCGGCTTCAACCTGCTCATCTTCCCGGAGGGGACGCGCTCCCTCGACGGCTCGATGGCGCCCTTCAAGCCCACCGCCGGCTACCTGGCCCTCACCTCCGGCGTGGACACCCTGCCCGTCTACCTGCGGGGCACCCACCAGGCCCTGCCCAAGGGGGCGCTGGTCCCGCGGCTGGGCGACCTCGCGGTGATCATCGGGCAGCCCATCCCGTTGGAGGAGCTGCGCCGCCGCACCGCCGGCCTTCCCAAGGGGGAAGCCCACAAGGTGGCGACCCGGATCATGGAGGAGGCCGTCAAGGCCCTTCGCGACCGGCAGCGACCCCTCCCGAAGGCGACCCCGACCGCGACCCCGACCCCGACCGCGACCGCGACCCCGACCGCGACCCCGACCGCGACCCCGAGCCAGTGGCCTACTCCCCCCGGGAGAGGGCCGGCGGGCCCCAGGGAATCCGCGGAGGGTGAGGCCGCCGCTCCATCGGCCACCGCACGCGCGCGGAAGAGCGACCCGTGAAGATCCTGGTCACCGGGGGCACCGGCTTCCTCGGCTCGGCGCTCGTCCCCATGCTGGCCGCCGGCGGGCACGCCCTGCGGATCCTCTGCCGCGGCGGGGCGCCCGAGGCGGAGGCACTGGGAGCGCAGGTGGTGCGGGCGCCGCTCGAGGACCTCGAGGGGGTGCGCCGCGCCGTGGAGGGCGTCGAGGTGGTCTACCACCTCGCCGGCCAGGTGGCCTTCGACGCCGGCGACCCGGCCGCCCTCCACCGCCTGCACGTCGAGGGCACCCGCCGCCTGCTCGAGGCCTGCGCCGCCGCCGGGGTTTCCCGCTTCGTGCTCGCCTCCTCCAGCGGGACCATCGGGGTCTCGCGGGAGCAGCGCACCGCCACCGAGGCCGACGATTCCCCCATCGCCCTGGTAGCCCGCTGGCCCTACTACCTGTCCAAGATCTACCAGGAGAAGACGGCGCTGCGGTTCCACCGCGACACCGGGCTGCCGGTGGTGGTGCTGAACCCGTCGCTCTGCCTCGGCCCCGGAGACGCGCGCCTCTCCTCGACCGACGTGGTCTTCAAGTTCCTCGCGCGCCGCATCCCGGCCATGCCCTCGGGCGGCCTCTCCTTCGTGGACGTGCGCGACGCCGCCCGGGCCTTCGCCGCGGCGCTGACCCGGGGCGCCCCCGGCGAGCGCCACCTCCTCGGCGGCGCCAACCTGACCTTCGCCGACTTCTTCGGCCGGCTGTCGCGCCTCTCCGGCGTGGCCCCGCCGGCGATGCGCCTGCCCTGGGGCGCCAGCGTCCTCGGCGCGCGGCTGCTGGAGCGGTTCCACGCCTGGCGGGAGAGCGAGCCGCCCGTCTCCTCGGCCGAGGTGGAGATGGGGGAGCGCTTCTGGTGGGTGGACTCGTCCAAGGCGCAGCGCGAGCTGGGCTTCTCGCCGCGCGACCCGCAGGAGACCCTCTTCGAGACCGTCCGCTACGTGGAGGAGCGCTTCCGCGGCACGCGTCGCGACGCGGCGCGGGGGCGCTGAAATCCTCGCGTCACAGCGCACGCGACCTCGCAGGGACGGGGAGCCTCGGGCCTCCCCCGACGGCACGTGCCGGAGGGGGAGGCCCTGTGGCCCGGTCTCGCCCTCGGCCACACGTCCTCGCGCCTGTCGGTGGCGCTGTTCGGCGGCCCGGTCTCGCCCTCGGCCGCTGTCCTCGCGCCGAGCACGGAATCCACGGCCGCGCGGCGCGACCAGGGAGCGCACGGCGCGGCTGCAGAACTCGCCTCCGCGCTTCGCTTCGCGGCGCGGAGGCTCAGACAGGCTTCGCCGCGCGACCCTGGCGCTCGCGGCGCCGCGCGGCCACCGCCGGACTCGAGTGCGGCGCTGTGGAGGCGGCCTCTG
>DASTPH010000097.1:0-4864 GCA_035762305.1 Anaeromyxobacteraceae bacterium
CCACGGCGGCCACGGCCCGGGCCCGCTCCTCGGGGGTGGGCGGCGGCGAGGCAGGCTCCGGCGCGAACAGGTTCACCCCGAAGGGGCGGTCCGTGAGCCGCCGGATCTCGCGGACGGCGGCGCGGATGGCTTCGGCCGAAACGTACGCTCCGGCCCAGAAGCCGAGGGCGCCGGCGCTGGAGACGGCCGCCGCCAGCTCCGGGGTGGAGGGGCCGCCGGCCATGGGGGCCTGGATCACCGGGTGCTCGATGCGGAGCTTCGCGAGCAGGGGGTTGTCGGGCCACACGGCGCACCGCCTTTCCCTTGCCCGGCCTCGGGAGAGCGCTCCGGGCGGAGGGCGGGCCCATAACCGGGCCAGGGTGCCAGGTCCAACTGGGCTTGCGGCGGGCCGTTCTTAGACTTAGTCTAAAGGCGTGATCGATCTCGGCGAACGGCTGCGCCGGCACGGCATCCAGCCCTCCGCGCAGCGGATGGCGGTGGCGGAGTACGTCCTCTCCACCAACGAGCATCCGTCGGCCGACCAGGTGTGGGCCCGCGTCCGCGCGGACTTTCCCATGATCTCGCGGGCCACCGTCTACAACACCCTGAACCTCTTCGTCCGCAAGGGCCTGCTCCGCCAGCTCACCCTCGCCGAGAGCAAGGTGGTCTTCGACCCGCACCTCGGTCCCCACCATCACTTCATCGACGACACCACCGGCTCGATCCACGACGTGCCCTGGGAGGCGGTCGAGGTGAAGAACGTCGAAAATCTAAAGGGCGTGGACGTCCGCGAGTACCAGGTGGTGATGCGCGGGCGAAGGGGACGCGGCCGGCGATCCTGAGGGCTCCTCGACGCCGGGCGCCGGGCCGAGCCGCCGCGAGCGGGCCGGCGGGCGGCTCACGGCGTCGCGCCGATCTTCCGCCGCAGCGCCTTCATCTGGGCGACGAGCGGTAGGTCGGGGTCGGCGCGCTGCCACAGGCGGAGGAGGCGGCCCAGAACTCGGCGCGCCTCGTCCCGCTCCCCGAGCCGGTCCAGCGCAGCGGCCTCGAGGTAGAGGCTGCGCGGGTAGGCCCACGGATTGAGGAGCCAGTCATCTCCGTTGTACCCGGCGAGGCGCAGCCTCCGGTACCGACGGAAAGCCTCGACGGCTTCCCGCTCCAGCCCCAGCTCGGAGAGGATCTCGCCGCGGTAGACGTCGCTCAGCGGGCGGCGGATGGCGGCCAGCGAACGGAGGGCGCCCTCCCGGTCCCCGGACTTCCAGGCGACGACGGCCCGGGCCGTGCGAAAACCGGCGTGGTGGTCGTGGGCAAGTCTCCCCCCGAGCGCCTTGGACCGGGCCACATCGCCGAGGGCGGCCAGCACCACCGCCTGCCAGGGGAATCCCGGGTTCCTGGAGAGTGCCTTCTCCACCTCGGCCCAGACCGCGTCCACATCGCCGCGCTGGGCGAGGAGGAGGCTGCGGTCGGCATGCCTGTCGCCGTAATAGGACGGACCGAGTGTCTCCGGGTCGGCGTCGAACATGGCCAGGGCTTCCCGCAGCCGCCCGCGCAGCGCCAGGCAGAGCGGAGGCGGTCGGCGGCCGGCCGCAGCGTACTCCCGCTCCGCCTCCTCGAGGGCGTCCGCCTCGAGGAGCACGTCCTCGAGGACCATCTTTCCCCAGCGCGCGTTCGCGCGACGCGCCACCTCCACGGCTTCCGGGATCTCGCCCCGGGCCAGGTGGACGGCGGCCAGGTTGGCGAACGCGACGGGGGTGGGTGACAGCTCCGTCCACCTGCGCGCCTGCCCGAACGCATCGTCGAGCCGCTCCGCGAGGACGAGGTAGTCGATCACGTCGCCCATGCCCTCGAGCGGGGCCAGGACGGCGGCCCTGTCCACATATGGGCGGGCCGCCTCGAGATCCCCGCGCTCGAACAGCAGGATGTTGGCGGCGCGGATGTAGGGCCGCGGGTCCTCCGGGCGGGCCTCGATGGCGCGGTCGAGCGAGGCGATCATCTCGGTCCGGTTGCCGAAGCCCCGGTCGATCGTGGTGAGGGCGTGATCGGCCCAGGGCCGGTCGCTCTCCGGCAGGCGGTGCAGGTTCCTCCGGAGCGCCTCGACGTGCGCTGCGAAGGTCCGGCCATCCATTGGCGCGGACAGGAAGACGCCGAAGCCGCTCTGGACGATCTCCAGCCTGGGCAGCGGGAACTCGGCGTCCGCCGCGGCGGCCTTCTCGAAGGCCTCCACCGCCTCGCCGTAGCGAGCTTCGGCCTCGAGCCGCTTCCCCTCCGCGTAGAGCCGCAGCGCCTCTGGGTGGGCGGGCGCGATCTCAGCGGCGCTCACCGGCTTTCGCGGCGTCTCGCTCGCCTCCTCGTGCAGCGCCTTTCGCACGCCGGCGGTGATGCGGTCGATCGCCGGGTACAGGCTCGCCTTGGCCGCCGCCCGCTCGCGGACGCCGAAGAGCGACTCGTTCCGCGACGGGTCCACGGCGCGGACGGCCAGGTCGTAGCCGTTCCCGGCGGGCTGGATCGCCGGGACAAGGATCATCTGGGCTCCGGCCATCCGCGCGGCAGCCCTGGCCTCCGCCTCGCCGATGACCGCCGGGGCGGGCCTACCTCCCTCCCGCAGCAGGGTGAGCAGGCGCGAGCGCGTCATGAGGGACACGCGCCGCGACTGCTCCAGCGCCGACTGGAAAAGAACCCCGGCGCCGTCGAGGTCCGGGTCGCCGGTGCGGTTGTCGGTGTCCGCCACCGCCACCAGGAGCCGTCCAGCCGGGAGCCGCTGCGGCCGCAGCGCCAGGGCCGCCGCCGCAGCAGCCGCACAGGCGGCCAGGGTCCAGGCCACCCAGACGCGCCGCCGCGGCTCCATCGCCTTCTGGAGCGCGGCCAGGGCCAGGAGCGCCTCCTCCCCATTCGCCGGCCGCTCCTCGGGCTCGCGCGCCAGCATCCGGCCCAGGATCCGCGCCAGCGCCGCTGGGATCCCGGGCAGCTCCGGCGGCGTCCCCCCCGCCGGCACGCCTCGCTCGCCCCTCGGGTCATAGGGAAGCCTTCCGGTGAGGAGCTCCACCACCATCGCCCCCAACGCGTAGACGTCCGACCGCTGGTCTCCGATCTGGCCGCGCGCCTGCTCAGGAGCCATGTAGGCCGGCGTGCCCCCGGCGAGCCCGGTTCGCCCGAAGACCAGCGCCAGCCCGAAGTCCAGCACCTTCACCTGCCCGTCGTCGCACAGGTAGACGTTGCCGGGCTTCAGGTCCCGGTGAACGACACCCTGCCCGTGCGCGTGGGCCAGGCCTCTGGAGACCTCCACGGCCACCCGCAACGCCTCTCGCAGCGTGAGCGGGCCCCGCCGCAGCCGCTCGTCCAGCGTCTCCCCCCGGAGAAGCTCCAGGATCAGGTACGGCCCGTGCTCGCACCGCCCGTAGTCGTAGAGGTGGACGATGTTGGGGTGGGCCAGCTTCGCCGCCGCCTCCGCTTCCGCGAGCAGTTCGTCGCCCCCGACCACATGGACTCCTGCGCGGACCGCCTTGAACGCCACGCTCCGGCCCAGCTCCCGGTCCCGCGCCTCCCACACCACCCCGAAGGCGCCGCGGCCAATCTCCCGGAGAAGCTCGAAGCGCCCCACCACCGCGCCCGGCCAGAGCGCCAGGTCCCAGGCGCTCCCCTTCGCTGCCTCGGGTGCCTGGGCGATCTCCTGCAGGAGCGCCGTCAGCCGCCCGGGCTGGATGGTCCCGGTCGCATCGATCTCCGTTCCTTGCTCTCCCGTCCCCGTCACGGCGAGCGGCGTCCCTGACGGGGATGGTAGCAGGTCGCTCACGCCGGGTGGAGGCCTGGCCCTCCCGGGCGGCCGACGAGGCGCCTCTTCGAGGAAGCGACCCCTCCTGCCACTGGCTGGCGCTGGGAAGCGACACGGCTCGGTTCTGCGCGGCAACCCGCCCCCCCCCGACAAGGCCGGCGGCTGGCCTTGACGGGCGGCCGGTCAGGTATTAGACATAGTCTAAAGTTAAATCAGATCCAGATGGATCGGAAGGAGAACCCCATGTACCAGAGCCCCAGCCCCCTCCCCGAGAACGCCCGCTCAGCCGTGGCCGAGAGCCTGCAAGCCATGCTTCTCGACGGCCTCGACCTGCACGGCCAGATCAAGGTGGCCCACTGGAACGTCCGCGGCCCCCACTTCGCCGCCCTCCACCCCCTCTTCGAGACCTTCGCCGTGGCCCTGGCGGGCTTCAACGACGAGGTGGCCGAGCGGGCGGTGACGCTGGGCGCCCGCGTGCGCGGCACCGCGCGCAGCGTGGCCAGGGCCTCGAGGGTGCCGGACTACCCCGAGGACGCAACCCGCGACCTCGACCACGTGAAGCTCCTCGCCGACCGGATCGACGTCTACCTGAGGTCCGTCCGCGAGGCCCGCGACGTCGCCGAGAAGCACGGGGACCAGGACACGGTGGACCTGCTCACCGGCATGGTCGAGGCCTTCGAGAAGAACGGGTGGTTCCTCAGGGCGACGCTCGCCGCATAGGGCACCTGCCGCTCCCGGTGCCGTGGCGGGCTAGAACGCCAGCGCTAGCCCGAAGCGCAGCTGGATGGGGCCCTGGTGCCACGCCGGCTTTCCCCAGTTCGGGTTCACCGTGATGGGGCGGCCGTCCACGGTCCGGAGGTACTTCACGTCCGGGCAGGTGGCCTGGAGCTTCCCGGCTGGATCGGGGGTTCCCACGAAGTCCCCCCTGCAACCGGGCCTCTGGATGACCTGGGGCGAGTCGTAGGTGTAGTTCTGGTCGTACTCGACCACCGTCTTCTGGTTGAGCACGTTGAAGGCGTCAATGGTGAGCCTGACCTGGTAGGGAGGGCTGAAGGTCCAGGCGAGCGCGGCCCGGAGGTCGAGCTGGTGCGTGAACGGGGTCCGACCGGCGAAGCC
>DASTPH010000098.1:0-4165 GCA_035762305.1 Anaeromyxobacteraceae bacterium
GTGGCCCTGCGCAACGTCCTCATCGTCGACGACGAGGAGTCGATGCGCCACCTCCTGTCGGTGATCCTCGCCGACCGCGGCTACGAGGTGCGCGCGGTCTCGAACGGGGAGGACGCCCTGAAGGAGATCCAGACCCGCGACTACGACGCGGTGCTCTCCGACGTGCGCATGCCGCGGATGGACGGGCTCCGGCTCCTCGAGGCGGTGAAACGGCTGCAGCCGGAGCTCACCTTCATCGTCATGAGCGCCTACGGGACGCAGGACGACGCCATCCAGGCCATGAAGGCCGGGGCCTACGACTACGTCTCCAAGCCCTTCAAGCCCGACGAGGTGGTGCTGGTCCTGCGCAAGGCCGAGGAGCGGGAACGGCTGCAGCGGGAGAACCGGCGGCTGCGCACCGAGCTCCTCGAGGGCTGGCGCCCCGACGGCATCGTGGGCGCCTCCGAGGGGATGGCCGACGTGCTGCGCCAGGTCCGCAAGGTGGCGCCGCTCAAGACCACCGTGCTCCTCTCCGGGGAGTCCGGCACCGGCAAGGAGCTGGTGGCCCGCGCCATCCACGAGCTGTCGCCGCGGGCCAGCCTCCCCTTCGTGGCCGTCAACTGCGGCGCCATCCCCGCCGAGCTCATCGAGTCCGAGCTGTTCGGGCACGTCAGGGGCGCCTTCACCGACGCGGTCCGCAACAAGAAGGGGCTGTTCGCCGAGGCGGACGGCGGCACCCTGTTCCTCGACGAGGTGGGCGAGATCCCACCGGGCCTTCAAGTCAAGCTCCTGCGGGCGCTCCAGGAGGAGGAGATCCGGCGCGTGGGCGACACCCGACCCGAGAAGGTGGACGTGCGGGTGGTAGCGGCGACCGCCCGCGACCTCGCCCGCGCCGTCGAGGCCGGGCTCTTCCGCGAGGACCTCTACTACCGCCTCAACGTGATGGCCCTCCGGCTGCCGCCGCTCCGGGAGCGGCCAGGCGACATCGAGGCGCTGTGCCGCCACTTCCTCTCCAAGTACGCGCGCCTCCGTCCCGAGAACCCGGTGACGGGCTTCGCCCCGGAGGCGCTGGAGGCCATGCGGGCCTACCGCTGGCCGGGGAACGTGCGCGAGCTGGAGCACGCGGTGGAGCGGGCGCTGGTCCTGTGCGAGGGTCCCCTGGTCCGGGAGGAGGACCTGCCCGACGAGGTGCGCGCCCCGGCCCGGGCGTCGGAAGCGCCGCAGGCGCCCGAGGGCACCCTCTCCATGAAGCGCGCCATCCGCGCCGTGGAGGAGCAGCTTGTCCGGCGGGCCCTGGAGCGCACCGGGGGCAACCGCACCCGCGCCGCCGAGATCCTGGAGATCTCCTACCGGGCGCTGCTCTACAAGATCAAGGAGTACGGCATCACCGCCTGAGGGCCGCGCCGCACGGGTTGAATCCGGCGGCTGCGCCGCCGGCGGGGGACGAGCCCCCGCCCTACCGACCCTGGCAACCGATCACCGCCTGAGGGCCCATCCCCCCGAGGCGGCCCGGCCGCGACGCCCCGCGACCGTGGGACGTCCTCAGGGGTCAGTGAGATATCACAGAATCATAATTAGGCATCAAAGCAGCAAATCATTGACGCAGATTCCTACAACCACCGATATCGAGCCCAAAGGCCTTTCTTGATCGGCCGGTGGCGTTGGCGTAGCGTGTCGATCGCATGCCCCTCCGCGTTGCGACGCGATCCGCGACCACGTCGCGGCGCTCGAACAACGTGCGGCGGCTCCGCGAGGAGCTGCTGCTCACCAAGGCCGAGCTGGCCCGGAAGGCCGGCATCTCCGCGCTGACGGTGGCCCGCGTCGAGAGGGGCCTCGACTGCCGCGTCGACACCAAGCGCAAGATCATCCTGGCCCTGGGGCTGCAGCCGGTCGATCGGCTCAAGGTGTTCGGGCACGCGCGCCGCGGGCCGAGGGGGGCGTGATGGCGAAGAGCAAGCTCGCCCTGGGTCTGGACATCGGCTCCTCGAGCGTGAAGCTGGTCCACCTCAAGGAGAAGAAGGGCGGGTTCGCCCTGCAGGCCTGGGGGGCGGCCCCGCTGCCGCCCGAGGCCATCGTCGACGGGGCCCTCATGAACTCGGCCGCCATCGTGCAGGCCATCCAGGAGCTCCTGGGGCAGCACAAGGTGAGACAGAAGGAGGCGGCCATCGGGGTGCGCGGTCACTCGGTGATCATCAAGAAGATCTCCCTGCCGCGCATGACGCAGGAGGAGCTGGACGAGTCGATCCAATGGGAGGCCGAGCAGTACATCCCCTTCGACGTCAAGGACGTCAACATCGACACCCAGATCCTCACCCGGGAAGGCGACGCCACCGGCCAGATGGACGTCCTCCTGGTGGCGGCCAAGAAGGACATGATCAACGACTACGTGTCGGTCTGCGCCGAGGCCGGCCTCGCCGCCACGGTGGTGGACGTGGACGCCTTCGCGGTGCAGAACGCCTTCGAGGCCAACTACCAGCCGGCGGCCGGCCAGCCGGTGGTGCTCATCAACGTGGGGGCGGCGGTCTCCAACATCAACATCGTGGTGGACGGGAACGCCACCTTCACCCGCGACATCACCATGGGCGGGAACGCCTTCACGGAGGAGATCCAGAAGCAGCTGAACATCTCCTACGAGGAGGCGGAGGCCCTCAAGGTGGGCGGGCAGGGCGAGACCGACGCGGTGGTGCCGCAGGAGGTGGAGCGGGTCATCCAGGGCGTGGCCGACCAGATGGCCGGCGAGCTGCAACGCTCGCTCGACTTCTACGCCGCTACCGCCGGCGACGCGCGCGTCACCCGCGTCTACCTGTCCGGCGGCACGGCCCGCATCCCGGCGCTCTTCAGGGTGATCGAGCAGCGCGCCGGGGTCCCCATCGAGATCCTGAACCCCTTCAAGGGCATCGAGATCGACGAGGGCCGGTTCGACCCGGCCCAGATGCAGCACGTCGCCCCGGCCGCGGTGGTGGCCGTGGGCTTGGCGCTCCGCCGCCCCGGGGACAAGTAGCCATGATCCGCATCAACCTGCTGCCAGTCCGGGTCTCGAAGAAGGCGCTCGCCGGGAAGCAGCAGCTCCTGCTCTTCGTGCTGCTGGTGGTGGTGGGGCTCATCCTGAACCTTCTCTGGCAGCAGTCGCGGGCGGCCGACCTGCGCTCGCGCGAGTCGAAGCTCAAGCGCACCCGGGAGGAGATCGCCCAGCTGGAGAAGATCATCGGCGAGGTGAAGGACATCAAGAACCAGCAGGCGGCGCTCAAGGAGAAGCTCGACATCCTCGACAAGCTGAAGGCGGGCCGCACCGGTCCAGTGCGGATGCTGGACGAGCTGGCCACCCTCTTCCCCAAGCGGCTCGAGCTCTCCAAGATGGAGGAGAAGGCCGGCGGGGCGCTGCAGTTCGACGGGTCGGCCGGCTCCATCGACGACGTCTCGGTCTTCATGGCCGCGCTCAAGTCCTCCAAGTACTTCACGGCCGTGGAGCTGAAGAAGACCACCGCCGCCACCCGCAAGGCCTTCCGGGTGGTGGACTTCACCATCAACTGCAGCACCAGCTACGCCCGGACCGCCACCGCCGCGGCCGACGCCCGCCCGGGGTTGCCCGGGAGAGCCCCGGCGCCGGCGAGGTGACAGCGCCATGAACCAGCTCATCGAGCGCATCGCCAAGGCGCCGCTGGGAGCCAAGGTCGGCGTGGTCGCGGCAGTGGTGGTGGTAATCACCGCCCTGAACTACTTCGTGCTGGCCATCCCCGCCTTCGGCGCGCCCATCGCCGACATCGAGAAGAAGATCACCCGCACCGACCAGGAGCAGCGCCGCCTCGACAACGACCTCATCGAGAAGACCGCCATCGCCAACAACCTGAACCAGTTCCGGCGCGAGAAGGAGCTCCTGGAGCAGAAGCTCTCGGAGGCCCTGGCGGAGCTGCCCGAGGAGAAGCGGATCGACGAGCTGCTGCAGCTGTTCCAGGAACGGGCCCGCAAGTCCGGGCTGGAGATCACCACCATCGAGCCCCAGGCCACCGTCACCGAGGGCTTCTACGCGCGCATACCCATCGCCATGACGGTGACCGGCAACTTCCACGAGATCGCGACCTTCTTCGACTCGCTGGGCCGACTGCGCCGCATCGTCAACGTGAGCGGCATCGTGATGGACAGCCCCAAGGACGTGAGCGGCAAGGTGGTGGTGAACGCCAAGTTCCTG
>DASTPH010000099.1:0-2253 GCA_035762305.1 Anaeromyxobacteraceae bacterium
GGCCGCCCCGAAGGAGGAGGCGAAACCAGCCGAGAAACCCGCGCCGCCGCCGATCCAGCCGATCCCGCCGTCGCAGGTGTTCCGCGCCGCCGACGAGCTGCGCGAGCCGCTCGGGAAGGCCGAGGCGGCCGCGCAGCCAGACCCCGCGGTGGAGGAGGTGGAGCGGCGCCTCTCCGCGCCCCGGCCGGCCGCGTCGCGCCTGCGGTCGAGCCTGGAGCCGGCGCGACTTCAAGAAGCCTCGGCCCGGGAGATCGTGGCGCTGCGGCAGGCCCTTGGGCGCGAGGATCTGGCCCTGGCCGACGCCCAGCAGGTCCTGGAGAAGCGCACCACGCTGCAGGAGGGCGTCCTGGAGGACTTGCATCAGCGCCAGGCGATATGGGCGCTCACCGCGGAGGGGGCCCGCAAGGAGCGGGCCCCCGAGGCGGTGGTCCGGCGCATCGCCCAGGCGGAGCAGGACCTCAAGCGGGCCGAGACCGGGCTCCGGGCGCGCCAGGACCGCCTCCTGGAGCTCCAGGGCCGGGTGAGCGACCTGCGCGCCGAGATCGCGCGGTCGGCGGCAGCAGTCGACCAGGCGGAGACCGCGCTCGACAAGCAGCTCTTCGAGGTGGAGAGCGCACCGCTGTGGCGGGCGCTCTGGACCCCGGACCGGAGGGGAGGCCTGGCCCAGCAGCTGCGGCAGGCGCTCCGGGAGGCGGTAGGGGACATCGGGGAGTTCCTGGCCGATCCCGGCCGCCTCTGGCTCCACCTCGCCCTGGTGGTCCTCCTCGGGCTGGCGCTCGCGGCCATCCGGCGTCCGGTGGCGGCGCTGGCGGTTGAGGACGAGTCGCTCCGGGGGGCGGTGAAGGTGCTCTCCCGCCCCGCCTCGGCGGCGCTCCTGCTCTCGACGCTCTGGGTGGACTTCCCGTCCCTCCCGCCCACGGTCCGCGACCTGTTCCTCGTGGCGTTCCTGGTGCCCATGCTCCGCCTGCTGCGGCCTCTCGTGCCCGACGCGTACCGCGCCCCGCTCAACGGGCTAGCCGCGCTCTTCGCACTGGATCGCCTGGCGGGGATGGCCCCGCCGCGCACGCTGCTGGCTCGCCTGGCGGTGCTGGCGGTGACCGGCGCCGCGCTCCTGGGGCTCCTGCGCGGCCTTCGCCGCGGCGGCTGGGCCCGCCTGGCGCCGGGCGGGATCTGGGGCCTGGCGACGCGGGGCGCCGCCGCCGCGGCGGTGGCGCTCCTCTCGGCGTCGCTCCTCTCGAACGTCGTCGGCAACGCCACCCTGGCGCAGCTCCTCACCCGCGCCACCCTGACCAGCGCCACCCTGGCCGTCGCCCTCCTCGGCGCCCAGACCGTGATGGCGAGCGTCGGGGCGGCCCTGCTGCGCATCCCCGCGGTGCGGCGCCGGCCCCTGGTGGCCCGGCACCGCGACCTGCTCCAGCGCCGGGCCGCCTGGCTCCTCCGCGTGGGCAGCATCGCCCTCTGGGCCCTGGGCACGGCCAGGGTCTTCGGCGTCGACGGGTCGGTCGCCGCCGGCGCGGCCGCCGTGCTCGACCTGCGGCTCAAGGTCGGCGGGCTCGACGTCTCCCTGGGCGACCTGGCCGCCTTCGCGGTGACGCTGGCGGCGTCCCTGGGGCTGGCGCGCCTGGTCCGCTTCGTCCTCGACGAAGGCGTCTTCCTGGAGATGCCCCTCCCCCGGGGCATCTCCACGGCCGTCTCGAGAACCCTGCAGTACCTGCTGGTGGCCCTGGGTTTCTCCTGGGCCTTGCTGGCCTCCGGCATGGAGATGAGCCGCTTCGGCTTCCTGGTGGGCGCGCTGGGCGTGGGCATCGGGTTCGGGCTTCAGAACGTGGTGAACAACTTCGTCTCCGGCGTGATCCTGCTCTACGAGCGGCCGATCC
This sequence comes from Anaeromyxobacteraceae bacterium, assembly GCA_035762305.1. Classification (GTDB taxonomy): domain Bacteria; phylum Myxococcota; class Myxococcia; order Myxococcales; family Anaeromyxobacteraceae; genus DASTPH01. Next base: position 1,878 of record DASTPH010000099.1, read on the forward strand.
AGGTGGGCGACGTGATCGGGGTCGGCTCGGTCGTCGGCCAGGTGACGCGCATCGGCGTGCGCTCCTCGACGCTGCGCACCGGCCCGGGGGCCGAGGTCATCGTGCCCAACGGCACGCTCATCTCGGCCGAGGTGACAAACTGGACCCTCTCCGACCGCCTTCGCCGCATCGAGCTGCCGGTGGGGGTGGCCTACGGCACGCCGCCGGAGCGGGTCATCGAGCTCTTGCTGGGCGTGGTTCGCGACCGACCGGGCGTGCTCGCCTTTCCGGCCCCGGAGGCGCTCTTCCAGCGCCTCGGCGACAGCGCGCTGGAGTTCGTGCTGCGGTTCTGGACTGGCGACTTCGGTCGCTGGGAGGCGCTCGCCAGCGAGGCCCT
>DASTPH010000100.1:0-47463 GCA_035762305.1 Anaeromyxobacteraceae bacterium
GCGGCGCCCGCTGATCCCGCCGTGCGGGTCGCGGTGGCAGGCGGCGCACTCGCGGCCGGTGGCCTCCTGGAGCGTGACCGGGTGGCAGGCCTTGCAGGAGGCGCGGGCGTGCCGGCCGGTGAGGGGAAAGCCCGTGTTCTCATGGGGGAAGCGCGCCGGCGTCCACCCCGCCGCGGTGTGGCAGACGGCGCACCGGGTCGCGCCGGCGTGGGCTTGCGTGGGGGGCGGCACCGGCTCGGCCGCCGGAGCGCGCCCGACGCCGGCGAGCGCGACGGCCAAGGCTGAAACGAGGACGGCGCCGGAGCGGCTCACGGCTGGACTCCGACGAAGGCGCCGCGGTGGAAATCCTGGTGGCAGCTCTCGCACGCGGTGGGGACCCCCTTGTAGCGGCGCACCTCGACCCCCTTCGCCACCGCCACCGCCGGGTGGCACTTGGCGCAGTCCACCTTGGCGTGCTTCCCGTCGAGCCGGTAGTTCGTGAACGGGGGGGCATGGCTGAAGAGCGTGCGCTTCCAGTCCTCGGTGGCGTGGCAGCCCTGGCAGGCGTTCGCCCCCTTGGCGGCGAACTGGCCGGCGTGCGGGTCGGCGTGGCAGGAGGCGCAGGCCATGTCGATGGGCCGGTAGCGCACCACCGGGCCTTTCGGCCCCGGCGCGGGCTTGTGGCAGGAGGCGCACGCCGCCTTGGCGTGCTTGCCGGTGAGCGGGTAGCGGCTGTCCCGGTCGTGGTCGAAGCGGAGCTGCTTGAAGCTGGCGATCTGGTGGCAGGCCTGGCAGCCGCCCGTCTCCACGCGGCTCTTGAACTGGCCGTCGTGGACGTCGCGGTGGCAGGCCTGGCAGCGGGCCGGGTCGATGTCGCGGTCCACGCGCACCAGGCTGAGCTTCACCTGCCGTCCCTGCCGCTCCAGCGAGGTGCGGACCGCGGCCGGGAATCGCTTGGCCAGCGCGGCCTCGGCTGGGTGGCAGAGGGCGCAGGCCGCCGCGCGGTGGCCTCCCTCGAGCGGGTAGCGGGTCTTGGCGTGGTCGGCCAGGAGGAACCGCACCGGCTGGAACCCGTCCACGGTGTGGCAGCGGTCGCAGGCGGCGGCCGGTGTGCCGGCCTTGCCCATCTGGCCGACGTGGGCGTCGGCGTGGCAGTCGGTGCAGGCCCCGAAGGCGAGGTTCTTGTACCGCGCCTGCTTCTCGCCCCGGAAGGGCCCGTGGCAGGCCTTGCACGACACCTCGATGTGGCGCCCTCGCAGCGGGTAGCGGGTCTTGTCGTGGAAGCCCACCGCCTCGCCGGCCGGTTTCAGCTTCTTCCAGCCGTCCAGCGTGTGGCAGGCGGTGCAGGTCTGCCCGAAGCGGTTCTGGTGGGGGTCCTTGTGACAGTCGGTGCAGGCCTCGTGGACGATCGGCTTGAAGCGGAGGAAGCGGTCGGACACCGCCGCCGGGAAGGCCTGCTTGCCGGCGGCGTCGGTGCTGGCCGGATGGCACTTGGCGCAGTCCACCTTGGCGTGACGCCCCTCCAGGGGGTAGGCGGTCTTCCGGTGGTCGAAGCCGGGAGCGGGCTTCCAGCCCCGCTCGTCGTGGCACTTCTGGCAGTCCCGCACCGCCTGGCTGCGGTGCTCGTCGAAGTGGCAGTCGGCGCAGGCGAGCAGGAGGCCGAGGTACGTCTTGCGCCCCTTCGAGGCGACCTCCTTGGCCGCTGCGGAGACCACGCGCCTCGGCTCGTGGCAGGCGGCGCACTCGAGCTTGGCGTGCTTGCCCTTGAGCGGGTACCCGGTCTTCCCGTGGTCGAAGCGGCGCTCGCCGCCGGGACCCCAGTCGACGAGGTGGAAGTCGCGGCCCTGGTGCTCGTGGTGGCAGTTCTCGCAGGCGCGCTCGCGTTCTGGGATCCGGCCGTGGAAGCCCTTCCCCTCCGCGATCCGGGCCCTCACCTCCTTGTGGCAGTCGAGGCAGCGCTCCTGGGACAGCTTCTCGCCGGCGGCGTGGCACTTGGTGCAGTTGGGCAGCCCCTCCAGGTCGTGGTGTCCCTTGGCGAGCGGGCCGGGGGAGAAGACGTCAGCCGCCCGGGCCGGCGCCGCCGCGGCGGCGATGCCGAGGAGCAAGCCCGCCAGCGCCGCGGCGCGGAGGTGGGGTCGCGGTGTACTAATCGTGAACACGAGGTGGGCCGTACGACAGTCTACCCGTCCGGGCGCGATCGCGCGCCAGCCCTTCCGGGCCAGCCCGGACGGGGGCAGGGCCCCGAACCGGGCCCGGGCCCGCACCCTCTGCGGCGGTGCGCTCAGCGGAGGAAGGACAGGCCCAGGGTCGCGCCGTACCCCAGGTAAAGGGAGACGCCGATGTGCGCGGCGATGACCAGCACCAGGAAGGTCGCCAGGGAGGCGTGGAAGAGGCGCCATCCTCGCAGCAGCCGGCGCAGCCCCTCGTAGAATCCGATCTGGAACCGCAGCCGGTTCAGGCGGAGGAGCGAGTCCCTGAGCCGCGCCCGCCGTTCCCCATCCATGACGAGCCGCTGGACGCGCCGCAGGCGGAGGCGGAGCCGGAGTGAGCTCATGGGCAGCCACACCGCGAGCAGGGGCAGGGGGATCCGGGGCGCCTTCCCGGCGGCCAGCGAGAGGAGCGCCCGGAGCGGCACCGGGTCCCTGGCCTCGGCCAGCACGGGCTGGGCCCGCTCGCGGAGCCGGTCGAAGCGGCCGGCGAGCACCTCGAGCTCCTCCACCCGCCCCTCGGTGGAGGGCACGAGGCCGTAGATGAAGCGGCCGATGATCCCGGTGAGGACCACCACGCACAGGGCCACGGCGGTGCCGGTGGCGAGCAGGTTGTTCGACCGGAAGGCGGCGTGGAAGGCGATGACCAGGGGGCTCATGAACCCCACGAACATGTGGAAGTTGAGCCAGTCGCGGATCTGTCCCCATCCCTTGAGGGCCCGCCACCGCTTGCGCACCGCGTACATGAAGTTGGAGAGCATGAAGCAGGTGGCCACGATCCCCACCCCGTGACCCCAGGCGCCGGCGGGCTTGAGGAGCTTGTGCAGGGGCGAGCGAAGGCGCTCCACCGGAGAGAGCGGGTAGTACTCCCAGCCCTTGAAGGCCAGGAAGCCGATGATCGAAAGCCCCAGCAGGCCGTAGAGCAGCAGGGGGCGCCACGGCTTCCGCGCCTCCTGGCCCTCGGCGGACGGGCGGGCCACGCCCGGCTCGAGCTCGCCCTTCTTCGCGCCCAGCTGCTCGCCGAAGTAGCGGCGCATCCCCACGCCGGCTTTCTGCAAGAACTCCAGCGGGAGCTCCCCGCCGACGAGGACCAGGACGAAGTCGTTGTGGATGCGCAGCGGGCGGCCGGCGTGGACCAGCTCTACCTCCTTGGGCGCGATGGACTTCACCTCGGAGGGCAAGAGCAGCCGGATGCGCCCCCGCGCCTGCAGCACCTCGACCTTCTTCCGGTTGGCCTCGCGCGCCCGGGCCAGGCTCTCGCCCCGGTAGGAGAGCGTCACCTCGGCGCGGCTCTCCTCGGCCAGCTGGATGGCCGCCTCGAGCGCCGAGTCGCCTCCCCCGACCAGGAGCACCCGGGTCCCGTCGTACTGGTCCGGGTCGGTGAGGGAGTAGGCCACCTTCGTCAGCTCCTCGCCGGGGACCCCCAGCCGGCGCGGCGTGCCCCGGCGCCCCGTGGCCAGGACCACCTTGCGGGTGGCCACGCTGCCCTTGCTGGTGCGGACCACGAACTTGCCGTCCTCGCCATCGATGGCCTCGACCTTCACGCCCTCCTCGACGGCGATGTCGCCCTTGGCGATGGCCTTCTGCCAGGTCGCGAGCAGCTCCTCCTTCTTGATGACCTTCTTGCCGACGCGGCCGTAGAGCGGGATCTCGACGGGCTCGGTCATCACCACCTTCTGCCGCGGGTAGTGGGCGATGGTGCCGCCGAGCGTTCCCTGCTCCAGGAGGCGGAAGGAGCGGCCGGCCGCCCTGAGCCCGAAGGCGGTGGCCAGCCCGGCCGGGCCCGCGCCCACGATGGCGACGTCGGTCGCCTCGCGGCTGCCCCTGGGGAGGACCTTGGCCAGGCGTTGGGCCACCTGCAGCCCCTGGGCGATGGCGTTTCGGATGAGGCCCATGCCGCCGAGCTCGCCCACCACGTGGACGCCGAAGCGGCTCGACTCGAAGAACTCGTCCACCTCGGGGAGGTCCACGCCGCGCTCGGCGGTGCCCATCACCAGCTTGATGGCGTCCACCGGGCATTCCGCCGCGCACTTCCCGTGTCCGATGCAGTGGTCGGCGTGCACCAGGCGTGAGGTGCCGTCGACGATGCCCAGGATGTCTCCCTCCGGACAGGCCTTGAGGCAGGAGAGGCTGCCGATGCAGATGGTGGTGTCGATGACCGGGTGGAGGGAGCGGGGAATGTGGAGGTTCTTGCTGACCTTCTCCTCGAGGACCCGAGCGTCCCGTCTCTGGCGCACGCGGAGCCGGAGCACCTGGACCGCCGCCAGAAGCCCGGCCGCCCCAACGGCGACGGAGGCGATCGAGACGGAGGTCGGGTCCATGGGGGCTGGCGATGGTCGCGCCCCCTCGCCGCGAGGCCGCGCTTATTAGCGCGATCGCCAAGTTGCGCGACTCCCAAAAGGGCCGGACTACATCTCGTACAGTGTGGGCGAGGCTGCCACGCCCGGGCCGCGCGCCTCGCCCGGCTCCACGGCGTGGGCCTTCCCTCACGTCTGCGCGACCGTGATGACTGAGAGTCGCTGGTCGGGAAAGCGGGCACCGGGGACGGGAACTTGGCGCGGCCACCCTGGCGCGGTAGGACCTTTCCCCGGAGGTGGGTCATGCTGCTCCCCGACACCGACGGCCAGGCGGAAGCGGCGCGCTCCAGGCTGGCGGACGTCTACCGCCAGGCGGTCGAGGAGCTGGCGGCACGGCTCGCCCCCGGGCTTCGCTCCGGCTTCTACCGCCGGTGGGAGGCCGAGGATGCGGAGCGGTTCCCGGGCCCATGGAACGAGGCCCGCCCCGAGACCATGCCGCCGCGGCTCAGGCTGGAGCGGGTGTGCCGCCGGACCATCTGGTGCCGCACCGACCCCTGGGCCTACCTGACGCTGGCGTTGTCGCGCAGCACCGCGGCGACCCTCCGCGACAACAAGGACCTCCAGCCGGTGCCGGCGCGGGCCCTGGCCTGCGAGGCCATGGCGCGGGACGTCCTGGTCGTCGCCGCCCGGGCGACGGGCGCACCGTGAACGGCGTCGAGGCTCGAGTGCCGCACCCTAGTCGAGGACGTCGCTCGTCACCGTGAAGTCCACGTCGACGACCACCTCGCCCCCTTTCGATCCCTGCTCGGGGACGAGCCGTGCCCGGTAGGAGCCTTTCACGACGTGGCGGCCCCGCAGTTGCGCGTATCGCTCCGCCTCGTCGACCGTCAGCTGCGCCTCGCCCTTCCCGCCCTGGCCCGTCGCGGCGGAGAAGACCGCCCCGCCCGCGGTGGAGAGGCTCGCCTTTCCCTGCGTCATGTCGCGCCAGGAATAGCTCTGCACCTTGAGGGGACCGCGAAACGTCAGCGTGCCCGGTGCGAAGGACCGGATCCCCGCCGGGCTCGAGGCAGCGGTGACCGCGAAGACAATCGCGCCGTCGCCGCCCTTGCCCAGGGTGACCTGGCAGTCGAAGGTGCCCTGGACCGCGCCGGAGAGCGTTCCCACGCACGGCTCGCCACGCGCGCCGGCGGGCGCGGACGCGAGGAGGACCGCCAGGAGGGAGGCGATCGAGAGGTGACGAACGGGCATGCAGAGGCCTCCATCGTGAGCGGCGGAAACACCGGCACCGCGGATCGGAGCGGCTAGGTGGGATCGGGCGGAACGTTGCGGAGCCGCTCGTCCTCGAGGTAGGCCTCGAAGGCCGCCGACGGCACCGGGAGGGTGAGCAGCGTCGCCTCCACCGCACCGCCCAGCGCCAGGGTCTGCTCCACCCCCGGCGTCACCGTGATCCGGCCCAGGGCCGCCACGGAGCGGGCCGGGATGTCGAGTGCGTACTCCAACGAGACGTCGCCGGCCGGCTCGCGGATGGCCTCCACCCGCAGCTGCAGCCGAACCCGATCCGGCTCCAGCGGGTCGCGCACCGTGAGCTGCACCGGCCGGCCCACCGGCGCCAACAGCCGCGGCCGGGCGATGGTGGCGCCGTCGTCGCGGACCTCGAGCGCCACGAGGTCGCCTGCCGAGCCGACCTCGCGGTCGGCGCGAGCGCGAGCCAGGGCGCGGCTCGTCTGGACGGCCACCTCGGCCGAACTTCCGCCGAAGAGGAAGGCGAGCACCAGCAGGGCTGCGACGCGCGAAGCACTCACGGTACCGGCTCCCTATCAAGTTTCTCGGTGTGGATGCAACGCACATACCCCTCGGATGGCGCCGGCGGCCACCTCGCAAGCTGCCGCAACGACGCCGCTATCCCTGGCGGTCTGCCTGCAATCATCCGTCCCTGGTGGGGCGTCAGTGACAAATCTTCCAGGGGGCCGTGCCTCGCCTGCCACAGTGGCAAGCGGGCGCTCACCGGACGAGCGACCAGCGCTCCCCGTCGAGGCGCGCCCGCCCCTCGGCGCAGAGCTTCTGGAGCGATGCCAGACAGCTCCGCTCCGCCGCCGGCAGCGCCGCCGCCGGCGTGTCGTCGTAGGCGAGGCGCGTCACCTCGCCGAGCGTGCCCCCAGAGCCGAGCGCCCGGAGCACCTTCTCCTCGCGGGCACGCCGGTGGGCGATGTACTCCTCGAGCTTGCCGGGCCCGTTCGGCGCCGGCGGGCCGTGGGCTGGGAACAAGGTCCGGGGCCGCAGCGAGCGGAGCCTCTCGAGCTGGCGAAGGTACTCGGCCATGTCCCCGAGGGGCGGGTCGATGACGATGGTGGAGAGCGTGCTCACCATGTCGCCGGCGAGCAGCGCCCCGGTCCGCTCGTCGTGAAAGGCGAGGTGGCCGGGCGCATGTCCGGGAGTGTGCAGCGCGCGCCAGCGCCCGTGCAGGAGGTCGCCCTCCCGCACCGGCCGCGCCTCGAGGCCCACCCGCGTCGCGGTGAGGGGGTGGGCCAGCACCTCCAGTCCGCGCGCCGAGAGCCGCGCTGCGCCTCCCACGTGGTCGGCGTGGTGGTGGGTGAGCCACACCTCTCGCGGCGGCCGCCCCTCGGCGGCGAGGCCATCGAGGAAGCGGTCGAGGCGCTCCTGCTCCTCCGGGTAGGGCGAGCCCGGGTCCACCACCGCCGTCCCGTCGGAGAGGTCGAGCACCCAGCAGTTGGTGTGGGTCGCCGGCGGGAGGGTGGGCGTGCGCAGCGCCTCATTCCAGATGCCGCGCTGGAACTCGATGCGCAGGTCGGGTGGCGGGTTGCGCAGCGACTCGAGCGCCTGGGGCGGGGCGGCCCGCGAGAGGCAGTGGATGCTCCACCAGTTGGACGGGTGCAGGAGCACGTCGCCGCGCTCCCAGAGCTCGAGCGCCCGCGACGGGGAGACGAACTCGCCCGCCGAGAGCTCGCCGGGCCAGACGCTCGCCTCCTCGCCCTCCGGCATCCGGGCCGTGAAGAAGCGGGCGTCGAAACGCACCGGATTGGAGACCGGGGTGACCCAGCGCCCGGCTGGCTCGAGTCGGGAGGCGTCGAGGGAGAGCCGCTTCGCCGAGAGGAAGGCGCCGAACCCCCGGTGGTCGGCGAGCGCGGCCCGCCGCCCTTCGTCCCGCTCGGCGCGGGAGAGGCGCCCCGTTCCGCGGGCCAGGAGGACGCCGGTCTCCTCGAAGAGCTCGCGGCAGGCGCAGGCGGCGAAGGCGGCGGTCTCGCCCTCGAGGCCAGGCACCGGCACCGAGGCGTCGGCCGGGTCGAGCCGTCCGCCGGGGAAGGCGTAGAAGCCGCCGGCGAAGGAGAGGGCCTCGCCGCGCAAGACCCAGAAGAGCTCGCGGCCGCCCGGCCTCTCTCTCCACAGGATCACCGCCGCCGCCGGGCGGGGCTCCGCCGGCGGGGGCGGCGGGGGCAGCCCTGCCAGCCACTCGCTCATGCGATGCGGACGATCTCGCGCTGGACCTTGGAGAAGACCTTGGGCCCCTCGCCGGTCATGACCACGTCGATCTCGGTCCGCACCCCCAGCCCCTCCTCCGGGAGGTAGATGCCGGGCTCGATGGAGAAGGCCAGTCCCTCCACCAACTCGCGGGTGTCGTGGGTCTCGAGGTCGTCGAGGTTGGCGCCGTCGCCGTGGACGTTCTGGCCGATGGAGTGCCCGGTGCGGTGGACGAAGCGCTCGCCGAAGCCCTTCGAGGCGATGTGGTCGCGCACCGCCCGGTCCACCTGCCAGCCCTGCAGGGTGCGCTTCTCGGCGAAGGCCCGCTCCACCGTCGAGAGCCCCAGGTCGCGGCCCTCGGCGGCGACCTGGAAGATCTCGGCCAGCTTCCGGGGAGGCCGGTCGCCGCAGTAGCCGACCCAGGTGATGTCGGCATAGACGTCGTTCGGGTCCTTCCCCTTGGCCCACAGGTCGATGAGCAGGAGGTCGCCCGGTCGGATGGGCGTGGGGGTCTTCTCCGAGGGGACGTAGTGCGGGTCGCCGGCGTGGGCGTTCACGGCCACGATGGGCGGGTGGTCGGTGGTGAGGCCGGCGTCGGCGAAGCGCTTCATGAGCAGGGCCTGCACCTGCGTCTCGGTGGGCTGGTAGCCTCGCCGGTGGGACTCACCCACGTAGGCGAAGGCCGCGTCCTTGGCGTCGTCGATGGCGCGCAGGGCGCGGACGTGGCTCGCGAGCTGGTGCGGGCTCCAGCGGCACACGAAGCGCTGCACCAGCGCCGCCGAGGAGACCACCTCCACCCCGTGGCCGCGCACCAGCTCCAGCGTCCCGGCGTCCACCCGCGACAGGGCCGGGACGGCGGCCTCGGGGTAGTACTCCATGGCCACCCGCTTGCCGCGGAGCGGCTCCAGCAGGCCCCGCAGCGCCTCCCGCAGCGATTGCCAGGAGGCGTAGGGCACCCTTCGCCCCGGCACCTCCTTGGGAAAGGAGCCGTGCTCGATGGCGTGGACCAGCAGCGTGGGCTCGCCGGCGCGCGGGACGAGGTAGAACCAGCGCCGGGTCAGCATGTGGCCGGAGAGCCCGAGCGCCTCCAGGGCAGTTCGGTTCTGGCCCTGGAAGTCGAAGAGGAGCCAGCCCTCGAGGCCGGACTCGGCGAGGGCGCGCTGCAGGGCCGGGACGTCCATGGCGGCGATCTAACTCACCGGACCTGACGCGGGTCAAGGTCAGCCGCCTTTCCCGCGCACCCGGCGCCGCCCGAAGCAGCGAATCCGTCTGCCGGGGCGAGGGCTCCAACCGGGACGGGGAACCATGCCGCACGTCCGCTCAGGGAGGGAACCGACCATGCGCTCCATTCTCGCCGCGCTCTGCTGCGCCGCTTTCGTCGCCGGGCCGGCCCGCGCCGCCACCGACCATTCGGGCCTGGTGAAGGGGCCGTTCGCCACCGGCCCCGACGTCACCCGGGCCTGCCTCGGCTGCCACGAGGCCCAGGCCGCCGACTTCATGAAGACCACGCACTGGACGTGGTCGGCGCGCCAGGTCGTCGACGGCAAGGCGGTCGATCTCGGCAAGGTGAACGCCGTAAACAACTTCTGCATCGCGCTGCAGTCGAACGAGCCGCGCTGCACCAGCTGCCACGCCGGCTACGGCTGGAAGGACGCGACCTTCGACTTCAAGAAAGCCGGGAACGTGGACTGCCTCGTGTGCCACGACACCACCGGGACCTACAAGAAGTTCCCGACCGGCGCCGGCCACCCACCCTACGAGGAGAAGGAGTTCCCGCCAGGCTCGGGCAAGAAGTGGACCCCGGCCGATCTGGAGAAGGTGGCGCGGAGCGTGGGCGTTCCGAGCCGGGCCAACTGCGGCGCCTGCCACTTCTACGGCGGCGGCGGCGACCACGTGAAGCACGGCGACCTGGACAGCTCGCTCACGAAGCCCGGTCGCGACATGGACGTCCACATGGCGGCCGACGGCGCCAACATGGGTTGCAACGACTGCCACCGCTCGCAGAAGCACCAGATCCCCGGCAAGGCGCTGGCGGTTTCCGTCTCCGGCAGCGGCGAGACGCTCGACTGCACCACCTGCCACGCCGGCAACCAGCACTGGAAGAACCCGGAGCTGGGCCGCCACGTCGGCACGATCGCCTGCCAGACCTGCCACATCCCCACCTTCGCCCGGACCCTGCCCACCAAGGTCTTTTGGGACTGGTCGACGGCCGGGCAGGACCGCGCCCCGCCCAAGGATCAGTACGGCCTCGCCACCTACGACAAGATGAAGGGCGACTTCCGCTGGGCGAAGGACGTTCAGCCCCTCTACGCCTGGTTCGACGGGTCGGTCGACCGGGTGGTCCTGGGCCAGAAGATCGACCCCAGCCGAGTGGTGCACCTGAACCGCCCGAACGGCAAGCGCGGCGACGGGAAGTCGAAGCTCACCCCGTTCAAGGTGATGAAGGGCAAGCAGCCATACGACGCCGGGAACCAGACCATGGCCGTCCCCCATCTCTTCGGGAAGGGTGGCTACTGGCAGACCTTCGACTGGCCGAGCGCCATCGCCGACGGCATGAGGGTGGCGGGTCTCGCGTACAGCGGGAAGATGGGATGGGTCGAGACCGACATGCACTGGAAGGTGAACCACATGGTGGTCCCCCGCCAGAAGGCCCTGCGGTGCGAGGACTGCCACGGCGAGAAAGCGCGGCTCGACTGGAAGGCGCTCGGGTACGCCGGTGACCCGGCCGCGAAGGCCAAGAAGATGTGAGGCGGCCTTCGGCTCCCGACGATGCAGTACCGCCCGCGGCGTCCAGGTGGTGACCCCGCGCCCCGGCGTCAGCGCACGACCTGCGCCTCCTTCACCAAGGCCGGCTGAGACCTCGTCCGGAACCAGGCAGGGCCCCCGGCCGCCGAAAAGCCGTTGTCACCCCTTCGGGTCCCGACGATGCGGCGCCGCTCGGGGCGTCTATGTAGTGGTGACCCATGATGACGGCGAACCAGGTCGAGGCGACGGCGAGCCAGCTCGAGGCCCATCGCCGGGCGCTCGTCGGCCACTGCTACCGGATGCTCGGCTCGGCGTCCGAGGCCGACGACGCCGTGCAGGAGACGCTCCTGCGGGCGTGGCGATCGCTCGGGGGCTTCGACGGCCGCGCCTCGCTCCGCACCTGGCTCTACCGCATCGCTACCAACGTCTGCCTCGACGCGCTCGCCGACCGGAGCCGGCGCGAGCGGCCGGTGGCCATGGGCCCGCCGGGCACGGTGCACGACGACCTTCTGGAGCGGCCGCGCTCGCACTGGCTCGAGCCCATCCCCGACATGCAGGCGCTCCCCGCCGACGGCGATCCCGCGGAGCGGGCCGTGCTCCGGCAGAGCATCCGGCTCGCCTTCGTGGCGGCGCTGCAGCGCCTGGCGCCACGGCAGCGGGCGGCCCTGCTGCTCGCCGAGGTGCTGGGCTGGCCGGCCGCCGAGATCGCCAGCGCCCTGGGGACCTCCGTCGCGGCCGCGAACAGCGCCTTGCAGCGCGCCCGGGCCACGCTCGCCGGGAGCCCACCGGCGGAGGCCGACCTGGCCGAGCTCACGCACGCACAGGAGGCCCTGCTGGAGCGCTACGTGGCCGCCTTCGAGCGCTACGACGTGGACGCGCTGGCCGCGTTGCTCCGCGAGGACGTGACCCTCTCCATGCCGCCTTACACCCTCTGGCTGCGGGGGCCCGAGGCCGTCAGGGACTGGTTCCTGGGACGGGGCATCGGCTGCCGCGGGTCGCGCCTGGTGCCGGTCGCCGCCAACGGCCTGCCCGCCTTCGCCCAGTACAGGCCCGGCGAGCCGGGCAGGCCGCACCAGCCGTGGTCGCTGGTGGTGCTCGAGCTGTCCGGGGATCGCATCGCGGCCATGACCCACTTCCTCGACACCGCAACCCTGTTCCCGAGGTTCGGCCTGCCGTCCGAGCTCCCCTGAGGCGGGCCGATGAATGGCCTGCCCCGGCGGCGTCGACGGACGAACCCCGACGCGAGAGGAGGCCACACATGGCGAACCGGATGATGTTCGTGAACCTGCCCGTGCGCGACCTGGAGCGCGCCAAGTCGTTCTTCGGGAAGCTCGGCTTCTCCTTCAACCCGAGGTTCACGGACGACAAGGCTGCCTGCATGGTGGTGAGCGACCTCGGCTACGTGATGCTGCTTCAGGAGGCCTTCTACCGGACGTTCACCAAGCGTCCGCTGTGCGACACCACGCGCCAGAACGAGGGGCTGGTGGCGCTCTCGTGCCAGAGCCGGGGCGAGGTGGATGCCCTGGTCCGCGCCGCCCTGGAAGCAGGCGGGTCGCAGGCCATGGAGCCCATGGACCACGGCTTCATGTACGAGCGCAGCTTCTACGACCCCGACGGCCACCACTGGGAGGTGGTGTGGATGGACCCCAAGGTGGCGCAGGGCCAGGAGCCGGTGCCCTCCGCCAGGTCGTGAGAGGAGGTTAAATCGGCACCCGGTACGGCGCCTCCCGCTGTCCCTCGGGCGGGATCTGGTGGAGGCGGATGGAGTTGGTGCGGCCGGAGACGCCCAGCGGGGATCCGTAGACCAGCACCACGTTCTCGCCGGGCCGGGCCAGCTTCTCCTCCAGCAGCCGGTCGGCCACCAGCTGGCACATGATGTCCGGGTTCCGCACCGGGTCCATGACCTTGGGGATGACGCCCCACAGGAGCGCCAGCCGGCGGCGGATGGCCTGGTCCGGCGAGAAGGCCACCACCGGAACCTGGGGCCGGTTCTGGGAGAGGAGGCGCGCCGTGGTGCCGCCCAGCGTGAAGCAGGCGATGGCCGACGCGCCCGCCTGGAGCGCGGCCCGGCAGGCGGCGCCGGCGATGACGTCGGGGAAAGGAGTGGGCGGGAGCGGCTCGATGCGGGGGGCGTGGCCCACCCCCGGCGTCTGCTCCGCCTCGCGCACGATGCGGTCCATCATCTGCACTGCCTGGAGCGGGTACTTCCCGCTGGCGGTCTCGCCCGAGAGCATCACCGCGTCGGCGCCGTCCCAGATGGCGTTGGCCACGTCGCTGGCCTCGGCGCGGGTGGGCCGGGGGTGCTCGATCATCGACTCGAGCATCTGGGTGGCGATGATCACCGGCCGGCCGGCGGCGTTGGCCTTGCGGACGATCTCCTTCTGCAGGCCGGGGACCCGCTCGGGCTGGATCTCCACTCCCAGGTCGCCGCGGGCCACCATCAGGCCGGTGGCCGCCTGGACGATGGCGTCCAGGTTCCCCAGCGCCTCGGGCTTCTCGATCTTGGCGATCACCGGCACCAGCCGCCCCGCCCGCTCCATCTCGCGGCGACAGGCGAGGACGTCCTCGGCGCTGCGCACGAAGGAGACCGCCACGTAGTCCACCCCGTGGGTGAGCCCGAAGTAGAGGTCGCGCTTGTCCTTCTCCGAGAGGGCCTCGACCCGCAGCGCCACCCCGGGGAGGTTGATCCCCTTGTGCTCGCCCAGCACGCCCCCCTCCACCACCTCGGCCCGCACCCGCACCCCGTCGGTCTGCAGGACGCGGAGCTCGAGCAGCCCGTCGTCCACCAGGAGCCGGTCGCCCGGCCGCACGTCCTCGGCCAGGTGCTTGTAGGTGGTGGAGACCAGCTGAGCGTCGCCGGGCACCTCCCCCTCGGTGGTGATGACGATCTCGCCGCCGGGATCGAGCTGGACGCCGTCCCGCCCGGCCTTGAGCGGGCCGGTGCGGATCTTCGGACCCTGCAGGTCCTGGAGCACCGCCACCGCCTTCACCACCTTGCGCGAGGCGGCCCGGATCCGATCCAGGACCGCCGCGTGATCCTCGTGCTGGCCGTGGGAGAAGTTGAGCCGGGCCACGTCGACCCCGTTCTCGACGAGCTGGAGGATGGTCTCGGGGTCCGAGCTGGACGGGCCGATGGTGGCGACGATCTTGGCGCGGCGCATTGGGCATGTTTAACCCCAGCCGGGCCCCGGACGGGAGCCTTCTCTGGCGGTCCACCCCCTCGGGGCCGCGGCGCATCCCCACGGCTCCCGTCGGGTTGCGGCCCGCGGAGAGGGCGTCGTATCGTCGCCTGCCGATGGACGCGGCGGCGCTGGAGCGACGCATCGCCAAGCTCCAGTCGATCCTGGAGGTGGCCAAGGCCCTGGCCGCCGAGCGCCAGCTCGACGCCCTGCTGGATCTCGTCGCCCGCGCCGCGGCGCGGGTGGCCGAGGCCGACCGCGTGAGCCTCTTTCTCCTCGACCGAGAGCGGGGCGAGCTGTGGAGCAAGGTCGCCCAGGGGACGGGGGAGATACGCTTCCCCATGGCCGCCGGCGTCGCCGGAGCGGCGGCCACCACCGGCCGGCCGGTCAACGTCCCCGACGCCTACGCCGACCCGCGCTTCCACCGGGCGGTGGACGCCGCCACGGGATACCACACCCGCACCATCCTCTGCGTTCCCATGCTCGACGCCGGGGGCGGCGTGGTGGGGGTGCTGGAGGCGCTCAACCGCAAGGAGGGCGTCTTCACCGGCGAGGACCAGGAGCTGCTCACCGCGCTCGGCGGGCAGGCGGCGGTGGCCATCGAGAACGCCGTGCTGCACGAGGAGATCGAGCGGCTCTTCGAGGGCTTCGTGCGCGCCTCGGTGGTGGCCATCGAGGCCCGCGACCCCACCACCGCCGGCCACTCGGAGCGGGTGGCCGCGCTCACCGTCGGGCTGGCGCGAGCCGTCGAGGCCGCCCCGCCGGGGCCCTGGCGCGGCGTACGCTTCCTGCCCGAGGATCTGCGCCAGCTCCGCTACGCCGCCCTGCTCCACGACTTCGGCAAGGTGGGCGTGCGCGAGCACGTCCTCGTCAAGGCCAACAAGCTCCACCCCGGCGATCTGGATCTCATCCGCGCCCGCTTCGACCTGGTCCGCGCCACCCTGGAGGCGGAGCGGCTGCGGGCGCGCCTGGAGGGGAGGCCGGAGGACGGCATCCTGGCGAGCCGGGCCGAGCTCGACGCCTTCTGGGAGGTGGTAGCGGCCTGCAACCGCCCCACGGTCCTCCCCGAGGGGAGCTTCGAGCGGCTCGGCGAGATGGGGGGGCGCACCTTCGTGGATCCTTCGGGGACCGAGCGCCCCTACCTGACGTCCGAGGAGCTGGCCTGGCTCTCCATCCCCCAGGGTTCGCTCTCGGACGGGGAGCGGCACGAGATCGAGAGCCACGTGACCCACACCTTCAACTTCCTCTCCCGGATCCCCTGGACGCGGGCGCTCCGGCGGGTGCCGGACATCGCCCGCGGCCACCACGAGAAGCTCGACGGCGGCGGGTACCCGCGGGGCGTCCCCGCCTCCGCCATCCCGCTGGAGACCCGCATCATGACCATCGCCGACATCTTCGACGCCCTCACCGCCAGCGATCGGCCTTACAAGCGGGCGGTCCTGCCCGAGCGGGCGCTGGAGATCCTCGGGGCCGAGGCGCGCGCCGGCGCGCTCGACCGGGACCTGCTGGGCGTCTTCGTGGAGGCCGGGGTGTGGCACGGCGCACGCCCGCGGGCGCCGTGAGCCGCCCCGAGGTGCGCCAGGCCGTCGCCGGTCGGCGGGCGGCGGCCCCGCGCCGCGCCCGGCGCCTCCCCCGCGCTTTCTTCGCCCGCGACACCCGGCGCGTGGCGCGCGACCTGCTCGGCCAGGTGCTGGTGCACCTCGACCAGGGGGTGCGCCGCGCGGTTCGCATCGTGGAGACCGAGGCCTACCACGGGCCGGGCGACCGCGCCTCGCACGCCCGCTTCGGCCGCACGCGGCGCTCGGCGGTGATGTTCGGCCCGCCCGGCCACTCCTACGTCTACCTGATCTACGGCACGGCCCACTGCCTGAACGCGGTGACCGGCCGGGAAGGGTTCCCGGCGGCGGTGCTGCTGCGCGCTGGCGAGCCGCTGGAGAACTGCCTGCACCCGCCGCGGGGACCGGGGAACCTCTGCCGGGCCCTGGGCGTGCGGCGCGAGACCCACGACGGCCTCGACCTCTGCGGCGAGGTGCTGTTCCTGGAACGGGGCCCGGGTCGGCGCGGGCCGGTGCTGGCCTCGACGCGGGTGAACGTGCACTACGCCGGTCCCTGGGCCGAGAAGCCCTGGCGCTACTGCCTGGCGGAGAGCCCGTGGGTGAGCGGTCCGCGTCCGCCGCCCGGAGGCGGGCGGCACGGGCGCCGCGGCGGGCGGTAGGCGGTCCGGCGGGGAGCCAGGCGGTGGTCCTGGGCGAGCCCGCACGGGTTGTCGCGGCGCCGATGAGTTTCGGCGCCGGCCGGAGTCCATGCACGCAAGGCATCGCACGGCTCTCGTGCGAGGAGGAACCGCCATGGCCGTCAAGCAGGTGAACCCGTACTTGCTGTTCAACGGGAAGGCTGAGCAGGCGATCAAGCTGTACCAGAGCGCGCTGGGAGCGAGGACCGAGAGCCTCTCGCGCTTCGGCGAGGTCCAGGGCACGCAGTTCGCCCCCGAGCACCGGAACCGCGTCATGCACGCGCTGCTCCGCATCGGCGTCGGCGTGGTGATGCTGAGCGACACCATGCCCAACGAGCCCGTGCCCACCCAGGGCAACGTCGAGGTCTGCCTGGATTTCGACGACGTCGGCGAGATGAGGACCAGGTTCGAGGCGCTCTCCGCCGGGGGCAAGGTGAGGTTGCCCCTCCAGGACACGTTCTGGGGCGCGACCTTCGGCATGCTCACGGACGCGTTCGGCATCCGCTGGATGCTGAACTGCGCCAAGAGGGGGTGATCGCGCCTTCGGCTCTGCCGGCGGCCAGGCGTCCAGGACTCGAGGGCCTAGTCGTTGTCCCTGAGGGACGCCTTGATCACCTGACCGGTCCAGGCGTCCACCATCACCTTGGCCTTGTCCCTGTTGCGGTCGCCGCGCAGCTCCACGTGCCAGCGCCCCGCCCCGTCGAGGTGGGCGTGCTTCACCTTGTTCACCTCCACGCCGTTGGCGCGGGCGTACCCGGTGGCCACGCTCACCGCTTCCGACTCGGTGAGCATCTTCTTGGCGGGCGCCGGCGCGGGCGCCGCACGCGGCGCCGGCGGCGGGGGGGCCGGGGGAGCCGGGGGCGGGCTGTAGTAACGCGGCGGTCCGACGTAGCAAGCGGCCGCGAGCAGCGCCCAGAGCGGTGCGGCCTTCCTCATGCCACCCGATCTACCGTATCTTCCGCCCGTGCTCCACATCGCCGGCCAGGACAGTCGAGGCCTGGCGCGCGCCCTCGGCATCGAGCTCGCGGACGCGCGTCGCATCCTGGGCGCGGCGGTGGGGAGAGGTGGGACGGCGCGGGAGGCGCGCAACGTGCGGCGAGCGGTGCTCGAGCGCGCCGCCGCCCTGTCCCACGAGCGGCTGCGGACGGAGGCGGTGGCCGACGCCCGCGACGGGTTCCGGCGTTACCTCTTCGCCCTCCGCGACGGGCGCCGCGTCGAGTCGGTGCGCATCCCGCTCCACGACACCCATTACACGGTTTGCCTCTCCTCGCAGGTGGGCTGCGCCCTGGGCTGCGCCTTCTGCGCCACCGGCCGGATGGGGCTCGGCCGCTCGCTCGAGTCCTGGGAGATGGTGGCCCAGTTCCTGGAGGTCCGGAAGGACAGCCACCGCCCCATCACCGGCGCGGTGTTCATGGGGCAAGGCGAGCCCTTCCACAACTACCAGGCGGTGCTGGCCGCCGCCTACGTGCTGTGCGACCCGGCTGGCGGCCGCGTCGACGCCCGCCGCATCTCCATCTCCACCGCCGGCGTGGTCCCCATGATCCGCCGCTACACCGCCGAGGGTCACAAGTTCCGCCTCTGCGTCTCCCTGAACGCCGCCACGCCCGCCAAGCGGGCCAGCCTGATGCCGCTCGAGGCCGGGTATCCCCTGGGCGAGCTGGTGGACGCGGTCCGGGAGCACGCTGCCCGGCGGGGCCGGATCACACTGGAGTACGTGATGATCGCCGGCGTGAACGCGGGGCCCGAGGACGCCGCCGACCTGGGGCGCCTGCTGCGCGGCATTCCGGTGCGCCTGAACCCAATCCCGGTGAACGACCCGAGCGGCCGCTTCCGGCCGCCGGACGAGGCGGAGTGGAAGGCCTTCCGGGACGCGCTGGCCCGCGAGCTGCCCGGCCAGCCGGTGGTGCGGCGCTACTCGGGCGGCGGCGACGCCTTCGCCGCCTGCGGCATGCTGGCGAGCCGGGCCTGAGCGCGGTAACCGCTTCCCGCCGAGGCTCTGCGACGTCCGCGGCGGCCGCGGGGGATCACGGAGACCGGAGGGCGCTGTGATGGCGCGATCGAAACGCTCAGCGGCCCGGCGACCCGTCCGGCGCCGGGCGCGGCGGCGGCTCACCGAACAGCTCCAGTCGCTCGAGGAGCTCGAGTTGCTCCAGGAGGTCGAGGTGCTCGATCACCTCGGCGTCCGGGTCGGCGGCTGCGCCGTCCCGGTCGGCCGGGCCGCCGTCGACGGCGCGTCCGGGCGGGCCGTCCGCCGGGGCGCCGGAGGCGGACCCGCCGTCGGGGCCGAGGATCGCCAGCGACAGGATCAGGGCGAGCGCCGTCACGGGGTGGCGAGGTTCACGCCGAGGATGAGCCGCCACATGGTGGCGCGGGAGGGGAAGAAGTCGCCCGCGAAGAGCGCGTCCGCCTCGGCGAGGAGCGAGAGCCAGGGCCAGGGGGACCAGGCGGCGTTCATGTCGACCTCCACGCCGTAGGCCCGCCCTCCGTAGGGCCCGGCCTGATCCGCCCAGAGCCAGGCCCCCCGACCTTCCAGGGAGAGCTCGACCGACGGGTCCCAGGCGAGCGCGAGGCCGGGGGCCACGGCGCCGCGCCCGTTGACGCCGGGGGCGGCGGCTCGGCGGTCGGCGAAGGACTCGGAGATGCCGCCGTTGAAGAACAGGTTCAGGTCGGTGACGTAGGGAGTGACGCCCAGGAAGCCATCGTAGCGCACCGGCAGCGCCACCAGCGCCCGCTCGACCGGCGGGAGGTCGCCCGACTGGTAGACCAGGAAGGCGCCGGCGGCCAGGGCCGGCGTGAGCGGGAACCGCCAGCGCAGCCGGCCGAGCCATCCCTGCACCGGGATGTCCTGCAGGTCCGGAGGCTGGTCGACTCCCCGCCCCACCAGTGCCGCCACCTGACCCAGGACCACCGCGCCCGTCCACCAGAGCTCGTGCCGGTCGGCGAGGAAGAGGTGGCCGGAGAGGCCGGTCCAGACGAGGTCGCTGGTCCCCGCGGGCGGGGTGGAGAGGAGCGCCGCCAGGACCCACGAGGCGAAGCGGTAGGTCGCGGTGCCCGGGGCGCTTTCTTGGAGTCGCAGCACCGCCGCCTCGGTGTTGGCGGCCCGGAGGAGCTGGTTGGACCACCCGGTCTCGTCGTGGGCCCAGGCGGCGAAGATCCCCACGTGCTCGAGGAGCGACGGGGTCCAGTCGGCCCGCAGCGCCAGCATGGGGGAGCGGAGCTGGGCGTCGTCGATGCGGCCGCGGGTGGGCCAGAAGGCGTTGAGGCGGAGATCGAGCTGTGGCCCGATGGCGCCGAGGTCGGCGTCGAGCGAGATCCCGAGGGCGTAGTCGTCGTGGACGAAGCCGTCGCCGACGGCGATGCGCTGTCGCCCGGCCCGGATGGAGAGGAAGCCGGCCCGTCCCAGCCGGCCCTCGGCCCAGGCCTCGCGTACGAAGAAGGTGTCCTCCGCCTCCTCCGCCACCGGGCGGCCGTTGGAGGTGAGCTCCGGCGACCCGGCCGAGGTGGAGGGCACCAGGAACACCAGCGGCCTCGGCCAGCCGGGTGGCGCGATGCAGGTGCCCCGCCCCGGGAGGTCCAGGCCGGTCAGGCTGCTCGAGGTGCAGACCGGCACCGTCCTGGGAAACCGCTGCGTGCGCAGGAGGCCGCTGTCCACCGCCAGCGCCCAGGCGAGCCGCCCCTCGAGGTGCGACCCCTCGAAGCCGGCCGAGAGGAGCCAGGCGGCGAAGGTCTCCCCGGGCGAGGGGCCGAGGTAGCTCGACACCTCGAAGGCCCGGGAGCCCGGATCGAAGAGCAGGTCGTTCGAGGGGAGGTTCGCCTGGCTGGTGAGGCGCAGGTGGAGGGCGGCGAACCCGCGCACCTCGCCCTCCCCGTCCCCGCGCGCCGGCGCGGCGAGGAGGAGGGCGAGGGAGGCGGCCGTGGCGGCGTGGGCCGTCACCTCTGGTCAGGGGCGGCGCTGCCGCTGCCGCCACGCCTCCCGGGCGCGTTCGCGCTCCGCGGGCGACATGTCGCGCCAGCGCCGCAGGTTCTCCATGAAGTGCTGGCGCTCCTGCGGCGAGGCCTCCAGGAGCCGCCGGAAGGCCTGGCGCATCTGGGCCTGGCGCTCCGGGCCCATCTCCTGGAAGCGAGCGAACCGCTCCAGGATCTCGCGGCGCTCCCGCGGCGGCAGCCGCCGGAAGAGGCGCCAGTTGCGCTCGATGGCGTCTCTCCGCTCCGGCGGGAGCGAGCGGAACCAGGCGAGCCGCTCCTCGAGCTCGGCCTGACGCCCCGGGGGCAGCGCCTGGAAGCGGCGGTAGCGCTCCCGCATCGCCTCCCGCTCCTCGGGCGAGAGCCGCTCCCAGCGCGCCCGGTTCTCCTCGGACGGGCCGCCGGCGGCCGGGGGCGGGACGGCAGGGCCCGGCTCCTCGGGCCGGGCGGCGGCCGGGAGCAGGGCCACGGCGGCGGCGGCGAGGAGCGGCCGCGCCATGGCGGCGGTGCGAGCGGCGGTCACGGCCGGCCCTCCTCCAGGTCGCGGAGGTGGGCCACCACCTCCACGTCGGCGGCGTCCACGTCCCCCAGGCTGGCCACGAGCTCGAGCTGATCGAGCAATTCCAGGTTTCGGGCCAAGCCCGCCTCGTCGGCCCGGTGGCGCACGACCGCCACCGCGGCCATCGCCGCCGCGGCTGCCGCGCCGGCGAGCGGCGCCACGACACGCCAGCGCAGCGCGGCCAGCCGGGCCAGGGCCCCTCGAGGGCGGTCGCCCTCCCGCGCTAGGCGGGCGAAGAATCGCGCCTCGAAGGCCGGCGAGGGGGGCGGAGGCGCCGGCAGCGCCCGCAGGGCCGAGATGGCGGCGCCCAGGCGCTCGCGCTCGGCCCCGCACTCGGGGCAGGCGCGCAGGTGGGCCTCCACCTCGCTCCGCCGCGCCGCGTCGAGCGCGCCGTCGAGGAGGGCGGTGAGCTCTTCGCGGACGTGCTCCGGAGCGCGCCCCGTCATGGCAGGGCCTCCTTTCCGGCGAGCGGACCGGCGAGGGGGGAGAGCGCCTCGGCCGCGCGGACGGTGGCCCGGTGGATGAGCGACTTCACCGCCGAGACGCTGGTGTCGAGGGACCGGGCGATCTCCTGGTAGGAGAGACCCTCGAAGCGGCACAGCACGAAGGCCAGGCGCTGCTTCTCCGGCAGTGACTCGAGCAGCGCCTGGACGGCGCGGGTGAGGGCGGCCCCGGCCGCCGACTCCTCGGGCGTGGCCGCCGGGCCCGGCAGCGCGTCCGGATCCAGCGGCTCGCCGCCGGGGCCGCGGGCCTGCCGCGCCGAGTGCTCGCCGCGCCGCAGCTCGTTCAGGCAGTGGTTGGAGGCGATGCGGTAGATCCAGGCGCGCACGCTGGCCTCCGGCCGCCAGCCGGCCGCGGAGTGGTGAACCTTGAGGAAGACGTCCTGGGCCAGCTCCTCGGCGCGGGCGGCGTCGCGGACGAAGCGGTGGCAGAAGGCGACCATGGGCCGGGCGTACTTTTCGAACAGGGCCCGGAACGCCGCCTGGTCGCCCCGCTGGAACGCCAGCAGGAGCACCGCGTCGGGGTCCGGTGCCATCCGCGGACCTTAACACGCGAGATCCCGCGGGGTTGCGCGGTGGCCCGGAGCGACGAATAGCCCGCGATCCCGGCCACTTGGCAGCGGGGGCGGGGGTCAGGCGAGCAGGCGGAGGGCGAGGCGCGCGATGCCGTACACCCCGGCTGCCACCAGGGCCGACATGGGGATGGTGAAGATCCAGGCCCAGATGATCCGCCCGGCCACGCCCCAGCGGACGGCGCGCGCACCGCGGGTGGCGCCCACGCCCACGATGGCGCCGGTGATGGTGTGGGTGGTCGAGACCGGGATGCCGGCGTGGGCCAGCGCCAGGATGGTCACGCCCCCGCCGGTCTCGGCGCAGAAGCCACCGATGGGCTGGAGCTTGGTGAGGCGCTGCCCCATGGTCTTCACGATGCGCCAGCCGCCGAATAAGGTGCCGAGGCCGATGGCGGTGTGGGTCAGGAGCACCACCCACCACGGAACGTGGAAGGCGCGATCCTTCCACACCGTGCCGTAGAGGATCACCGCGATGACCCCCATCACCTTCTGGGCGTCGTTGGTGCCGTGGCTGTACGAGAAGATGGCGGCCGAGAGGAGCTGGAGCCGCCGGAACCAGCCGTCCACCCGGGCCGGCGCCTGGCGGCGGACGAGCCACGTGGTGACCACCATGTTGACCGTGCCCAGGGCCATCCCGATGAGCGGGGAGAGGACGATGAAGGCGGCGATCTTGGCGATGCCCGAGTCCACCAGCCCGCCGTGGCCCAGGGCCGGAAGGGTGGCGCCGATCATGCCGCCGGCGAGGGCGTGGGACGACGACGAGGGGA
The DNA here is from genome assembly GCA_035762305.1 of Anaeromyxobacteraceae bacterium. GTDB lineage: Bacteria > Myxococcota > Myxococcia > Myxococcales > Anaeromyxobacteraceae > DASTPH01. The sequence continues at coordinate 22,479 of DASTPH010000100.1, forward strand.
GCCCCCACCACCAGGTGAGCAGGTTCCAGGCGATGGCGCCCATGAGCGAGGCGAACACCACCACGAGCACCGTCTCGTAGCCCCGCGCCTTCAGCATGTCGAAGTGGATGACCCCCTTGCCCATGGTGTTCGCCACCTGGAGCTCTCCCCCCAGGAAGGCCGGCAGCGCGGCGACGAAGTTGAAGAAGGCGGCCCAGGCCACCGCGTAGAGGGGCGCCAGCACCCGGGTGGAGACCACGGTGGCGATGGAGTTGGCGGCGTCGTGGAAGCCGTTGATGAAGTCGAACGCCAGCGCCACCAGGACCAGGAGGATGACGACCGCGAGGAGCATGGGCGGGGACGACGCCTCGTCCAGCTCAGGCGTTCTCGAGGACCACGCCCTCGAGCACGTTGGCCACGTCCTCGACCCGGTCGGTGGCGCTCTCGATGAGGTCCAGGATCTCCTTCCACTTCATCACCGTGAGCGCGTCGCTGCCGCTCTTGAAGAGCTTGGCCAGGGCCGCGCGCAAGAGCGTGTCGGCTTGGTTCTCCAGGGAGTTGATCTCGCGGCAGGCCGCCAGGATCCGGTCCGGTTGCCTCAGGTTGCGCATGGCCCGCACCGCCTCCTGCATGGTGCGCGTCTGGGCCAGGAGCACGCCGGCCAGCTCGCGCGCCTCCGGGATCACCGCCCCGACGTCGTAGAGCCCGAGCCGCTCCGCCGCCGCGTCGGCCAGGTCGAGCACGTCGTCGATGGTGGAGAGCAGCCGGTGGATGGCGGAGCGGTCGATGGGGGTGATGAACTGGGTGTAGAGGCGCTCGAAGGCCCGGTGGGTGGCGTCGTCGCCGGCGTGCTCCACGTCCTTGATGGCCTGCACCTTGCGCGGGACGTCGGTGAAGTCGTCGAGCAGCTCCTTGAGCAGGCGGGTGCCCTCGACGGTCTGGGCGGTCTGCTTCTCGAAGTCGTCGAAGAAGTCGTCCGACCTGGGCATGAGCTTCTTCAGCATCGCGCCGTCCTCCCGGTACCCCCCGGGCGCGCAAAATACCGGTTTGCATCCGCTTGTCCAACGCCTCGGCGGGTGAGCCTGCGAGGCCCCGATGTCGCAGGGTTTTTTCGACGAGCGGCGAACGGGCGGGTTTGCTTCACGTTGCAGCCGCAGTCGCCCGCTCCGTCCGGCTTTGGCCCGGTGGCGGCTCGGCTCCCGTCCGGGACGCCGGGCCAGAGGTATCCACTCCGCTCGCGGCGCGGGTAGACTCGGGGCGTGTCCGAGCGGCTCTACCTCGAGGACCCGTACCTCACCCGCTTCGAGGCCCGCGTGTCGCGACAGGCCCGGCTCGGGGAGCGCGAGGCGGTGGTCCTCGACCGCACCGCCTTCTACCCCGAGGGCGGAGGCCAGCCCGCCGACCGCGGCACGCTCGGCGGCGTGGCGGTGGTGGACGTGCAGGAGCAGGGCGGCGAGATCCTGCACGCCCTGGACGGTCCGGCCCCCTCCGGCCGGGTCGAGGGGCTCGTGGACTGGCCGCGGCGCTTCGACCACATGCAGCAGCACCACGGCCAGCACCTGCTCTCGGCCGCCTTCGAGCGCCTCCTCGGGGCGCACACCGTCTCGTTCCACCTGGGCGAGGCCACCTGCAGCATCGACCTCGACGTCCCCGCCGCCCGCCTCGACGAGAAGGCGCTGCGGGAGGTCGAGGCGGCCGCCAACCAGGCGGTGTGGCGCGACCTCGAGGTCACGGCCCGCGAGTTCACCGCGGAGGAGATGGCGCGGCTGCCGCTGCGCAAGGAGCCGATGAAGGGCTCGCGGGTGGTGGTGGTGGGCGATCTCCCAGGTGCGACCAGTCACGGTCGGCGAGCGCAGGCCCAGCCGGATGAGGCTGGGCCGGAGCGAGCGGCGGAGGAGGCGGGCTCCGCCCGCCGACGGGCGGAGGCGAAGCCGGAGCACCAGATCGACCTGGGGGGGTCGTATCCCCCCAGCATGATCGACAGGGAGGCGAAGCCGGAGCATCCGATCGACCTGGGGGGGCTTCATCCCCCCAGCATGATCGACGCCTCCCCCTGCGGCGGCACCCATCCGCGACGCACCGGGGAGGTGGGCGCGGTGGCCGTGCTGGGCGCCCGGAGGTGGGGCGAGGGGACGAGGGTGGAGTTCCAGTGCGGCGGCCGGGTGGTGCGGGCGCTCGCCGACGCCTCGGCGCGCCTCGCCGCGGCGGCCCAGGCCCTGCGCTGCGCCCCGGCCGAGGTGGGCGAGGCGGCCGCCCGGGTTGCCGAGGAGTCGCTGGGGCGGCGCAAGGAGGTCGAGCGCCTGGTGGCCGCGCTCGCCGCCGCCGCCGGGGAGCGTCTCGCCGCCGCCGGCGACGGCCCGGTCGTGGCCCGGCTCGAGCCTCCGCTCTCCGGCGCCGCGGGCCTCAAGGCGGCCGCCGCCGCCCTGGCCGCACGCGGCCGGGTGGCGCTCCTCGGCGGCGTGGAGGAGGGTCGGGCCTTCCTGTGCTTCGCGCGGCCCAAGGGAGCCGGCCCCCATCTCGGCGACCTGGTCCGCGATTCCGCCGCCGCCCTGGGAGGCAAGGGCGGTGGCTCCCCTGACCTGGCCCAGGGGAGCGGCCCGGAGTCGGCCCGCCTCGCCGATGCGCTCGACCTGGCCCGACGCAAGCTCGCCGCCCCGGAGGCGCCGCGATGACCGCTCGGGCCGCGGCCAAGGCCCTGCCGGCGGCGCCGCCCCCGGCCGCCCCCGGAGCCGGCGCCAGGCGCTGAACGGAGCCCGAGGAGGCACCATGGACTACGGCGACCCATCCCACGCCCCGCCCGCGGACGAGCCGCCCGACTCGCCGGTGGCGGAGGCGCTCCCGGAGCGGGAGCAGGCCGACCACGAGGTGGCGGCCGGATCGGTCGGCGGGGTCTGCGCCGGCGCGGTGGTGTGGCTGGTCGCCATGTTCACCACCCGCGGCGAGGGCGGATTCCTGCTGCCGCTGCGCCTCGTGGGCGCGAGCCTGCTCGGAGACGCGGCGCTCGACAGCGGCGCGGTGGTGGGACCGGTGGTGGTGGGGATGTTGCTGGCGGGGATGGTCTCGGTGCTCTTCGGCCTGGTCTACGTGAGCGTCCTCCCCCAGGGGGCGCGCACCCCGGCGGCGATGCTGGTGGGGCTGGTCTACGCCGCCGCGGTGTGGGCCGTCGCCTGGACGGGCGTGGCTCGCGTGCTCGCGCCCGTCCTGCACGCCGCCGCCGAGCCCATGACGGCGCTCGGCCTGCACGCCCTCTACGGCCTGCTCCTCGGCCTGGTGGTGCCGTTCCTGCGCAAGATCCTGCCCTAAGAATCCGTCCCGATATTCCCGGCCGTCGCGAGGCGCGCGAGGCCGTCGCCGAGGCGGGCACGCGAGGAGCGAGCAGCGCAAGCATAGCTGGAAGCTACGTTGAGCAGCGCAGCGACGAGCCTGCCTGCCGCAGGCAGGTATCGCGCGCCGCAGCAGGTCGGGAATATTGGGACGGATTCTAAGCCGCTGTGGCCGCCGGAAGGAGGATCGCTGGTCCGCCGGTAGGTTTCCCGCCTACACCGTGGGTGCGATGCGCCCTGCCGGCGCAGGCGCCGGTCCCGGTAAGCTCAGGCCTTCAGGAGGAGGAGGTCGGCATGGCACGCGCTGGCTCACGGGACCCGATGGCAGTTGGCGCATCGACGCGACGATCGATCGCGCCCGCTCTCCTTGGCGCCCTGCTCGCCGCCGCGCTCGCGGGGTGCGGTGGATCGGGCACCTCGGCCGCGCCACCGGGCTCGACGTGCTCGCTCCCCTCCGCCGCGAGCCTCTCGGTGGTGCAGGTGAATCCCGCCGACGACGCCACCGGGGTCTTCGTCGGCGCGAGCGTCGCGGTTCGCTTCAACACCTGCCTCGACCCGGCCACGGTGACCACCGCCAGCTTCGTGCTCGTGGCCGGGACGAGCTTCGTGCCCCGGGCCGTGAGCTACGACCCGGCCACCGCCACCGTCACCGTGGACCCCGCCGGGAACCTCGCCTACAGCACGCTGCACCTCTTCTCGGTGAGCGGCGTGCGCGGCGCGCACGGGGAGACCATGACGGTCTTCGGCTCTGTCTTCACGACCCAGGCCGCGCCCGAGTTCGTGCCCCCGACCACGAGCGCCTCGCCGGCCGGCGGCCGCTACAACACGCCCCAGAGCGTCAGCCTGACCTGCGCCGACAACCCCGGCGGCACGGGCTGCGCCGCCACCTACTACACAATGAACGGCACCACGCCCACCCCCGCCTCGACGCGGTACACGGTTCCCATCGCCATCGCCGCCGACACCACCCTGCGCTTCTTCTCCGTCGACGGCCAGGGCAACGCCGAGGTGCCCAGGCAGGAGGTGTACGTCATCGACACCGTTCCGCCGGCGCTGGTGGGGAGCGATCCCCCGAACGGCGCCACCGGCGTCCCGGTGAACGCGGTGCTGGCCGCCACCTTCAGCGAGGAGATGAAGGCCTCGACGCTCGGCCCCGCCACCGCGACCGTCGACAACGGCGTGGCGGTGACGGTCTCCTACTCGGCCGGCCCGCCGAGCCAAGCGACCATCGCCCCCGTCGAGCGGCTCGCTTGCGGCACCACCTACCACGTGTCCATCTCGGCCGGCGCCACCGACGTAGCGGGGAACGCCCTGGTCCAGCCCGCCACCTTCAGCTTCACCACCGCCGCCGACTGCCAGGAGCCCTCGACCACCGCCACGCCCGCGGGCGGCGTCTACCTCGCCGCCCAGGCCGTCACCCTGACCTGCGACGACGGCGCCGGCTCGGGGTGCGCCCGCATCGTCTACACCACCGACGGGAGCGTTCCCAGCCTCGAACCGCCCCACGGGACGATCGTGAGCGGCGCCTCGACCGGGCCAATCTCCATCGGCCCCGGCGACACCGAGCTCCGGTACTTCGCCGAGGACGTGGCCGGGAACCGCGAGGCGCTGCGCCAGCAGGCCTACTCGGTCTCGGTCGGACAGGGGTTCACCTTCGTCGCCACCGACGACGGGATCGCCCGCGGCGTCGGCGCCGCGCCGGCGACCTTCGTGCCGCTGCGGCGGGGAGGCCGGACCGCGGTCTTCCACCGCGACCCGTCCAACGGCCGGCTCTACCGCGGCACCGAGCGCGGCCTCATGGTCTCCGACGGCGGCGAAGCCTTCTCGTTCCTGGCCGGCGCCCCCTCGTCGGTGATCTCGGTGCTGGCCCAGGGCGCCAAGATCTTCGCCGGAACCAGTGGCGGCTTGTACGTCTCTCTCGACGGCGGTGGCACCTTCGCCCAGCGCGACGTCGGCTCGACGTCCGCGTGGGTACGGAGCATCGTCGCCTCGGGATACCGGGTCTGGGCCGCCACCGACGGCGGTGTGGCCGTCTCCGCCGACAAAGGGTGGTCGTTCGAGCTGAAGACGGCCGCCGACGGCCTGGGGTCGAACTCGGTGCGGGCGCTGGTCCTGGACGGTGGCACGCTCTACGCCGCCACCGCGGGCGGCCTCTCCATCTCCACCGACCTCGGCGCCACCTTCACGAACTACGTGAGTGGCCTCCCGAGCGTCTCGGTGAACGACATCGCTGTCTCGGGAAACAGTGTCTACGCCGCCACCGACGCCGGGCTCGCCATCTCCACCGACGGCGGTCTCACCTTCCCGACGGTTCGAACCATGGCGCACGGCCTGGGGAGCAACTACGTGGGCAAGATCGTCTTCGACGGAACGAAGCTCTACGCCGAAACCGGCGAGCCCTGGCTCTCCGGCGCCTCGAACTCCTTCTCGATCTCCACCGACGCCACCGGGGCCTCGTTCCAGCCCCACGCGGTCTCCCCTTCGCACCCCACGCTCCGGACCGACTCCATCCACGTCGAGGGGTCGACGGTCCGGGTGGGCGCCTACCCGGCGTACTACCTCTCCACGGACGGCGGCGTGAGCTTCACCCCGAAGGACCTCAGGGGATCGGTGCGCAAGATCACCGGCCTCGGCTCGACCCTCTACGCGGCCGTATCCGACGGCTCGGGCTACGGCGGCCTCGCCATCTCCACGGACCGCGGCCAGAGCTTCACCATCCGCGACCGCTCCAGCGGCATCCCCAGCGACAACGTGGACGACGTGGCGGCGGCCTTCGCGGGCGGCCTCACCTATGTCTACGCGGCCACCTTCTCGGGCCTCGGCATCTCCTCCGACGGCGGCGCCACCTTCACCCCAACGACCGTCAATCCCGGCGCCGGTAACAACGTCGACTGCGTCTGGGCGAGCGGCGCGACCGTCTGGGCCTGCGCCGGCAGCACGCTCAACCTGTCCACGAACTCGGGCGGTACCTTCGCGCAGAGGCTCGCGAGCGTGAACAGCCCCAACGCCGTGGCCGTCTTCGGGCCGAACGTCCATCTCTCCTCAACCATCGGCCTGTGGGTCTCGGGGAACGGGGGAACCGACTGGACCCAGAAGCGAGTCGCTGACGGGCTCGCCAACGACTACCTCTACGACGTGGCCGTCGACGGGACCGGCCGGGTCCTGGTGGCGACCAATGGCGGCCTCTCGAGATCCATCGACTCGGGCGCGAGCTTCACGGCCGCCGCGAGCCCGCAGATCTACGCCTACGGGGTCCACGCCCAGGGCTCCGTCTGGTACGCCGCGGGCTCGAGTGGGCTCTCCATGTCGCAGGACGGCGGCGCCACCTGGGTGCCGCGCGGCCCGGCCCAGGGGGTCGTGGCCACCGCCCGGGACGCCTGGTACATGCCTTGATCGCGCCGCCAGCGGCTCGGTGACGTCGCGAGGCTGTCGGTCGCCGGAGAGGGCGACCTGACCCGAACGGGGGATACCAGTTCTACCGGGTGAACCGTCCCGGCCTCGACCTCGCCGCCCGGTTGCCGCGGCGCGGGCCGAAGATCCTCCCAGGGTCCTTCATCGGTCCCGGTGCGAGGGGGGAGGTTCTCACGGGCGCAGGTCGACCAGCGTCGCCCCCCATCCGCCGCCCGACTCGTCGGCGGTGCGAAAGGCGGCCACGCGCGGGTGGCGGCGCAGCGCCGCCTCGATGGTGCGCCGCAGCGCGCCGATCCCCTTGCCGTGGACGATGCGCACCGAGAGGATGCCGGCCTCGTGGCAGGCCTCGAGGTACTCGGCCACCACGTCGGCCGTTTCCTCGGGCCGGAAGGTGTGCAGGTCGAGCGTCCCGTCGATGGGGAGGCGGTGCTCCACGGGGCGCATGATACGCTTCCCGCCATGCGACGGAGCCGCCTCGCCGCGCTCGCGCTCGCCGCCGCGCTGGCGGCTCCGGCGCGCGCCCAGGAGCCGCCCCAGCCGCTCCGCTACGACCTCGCGGCCGACGCGGCCGTCACCGGCGCGGCCGCCCTCACCTGGGCGACCCTGGGCCTCCTCTCCCATGAGCTGGCGCCTCTCGGCTGCAAGTGGTGCACGCCGCCGCCGCTCGACGAGACGGTGCAGGCGGCGCTGGTGTGGAGGGATCCAAAGGCGGCGGCGACCCTCTCGGACGTGGCCGTGGTCGCGGTGCCGGCGGGGCTCCTCACCTTCGGCTACGTCTCGGCGAAGGGGGCCGGCGACCGGGACGCCTTCTGGGTGGACACCCTCATCGTCGCCGAGGCGGTGAGCATCGCCGGCGCGCTCAACGTGGGCCTGAAGTACGTCGCCGGCCGGCAGCGCCCCTACGCCTACTACGGCCGGCAGCCCTTCTACGACGACCCGTACGACAGGAACGTGTCCTTCTACTCCGGCCACACCTCCATGGCCTTCGCCTCCGCCGCGGCGGCGGGAACCGTCTACCTCATGCGCGGCTACAAGGGCGCGGGCTGGGCCCTGGGCGGTGGGCTGGCGCTGGCGACCTTCACCGGCACCCTGCGCATCGGCGCCGACAAGCACTGGTTCACCGACGTGGTAGTGGGGGCGGCGGTGGGGGGCCTCGTCGGCTGGGCGGTGCCGTACCTGTTCCACCGCCCGGGGAGCGCGGGCTCGTCGGGATCGGGGCTGGTCGCGGCGCCGGGCGGCATCGCGATCGCCTTCTGAGGTCGCCGTCGCCAGCGGACCCGGGTCGGTGCGCGTGCGGCTCGCGCGCCGCCCACGGCGAATGTATCACCAGGGGCGTGGACCTCGACCGCCACCTGGAGCGCCTCTCCGCCCTGCTCGACGCCGAGCGGGAGGAGGAGCGGGTCCGCTTCGCAGAGGCCAGGGGGCGGCTCTCGCTCGGGGAGCGGGACGCCCGCGGCCTGGCGGTGGCCGAGGCCGAAGCGGTCGAAGAGGGAGCGCTGGGCGCTCGGGCGCTGGTGTCCTTCGCCCGGCCGGGCGCGAGGCCGCTCGGCGCCGCCCGCATCGGGACCGGCGCCCTGGTCTCGGTGCGCCCGCGGCGCGAGCCCTGCGAGCAGCCGCCGGTGGGCGTGGTGGCGCGGCGCGCCCGCGCCCGGCTGGCGGTGGCCTTCGACGAGCCGCCTCCGGACTGGGCCCTCGAGGGGCGGGTGTCGCTGGAGCTGGAGCCGTCGCCGGTCACCTGGGAGCGGCTCCAGGCCGGGCTGCGCCGGCTCCGCGAGGAGCCGGGCGGGCGCCGGTGGCACGGCGTGCTCTCCGGGTCGGCGCCGCGCCTGCTCCCCTCCCCGCGCGGGCCGGACCTCGAGCCGCGGCTCAATCCCGAGCAGCGGGCGGCGCTCGACCTCGCCGACCGCGCCGAGGACCTGGCGCTGGTGCACGGGCCGCCCGGCACCGGCAAGACCACCGTGCTCCTGGAGGTCATCCGGCGCGCCGCCGCCCGCGGGGAGCCGGTGCTCGCCACCGCCCCCTCGAACCTGGCGGTGGACAACCTGCTGGAGCGTCTGCTGGCCGCCGGCGTGGATGGGGTGCGGGTCGGCCACCCGGCCCGGGTGCTGCCGGCGCTGGTCGAGCACACCCTCGAGGCCCGGGTGTCGGGGCACGAGTCGGCGCGCATCGCCCGGGACCTGGTAGACGAGGCGCTGGCGCTGCGGCGCGACGCCCGCAAGCGGCGCGGGCGGCGCGGCCCGGGGCGCTACAGCGAGGCGCGGGAGGCGGAAAGACGGGCCCGGGAGCTCCTCTCGGAGGCGCGCGGGCTCGAGGCCCGGGCCGAGGCCGACGTCCTCTCCCGGGCCCAGGTGGTGCTCGCCACCCTCACCTCGCTCGACGCGCCGGCGCTCTCGGGCCGGCGCTTCGCCCTGGCGGTGGTGGACGAGGCCACCCAGGCCGTCGAGCCGGCCGCGTACCTGGCGCTCCTTCGCGCCGGCCGGGCGGTCCTGGCCGGAGACCACCTGCAGCTTCCCCCCACCGTGCTCTCGGCGGCGGCGCAGGCGGGCGGCCTCTCGGTCTCGCTCTTCGAGCGCCTGGTGGCGCTCCACGGCCAGGCGGCCCGGGTGACGCTCGCCGAGCAGCACCGCATGAACCGGCTCATCATGCGCTACCCCTCCGAGGCCCTCTACGGCGGGGCGCTGCGGGCCCACCCGGCGGTGGCGGACCACGCCATCGACGACCGGCCGCTCGAGGTGTGGGACACGGCCGGCCGCGGCTTCGAGGAGGAGACGCCGCCTGGCTCGGACTCGAAGCAGAACCCGGGCGAGGCCGACCTCTGCGCCGCCGAGGTGGAGCGCCTCGTCGCCGCCGGGGTGGCCCCGTCCGAGGTGGCGGTCATCTGCCCGTACGACGCCCAGGTGCAGCGTCTGCGGCAGCTCCTCTCGCCCTGGCTCGACCAGGGGCTGGAGGTGGACACGGTGGACGGGTTCCAGGGGCGAGAGAAGGAGGCGGTGGTGGTGTCGCTCACGCGCTCCAACCAGGCCGGGGACATCGGCTTCCTCGCCGACGTCCGGCGCATGAACGTGGCCATCACCCGCGCCCGCAAGAAGCTGGTGGTGGTGGGCGACGGCGCCACCGTGACCCGCCATCCCTTCTACGACGGCTTCTTTCGCAACGCCCAGGCGGTCGGGGCCTGGCGCAGCGCCTTCGAGATCGGGTGACCGGGCGCCGCGCCTCCCTCGCGCCTCCCCAGGGCCCGGCGCCGGCGACAGTCCGCCGCGCTACCCTGCTCCGGTGATCCGCTCCACCTTCCAGCTCGCGCCGGGCGTGGGCCCGTACCGGGAGCGGCAGCTGTGGTCCGCCGGGATCACCACCTGGGACGCCTTCCCCGGCGAGGGGCGGGCCCTCTCGCCGGGCCTGGACGTCCGGCTGCGGGCGGCCCTCGGGTCGGCGCGGGCGGCCCTCGGCGCGGGCGACGCCGGGCGGCTCGCGGCCATGCTGCCCCGGCGCGAGCGCTGGCGCCTCTTCGGCGCCTTCGCGGAGGACGCCGGCTACCTCGACATCGAGACCGACGGCGGCCACGAGGTCACGTCGGTGGGGGTGCTGGACCGGGACGGTCCCCGCCTCTTCCTGCACGGCCGGGACCTCGAGGCGTTCCCGGCCGCCACCCGCGGCTGGAAGATGGTGGTCACCTTCAACGGCGCCTCCTTCGACCTGCCGGTCCTCCGCCGCGCCTTCCCGCGCTGGCGCCCGCCACGCTGCCACGTGGACCTGCGCCAGCTCTGGGGGCGGCTCGGCCACCAGGGGGGCCTGAAGCGCCTCGAGCGCGAGACCGGCCTCGGCCGCCCGCCACACCTCGACGGCCTCTCCGGCCTCGACGCGGTGTGGCTGTGGCGGCGCCACCTCGCCGGGGAGCGCCAGGCGCTGCGCCTCCTCGCCGAGTACAACCTCTACGACGCCGTGAACCTGCGCACCTTGATGGCGCTCGGCTACAACCGGCTCCTGGAACGCCTGCGCCTCCCGGCGGCTCCGGTGCCGGTCTCCTTCCGCGGCGACGTCCTCTACGACCTCACCCGAGAGGTGCTGCGGCTGTGATCGGGCCGGGCAGCGCCCGGCCCTCGGCACCTCGCGCCCCAGGTTGGCGCCGGCGCGCCTCGTCGCGGCGCGTGGCCGGAGCCTCGGTTACAGAGTCTCGGTGCTGGCGCTGCTCCTCGCCATGTCCCTCTCGGCCCCACCTCCCGGCTTCCGCCAGCCCCGCGACGAGGAGGGCCGCTTCGCGAACCTGGACCCGGTCGAGTCCCCCGGCTTCGGCGACCTCCTCAAGTGGCAGCTCGACCGCACCCGGACCCCGGACCGGGCCCCGGTGCCGCGCGCCGAGCCGGACCTCGGGCGCCTGGCCCGCCCCCCCGGCCCGGGCGAGGGAGCGCGCCTCACCTGGCTCGGCCACTCGAGCTTCCTCGTCCAGCTCGACGGCGTCTCGCTCCTCGTCGACGCGGCCCTGGAGGAGGGCATCGGCCCGGGGGCGGTGGTGAAGCGGAACGTGCCGCCCGGCGTCCCCATCGAGAAGCTGCCGCGCATCGACGCCTGCCTGGTCTCGCACGACCACTACGATCACCTGGACCTCCCCACTCTGGAGAAGGTGCGCTGCACGGTGGTGGCCGGGCTGGGGCAGGAGGCTCTCTTCCGGAAGGCGAAGCTCCCCTACGTGCCCCTCGGCTGGTGGCAGTCCACACCGGTCGGCGAGGTCACCGTGACCTTCGTCCCCTCCCAGCACTCGAGCCAGCGCGGCCTCGGCGATCGCGCCCGCACGCTGTGGGGCGGCTTCGTGGTGCAGGGGAGCTCGGCCACCCTGTACCACGCCGGCGACACCGGCTACTTCGAGGGGTTCGCCCAGATCGGCCGCGCCTTCCCCGGCATCGACGCCGCCATGCTCCCCATCGGCGCCTATGAGCCGCGCTGGTTCATGCGGAACATGCACGTGGACCCCGGCGAGGCGCTGCAGGCCTTCCAGGACCTCGGGGCCCGGACCTTCGTGGCCATGCACTGGGGCACCTTCAAGCAGTCGGACGAGGCCCTCGACGAGCCGCCGCGCCGGCTGGAGGCGGAGCGGGTGAAGCGGGGCATCCCCGGGGAGCGGGTGCGGGTGCTGGCCGTGGGCGAGGCGCTGGAGGTGCGGGCCGCGGAGCGGGGTGCCTCGTCGGGGGCGCGCGCGGCGGCGCCGTGACGACTCGAGCCGCCCGGAACGGGCGGCGAGGAGAGGCACTTGGGAAGCCTCGGGCTCGTCGGGTTCTCCAGCCGAGTTGGACGTGGGGTGCACACCGGGTGCAGAAGCAGCCTCGCCACCCTTCGGGTGGCTCGGCCGTGAGTCCACCCTCCAGCCAGCGGCGTACGGTTTAGGCTAGAATTCGCGCCCTCATGAGCGAGACCGTCACCCCAAAGGTCGTGGCCGAGCACGGGCTCAGCCCCGACGAGTACCGCCTCATCCAGAAGCACCTCGGGCGCGATCCCACCTTCACCGAGCTGGGGGTGTTCTCGGTGATGTGGAGCGAGCACTGCTCCTACAAGTCGTCGCGGGTGCACCTCGGGCAGTTCCCCACCCAGGGGCCGCGGGTGCTGCAGGGGCCGGGCGAGAACGCCGGGGTGGTGGACCTCGGCGACGGGCTGGCGGCGGCCTTCAAGATGGAGAGCCACAACCACCCGAGCTACATCGAGCCCTACCAGGGAGCGGCCACCGGCGTGGGCGGCATCCTGCGGGACGTCTTCACCATGGGGGCGCGGCCCATCGCCTCCCTGAACTCGCTGCGCTTCGGGGACCCCTCCCACCCCAAGACCGCTTGGCTGCTCGAGGGCGTGGTGGCCGGCATCGGCGGCTACGGCAACTGCATCGGCGTCCCCACCGTGGGCGGCGAGGTGGCCTTCCACCACAGCTACGACGGCAACTGCCTGGTGAACGCCTTCACCCTGGGCGTCCTGCCGGCCGACCGGATCTTCCGCGGCCAGGCGGCCGGGGTGGGCAACCCCATCATGTACGTCGGCGCCAAGACCGGCCGCGACGGGATCCACGGCGCCACCATGGCCTCGGCCGAGTTCGACGAGACCACCGAGGAGAAGCGCCCCACGGTCCAGGTGGGCGATCCCTTCATGGAGAAGCTGCTCCTCGAGGCCTGCCTGGAGCTCTTCCAGACCGACGCGGTGGTGGGCATCCAGGACATGGGGGCCGCCGGCCTCACCTCCTCCTCGGTGGAGATGGCGGGCCGGGCCGAGAACGGGGTGGACCTCTTCCTCGACGAGGTGCCGCGGCGCGAGCAGGGGATGACCCCCTACGAGATCCTGCTCTCGGAGTCGCAGGAGCGGATGCTCCTGGTGGCGGCCCAGGGCAGGGAGGAGGAGGTCCGGCGCGTTTGCAAGAAGTGGGACCTGGACGTGGCGGTGGTGGGCCGGGTCACCGACACCGGACGCTGGCGCGCCTTCTCCGGCGGGACGATGGTGGCCGACCTGCCGGTGGACCCGCTCACCGAGGGGGCTCCCAGGTACCAGCGACCCATGAAGCGCATGGCCGAGCTGGTTCGGCTCCACGCCTTCGACCCGTCGAGCCTCTCCGAGCCGGCCGACCTCGGCGCCGCCCTGCTGCAGCTGCTCGGCCGGCCCACCATCGCCTCCAAGGAGTGGGTCTACCGTCAGTACGACCACATGGTGCGGCTGGTGGGGGCGGTGCGCCCCGGCGGCGACGCGGCGCTGGTACGGCTGGCGGTGGGCGACTCCCGCCACGCCCGCAAGGGCATCGCCCTCTCGGTCGGCGCCAACGGCCGCTGGTGCTACCTCGACCCGCACCTGGGCGCCATGCACGCGGTGGCCGAGTGCGCCCGCAACATCACCTGCGTGGGGGGCGAGCCCCTGGCCATCACCGACTGCCTCAACTTCGGCAACCCGGAGAAGCCGGAGATCATGTGGCAGTTCGCCGAGTGCGTGCGCGGCATCGCCGACGCCTGCCGCGCCCTGGGGACGCCGGTGGTCTCCGGGAACGTCTCGCTCTACAACGAGACCGAGGGCAAGGCCATCTTCCCCACCCCCACCGTGGCCATGGTGGGCCTGGTGGAGCCGGTGGAGCGGACCTGCACCAGCCACTTCAAGCGGGCGGGCGACCTGGTGCTGCTCGTGGGCGCCCTGCGCGGCGAGGCCGGCGGCAGCGAGTACATGGCCATGCGCGGCTTCGAGGCGGGGCGGCCGCCCACGCTCGACCTGGGCCGCGAGAAGGCGGTCCAGGCGACGGTGCGGCGGGCGGTGCGCGAGGGGCTGCTCGCCTCGGCGCACGACTGCTCCGACGGCGGCCTCGCCGTGGCGCTGGCCGAGTGCTGCATGATGGCCGACCCGCCCCCCGGCGGCGGGCCTCCGCCCTGGATCGGCGCCGCGGTGCGGGTGCCCTTCCCGGTCCGCAAGGACCTCGTCCTCTTCGGCGAGGACGCGAGCCGGGTGGTGGTGTCGCTCCGACACCAGGACCTGCCTCGCCTGGAGGCCATCGCCCGCGAGGAGGGCGCGCCCCTGGTCCAGCTCGGGGCGGTGGGCGGCGAGCGGCTGGAGATCCAGGGCGCCCTCTCGGTGCCGGTGGCCGAGCTGGCGCGGGCCTGGCGGGAGGGAATTCCCAGGATCCTGGGGAGGAAGCCCGCTACCGCGGCGGCCCAGCCGGCGGACGGCTAGACTGCCTGTACGGGTGGCCGCCGACCCGGGTCGGGCGGCGGCCGCGGCAAGGGCCGGCAGGGAGTGGCCGCCGGGGCGGCCTCCTCCTTGCAATCCGGGAAAGGCGGAGGGAACGGATGGCGGGGACCATCGAGCTCGCGGCGGTCTTCGACCGCGCGTCGGGTGAGAGGCTCCTCGCCGCGGAGCGGCTGGTGCTGGCCCTGCCGCAGCTCTTCCGCGGCCAGCTCGTCGCCTGCGACCTCCACTATCGGTCGTCGAGCCGCTTCCTGGTGGTCGTCGCCCGCCTGGGCGCGAAGGGCTATGGCAGCGATGCGCGGGCCCGGCTCGCCTTCTGGACGGCGCGGGCGGGCGGCCTCCCGGCCTCGCTCGCCTCCATGTCGCTGCCGGAGCGGCGCGTCCTCGAGGCCCACCTCTCGCAGTGCGACCTGCGAATGAAGGAGGTCGCCGCCCAGGACCTCTTCGGGGCCATGGGGAAGGTGCTCGCGGCCGCGGGGGCGCCGTCCGACCGCAGGCGCGACGCCTCCCCGCGGCCGGTGCTGGCCATGGACGCAGGCGGCCCGGGCTGGGAGGGCGTGGGCTACGACCGTGAGAAGCACACCCTCTTCATTCCCGGCGCCCTGGCGCCTCCGGTGGGCGACGAGCTCTCCGTCTCGGTGCGCCTCCGCGGGCAGGCGAAGCCGCTCGAGGCCCGCGCCCGGGTGGCGCAGGTGCGGAGCCCGGAGGAGGCGGGGCCGGGGGCGCCGGCCGGCTTCACGCTCCTCCTCGTCTCGCCGCCGGCCGAGCTGGAGCTGGCCCTCGGGGCGCAGGCCCGGGCGGGCGAGGCGCAGCGCGCCGCCCCGCGCTACCCGGTGAAGGCGCCGGTGAAGGTGACGGCGGCGCCGGCCTCGGCGGCGCGGCCGGCCCACGCCCCCGGGCCGACCGCCTCCGGCGCCGCGGCGGCGAAGCCGGCGGGGAAGGCTCCTCCGGGACCCGCGGCGCCGGGCCCCGCGGCGGCGCCCGTCCCCGGCAAGCCCTGGCCTGGGCCGAGGCCCGGTGGGGCGCCGAAGCCCGCTTCGGGCCAGGCGCCGGCAGCCGGGACGGCCGCCGCCAGGCCGGCGCCAGCTCCCGGCATGCCTGGGGTCGCGCCCGGGAAGCCCTCGGCCGTGGCCGCGAAGCCCGCCGCGGCCGCGAGGCAGGCCGGCGCTCGCTCGCCGCCGGCGCCCCCCGCCTCGCCGGACACGGCGCCTGGCTCGCCCGAGCCCGCGGCGGCTCCCTCTGCGCCGGGCGTTCCCGGCTCCTCCGCGATGCCGGCCTCCGGAACCGCCCGCATCGAGTACGCCAGCGAGCAGGAGCTCGCGTCCGACTACGTCGAGAACCTGTCGCAGGGCGGGGCCTTCGTCCGCAGCCGGAGCCCGCCCAGCGTGGGGACCAGGCTCACGCTGGAGATGCGGCTCCCGGGGATGATGGAGCTCGCCGCCCCGGCCACGGTGGTCTTCGTGCACGACTACGGGTTCGGGGTGAAGTTCGACCTCGACGCGGCCGGCCAGGAGAAGCTGGCCGCGGTCATCGCCCGCATCTCGGCCCGGCCGCGGCGGGCCCTGGTGGTGGACGACGACGGCCTGGTGCGGCGCATCCTCTCCGAGGCGCTGCAGGGCCGGGGCTTCGAGGTGCTCACGGCCCGGGACGGCGCGGAGGGGTTGCACCTCCTGGCCGAGGAGCTGCTCACCCTCGACGTCCTCGTCACCGACGACGAGATGCCGGGGATGGACGGGGAGGCCCTGGTGCGAGCCATCCGCGAGCAGGGCGGGGAGGAGGACCTCACCATCGTGGTGGCGGCCACGCGCGTGGACCAGGCGCTGGAGCGGCGCATGGTCCGGGCCGGGGTCGACGCGGTGGTGGACAAGTCCGTCGGGCCCGAGCTGGTGGCCCAGGCCGCCGACGCGGCGCTGGAGCGGAAGCGCTTGGCCGGCTGATCTCGGTAACCGATTCCCGCGAGCCCCGTCGTCCGCGGCGGCCCGGTCTCGCTGGAGGGCGCCTTCTCTTCACCTCGCCTGCGCCCTGATCTGCTTCAACTACTTGCAGCGGACGTGAAACCGCCTCTTAGGTAGTAAGCGCGAGATTCAGACCTACGTGGACTAGGCTGGCCGAATGGCATTACCACTAGCGATGACAATGCGCTCCACGACATCGGGCGGCGAATCCCTCGCAACGATCCAAATCTTGCCGAGAGCCCATTTGAACCAGTCATCGCGCGCCGCCTCGGCCTCAACAAGGTCCACGACCTCAGTGCCACGGAGGCGCGTGTTCCACACCATCGGTGTGCAGCCGAGCGTGGGCAGGCTGCTCTTGGCCACCATCGGCTCGAGCACGAAAAGCAGCAACGCACTCTGAGAAACCGGCAAAGAGGGCCGTCACGATGCGGCCGTTCGGCAGGGACGTCGTCGCGGTAGAGGCAGCGATGGTGGTCTGACCGGTCACGGATGCGCACGCTCTGCTGAGATCGTAGGACGCATCGTTCTTCGCGGCGACCCCTTGCATGCCGCGAACGCTTGCGTTAAATAGTGTACCAGATGGTTCAGTATATTACGACCCGACTTGATACTTCGTTCGCCGCGCTCTCGGACGCCACGCGGCGTGGCGTTCTGGAGCAGCTCGGACGAGCCGGCGCTTCGATCACGGAGCTTGCCGAGAAGTTCCACATGACGCTCACGGGCATGAAGAAGCACGTCGGCGTTCTGGAGCGGGCGGGGCTCGTCACCACGAAGAAGATCGGGCGCGTGCGGACGTGCCAGCTGGGCCCGCGCCGATTGGAGGAAGAGACGGCCTGGCTCGAGAGGTACCGCCAGCGCTGGGACGAACGCTTCGACGAGTTGGACAAGGTTGTCGAGGAACTGACACGAAAGGAGAAGAGCGATGAACGCAGGGATCGAAAGTGAGCCCGGCCCCATGAAGAACCGCACCACGGTGGAACGGAAGTCGGACCGCGAGGTGGTTGTCACGCGGACCATCAACGGCCCGGCGCGCATCGTGTTCGAGGCATTTACCAAGGCCGAGCTGCTCAAGCGTTGGTGGGTGCCCAAGTCGATGGGAATGACCCTGCTGTCCTGCGAAGTGGATGCTCGTGTCGGAGGCAAGTACCGATTGGTATTCGACCACGGTGGCCCCGAGCCTGCCGCGTTCTTCGGCACGTATGTCGAAGTGAAGCCGTACTCGCGCCTCGCGTGGACCAATGAAGAAGGCGGCGAGGGCGGGCCTGTCACCACGGTGACCTTCGAGGATAAGGGCGGCAAGACGCTGGTGGTCCTGCACGAGAGCTATCCTTCGAAGGAAGCGCTCGACGCTGCCGGCACCGGAGCAGCCGATGCAATGGTCGAGACGTTCGATCAGCTGGACGAGCTTCTCGTCGCCCTGGGTGAGAGCTCGGGACAGTAACAGAGGCGTGGATCTCGCGGTCGGTCGTCCGATAGTCCCGGCTCACACTGGCCGGGGCTATCGGGCGGAGTCGCGAACACCTGGTGGCGATGCACCGCGCCTTCCTCCACCTCGGCTGCGCGCTGATCTGCTGGAACTTCGTCGCCCGGTTGTGAAACGTCCTCTTAGGCTGCGCGACCGACGTTTGCGAGCCGCCGCGCGTTCCTCGTCGCCGCGCGGCCGCCGCTCCGGGGTCGCGAGCGAGAACAGCGCCCGGAAGCGAGACTGGGCCGCCAGGGATCCCGGAGGCCGGTGGGCGCTGTGACGTGCGGCGCGGCGCCGCGTCACCCCTTCACGGCACCGGCGGTGAGCCCGGAGACGATCCGGCGCTGGAAGACGAGGACCAGGACCACCACCGGAACGGTGACGATCACCGAGGCCGCCATCACCCGCCCCCAGGGCAGCTCGAACTGGGAGGCGCCGCTGATGAGCGCGATGGCCACCGGCACCGTGCGGCGGTCGTTGGAGAGGGTGAAGGTGAGCGCGAACAGGAACTCGTTCCAGGCGGCGATGAACGCCAGGAGCCCGGTGGTGGCCAGCGCTGGCCAGAGGAGGGGGAGGAAGACGCGCACCACGATCATCCACATCGGCGCGCCGTCCACCACCGCCGCCTCCTCGAGCTCCTTCGGGAGCTCGCGCACGAAGGTGGTGAGGACCCAGGTGGTGAAGGGCAGGGTCAGGACCATGTACGAGAGGGACAGGCTGGGGAGGGAGTTGTACAGGCCGAGGGCGCGGACCAGCTCGAACATCCCGGAGAGCACCGCCACCTGCGGGAACATCGAGATGCTGAGCACCAGCACGAGGAGAACGGTGCGCCCGCGGAACTCCACCCGGGCCAGGGCGTAGCTCGCCCAGAGGGAGAGGAAGAGGGAGGCCGCCACCACCGAGAAGGCCACCAGCACGGAGTTCAGGATGTTCTGGCCGAAGGGCTGCTCCCGGAAGACCGCCAGGTAGTTCCCCCAGGCGGGCGCGACGGGCACCGGCTCCACCGTGTAGAGCGCGCTCCCGGCCTTGAGCGAGGAGACGATGGCCCAGTAGAAGGGGAACAGGGTGTAGAAGACGATGAGCGCCACCAGCAGGGCGAAGAAGCCCCATCCCACGAGCCGCCGCGCCCGCCGGCCCGCCGTCATCCCGTCCCCCGCAGCCGGACCCGTCCCGCGGTGAGCGTCACGGCGGCGAAGACCGCCACGATGAGAAAGAGGAACGTCGAGGCGGCCGACCCGAGGCCGACGTCCTGGAAGTCCACCAGCCTCTGGCGCGCGAAGACCGCCATCGAGGCGGTGTGGCGGCTGTTGCCGGTGAGCACGTAGGGGAGGTCGAAGACGCGCAGGGCGTCGAGCATCCGGAACACCACCGCCACCACCAGCGCCGGGCGGATGAGCGGGAGGGTGATGGTCCAGAAGGCGCGCAAGGCCGAGGCGCCGTCGATGCGGGCAGCCTCGTACAGCTCGGCCGGGAGCAGCTGCAGGGCGGCCAGGGTGAGCAGGGCCATGAAGGGCGTGGTCTTCCACACGTCCACCGCGATCACCGCCGGGAGGGCCAGGCTCGGGTCGGCCGTCCAGGCCAGCGGCGCGTGGATGACCCCCAGCGCCAGCAGGGCGGCGTTCAGCACCCCGTACAGGTCGTTGAACATCCAGTTCCACATCTGCGCCGAGACCACGGTGGGGATGGCCCACGGCACCAGCACCGCGGCGCGCAGGGGGCCCCGGCCGGGAAGGTGCGCGTTCAAGGTCAAGGCGATGACGAGCCCCAGCACCGTCTCCAGCGTCACCGAGATGGCGGCGAAGACCACCGTGTTCCACACCGACCTCCACCACTCGGGGTCCACGGCGAGCACGGCGAAGTTGTCGAGCCACACGAAGCCGTGGGTCTCGAGGTTCGAGAGCCGCGCGTCGGTGAAGGAAAAGTAGACGGTGCGCACGAGCGGCCAGCCGGCCACCGCCGCCAGCACCACCAGCATGGGCAGCACGAAGAGGACGGCGGCGCGCCGCCGCTGGCGCGACAGGGAGAGCGCCGCCGCCATCCGGCCTACCACTTGCCGCCGCGCGAGAGCTTCTCCAGCTTGGCGGCCAGGTCCTTCAGGCTCGCCTCGGCGGTGCTCCGGCCGGAGAGCACCTCGTGGGTGGCGTTCCAGAAGTCGCTCGACACCTGGTTGTACCGGTCGGCCGTGGCGCGGGAGGGCCGCGCCACCGCGTTGGTGAAGGTGTCGTAGAGCTCGCCGATGAACGGGGCGGCCTTGAGCACCTCCGGGTCCTTGTAGAGTGCCGGGATGGTGGGGTTCAGGCTGGCGGTGATGGCGGCGCGCTTCTGTTCGGCGGGGCTGGTGAGGTGGACGGCGAGGGCCACGGCGGCGCTCACGTTCTTGGAGTGGCGGTTCACGGCCAGCTGCCACCCGCCCAGGGTGCCGCTGGGCTTGCCGCCGGCGCCGCCCTTCGGCAGCGCCGCCACCCCCACCTTACCCTTGACCGGGCTGTCGGCGGCCTGCGAGAGCGCCCAGGCGTAGGGCCAGTTCCGCATGAAGACCGCGTTGCCCGACTGGAAGGCCCCGCGCGCCTCCTCCTCGGCGTAGTTCAGGACCCCCGGCGGGGAGATGGTCTTCACCCATGAGGCGGCCAGCTTCAGGGCCTCCACCGCCTTGGGGTTGTTGATGGTGACCTTCCCGCTGGCGTCGACGACGGTGCCGCCGCCGAAGCTGTCCACCCATTCGAGCGCGTTGCAGGTGAGCCCCTCGTAGGCCCGCCCCTGGAAGACGAAGCCCCACATCTTGTCGTTCCCCGCCTTGCGCTCGCCGTCCTGGATGAGCTTGGCGGTCTCGGTGAGCTCCTGCCAGGTGGTGGGGAGCTTCCGGCCGTACTTCTCGAGCAAGTCCTTGCGGTAGTAGAGCAGCCCGGCGTCGGTGAACCAGGGCAGGGCCACGAGCTTCCCGCCCACCGTGTTGGCCTGGATGATGGGGGCGAAGTGCTGGTCTACCACCTCCTTCTTGACGGCGCCGCGCATGTCCACCAGGTGCTGCCCCAGGAGGCCGGGCCACACCACGTCGATCCGAAGCACGTCGATGTCGCCGGACTTCGCGGACAAGAGCTGCTGGTAGAGCGCCAGGATCTCGTTGCTCTCCTTGGGCGTGGAGACCATCCGGATCTGGTTACCGGTGGCCTTGGCCCAGGCCTCGGCGCCCGACTTGCACAGGTCATACTCGATCCCCACCGAGCCGCAGGCGATGGAGACGGTGGCGGCCGAGGCTGGCCGGGCCAGGAGGAGGCCGTGGATGGAGGCCACGGCGACTGCGAGGTGGACCGCGGAACGGAAGGATGCGCGCATGGATGGCTCCCTTCGGTGGGAAGGAGCGGGTCGCCTCGGGGCTCCGTGTTGACCCGTGGGAGACGGCCCTCCTCGACCGGGGCGAATCCTGTCACCCGCCGTGAGTCGCCGCAAGAAGCCCCGAGGGGCGTCCATCCCCGATCGGGGCGGGCGCCGCGGTGGCCCGGCCCGCCGCGCGATCCTCAGGGCGGGCAACTCGCCGAGACCGAGAAGGCAGTGGCCGTGGAAAGGTCGCCGTCCGTGGCGGTGGCGTCGATGTTCCCCGACCTGCCAGTCCCTCCGCACACCGGACCCGACCCGCACAGGGAGAGCTGGGCGAGGCATGTGCTCGGAGCGCACACCTGGCTCGCGGGAGAGGCGGTGGCGCAGCTCCCCTGCGCGGCGTAGGTCACGAGGATGGGGTCGCCGTCGTCGTCGGTGAGCGGCGCTGGAACGGTGGCGCTGCTGGCCGACTGGGACCAGCGCCAGTCCTCGCAGACCTGGTCCACGATCAGGCAGCAGCTGCCCTGGGTGCAGGTGGGCGTGAGGACCAAAGCCGCCGAGGTGAGGCGGGGCGCGCGGTTGCCGATGGTGAGGGTGGTCTGGGCGGACGTCCCCGCCCAGGCGTCCCGCACCGTGGCGGTGACGGCCTGCAGGCCGGCGATGGCGTTCGCCGCTGGGCTTCCGGCGTAGGGCGTGGCGCACTCGATCTCCGCGGCGGCGGGCACGCCGGAGGCCAGGCGCTTGCCGTTGCAGATCGGGTTCCCGGTCGCGGCATCCAGGGAGAGGGGGTCGCCGTCGTCGTCGACGAAGGTGGACAGGGAGGCCGTCGCCAGGTAGCGCGAGCCGGCGGCCTCGTAGGCGTGGGGGACCGCCATCGACGGCACCGGTCCCACCACCCGCGGCGGGCGGTTGGTGATCCGGATCTCCCAGGAGGCGATGGCGACGCCACCGTTCGCGTCGGCGGCGGCGAAGGCGATGCTTCGCGAGACGCCCGGCCCGATGAGGTAGACCCCGTCGGCCGGGCCGCCGTAGAACACCACCACGCTGAAGGTGGCTCGATCGCCCAGGTCCTGGACCAGGAAGGCGTTGGAGCCGTCGCCCGAGTGACTGAAGGTGAACACACTCTCGACCGGGTCGCCATCCGGATCGGAGACCACCAGGGTGGGAGTGGTGCCCAGGGCCGTCATGGTGCCGGTGCTGGCGCCGGGGGCGGCGGGGTTGAAGGCGTGCGACACCTCGATGAACGGGGCTCCGGCCCCCTGGATCTCCGGCGTGTGGTTGCCGACGCTCACCCTCTGCTCGCCCACGGCGATGAGGCCGCGCGAGTCGACGGCCTCCATCACGAACCTCCACTCCCCGGAAATGGCGGTCCCTAGGGTGGCTATCGACACCACTGGCGCCGGGCTCGCGTCGTCCGGGGAGAAGGTGACGGTCGGCGCAGGCTTCCCGGCGAGCTCGGCGGGCAGCTGGTAGCGCCACGCGTAGGTGAAGCCGCCCCCGGCCGGGCTGGTGGCGCTGGCGGAGAGGGCGAAGGTGGTCGCCTGGAGGGCGTCGACGGGCGTGCAGGTGAGCGGGTCCCCGGCGCAGCGGTGGTCGAGGGCCAGGTCGGCGCCCATGGTGAGCACGGGCGGATCGACCGACTGGACCACGGCCACGCGCAGCACCCGCGGCGCGCTGGGCACGCCCAGTTGGTCGGTCACCACCAGCATCACGTCGAAGGACCCGGCGCAGGGGAAGACCACCGTCAGCGACTCCGTGGCGGCGGCGTCCGGCGAGGCCTGGCAGGTGGCCTGGGCGGCGGTCACCGTCCACTGACGGCCGACCACCGAATCGCCGTCGTCGGTGTCGTAGCTCCCCGAGCTCCCGAAGACGTAGCTGGCGTTGGAGAGGAAGGAGGGAGGCGCGGTGATGACCGCCACTGGCGGCGCGTCGGCCACGCAGAACTCCTGGATGCAGCGGGCGTCGGCGGCGCACTCGGCCGAGGAGGCGCAGCGCCGCGGGGACGGGACCTCGCCGCAGCCCGCCAGGGCCAGACCCAGAGCGGCCAGCCGAACGGCCGACCTCGTCATGGCTTTCCGATCTCGCGGCGGCTGGTGGTTCACGCTTGGCTCTTGTATCAGTCGTGGAGCAGGTCGCAGACTTCCATGTGCCAGATCCGCGCCATGGAAGACCAGCGGCCTGAACTGGAAGACCAGCGGCGTGACCTGGGGTTAGGCCCGGCGAAGCGGGTTGGCCTTCCAGCCAGATGGTCCGCCGCCCGGCCAGGCGCCCGGAATCGGGCCCTGGCAGACCGGGGCGCCGGGCCGCGATCGGCTAGAATACCGGGAATTGGCGGGCGCCGGCCGCCGGCCCGCTCGCGCCGGCGCATGACACGCCACTTGCAGGCTCGCGCGCCGGGGGAGACGCCCGACGATGACTGCCATTGCCGTCCTCGCGCTCGCGCTCGCCGCCGGCCCGGGGCCTGGCGACCGCCTGCTCCTGTGCCGGCCCCGGGTGCTCGGCGACCCGGCTCTGGCCCGCGCCGACGCGGTGGCGGCGGCGGCCCGGGAGCTCGGACAGCGCTTCCTCGACTACGGAGTCACCTGCGAGAGCCCCCAGGAGGCGGCGCGCGCGGCGAGGCGGGCCGGCCTCGGGCACGCCGTGTCGTCCATCGCCGATGGGCGCGTGGAAGGGAGCCGCTTCGTGCTGACGCTCTCCGAGGCCGCGGCGGAGCGCCAGGTGGCGGCGCGCGAGCTTTCGGTGGCGCCTGGGCAGGATCCGGTCGCGCCCATCGAGCGGGCCCTGCTGGAGCTGGCCAAGGCCTCGGAGCCGCCGTCCGCCAAGCGCTCGGACGCGCCCTGGTACCTGGTCGGGGCCGGGGCGGCCGTGCTGGCGGCCGGGACCGGCTTCGCGCTGGCGGCGGGGTCGGCGGCGAAAGCCCGCGACGATGCCTACGCCCGCGGCGACGCCAAGACCTACGTGGAGAAGGACGCGAGCTGGCGCACGTGGAAGACGGCCAGCGGCGTGGCGCTCGGCGTCGGGGCGGCGGCGGTGGCGGCTGGTCTCACCTGGCGGTTCGCGTTCTAGGGAGACGACATGCTGCGTCGGTTCGCGCTCGTGGGATGCCTGGTCGCCTCGGCTTGCGGCGGCGAGGGGAGCTGGCAGCGGTGTGGCTCGAACGCGGAGTGCCCGGCCGGCACCTACTGCAACGTGCCGGTGAGCGGCGAGCCGGGGGTGTGCCAGGCGCCGGGCACGCTGGTCCTCACGACGCCGGTGGCGGGAGCCTTCGTGGGGGCCAACGCCTCGGCGGCGGCGACGCTCACGCTGGCCGCGGCCGGCCTCTCCACGCCGGCGACGGTCGAGCTTCGGCTCGGGGACGCCAGCGTCGCGACCCTGGCCCGGCAGGGCGCGCCGGCCGGCCAGACGGCGACCTACGCCGGCACCTGGAACCCCGGCGCCGGCCAGAACGGCCCGGGCTCGCTGGATGCGTTGGCCTCGGTGGACGTGGCGGGGACGGCGGTGCCGGTGACGAGCCCCGCGGTGGCAGTGACCGTGGACACCATCCCGCCGGCGATCCAGAACGCCGGGGCCAGCTGCGCCGGCGGGTGCAGGCGCGACTCGGCGATGGACGTGTCCGCCCAGGCCACGGACCCCAACATGCTGGCGGTGACGGTGTCGCTGGACCTCGAGCCGGGCCGGGCCGTGTCGGTCACGCGCAACGGAGACGTCTACTCCGCCTCGGTGGCCCTGGCCGGGTGGCCCTTTCCGTACTTCGACCAGCCGGTGAACGTGACGCTGCGGGCGGTGGACCGGGCCGGGAACGAGGCCACGACCTCGGTGGCGGCGGACGTGACGCGGCTCAGGTGGGC
>DASTPH010000101.1:0-34137 GCA_035762305.1 Anaeromyxobacteraceae bacterium
CGGCGTGCCACCCCAGGACCTCGTCGGACACCGCTTCCACCTGCCGCCACCGGGGCGCGCCCCGCCACAGGTTCTCCTCGGCGAGCCGCATACCCTCGTCCACCAGGACCTCGAGCCCCGGCGGGATGTCGATGGAGACGACCGTCCAGCGCTCGTCTTCGTCGGACGCCGGCGGCGCCGCGCTCACCGCCCCCGACTCGCCGGCCGCTCCCGCCTCGACACCCGCGGCGTCGCCGGTCCCAGGCGCCTCGTCGCCAGCGACGTCGCCGCCCTCCAGGGCCCGCTTCACGATCCGGTGCAGCTCGCGCACCGACAAGCTCCTCGCCCGCGCGACCCACGCCTTCTCGGCCTCGCCGCGGGCCACCGGAAAGAGCTCGCGCGCGTGCCGCGGCGAGAGGTGCCCTAGCCGGACCGCCTCGCGCAGGAGGGGACGGCTCTTGAGCTCGCGGGCCAGCTTCGCCTTGTCCCGGGCGGTGGTCGGTTTCAGCCCCAGCTCCTCCCGGGCGTAGTCCTCCATCTTCGAGTAGCCGAGGTCCATGAGCTGGTCGCGGTCGTCCAGGGCGCACAGGCCCTCGCCGATGGCGAGATCGAGGGCCTCCCGGCCGCGGGCCAGCGACGCGAAGATGCGCTCGAAGGGGATGGAGGCCTCGCCGCCGAGGAGGTTCGGGTGGTGGTGCGGCTGGCGGGGGCGGAAGTTGCGGATCTCCTCCGTCAGCGTCTTGAGCCGCGCCGAGAGCGCCGCGTTGCTTTCGCCGGGAGAGCCGGCGACCAGCGCGCTCGTGTCCAAGGCCTCGCCCATACTGAACACTTGTACCCCACGGGTCTGACAAGAAAGGGTACCCCTGACGCGTGCGGACCCCCGGCTCCCCCCACGCGACGCTCGGCAAGCAGGCGAGGCCCTATCGGGATCGCCCGCAATGTACGCGTGGCCGCGGCGCCAACGACGAGGTGTAAGGAATGCGCTCTGGCGCGTCTGCAGGCCTGACACTGCCCGTTCGCGCCCATGGCGCGACGGCCTGACCATGAGGCGTTCCCATGACCTTCGAAGCGAAGACCGACCCGTCCCTTCACCGCCGGAGACCGCACCTGCCAGACCGACCGTTCCGTTCCACGCCCCTGCGCCTCGCTGCCGGGCTGCTTCTCGCTGCTGCACTTTGGCTGGGGCCGGCCGCCGCCGGGGCACAGGCCGCCGAGCCGGTGCCGGGAGCCGGTAGCCCCGAGCCGGCAGCGTACGTCCACAGGCACGGCCCGGCGAGCGGCGACGGCGACCACGCCGGCATGGGGAGGCACCACGTCATGGTCATGGCCGCCCAGGGGGTGACGGACGGGGGAGCCGCAACCTCGAGCGTCGGCCTCGGATACGAGTACCGCCTGCCCTTTTACGGGGACCTCTTCGGAGTCGGCGCCATGGCGGAGCTCATGCTCGCGCCCGCCGTCCACCACATGCTCATGGCGAGCGTCTCCGTCCACCCGCTCCAGGAGCTGTCCCTGCAGGTCGCGGCCGGCGCAGGCCACCTCCACCGCGACACGACCGCGGCCGGTTCGAGCCGGAATTCCAGCCAGGCGGTGGTCCGGGCCTCGGCGAGCTACGCCTTCCACGTCGGCACCCTCATGCTCGCGCCCAACGTCAACGTCGACGTCGCCACGAATCCCAGGCTCGCCGTCTCCGCTGGCCTCATGGCCGGCCTCATGTTCTAGGCGCAGGTCGCGCCCGTAAGGAAACGCCGTCGCCCTCGTCAGCACGGGTACGGCGGCCACGGTGGCCGATCCGCAACGACGAACGAGGAGAGACCCATGTCGATCGACCCCCGCAGCGAAACCCGAACCCGCGCCTCCCGCGACCCCGGCCCCGCGAGCGGCGCCTCCGCCGCCCCGCACGCCGAGAGGCGGCCGACCGGCCACCTGGCCCGCGCGCTGGCAGTCCTCGGCGCGAGCGCCGCGCTCGCGATCCTGGGAGGGGCAAGCCTCGGCTGCGGCTCAGACCCCGCCGATCTCGCCGCTCCCGCCGGTCTGGAGGCGATGCTCGCCGCGCCCGGCGTGCACCTGAGCTGGGAGGACCACTCCACCGGCGAGGAGCAGTTCATGGTCATGCGCAGGGAGGCGACCGTCGAGTACGCCGAGATCGGGCGCGTCGGGGAGAACGTCACCGCCTTCCACGACCTGTCCGTGCGCTCCGGCACGACGTACACG
The DNA here is from genome assembly GCA_035762305.1 of Anaeromyxobacteraceae bacterium. Classification (GTDB taxonomy): domain Bacteria; phylum Myxococcota; class Myxococcia; order Myxococcales; family Anaeromyxobacteraceae; genus DASTPH01. The sequence continues at coordinate 2,191 of DASTPH010000101.1, forward strand.
TACGTCGTGCACGCGATGAACGCCGGAGGGACGTCGGCGCCGTCCAACGAGGCCACCATCGCGGTGCCCTGACGGGGATTGCCCCGTCGGAGGGTTCAGGGGCCCGGGGCGCCTGGTCGTGCCCCGGGCGCCCTGGTAGACTCCCGCCTGGATGCATGGCCCCGGAGCGCCGTCCGCGAGGGCCGCGGGCCCCTCGCCCGAACTGGTGCAGGAGCTCGTTGCGAGCCGCCGGGAGTTCCTCGCCTTCCTCGAGCGCAGGGTCAAGGACCGCGCGCTTGCCGAGGACATCCTCCAGGAGGCGTTCGCGCGGGGTATCGAGAAGCTGGCGGCGCTGCGCAAGAACGAGTCGGCGGTGGCGTGGTTCTACCGGGTGCTGCGCAACTCGGTGATCGACCACGCCCGCCGGCGGTCCACCAGGGACCGTCGCCTCGAGGCCATGGCCGCGGACCTCGAGGGCGAGGCCCGAACCGGCGCCGAGGCGCGCGGCGCCGTGTGCCGGTGCGTCGGCCGCCTGGCCTCGACCTTGAAGCCCGAGTACGCCCAGGCGCTGCGGCGCATCGAGATCGACGGCGTGGCGGTGAAGGACTACGCCGCCGAGGCCGGCATCTCGGACTCCAACGCCGGAGTCCGCGTCTTCCGGGCCCGGCAGGCGTTGCGCAAGCAGGTCGCGGCCTCTTGTGGCGCCTGCGCCGACCACGGCTGCCTCGACTGCACCTGCACCGCATCCAACGCCGCTGGCGAAGACCCCGGTTGAACCCCCGGGGCGGGAGTCCCGCGGACGACGCCGTCGGTCCGACGCAATCCCCGGGGGACGGGCGCGGCTCGCTCGAAGAAGACGATCCAACCCGCGCGGCGCGCCACCTCAAGGTCTTCGCCGGACGGACGGCCCGCGCGCTGCAACAGCGCTCCGGCATGGACCAGCGCGGTGAGTGCCGCGACGAAGGCGCCGGTCCGGGGCGGCGAGGCATGGCAGCGAGAGCGTATCGGGTAAGCGCGACGCGCGCAGCCGGCGCCACCGTTCGCAGCCGATTCGCGACCGTGTACCATCGCGCCGTGCCGGACCGCTTCGCGCCGCCTCGCCGCAGGCCGCCCCCACCGCGAGGTCTCGCGCCGCGCGCCCTCTCCCGGACGCCGCGCCTGCTCTCGGCGCTGCTGCTCTCGCTGCTGGCCACGGCCGCCCTCGCCGAGGAGCGCGTCCGCATCGGCGTCGCCAGCGGCCTGGCGCTGGTCCAGGTGTCGGGTCCCGGCCTCGCCGCCACCGCCCTCCGCGACGGCGCCGCGGCCAGGCCCAGCGCCGGGGAGCGGGCCGAGGTGCGCCTCGTCGGCGACGAGCTGCTGCTCGACGGCGCGCCGCTGGACGGGGCCGGCGTCACCTTCACCGCCGGTGGCCCGATCCGCTGCGCCGGGCGGCTGCTCTCCGGCGAGGTGGAGGTGCGGCGCGCGGCGGGCGGCCTCGCGGTGATCGACGCCCTGCCGCTCGAGGACTACGTCGCGGCTGTGGCCGGCGCCGAGATGCCCCCCGCCTTCCCCCTCGAGGCCCTCAAGGCCCAGGCGGTGGCGGCGCGGAGCTACGCCCTGTCGCGCAAGCTGGAGGCGGTGGAGGAGGGGCGCGACTACGACCTGGGCGCCACCGTTCTGTCGCAGGTCTACCCCGGGCAGGCGGTCGATCCCCGCGCCCGGGCCGCAGCCGCTGCCACCGCCGGCGAGGTGCTGGTGAAGGACCGCCGCCCGGCCGAGGCCTACTTCCACTCCACCTGCGGCGGCAGGACGGAGCGGGGCCTGGACGCGCTGGGGCGCGACCTCGACTACCTCGTCTCGGTCGAGTGCGGGCGCTGCGGGGCGTCGCCCAAGGCCACCTGGCGCCTCCGCCTGAGGGCCGACGAGCTGGCCCTTCTGGCCGACCTGCCCGGACGGGCGAGCGGCCTCCTGGTGATCGAGCGCACCCGCGCCGGGCGCGCCTCGCGCGTCGAGGTCAGGGCGGGCAAGAGCCGCACCCGGCTCACCGCTGTCGATCTGCGCCAGCGCCTCGGGTACGAACGCCTCCCCTCGCTGTGGTTTTCGGTGAAGGCCACCGGCGGCGCCTTCGTCCTCACCGGCCGCGGGTCCGGGCACGGGGGGGGCCTGTGCCAGTGGGGGGCGGCAGGGTGGGCCCGGGCCGGGGCCGACCACCGAGAGATCCTGCGGCGCTATTACCCGGGGACGGAGATCGTGAAGATGTACTAGCCCTCACCGGCTCTCCCGGGGGGAGAGGGTCTCGCGGGCTAGGATCCGATTCGTGAAGCCGTCGGACTTCGACTACGACCTGCCGGAAGGGCTCATCGCGCAGGAGCCGGTGGAGCCGCGCGACGCCTCGCGCCTGCTGGTCCTGTCCCGCGCCGGCGGGCCCTCGGGACACCTGCGCTTCTCGGACCTTCCCGAGCTGCTCGCCCCCGGGGACCTCCTGGTCCTGAACGACACCCGGGTCATCCCGGCCCGGCTCCTGGGGCGCAAGGAGAGCGGCGGGCGCTGCGAGCTCCTGCTGGTCGCCGACCTAGGCGGCGCCGGCGACCGCTGGCGCGCCATGGGGCAGGCCTCGAAGCCGCTCCGCCCCGGGAGCCGGCTGGCCTTCGGCGAGCTCTCGGCCGAGGTGGAGGCCGCCGAGGGGGAGGGCTTCTTCCTGGTGCGCTTCGATCGGGGCGGGGCCGCGCTCCTCGCGGCGCTGGAGCGCCAGGGACGGACCCCGCTGCCCCCGTACATTCGCCGGGAGCCGACCGACGCCGACCGGGAGCGCTACCAGACCGTGCTGGCCCGGCATCCGGGCAGCGCCGCCGCCCCCACCGCCGGCCTGCACTTCACGGAGGAGCTCCTCGGGCGCCTGGCCCGTCGCGGCGTCGAGCGCGCCACCGTGACGCTGCACATCGGGCCGGGGACCTTCCTCCCGCTGCGGGCCGAGACGGTGGCCGGCCACCGCATGCACGCCGAGCGCTACTTCGTCCCCGAGGAGACCGCCCGGGCCGTGGCCGCGTGCCAGGAACGGGGCGGGCGCTTGGTGGCCGTCGGCACCACCACCGTGCGCGCGCTCGAGGCCGCGCTCTCCGGCTCGACGCTGCGACCCGGGTGGGGCGAGACGGACCTCTTCATCCATCCCGGTTACCCCTTCCGGGTTGTCGAGGCGCTGGTCACGAATTTCCACCTTCCACGCTCGTCACTGCTCATGCTGGTATGTGCCTTCGGGGGACGGGAGCAGGTCCTGGGCGCCTATCGCGAGGCGGTGGCGAGAGGGTATCGCTTCTACAGCTATGGGGACGCCATGGTGATTCTCTGAGCCCGGGGGTAAAGTCCCCTCTCCGATCTAGAATCCTCGACGCCGATGTCGCGACCGCTCCAGAGCGTGGCCGTGAACCTCGAGTCAGCCCAGTTCCTGGCCGGGTGGCGGGCCGAGGCCGGGAGCCTGTTCCTCCCGGCGCTCTCCGACTCGCGGGTCGGCGACGAGGTCGCGGTGCGCATCGGCATCTTCGGCCAGACCATCCGCGCCACCGTCTTCGGCAAGGTGTCGCTGGTGCGGCGCGTCGGGCGCCCCTCCCTGCCGCCGGGGGTGGAGCTCGCGCTCGACCGCGTCAGCCTGCCGGCGGCGCGCTTCCTGGCCACGGCGTCCCGCGGCGAGCCGGTCACCTTCCGCGAGCGCGCGCCGCGCTACGTGCAGGAGCGCCACCTGGCCGTCTCCGCCGGGGCGCGCACGGTGCAGGCCAGCACCATCAACGTCTCCGAGGGCGGCTGCTCGCTCGCCTGGCCGGGCGAGCTGCCGCAGGCAGGCGATCTGGTGGCCCTGAAGCTCACGGACGGCCTCTTCGCGCCCACCGTCCGCGCCGTGGTCTGCTGGAACGCGCTGGGCGGCCCGGTGGAGAAGAGCGTGGGCCTGCGCATGGTGGTCGAGGGGCGGGGCGGCCGCGCCTGGCGCGACTTCGCGGACTCGGTGGCCCGCTCCGGCGCGCCCGTCGCCTGACGGTGGCTGGTTTCACCCTCATCGCCCGGGACGGCGCCGCGCGGCGCGGCCGCCTGGTGACGCCGCACGGCGCGGTGGAGACGCCGGCCTTCATGCCGGTGGGCACCGCCGCCACCGTGAAGGCGCTGGAGCCGCGCGACCTGGAAGCCCTCGGGGCCCAGATGCTCCTCGCCAACACCTACCACCTCTACCTGCGCCCCGGGCACGAGCGGGTGCGGCGCCTGGGCGGGCTGCACCGCTTCATGGGCTGGGGCGGCGCGCTGCTCACCGACTCGGGCGGCTTCCAGGTGTACAGCCTGGGACAGGCGCGGCGCGAGCTGGAGGCGGGGGGCGAGGTGGACGAGCCGGCGCCGCCGCCCGGGCGCGAAGCCCCGGGCCTGGTCTCGGTGTCGGACGACGGGGTGGTCTTCCGGAGCCACCTCGACGGCTCGCGCCATGCCTTCACGCCCGAACGGGCGGTGGAGGTGCAGGAGGCGCTCGGGGCCGACCTCATCATGGCCTTCGACGAGTGCCCGCCGGCGCTGGCCGACCGCGCCTACCACGAGGAGGCGCTCGGACGCACCCAGCGCTGGCTCCTCCGCTGCCGGGCCGCCTGGCTCTCGGCCGAGGCGAGCAAGGCGGAGGGCGCCGCCGGCGGAGCGGCCGCGGCGACGCCGGCCGCCCTCTTCGGCATCGCCCAGGGCGGGCTGTACGCCGACCTGCGCCGCCGCGCCGTGGAGGAGGCGGCGGCGCTGGACCTCCCCGGCTACGCGCTGGGCGGGTACGCGGTGGGGGAGGAGCCCGAGGCCATGTGGGAGGGGGTGGCGCGCGACGCGCCGCTGCTCCCGCCCGAGAAGCCGCGCTACCTCATGGGGGTGGGCATGCCGGAGGACCTCCTTCAGGGCGTGGCGGCCGGGGTGGACCTCTTCGACTGCGTGCTCCCTACCCGCTGCGCCCGCAACGGGTTGCTCTTCACCAGCCGCGGGCGGCTCGTCATCCGCAACGCCCGGTTCGCCGACGACGAGCGACCGGTGGACGCCGGCTGCCCCTGCTATGGATGCCGCACCTTCTCGCGGGCCTACCTGCGCCACCTCTTCAAGTCCGGGGAGATCCTGGGCCTGCGCCTCAACACCCTCCACAACCTGCAGCACTACCTCTCGCTCATGGCCGACGCCCGGGAGGCCATCGAGCGGGGGCGCTTCCAGGCCTTCCGGCGGGAGCGGCTCGAGGCCAGGCGCACCGGGGCGTTTTAGGTTGCGGCGCCGCCGGAAATGCTGCTAAAACACGGCGCTTTTGCGGCCCCGGGAGGAGACCTCCATGCACCCGACCCTCGACGCCTTCTTTGCACAGGCCGCCCCCGACGGCGGCGGGCTGGGCGGCTTCACGTCGCTCGTCCCCATCCTGCTGATGTTCGTGGTGTTCTACTTCCTGCTCATCCGTCCCCAGCAGAAGCAGGCCAAGAAGCACCAGGAGTTCCTGGGCCAGCTCCAGCGGGGGTCGGAGGTCTACACCCAGGGTGGCATCATCGGCCGCATCCACGAGGTGGGCGACAAGTTCGTCACCCTCGACGTGGGCGGCGGCGTGAAGATGCGATTCGTGAAGGGGCAGGTGGCCGGGGGCTGGTCGGATCAGGGCCCCGTCAAGGCGGAGGCGAAGAAGTAGATGGAACGCACCTGGTACTGGCGGCTCCTGGTCGTCCTGGCCGTCACCGTCCTCTCCCTCTACCAGCTGGTCCCGAGCTGGTTCTACTTCCGGCTGCCGCCCGACAAGCGCAACGGCCCCGAGTACGAGGAGTCGGTGCCCCGCTGGGCGCCGAACTCGAGGAAGCACCTGAACCTCGGCCTCGACCTCCAGGGAGGCATCCACCTGGCGATGGGCGTCGACGTGGACCGCGCCGTGAAGGCCAAGGTGACCCGCCGCGCCGACGAGATCGCCGACTTCCTCAAGCAGAAGGAGGTCCCCTTCACGCTGGCGGCCCCCACCGTCGACGGCGTCAAGATCGAGATCCGCTCCCCCGAGCCGCGACGGGCGGAGGACGTGGTGCTCGACTCCTACGGCGGCGAGATGTACGCGGTGGGCGGGGCTCCCGAGGGCGCGGTCTGGCTGGCCTTCAAGGGCAAGGTGATCCAGGACTTCCAGGCCAAGGCGGTGGAACAGGCCGAGAAGACCATCCGCAACCGCGTCGACAAGTGGGGCGTCACCGAGCCGGACATCAAGCGCAAGGCCAACAACCAGATCCAGATCCAGCTCCCGGGCTTCAAGGACCCGGAGAAGGCCAAGGAGCTCCTGGGCCGGACCGCGCAGCTGGAGTTCAAGATCTGCGACGACGAGTCGCCGGCGCTCGACGCGGTGCGGGCCGAGCTGCCCATGTGCGCCTCCGACGAGGGCGGGCTGGCGCTGCCCGTGCCCGAAACCGGGTGCTGGTCGGTGGAGGCGATCCGCCTTCCCAACGGGAACGAGCGGCAGGTGACCTTCCTGGCCGCCAACCGCCGCGACCAGCTCGAGGCGGCCATCCAGAAGCACGCCCAGGAGAAGATCTCCCGCGACCAGGAGATGGGCATCGGGGAGGCGGTGGCCGGGCGCGGGCCGGTGAAGCAGCGCTACTACCACACCTATCTCCTGCGGGCGAAGACCGAGCTCACCGGCGACTACATCTCGGACGCCCGGCCCTCGGTGGACACTTCCAAGGGGGCCGGCGAGCCGGTGGTGGTTTTCACCATGTCGCCCGAGGGTGCCCGGCTCATGGAGCGGCTCACCAGCGAGAACCTGGGCCGCCGCATGGCCACCGTGCTCGACGCCAAGGTGGAGACCGCCCCGTACATCCAGGGCAAGATCGCCGCCCACGGCCAGATCACGCTGGGCTCGGGCCGCAGCTACCAGGAGAAGTACCAGGAGGCCAACGACATCGCCCTGGTGCTGAAGGCCGGCGCCCTGCCGGCGCCGGTCACCATCTTCGAGGAGCGCACCGTGGGCGCCACCCTCGGCCCCGAGCTCATCAAGAAGGGCACGGTGGCGGCGCTGTTCGGGCTGGTGGCCGTGGCGCTCTTCATGATCGTCTACTACCGCGGCTCGGGCTTCATCGCCGACGTGGCCCTGGCCCTCAACGGTGTGCTGGTGCTGGCCATCATGTCGATGCTGGGCTCGACCCTGACCCTGCCCGGCATCGCCGGCTTCGTGCTCACCCTGGGCATGGCGGTGGACGCCAATGTGCTCATCAACGAGCGCATCCGCGAGGAGCTCCGGGCCGGCAAGGCGGTGCGCCAGGCGGTGGAGCAGGGCTACCAGAGGGTGTTCTGGACCATCGTCGACGCCCACGTCACCACGCTGGTGGCCAGCATCGTGCTCATGCAGTACGGGTCCGGTCCGGTCCGAGGCTTCGCGGTCACCCTCATCATCGGCCTGGTCGCCTCGATGTTCACCTCCATCGTGGTCACCCGCGTGATCATGGACTGGGTCACCCGCGGCGACATGGCCCGCCTGAGCGTCTGATGCGATTCAAGACCTTCGACCTCGTCCCCCACGGGACCTCGTTCGACTTCGTCGGCAAGCGTCGCATCGCGGTCACGCTCTCGCTCATCGCCAACCTGGCGGTGATCCTGTGGAGCCTCAATGCCATCCGCGGCCTCAACTACGGCGTGGACTTCGCCGGCGGCACCGAGATGGAGGTGAAGTTCCAGAAGGCCGTCGACCCCGGCGCCATCCGCAGGAACGTCGAGGCGCTGGGCTTCAAGGACGCCTCGGTGCAGACCTACGGGCCGGAAGCGGACAACACCTACCTCATCCGGGTGGGGCGCATCGCCCTCATGACCCAGGAGGACGTGGCCCGGGTGGTGGAGGCGGTGAGGGCGCGCTTCGAGGTGGACGGGATCCCACACTTCAACCCGGAGGTGGGCGACAAGATCGACTTCCAGTTCAAGGGAACGCCGCCCACGCCGGAGGCACTGCGCCAGGCGGTCGAGGGTGCCGGGACCAGGGTCCGCGAGGTGCGCGAGGAGGCCGGCCTGGCCGCCGGCAGCCGCTCCTTCGCCGTCATCACCCAGGGGATCCGGGACAAGGTGGAGCGCGACCTCAGCGAGCGCTTCGCCGAGGCCAGGCCCGAGGTGCGGCGAGTCGAGTACGTCGGCCCGGCGGTTGGGCGCGAGCTGCGCAACCAGGGCATCAAGGCAGTGCTCTACGCCATGGCCCTGATCGTGGTCTACGTGGGGCTGCGCTTCGACTTCAAGTTCAGCCCGGGGGTGATCATCGCGCTGGTCCACGACGCCATCATCACCCTCGGCTACTTCGCCTTCTCGGGGCGCGAGTTCAACCTCACCTCGGTGGCGGTGATCCTGACGGTGGTCGGCTACTCGGTGAACGACACGGTGGTGGTCTACGACCGCATCCGCGAGAACATGGGCAAGCTCAAGGGGAAGAAGCTCGCCGACCTGGTGAACCTCTCCATCAACGAGGTGCTGGGGCGCACCTTCCTCACCTCCTTCGCCACCGCGCTCTCGCTGGTGGGCCTGCTGGTCTACGGCGTCGGCACCATCTTCGACTTCGCCATGGGGATGCTGGTGGGCATCGTCTCCGGCACCTACTCCACCTGGTTCATCGCCGCGCCGATGACCATCTGGCTGGAGGAGCGGGCGGCGCGGCGGCAGGCGGCGGTGACCGAGCCGCACAAGGCCTGACGGCGCGCCGGAGTCCGGCTCCGCAGCGGAACCGTGGGGCCTCCAGGCGAACGGCGCCGAGGGCGGGCGGTGACCTCCACGGGGGCGCGGCGCTCCGCCGGCGGGACCTCGCTCGGATCGCGTTGACCGGGTTGAGGATCGAGCCCCGGCCAAGTAGACTGCTCTCCTCCCCATGGGCAAACGGGAATCCTTCTTCTCCTGCGTGTTCGCGTCGGAGAAGAACGAGTACCAGTTCCATTTCCGGGCAGGGGACGCGGAGGACGCGGAGATCCACTTCCGCCAGGCGCTTCATGGAAACGGCGTGGGCTCGCGGGGCGAGCTGGTGATCCGGAATCCCAGGGGCGAGGTGGTGCGGCGCTCGCTCTACGAGCCCGTTGCTCGAGGCGAGGGCAGATCGGCGGAAGCCGGATCCCGGTGATTTCCAGGGATGGCGGCGCCCGGCGCGCCGTCCGCCCGAGCCTGGGCGCCGGCCCGCCCTCCGATTCCGCTTCCCACCGTGCCGGAGCGGCCTCATCCTGACGGGTGAAGGGGGTGGGCCGTGGTCCCGATGGGGGTGTGGGGCCTGATCCGCCGCGCGTCCGCCGCGGCTGCCCTGCTCGCGTGCGCCGCGGCCGCGGCCGCTCCGCCGCCGCCGGAAGTGGACCGCCTGCTGGCCCGCCTCGACGATCTCTACCGATCGAAGTCCAGCGTGGGCCGGATGGAGATCACGGTGGTGACGCCGCGGGCCACGCGCAGCATGCGCCTCAAGGCCTGGACCCGAGGCGAGGAGGAGGTGCTGGTGGTGGTGGAGGCTCCGGCCCGCGACGCCGGCACCGCCACGCTTCGGGTAGGAGACAACCTGTGGAACTGGTTGCCGCGCATCGCCCGCACCATCCGCGTTCCGCCCTCGATGATGATGGGCTCGTGGATGGGGACCGACTTCAGCAACGACGACCTGGTGAAGGAGTCGTCGCTCCGGAAGGACTTCTCGGGCCGGGTGGACCGGCGCTCCGACGACCCGCCCGGCTGGTGGCTCTCGCTGGAGGTGAAGCCGGGGGTGGTCGGGCGCTGGGCCCGCATGGAATTGCTGGTCTCGGACGAGGACCTCCCAGTCGAGGAGCGCCACTTCGACCGCAAGGGGCGGCTGGCGCGCACCATGCGCTTCGACGACGTGAAGCTCATGGGCGGGAGGCGGCTGCCGGTGCACCTCACGCTGCAGCCGGCCGACCAGCCCGGCAACCGCACCGAGATGCGCTACCTGGAGATTCAGTTCGACGTGAGGGTGCCCGACGATACCTTCAGCTTGTCGCGCCTGGAGCAGAACCGCTAACGGAGCCGCCGTGCGCCTTCCCAGCACCGTCGCCATCGCCTGGCGCAACCTGTGGCGCAACGGCCGGCGCACCGGCCTGGCCCTGGGCGCCATCGGCCTGTCGGTGACGCTGGTGTTGCTCTACGACAGCGTGCTGCGCGCTTACGGCGAGTGGATGGTGGAGACCGTCACCGGCCCCATGCTGGGGCACGCCCAGGTGCACGCGGTCGGATGGCGCAAGGACCGCTCCATGGACCGCACACTGGGGGACGTCTCCGCGACGCTGGCCGCGCTGCGACGCGACCCGGAGGTGGCGGGGGCCACCGCGCGCGTCTACGCGCCGGCCCTGGCGGCACTGGGGGAGGAGGGCTTCGGGGTGGTGGTGGTCGGCCTGGATCCGGCGGCGGAGGCGCGCCCCATGGGCCTGCTGGCCGGCGCACGCGAGCCGCCCGCGGCCAAGCGGGTGCTCATGGGGCGTCCGCTGGCGGAGACGATGGGGGCCAGGGTCGGCGACGAGCTCGCCATCGTGGGGCAGGGCGCCGACGGCTCGCTGGCCAACGACCTCTACCAGGTGGCCGGGCTGGTGAACACCCCGGTCGACTTCGTGAACCGGCAGGGCGTGCTCATGGACCTCGGCGAGGCGCAGCTCCTCTTCGCCATGCCCGGAGAGGCCCATGAGATCGTGGTCTACGGACGGGACCCGGACCGGGCCGCCCGGCTGGCGGCCCGCCTGGCATCGCTGCCGGAGCTGGCCGGCGGCGAGGTGCTGGACTGGCGCACCCTCTCGCCCGAGATGGTGGCCCTCATCCGCATCGTGGACGTGGTCTGGGTGTTCGTCCTGGTGCTGGTGTTCGTGGCGGCGGCGGCGGGCGTGGCCAACACCATGCTCATGGCCACCTGGGAGCGGACCCGCGAGCTGGGGATGCTGCTGGCGCTCGGCGCCGGCCCAGGGCGTATCGTGCGGCTGGTGCTGTGGGAGTCGGTGGCGCTGGGCCTCACGGGCGCGCTCCTGGGTACGGCGCTGGGGGTGGGGCTGGTGGCCCTGACCCATCGCACGGGCGTGGACTACGCAGCGCTCACCGGCGGGGGGCCGAGCGAGCTCTCCTTCGGCGGGCTGCGCTGGTCGATGCGGCTCTACCCGACGCTGGACGCGGTGGACGTCCTGAGAACGGTGGCGGCGGTGGTGATCACCTCGCTCCTGGCCTCGGCCTGGCCGGCGACGCGGGCGGCCCGACTCCAGCCCACGCAGACGCTGAGGGAATGATGGCCTGGGTCGAGGGGCGATACGCGGCGAGGAGCGTGGGGCGCAACCTCCGGCGCACCGCCCTCTCGGTGGTCGGCATCGGCGTGGGGGTGGGGCTGGCGCTCTTCATGGAGAGCGTGAACCGCGGCCGCGAGGGGCTCTTCGCCCGCGCCGCGGCCTACAGCGGGGCGGGACACCTCAGGGTGGTCCCCGCCGGCTGGCGCCTGCGCCGCGACCCCCGGCTGCGGCTCCACGACTGGCGCGCCGACCTCGAGGCCGCACGCGCCCTGCCGGGGGCGCGGGTGGCGGCCCCCCGGGCGCGCGCGCAGGCGCTGCTGGCCATGGGCACCCATGTCCTGACGGTGGAGATGGTGGGGGTGGACGCGGAGGTCGAGCCCCGCGCCTACCGCTTCGTCCGGACCATGGCCGAAGGGCGCTGGCTCGAGCCGGGGGAAGCCGGCTCGGTGGTGCTGGGGAAGGCCGCAGCCGAGCGGCTCCACGCCGAGTTGGGGGACGACGTCCTCGCCACCGCCGTGGGCCAGCGCGGGGGTATCGAGAGCGCCATGTTCCGCATCGTGGGGCTGGTGGCCAGTGGCAGCGAGGACCTGGACGCCTCCGTCTGCCAGGTGACGCTGGAGGGGCTGGCCCAGCTGGCGGGCACCGCCGGAGCCGGAGAGGTGGCGGTGATCCTGGCCGACCACCACACCACACCGGAAGCCAGGGCGGCCCTGGCAGCGCGGGTGGCATCCGGGGACGAGGTCATGACCTTCGAGGAGATCACGCCCGAGTTCGGGGGGCACCTGAAGCAGGACGCCGCCACCAGTCGCTTCGTGAACGGGGTGATCCTGCTCATCGTTTTCCTGGGCGTGGCCAGCGCACAGCTGGCGGCGGTGCTGGAGCGGCGCCGCGAGTTCGCGGTGCTGTCGGCGCTGGGCATGGGGGGACGGCGCATGGTGCGGCTGGTGCTGCTGGAGGCGCTGGGGCTGGGGTCGGCCGGCGCGGCCCTGGGCGTGGCCCTGGGCCTGCCGGCGGCGTGGCATTTCGCCCGCCATGGCCTGGACTTCTCCAGCTTCATGGGTGAGGGCTACTCCTTCCAGGGGCTCCTCATCGAGCCGGTGATCTACGCCGACGTCGGCCCGTGGATGGTGCCCTTCGTGGCCGCAGTGGCCTTCGGCGCCACCGTACTGGCCTCGCTCTACCCGGCCTGGTTCGCCGCCAGGATCGATCCCGCCGTCGCGCTGAGGGTCGCCCAATGAACGACCTGGTCCTCGACGCCAGAGGCGTCACCAAGGTGTTCCGTCAGGGCAAGGTGGAGGTCCAGGCCCTGCGCGGCGTGGACCTCGAGGTCCGGCAGGGGGAGTTCCTGGCGCTGGTGGGCCCCTCCGGCAGCGGCAAGACCACTTTCTTGAACCTGGCCGGAGCGCTGGACGTCCCCACCGCCGGGACCCTCGAGGTGCTGGGTCGGCGGGTCGCAGACCTGACGCGCGGCGAGCGGGCCGAGATGCGCCTCGGGCAGCTGGGGTTCGTCTTCCAGGCGTTCAACCTCGTACCCGTCTTGACCGCGGTCGAGAACGTCGAGTTCGTGCTGGAGTTGCGAGGCGTCGGCTCGGAGCGGCGTCGCCAGGCCCTGGCGGTTCTGGAGGAGCTGGGGCTCGCCGACCTGGCCCGCCGCCGGCCGGCCGAGCTGTCCGGCGGACAGCAGCAGCGGGTGGCGGTGGCCCGGGCGGTGGCGGCGAAGCCGCGGCTGGTGCTGGCCGACGAGCCCACCGCCAACCTCGACGGCGAGAACGCCGAGATCCTGATGCACCTCATGCGCGACCTGCGCGACCGGCAGGGGATGACCTTCGTCTTCTCCACCCACGACCCGCGGGTGGTGTCGCACGCGGTGCGGGTGGTGACGCTGGTGGACGGCCGGGTGGCGCGCGACGAGGCGAAGCCGGGCGAGCCGCCGCACGAGATCCTGCCGCGGGTCGGGAAGGCGCCGGACGCGCCGGGGGCCGCGTGAGGGTCCCTGGCGCCCGCCTCGCCGCCTGGGCGCTGGCGCTCTGGTCCGCGCCGGCCGGCGCCAGGGAGCTGTGGTCGGACGGCGACCGCTCGCTGACGCTGCGAAGCTCGCTCAAGGCGAGCCTGGTCCCCTCCAAAGCGCCCGACGATCCGGAGCTCTATCCCGAGCCCGAGAGCCTGACCTCGCTGTGGCGGCTGCGCTTCGACCTCGAGGCCCGCCCGGACCCGGCGTTGACCGCCGCGGCGGCCTACGAGTCGAGGGTCCGGATCGCCTCCCAGGGGGCCGGCCTCGCGGCCGGCGGGGCGTTGCCGGCAGAGTCCCCGCCCTTCTACCGGATCACCCCGCTCGACTGGCCCATCATGGAGGTGCCCGGGGCGACCTGGCGCCACGAGGTGGACCGCGCCTACGTGGCCTGGCACGCGAGCTGGGCGGAGATCACCGCGGGGCGGCAGGCGGTGGGGCTGGGGCGCGGGGTGCTCTTCGGCGCCGTGGACATCTTCGCCCCCTTCACGCCGCTCGAGGCCGACCGGGAGTGGCGGCGCGGGGTGGATGCGGTGCGGGCCGACGTGAAGCTCGCCGACCGCTGGAGCGTGGACGGGGTAGCGGCCTTCGGCGAGTCCATCGACGGCTCGGCCTTCGTGGCCCGCCTCCGGGGCTACGCGGGGGAGGTGGACGGAGAGCTGCTCGTGGGCTGGCGCGCCCGCGACCTCATGGCGGGCCTGGTGGGATCGGCGGCGGTGGGGGACGCCGAGGTACACGGGGAGCTGGCGGCGTACCGCACCCCGGACCCCTACCCGGGCGGCCTGGGAAACGACGGCCGCATCGTGCCCAAGGCCGTGGTGGGGGCCTCCTACCGCATCCCGGCAGGGCATGGGATCCCGGTCTTCCTGGAGTGGCACTGGTCGGGCTTCGGCGTGGTCAGCCCCGCCGACACCATCGCCCGGCTCGGCGACCCCGCCTTCCGCGAGCGCTACCTGCGGGGCGACACCCAGATCCTGGGCCAGCAGGTGGCGGCGCTCCTGGCCAGCTACGAGACCGGCCCGGAGCTGACGCTGGGCCTGCTCGGGCTGGTGAGCACGCGCGACGTCTCGGGCGTGGCCGTGCCCGGTGTCACCCTGCGCTTCGGCGACCGGGTGACGGTGCAGGCCAGCCTGTACCTTCCCTGGGGCGCGCCGCCCGTGGGCCTGACGCTCACCAGCGACTACGGCGCCGTGCCGTTGTCCGCGTTCGTGCAGGCGGCCCTCTACGACTGACAGTGAAGTGCGCCGCGCGGCGGCCGGGGGCCGCCTACCCCTTGCGGGCGAACTCCTCCATGAAGCGGGCCAGCTCCTCGACCCACTCCGCCGAAACCGCGTTGTAGATGGAGCAGCGGATGCCGCCCACCGAGCGGTGCCCCTTGAGCCCCACCATGCGGCGCTTCTTGGCCTCGGCGATGAAGCGCTCCTCGTCGGCCTCGGCGGGCAGGCGGAAGACCACGTTCATGACCGAGCGGCTCTCCTTCTCCACCGGGCAACGGTAGAAGGAGGCGTTCCGGTCGATGACCCCGTAGAGGCGCTGGGCCTTCTGGCGGTTCACCCGCTCCACGGCGTCGAGGCCGCCCTGCGACTTGAGCCAGGCCAGCACGTTGCGGACCATGTAGATGCCGAAGGTGGAGGGCGTGTTGTAGAGCGACTTGTTCTCGGCGTGGGTGCGGAGCTGGAAGATCTTGGGGATGTCCTTGCGGCCGCGCTCGACGAGGTCCTTCCGGGCCACCACCACCACCACGCCCGAGGGGCCGATGTTCTTCTGGGCTCCGGCGTAGACGAGGCCGAACCTCGAGACATCCAGCTTGCGCCACAGGAAGTCGCTCGACATGTCGGCGACCAGCGGCACGCTCCCGGTGTCAGGGAAGGGGCGGGCCGCGTCCACGCCGTACTCCACGCCGTGGATGGTCTCGTTGGAGGTGACGTGGACGTAGGCGGCGGCCGGGTCCACCTTCACCTCGCCGGGCCGGGTGGCGCGGACGTAGCTCTTCTCCTTGCCCTCGCCGGTGCCGGTGGAGGTGGCGGTCACCTGGGCGCCGAGCAGCGCGGCGGCGAGCTTCGCCTCGCCGAGGGCCTTCTCGCCCCAGCTCCCGGTGGTGACGTAGTGGGCCGACTTCCCCTTTTCGAGGAAATTCAACGGCACCTCGGCGAAGAGGGTCGAGGCGCCCCCCTGGAGGAGGAGCACCTCGTGCGTGGCCGGGATCCCGAGCAGCTCGCGCAGGAGCGCCATGGCCTCCTCGTGGACCGCCTCGTATTCCTTGCCGCGGTGAGAGTGCTCCATCACCGACATGCCGCTGCCGGCGAAATCCAGCAGCTCGTCGCGGGCGCGCTCCAGGGCGGGGAAGGGGAGGGCGGCGGGTCCGGCGTTGAAGTTGATCGTGCGGGCCATCGGCGATTCCTCGGGGCGCCGCGGCGGGGATCGCCGCGGGGCGCCTAGTGAATGGCTTCGGGCCGCGCCCTGTCAAGGCGCGAGTTGGAGGCCGGCGTTCTTTCGGCGGCGGCTGTCCCGGGCGCGAAGGGGACCGAGGGGACTGCCGCGGCCGGAAAGCGGTCGAGCGCGAGTCCCGGGAGGGACGCGGCGGGCTGCTTGCGTCCCATCGAGGCGTCCCCCTAGGATGGCCCCTCGGCGGGAATGTGGGAGAGGGAATACACGCTCCAAATTCACCACGCGAGGAGTGAGCATGAAGACGAAAAAGTCGTTGACGCCGCAGGCGAAGTCTTCGCGACGCGAGTTCCTCAAGAAGGCGGCCGTGGGCGCCACTGGGGCAGCGGCGGCCGCCGCGCTCCCGACCATACACGTGGCCCAGGCGCCCATCAACCTGCGCTGGCAGAGCACCTGGCCCACCAAGGACATCTTCCACGAGTACGCCCTCGACTACGCCAAGAAGGTGAACGAGATGTCGGGCGGGCGGCTCAAGATCGAGGTGCTGCCCGCCGGCGCGGTCGTGAAGGCCTTCGACCTCCTGGATGCGGTCTCGAAGGGCACGCTCGACGGCGGCCACGGGGTGCTGGTCTACCACTACGGCAAGGCGCCGGCGCTGGCGCTGTGGGGCTCGGGTCCGGGCTTCGGCATGGACGCCAACATGCTGCTCGCCTGGCACAAGTACGGCGGCGGCAAGGAGCTGCTCCAGGAGATCTACAAGGGGATCAACATCGACGTGGTCTCCTTCTGCTATGGCCCCATGCCCACCCAGCCGCTCGGCTGGTTCAAGAAGCCCATCACGAAGGTCGAGGACCTGAAGGGCCTCAAGTTCCGCACCGTGGGGCTCTGCATCGACGTCTTCACGGCGCTGGGCTGCGCCGTGAACGCGCTCCCGGGCGGGGAGATCGTGCCGGCCATGGACCGGGGCCTGCTGGACGCCGCCGAGTTCAACAACGCCTCCTCGGACAAGGCGCTGGGCTTCGCCGACGTCTCCAAGGTCTGCATGCTGCAGAGCTACCACCAGAGCTCGGAGGGGTTCGAGATCACCTTCAACCGCAAGCGGTACGACTCCCTCCCCGGGGACCTGAAGGCCATCATCGCCTACGCGGTGGAGGCGGCCTCCGCGGACATGGCGTGGAAGGCCATGGACCGCTACTCGGCGGACTACGAGGACCTCCAGAAGAACCACGGGGTGAAGTTCTACAAGACCCCCGACGCGATCCTGAAGAGGCAGCTCGAGGTCTGGGACCAGATCGTCGCCAAGAAGGCCGCGGCCGATCCCATGTTCAAGAAGGTGCTCGAGTCGCAGAGGGCCTTCGCCGCCCGCGCCGCCCGCTGGGGGGCCGACACCAACGTGGACATGAAGATGGCGCTGAACCACTTCTTCCCCCAGAAGAAGGCCTGAGATCGCCCCCAGGTCGGCCGTCCGGCCTTCCCAGCCGGACGGCCGATTCTTCGGTCCGCACCCCCCACGGGAAGGCAACGATGCAGAAGGTTCTCCTGACCATCGACAAGATCAGCACCTGGGTCGGTCAGCTCTTCTCCTGGCTCATCGTGTCGCTCACCGTCCTCATGGTCTGGGAGATCACCTCCCGGCGGTTCTTCGACGCGCCGCACGCCTGGACCTTCGACGCCCAGATCCAGATGTACGGGACCATGTTCATGATGGCCGGCGCCTACACGCTTTCCAAGGCCGGGCACGTCCGGGGGGACGTCCTCTACGGGTTCTTCCCGCCGCGCGTCCAGGCGGGTCTGGACCTCACGCTCTACCTCGTCTTCTTCCTGCCGGGAGCCGTCGCGCTGGCCTACGCCGGCTACATCTACGCCGGCGAGTCCTGGGCCATCCGCGAGCGCTCGGGGATCATGGCCGAGGGGCCGTTCATCTACCCCTTCAAGACGTTCATCCCCATCGCGGGAGCGCTGCTGCTCGTCCAGGGCCTCGCCGAGATCGCCCGCTGCCTCATCTGCCTCAAGACCGGCGAGTGGCCCTCGCGCAAGGAGGACGTGGAGGAGGTCGACGTCGACAAGCTCAAGGAGATGGTCCACGTGAAGGACGCGGACATCGCCGCCCTGGACCGGCTGGTGGTGGAGCGGGAGACGGAGAAGGAGGCGAAGCCGTGAAGATGAGAAAGGAGCTGTGGTTCGGCTTCATCCTCATGGCCCTGATCGTCATTCCGACGCTCTGGTTCATGCCGCTCTCGCACATGACCCTCGGCCACTACGGGCTGCTCATGCTGGCCCTGGTGGTGGTGGCCATCATGCTGGGCTTCCCCACCGCCTTCACGCTCATGGGCATGGGGGTGCTCTTCACCTGGATCGCGTACCGGGCGGTGAATCCCGAGCTGGCGGTGCGCCAGACCCTGGACCTCATGGTCCAGCGCGCCTACGCGGTGATGACCAACGACGTGCTCATCGCCGTGCCCCTCTTCGTCTTCATGGGGTACCTGGTCGAGCGGGCCAACCTGATCGAGAGGCTCTTCAGGAGCCTGCACCTCGCCATCGGTCGCATCCCCGGCTCGCTGGCGGTGGCGACCCTGGCCACCTGCGCCGTCTTCGCCACCGCCACCGGCATCATCGGGGCGGTGGTGACCCTGATGGGCCTGCTGGCGTTCCCGGCGATGCTCAAGTCCGGCTACAACATCAAGCTGTCGGCCGGGGTGATCACCGCCGGCGGAACGCTCGGCATCCTCATCCCGCCCTCGGTGCTCCTCATCCTCTACGGCGCCACCGCCAGCGTCTCGGTGGTCCAGCTCTACGCCGGCGCCTTCTTGCCGGGGATCATGCTGGCCGGGCTGTACATGGCCTACGTGATGGTCATGGCGAAGCTCAGGCCGGAGTGGGCGCCGAAGCCGCCGGAGTCGGAAACGCGCGTCGTGCTCCCCCCGCTGGCGGCGCTGCTCGCCGGCGGGCGGCGGCGCCTGGCGATCCCCACCCTCGTCGGGGCCGTCGTCAACGCGCGAAAGGCCGGGGTCCCGGCGCTGGCCTCCGCGCGTCAGCTCGGCATCGCGCTCCTGCCGGCCATCGTGCTGGTGCTGGGTGCGGTGGTCGTCTACCGGGGGGTGACTACCCGGGAGGTGGTGGACACCTCCGGGCTCCAGGAGATGGGCCTGGGCGACGACCAGCCCGGCGCCGAGCAGGAGCCCGGTCGGGAGGAGCCCCCCGAGGCGGCGCCGGAGGAGGCCGGGACCTCCCGCTACGCCCGGGACCGGTCGCAGCCCCGCCGGGCGGAAGCGGCTCCGGCCGTCGCGGAGGGCGGCCGGGTACCCGCGCCTCCGACCTTCTGGATCGCGGTCGGGGTCCTGGCCCTGGTGTTGCTGCTGTTCTACGCCTTCCAGACCTTCGAGCGGCTCGAGGTCTTCAAGATGATGCTAGGCTCCTTCTTCCCCCTGGCCATGCTCATCCTGGCGGTGCTGGGGAGCATCATCTTCGGCTGGGCCACGCCCACCGAAGCCGCGGCCATGGGCGCCGGCGGCGGCCTGCTCCTCGCTGCCGCCTATCGCAGGCTGACGTTCAGCGTGGTCAAGGAGTCGGTGTTCCTGACCGGGAAGACCACGGCCATGGTCTGCTGGCTCTTCGTCGGCTCGTCGATCTTCTCCGCCGGCTTCGCGCTCCTCGGCGGGCAGGAGATCCTCGAGAAATGGGTGCTGTCGCTCAACATGACCCCGGTGCAGTTCATGCTGCTGGCCCAGTTCATCATCTTCATCCTGGGCTGGCCGCTGGAGTGGACCGAGATCATCGTGATCTTCATGCCCATCTTCCTGCCGCTGCTGGGGCACTTCCACATCGACCCCCTCTTCTTCGGCCTGCTGGTGGCGCTCAATCTCCAGACGGCGTTCCTCTCGCCGCCGGTGGCCATGGCCGCCTTCTACCTGAAGGGCGTGTCGCCGCCGCACGTCACCCTGAACCAGATCTTCGCGGGCATGATGCCCTTCATGGCCATCCAGGTGCTGGCGCTGGCGTTGCTCTACATCTTCCCCCAGATTGGCCTCTGGCTGCCGAGCATCGTCTACAAGTGATACCCGCCCCGGCCGCCGCCCGACCGCGGCGGCCTATCCGCCCTCGTGACCCCACTCCGGGTTCTCGGGCGGCTTCCACTGCGCCGCGGCACCGGCGGCCGGCGCCGCGGCGGGGGCCGCGGCGGGGACGGTCTCCGGCTGCGTGGGCTGCGACCTCGGCCGAGGCCAGCTCACCAGCTTCAGCGGCACCCGGTGAACCCTGCCGCGCACCGTCCCGGGGAGCACCTCCACCTCCACCGGAGGCGTGAGCTCGAAGCGGTATCCTCGGTGCGGGATGGGGTGTCTCACCTTGATGCCGCGCCAGGTGAACTCGTGCGTGAACGGCCTGTCCTGGAGGCCGTGGCGGACGTGCCTCCGGTGCTGCAGGAGAAACGAGGCCAGCTGCACCGCCGCGTGGTTGAAGAGGCGGTGGCAACCGTGGCTGTCGCCGTTGGTGATCGAGTGGTAGTTGACCGATCCGTGGGTCCGGATGCCGTTCTGGTGGAAGACGGTGCCGTTCCGGCCTTCCACGGGCCGGTGGTGCACCAGCATCACCAGGCCGTACGCCGAGGCATAGCCCGGACCGAGCAGATCGGTGTCGGGAAGCCACGCCCTCGGGCCCTGGCCGCGGCGAACCAGGGCGCGGGCCGGGGTCCGGGGGGGCGGGAGCCAGGCCGGAGAGACGACGAGGTCGCGCCACACCCGCTTCCCGACCTCGGAGTTCTTGTACCGGAGACCGACCCGGCCCGAGGGACCCACCTCCCTCTTCCAGCCACCGATGGTGGTGGGCCAGCGCAACAGCGCGATCTCCTCGCCGCCCGGGGTCTCCGCGTACAGGGTGAGCGCGGGCCGCTGCGGGGTGCCCGGCCGCCAGCGCGGAAGCTCGTACCATACCTCGCCGCGATCGATCTCCACCCTGAGATGCATGTGCTGGGCATGGTAGGGCGGGGCCGGCGGCAGCCGCAGGGCCACCGAGAGGCGCCGCGTGGCGTCGGGTCCGCGCCGCCGGAAGAACTCGGCGGCGGCGAGCGGATCGGTCCATCCCAGCGCCTGCGCCGCGGCCTCGGTCGCCGGCGAGACCAGGTCCGGGGCGCCCCCCTCCAGGCCCTCGTCGCCGTCGGGATAGAAGTCGTCGCCGTCGACCTGCCGCGTGAGGATGGTGCCCCGCGCTCCCAACGCGGTGCCGTCCTCGATGAGCCCGGTGGCGTCAATCACCCGCGCCCGCAGGGAGCGCAGGAGGGCCCGGAAGTCCAGCTCGCGGCTGTCCCGGGCGAGCGCGCGCCGGGTCTCGCCATCCAGGCGGCCGCGCGAGACGATCATGTGCTTGCGCTGGTAGGCTTCCAGGGCCTCCTGGAGCCGCCAGCGCGGTGCGCGCCTGGACGACGCCGGCAGGAGCCCCTCGCACGCCAGGCGCCGCTCGAGCGCCTCCAGCGCGGCCCTCAGCGACGGCGTGGGCGTGGCCGTGGACGGCTGCGGGCTGCCGGCGACGGTCCGGATCGGGCCCAGGTCGATCGCGCCGTGGCAAGCGTGGCGCTCCTCGTCGAGGAGGCGCGCCGACAGCACGCGGATGCTGGGGAAGATCCCGTAGAGCTCGAGGAAGGCGTCGCGGCGCGCTCGATCGCCTTCGGCTCCGGGCGGGAACTCCTCGTTGGCCAGAGCCACGTAGGTGGCGCGATACGGCTGGCGCACCTGCTGCGAGTCGCCCGGATCGCGGAAGGCGAATGGGACCCAGTCGTCGGAGAGGTCCACGACGGCGAGCCCGAGGCGCCGGGCGTCCGCGGGGCAGACGTAGCCGACCTCCTGTCCCGAGTCGAACATGGGGATCGGGTCGCCGCACTGTCCCTCCTGGCGACCCTGCTCCAGGGCCGTGCATTGGTCCCCCACGTCCGCGGGGGCCGGGGTCGAGGCCGCCTCCCGCGTGCATCCGCCGAGGAAGACCAGGACGGCGGACGAGCAGAGCCAGCGCACCCTCGCCCGCAGCCGACGGCCGGCTGCTCCCTGTGCCTGGGGCACGGCGACCAGTGTAGACCCGGGTCCTCTCGGAGTTCGATGTGCTCCTCCGCGTACATCGACGCCAGCGGCGGCGACCCTTCGACATCCGGGCCGTTTCCGGCGCCTGGTCCTGCAGCCCTCCGTCCGCGGAACCGGCGCCGGCGCCCGGAAAGAACACCCCGCGCCTGGGCCTGACGAGGTAACTTAACGTCGACTCCGCGCCTGCCGGTTCGGCAGCGGAGGGGGCGCCCGCACCCCTTGAACGGCGGCTGCTTCGATGAAGAGGTATCTCGTCATCATGGGCGAGTACGCCGGCCACGGACGCGGCGTCAACGGCCGAACCTTCTACAGGTTCCTCCAGACCTACGCCGGGCGGCGCGCCGTGGCGTGTTGCACGCCTCGCGACCTCCTGGGCGGCGGCTCCTACGAGGCCGAGTACGTCTTCCTCGCGCTGCCGAGCTCGGTCTGCGATCGCCACCTGGCCCGCCTGCGCTTCCGCCACCTGGTCCCCTTCGATCTCTCCGACTGTCACTACCCCCTCTGGGACGACTCGAACCGCGACTGGCTCAGGAGCCGGTGCGGCCTCTACCTCAAGGCCTGGACCGACGAGGCCTGGGACTTCGGCATTCCCATGGGCCTGGCCCCGGTGCGGCGCTACGCCAAGCTGCGGCTGGAGCTGGAGGCGGACCGTATCCGCCGTCGCCTCGGCTTTGCCGGCCCGCCTCCGCGGTTCGACGTTCTGTTCCTGGGCGCGGCCACCGGGCGCAACCCGATGGGGATGGACCCGGAGCGGGTGCCAAACCAGCGGGTGACCTGGCTGCTCGAGCTCCGGGAACGCGGCCGGCACCTCAAGGTGTGGGGAGGGCTCCTGGCCCGCACCATCACGCCCGAGCTGGTGAGGCGATACGGCGACCTCTCGGACTTCACCATCCAGGGGAAGGTGCCGTTCCGGCAGTACTTCCGGGCGCTGCGCTCCAGCGGCGTGGCGCTGACCCCGGAGGGCAACGCGCCCTGGTCCTACCGCCACTACGAGGCCATCTACGCGCGGTCGATGATCGTCACCTGCGACATGCGGCGCATCCACACGCTGGTGCCGCTGCCGCGGGAAGGGATGGTTCACGTCGAGCCTGGCCAGCCGGTGCTGCCGGCCATCGAGCGCGCCCTGGCGCTGCGCCGGGAGCTACCGGAGATCCTCGAAGAAAACGTGCGCTTCCTGGAGCGCTGGTTGGAGCGGGGGATGTACACCCGGCGCCGCCCGGAGCTGTTCGAGCGCTTCCTGACCCAGCTGCCCGGCGCTGCTCGCGCGTAGGAAGAGATGGTGCTGTGGGGGTTCTGGTTCTTCGCTTTGCTTCAGGACTGGGTCAGGGACGGGGCTCGCTCCAGGGCCGCCCACATGTCGGCTCGATCGGTCGCATGGCGAGGCGTCCAGCGATGGGCCGCATGGCACCGGGCGAGCTGCGCCGGGGCGAGCACGTCGGCGGGCCGATGGCGCAGCGCGTTCACCGAAAGCGCACCGGCGCTCCCCCGAACCGGCGGTCCTCGCCGGGGCCGCGGACCTGGAGCTCCGCCCTCGCCTCGAGCAGGTCGATGCGGGGACCGGCGTGGAGCTTCGCGAGGCGCGCGAAGCGGCGATCCTCCACAGCCGCTGTCCCATCGCGCTCCAGAACGCCCTCGCCCGAATGGACCCCCTCGCGGCGGCGAGCCTCACCAGGCGACCGAGGTTCACGCGAGCGCCGTGGACGGCGAGCCAGGTGACGAGGATCGAGAGGTCGCCGACCTCCAGGCCCTCCCGCGACCCGAAGAAGAGGGCGTCCTCGATGTTCGCGTCGTCGTTCGCGCG
This sequence comes from Anaeromyxobacteraceae bacterium, assembly GCA_035762305.1. GTDB lineage: Bacteria > Myxococcota > Myxococcia > Myxococcales > Anaeromyxobacteraceae > DASTPH01. Next base: position 25,630 of record DASTPH010000101.1, read on the forward strand.
CAGCGCCGAGGTTCATGCCCATGCCGACCAGGGTCGGCCTCGAGCGCGCTCGCGGACGGGGCTCGCCCGGGCGCCGTCGTTCGGCTAAACGGCAGGGCCGAGCATCGCCGAGCGCGGCTTGATCATGAGCCGGGTCGGTGAGCACGAGGTTTCACCTTAGGAGATACCCCATAGGAGATACCCGATGGGAGTACCTCGGCCGGCAAGCGGCGGCAATCCCTCGCGTTCGCAAGCAGGACCTACTCAGCGCCACGGGGACCCCAAACGGGTATCCTCTTGACAACACACTTGGGGCTCAACGAGAGTGGCGCCCCACGAATCTAGCTTCACGCTGCTGTTGCCGAAGCCGATATCTGGACCGCTCTAGACCCGCAGGGAGAGGAGGTCAAGATGAACGGAACGGAACAACACTTGAGCAGGTGGTGGCGTGTAGTCGGCGGGCTGTTGATGAACCTTTCCCTCGGGACGCTCTACGCGTGGAGCATCTTCGTCGCGCCTCTCGAGAAGGAGTTCGGCTGGAAGCGGGCCGACGTTTCCTTCGTCTTCAGCATCGTCGTGTTCGTGTTCGCCCTCTCCTTCGTCGTCGCCGGGCGAATCCAGGACAAGAAGGGGCCCTTCTGGGTTTCGGTCACCGGCGGAGTCCTGGTCAGCCTCGGCTTCTTCATGTGCGCCTACACGACCAGCCAGGCGTGGCTGTTCTTCTGGTTCGGCGTGGTCGCAGGCCTGGGCAACGGCTTCGGGTACGCGACGCCGATCCCGGTCATGGCCAAGTGGTTCCCGGACAAGCGGGGCACGGCGGTCGGCCTCGCGGTCGCCGGGTTCGGTGGCGGGTCCGCCATCTTCGGGCCCCTGGGGAACTCCTTCATCGGCAGCTACGGATGGCGAGCGGCCTTCCAGATCCTCGGCTGCATCTTCCTGGTGATGACGATCATCGCGGCCTTCCTCCTCAAGAACCCGCCGGTGGGCTACAAGCCGGCCGGCTGGGTGCCCGCCCCCGCCGCCAAGTCGGCGGCCACGGGCCACGAGTTCACCCCCGGCGAGACCCTGAAGACCCCCGCCTTCTACTTCATGTGGCTCGCCTACTTCCTGGGTTGCTTCGCCGGCCTCATGGTGATCAGCCAACTCGTCCCCTTCGCGAAGACCATGGGCTTCTCCGGCACCGAGTTCGCGTTCTATGTGTTCCTCGTCACCGCGGCCGGCAGCGCCCTCGGGCGGATCTTCTCCGGCACGCTGTCCGACGCCATCGGCCGGCTCAACGTGCTGCGGCTCATGATCGCGGTCTCGGCCGTGAGCATGCCCCTCATGTACCTCGCCGGCGGCAACCTCGTGACGCTGCTCGCCATGGCCTTCATCGTCTACTGGTGCTACGGCACGCAGCTCTCTGTGAACGCCTCGACGGCCTCGGACTTCTGGGGCACCAAGAACGCCGGCATCAACTACGGCATGCTCTTCACCGCCTGGGGCATGGCCGGTCTCCTCGGCGGCCGCTTCGGCGGCGCGATGTTCGACCGCTACAAGGACTACCGCGTCGCGTTCTACACTGCCGGCGTGCTCTCGGTCGTCGCCCTGATAGCCGAGTTCCTCGCCAAGCGTCCCCCGATCCCGGCGAAGGCAGAGGCGGCAAAGGCACCAGCGACCTAGCTACGCTCAGACGCGCGACACCCACGTTCCTCGCTCGAGGGAGATCCAAGCATGTCAAAGAACTACCCTGTGCTCTCCTGGCCGGCCGTTCCGGTGCCGACTCCGGACGACGTCTACAAGGGAGAGAGCGACAAGGCGAAGGAGTACGCGCTGTGGCTGGAGCAGAACCTCCGGCAGAGCAACAACTTCGAGAAGCCGGAAGCGCTCTCCAACATCCGCGTGCTCGACTGCACCTCCACGATGATCATCGGCCACTGGTGCTCGTCGCTGTTCTCCGAGCTGGGGGCGGAGGTCATCATGGTCGAACCCCCCGACGGCGACCCGCTCCGCAAGCTCACGCCCTTCGGACGCAAGGAGTACATGTTCAGGGACACGCACACCCAGGAGGACGTGGGTGCGCGGTTCTTGGCGGAGGCGAGGAGCAAGCAGGCCGTCACGCTGGACCTGACGAAGCCCGAGGGGCGGGAGATCCTGAAGAAGCTCGCCGCCCATGCGGACGTCATCATCGAGAACGGCCCCCCCGGCCAGTGGGATGAATGGGGTATCGGCTACCGGCAGCTCTCCCAGATCAACCCGAGGCTCGTCTACTGCTGGGTGGGACAGCTCGGCCAGTGGGGCCCGTTGAAGGACAAGCCCGGGAATCTCGACCCCACGGCCCAGGCCGCCTGCGGGTTCGTGCACGGCACCGGAGCTCCGATGGCGTTCGGCGGCACGCCCACCCGTTCCGGCTGGTGGATGTGCGATCAGGTGGGCGGGACGGGCGCGGCCATCGGCATCATGACGGCGCTCTACTACCGGGATAAGGTCTCGGGCCGCGGCCAGTTCGTCGAGGCCACCGGCGCCGCCGGGGTGATTCGGATCCTGGACTACAACTGGGGCTGGTACGGCGTGGACGGCAGCATTCGGCCCCGCTACGGCAACTGGGACCTGGCGATCTGCATCTACGCCGTGAACCCCTGCAAGGACGGCCAGATCATGGTGGGCGGCGGCCACGACCGCCTCTGGTACCGGATCTGGCGGACGGTGGGAAAGGACAAGCCCGAGATCGAGCAGCACATCGTGGAGGACCCGAACCTCAAGGAGGTGACCGCTCGCCTCCCCCACTACAAGCAGGTGGAGACCTACACCTCGCTCTGCGAGTGGATGAAGGACACCACCCGCTCGGAAGCGGAGACCAAGCTGCAGGCCGAGGAGGTGGCGTCCGGAGGCGTTTCGTTCATCGACGAGGTCGCCGAGTTCCCCCACTACAAGTACCGGGGACACCTCGAGGTCATCGACGACGTGAACTACGGCAAGGTGCTCATCGGAGCCTCGGCCTTCATCGGCCAGCGGACCCCGGGCCGGGTGAAGTGGATCGGCCGGCCGGTGGGCTACGACAACGACGACGTCTACCGCCGCCTCCTGGGCTTCACCAAGGCCGATATGGACGGCTACAAGGCGAAGGGAGTGATGTGACCATGGCGACCATGTCCTTCGAGGAGTACTGCCGGGACGTCTTCAACCCGAAGGAGATCTTCTCCAAGCCGGAGCCCCTGAAGGGGAAGCGGTTCCTGAGCTGCACGCAGTACATCCTCGGCCCCTCCTGCGCCAACTACCTCGCCGAGCTCGGCGCCGAGGTGATCAAGATCGAGCTCCCCCGCCGAGGGGAGCCGATGCGCCACACCACGCCCTTCAACGAGCCCAAGCTCTACCCGCTGTCGAGGTGGATGCCGGAGTTGGGCACCGGGCTCGGCTTCTTCGGGGCCAACCACAACGAGTACTTCCTGTCGGTGGACTTCCACAAGCCGGAGGGCCAGGCCATCGTGCGCCAGCTGGCCAACAAGTCCGACGGCATGGTGGAGAACTACCGAGCCGGCACCTTCGACCGCTGGGGCATCGGCTACCGCCAGCTCAGCCAGACGAACCCCCGGATCATCTACCAGTGGCTGGGAGGCTTCGGAGGCTGGGGTCCCGGCCGGAAGAGGGCCAGCTACGACATCCTCGGGCAGGCCCAGGGCGGCTGCTTCTCGGTGACCGGCTGGCCGGCCGACAAGGGCGGCCTCCCCTCCAAGCAGACCATCTGGATCATGGACTACTGGGGCGGGATGATGGGCACTTTCCAGATGATCGCCAACATGTTCTGGCGGGACAACGTCTCTGGCCAGGGGAACTTCATGGAGTATTCCCAGGTGCAGGGAGCCCAGCGACATCTCTCCGACTGCATCGCCCTCTTCGGGCGCCACGGGCTCGTGCCCCAGCGGTGGGGGAACTGGGACACGCTCCTCTCGGTCCACGGGATCGTCAAGTGCGGCAAGTCGTCCTATCCGAGCTCCAAGAACCCGCAGGAGCTGGAAGAGGGGTTCATCCTGGTCAGCGCCTACACGGACGCCGACTTCGCCAAGCTGATGAAGCTCATCAAGAAGGACGACCTCGCGAAGAAGTACGCGGCGCACGACGAGCGGGTCAAGGCGGAGAGCCAGTACGAGATCTACCCGGCCATCGAGGAGTGGGCCAAGGACAAGACCAAGGAGCAGGTCCACGACATCCTCACCAAGCAGGGAATCAACAGCCAGCCGGTCTGGAACTCGAAGGAGGTCTCGAACCAGGAGCACTTCCACCTGCGCGGCGAGCTGGAGTGGCTGGACGACCCCACCTACGGTGACGTGCAGAGCCAGGGGCCGGCCTTCCACCTCTCGGAGTCCCCGCCTCGCCACAAGTGGGCCTTCAAGCCCGTGGGAGCCGACAACGAGTACGTCCTTGGGAAGCTGTGCGGCTTCTCCAAGACGAAGATGGCGGAGATGGAAGCGGACGCGGTCATCTAGGACACCCTACGGCGAAGGAGGAATGCGGATGGCAGAGGTCACTTACAAGCACTGCTCGCTTCTCCTGGAGTGCCCGAAGTGCTCGGTGGTCAACTACATGGACCCCTTCTCCTTCTGGAACTTCAAGGGGAAGGTGAAGTGCGCCGGCTGTGACGCGGTCTACGCGGTCACGTACTCCAACGGCCAGCGGGTGCAGGGGCCGGATCCGGCCCAAGGGCCTCACGACAAGCTACCCGGCTACGCCCAGACCAAGGACTTCAAGACCGATTACACGCAGAGCGGCAAGGTGAGCCCGCCGCTCTACGCCCGGCCGCCGGGCGAGAAGCACGGGCCGACGTACAAGAGCGTCCGCGGAAACCTGGTGGCGGCGGGGAAGCTGACGGCGTCGGACCTGGTGGGGAGCCGTGCCCGGTTCATCATGGAGGGCAAACCGTACAAGCCGAGCTAGCCGACCGCGGCACGAGGGCCGACCTGGCCCACCGCGGTGGGCACGCTTCACCGCCCCCGCGTCAACCTCATTCAGGAGGATTTCGGGAATGGCTAAAGGGACATGGACCAAGGAAACCTATCCCTTCGAATGCCCCCATTACACGCGGGCGCTCGACCCGCACATCGCATCGGTCTACTGGGGGTACGACGCCGTGTGCGATTGGCCCTACACCAGGATCATCCCCAAGGGCAGCGCGCCAAAGGAGTGCGACTACTGCAAGGGTGCGACTCCGATCCGAAACGGGTTCCCCTTCGAGTAATCTTCGCCTAGCCTGTCCGTCCAACCACGAAGGCGAGCGCCTGCGCCGGCACTCGTGCCGGCGCGCGGCGATCGCCTTCAACTCGAGAGGTGAGTCCGTATGAAGGTCGAGTTTTACTACAGCAGCAAGCATGCGCCCGGGCCGCAGTTCCCTTGCGACAACCAGAAGGCCGTCGAGCTCTGCAAACAGCTCCAGGCGAAGGGAGTCAACGTCAAGGTCCAGGACTGCGGGGACGAGCCGGCAGCCTTCATGAGCTACAATGCGGCCGTGACCGGTCCCCCTTCGGCCAAGCGCGCGGTCTTCGGGGCCAAGGGTGCGCTGCAGGAGGACTTCGGCAGGACGGTGCCGGCGCTCCTCGTCTTCGAGAAGGAAGGGGACCGCTATCCCACGGAGGCCTTCCCCAGGTCCGACCGGGAGCTCGACAAGCTCGTGGGCGTCGAAGAGGCCCTCCGAAATCTTTTGGCCAAGAGCTGACGGCGAGGAGTCGCGGGGATGGGAAAGATTCCAGAAGGGTATCTGCCGCCGAAGGAGCTGTGGCCCACCCGGATCTACGAGCTGGCCGAGTACCGGAGCTACCCGCAGAAGCTCAACAGCACCGAGGAGCTCCTCGACAAGACGGTCGCGGCGGGCAAGGGCGACCGGCCGGCCATCCTCTTCGAGGACAAGAGGATTCCCTACAAGGCGCTTCTGGGCATGGTGAACCGGCTCGGGAGCAGCCTCCGGGCGCTGGGCGTCGAGGAAGCGGACCGGGTCGCCCTGCGGTCCCCGAACATCCCCCCCGCGCTGGTGGCCAACTTCGCCGTGCTGAAGGTCGGGGCCATCTTCCTGCCGACCTCTGGCCTGTTCTCGCCGGCCGAGATCACGCACGTCTTCAACAACGCGGAGGTGAAGGCCGCCTTCGTGGCGGCGGCGCTCCTCGAAGGGCTGGAGAAGGCCAGGCCCGACCTGAAGACGCTCAAGCACGTCATCGTCATCGGCGGCACGCCGGAGCAGCAGGCCGAGTACAAGCGCAAGGGCTACCTCTTGTACCAGGAGCTGCTCGATGGCGGGAAGCCGGAATGCGATCCGCTCCGCCGCGACCGGAGGGACGTCTCGGTCCTGCTCTACACCTCGGGCACGACCGGGCTCCCCAAGGGCGTGGCCCACTTCATGGAGGAGGCGCTCATCGTCCCGGACGGGTTCGGCAAGCACTGCTGGCAAGTGAGGGAGAGCGACGTCGTGCTGAGCGCCGCGCCCATGGCCATGGCAGCCGGCTACTCGGCGGTGGCCGCCATCCCCTACCGGTTCGGCGCCGCGGTCTCGATCTTCGCCCGATTCACCCCCGAGGGGATGCTGGATCAGATCCAGAACCACAAGGCCACCATCCTCTCGGCCCTGCCGACGGCCTACCGGAAGATGCTCCAGGTGCCGGACGCGCCGAAGAAGTACGACCTCGGCTCCCTCCGGATCTGCACCGGCGGCGGCGAGTCGCTCACGGCCAAGACCTACCACGACTGGAAGGCCGCCTTCGGTCAGGAGATCTTCGAAGGGCTGGGGACCACCGAGATGATGTTCGTCTTCATCTCCTCCGCGGCGACGAAGAAGGTGAAGCCCGGCTCTATCGGACCCGCCATTCAGGGATACAAGCTCAGGGTGGTGAACGAGGCGGGCGTGGACTGCAAGCCGGGAGAGGTCGGACAGCTCATCGCCCAGGGCCCCACCGGCACCATGTACTGGCGCGACCCCGAGAAGCAGCGCGCCGCCGTCAAGGACGGCTGGTGCCGCGCCGGCGACATGGTCAACATGGACGAGGACGGCTACATCTGGTTCCTGTCCCGCGAGGACGACCTCATCAAGTCCTCCGGCTACCGCATCGGGCCGGAGGAGATCGAGGACGTGCTGGTCACCCACCCGGCGGTGGCGGACGCCGGCGTGATCGGGGCGCCCGATCCGGTGATGGGCCAGAAGACGGTCGCCTACGTCCAGCTCAAGCAAGGCAAGCAGCCCTCCGAGACGCTGAAGCAGGAGCTCATCGAGTTCTGCAAGGGCAAGGTCGCGGTCTACAAGCTCCCCCGCGAGGTCGCCTTCGTCGACAAGATGCCGCGCGCGGCGGGCCCGGGCGGCCCGGGGACGGGCAAGCTCCTGCGCCGGCTGCTGCGGCAGCCGGCCGCGGGAGCGGCCAAGGCCTAGACGGGGCGCGGGGATCGGGGCGGTCCGGAGGCTTCGTGCCCTGCAAGCGGTGCGGGAATCGGGTCGCGGAGCTGCGGCGGGTCGACAGCTTCGAGCGGATCTCGCTCGCCGACGATCCCGCCGACGCCAACTGCGGACACTACTACCTCGACGCGGTGTACGTCGTGGGATGTCCGTCGTGCGGCCATCGACAGGAGCAGGTGGTGAAGCGCTCGCCCTTCCCCACCTTGAACGAGGCCCTGAAGGAGCTCGACAGCCTTGTCGTCGGCAAGGGCTGAGATCGCCTCCGCGGCCAGGGGCTCCCGGCGGCGGCGGGACACTCGAGGGAGGCACTCCCATGAAGCTCGACCGGATCACGGCGCTGGCTGCCGCAGACGGCCACCGCATCCCCGCCTATCTCGTCGCTCCGGAATCCCCGCGCGGCGGCGTCGTGCTCATCCCTCCCTATGGCGGCACCAAGGAGGGGATGCTCGGCATCGCCGCCTCGCTCGGGGAAGCCGGCATGGCTGCGCTTTCGATCGACCTCTGCGGCCACGGCGAGAACGCTTCCGCCATCGGCCCCGCGATGCGCGACGAGGTCGAGCGCGCGCTCGCCCACGTGCGCCGCTTCGGCTCCGCCGCCGCCGTGGGCATCAGCCTGGGCGGCCGGCTGGCGCTCATGTCGACGGCCGACTGCATGGTGGCCATATCGCCCTCGGTGGTCGCCGCCATCTCGCCGCAGGGCAAGTGGATGTTCGAGAACTTCCCCAGCCCCTCCGTCCGCGAGCCGTATTCGGGCTACGTGAGCGAATTGCTCGATGCCCTGGGCCCCGTCGCCCCCCACGATCGGCCGTGCCTGCTGCTCTACGCGGAGCGCGACATCCCGGCCATCCTCGAGGGCGCGGCGGGGCTCAAGGCGGGCCTGTCAGGGTCCGAGCTGCGCACCGTCACCACCGAGCTCCGTCCGGACGTGAAGCACGAGAACGGCCTCATCCGCTACCTGCCGCGCTGGCTCAACCACGCCGAGCTCAAGCTCAACCACGAGGTGTCGTCGGTCACGGCGGGCTGGCTCGCCGAGCGCCTCGGCGAGGGCCGCTAGTGCCGCGACCGGAGCTTAACGCTCCGGGCGGCACTGGCCTCGTTTGTAAGGGGGCGTGCCACCCCCCTCC